>NZ_FOLT01000029.1 GCF_900112455.1 Alkalibacterium subtropicum | reverse complement strand
CAGGCTTTTGTCTTCATTGTCAAGAACTTTTTCAAATTCTTTTTCCACTCATGTGACTGAGTGATCTGACAAACCAGAAAAGCACTGCGTCGCTTTAAATCAGCAACACAAATAACTTTACCAGTATTTGCTTTTCACGTCAATGCTTTTATTCTATTTTATTGATTTTTTATTCTGATGTATTCCTTATCCAGACTAAAACACTCACTTGTCAACGATTCTTCATTCACTTTCGACGGCATATCTAAATCAACTGATTCAGCGGTACAGCTTTCAAGTTCCTGGCTGATTACTATAGAAGGTTCTTCACCTTATTTAAACCACCTGATAATAGCACCGAGGTCTCTTTGTACAGATACGTTCATCAATCCTTCCTCGTTATGTGCCGGAATGTAGCAGCAGACTTTACCCTCACCATAGCTCCTTGTCCATCCTGCGTCGGAAGCCCCATATGCTGATAGAGATTCTAAAAAATACGTACTCTTCTCGACCCTCTCAATAAAATAATGTTCGTCCCTTATCGCAAACACATCTTTTCCATGACTTAATACGTGATCGTCCTTATAGTCATACCTTACCTTTACAAGGTCATCAGGGTGATGAGTGAAATATCCGCCCAGCATACTGACATAATTCCCATTCTCTTCATACCCTGCCAGACCTGAATGCCAGGCAAACCAGTTCCCGCCTTTTTTTACATAGTCTGTGATATGACGCTCTACAGATTCGGTCATCCATTGCTTATCCGGATTTTTTTCTGGGTCCAGCCTGTTCTCTGAGGCTACTATCACCAAGCCCGGCTTTTCACTGAGCTTATCCAATAGCTCCGTACGGCTGGCATACACTACTTCAATACCTTCTATTTCTCTGACAGCTTCAGAAAGAGCATTTTTCAATAGGTATTCCTTATGATAAAAATCCCCCAGCACCGCTATGATCTTCATCAATAATCTCCTTTCAGGGTTTCCGGTACATTTCACTTCTTTTACCCACAGCATTAACTTCTCTTTTCTCCTACTTAGCTTAAGTCACTCTTCTTGATCTATACATATTTGACAGACTTTTTCACTCATCTAATGGATGTTCCAGTATGATCTGATATCCCTCGCATGTCACAGTACAGTTCCTCTATTACAATAAAAGGCTATTTGCATATCAGGACCCTGCATCAACGCGCCAGCTATAGACGCCCCTCATAACCCGTTTATCCACTTTTCAAAATCAAAATACAGTCACGGAATGCGGCGCCTATCCCGGTCCACATTCTGGTCTCCCATCACTTTTCATTTATTAACCATGAGCTTGTTGATTTAGTCCACCTGTTAGCTTATCGATCATTAAACAGAAGAACATTCCCACCCTGGAGAGGAACAACTTCTCCTATTTTCGTGATAATGGCACTATCCAGCCTTCGGAACTATCCAGTTGTCGTGCGCTCCTCACATAACATTTTACCATAACCAGATATAACTCTTTTAGTCATAGGTATGACATCCTTCAGCAGACTGACGCATTTCTAGGAAAAACAAAAAGCTGATACATCTCAATAAAGAGACATATCAGCTTTTTGTTATTTATACCGGCGGCCGGAGTCGAACCGGCACGCCCTAATGGGCACTGGATTTTGAGTCCAGCGCGTCTACCAATTCCGCCACGCCGGCATTATTTCAAATCAAGATAAGGCGGTAACCGGATTTGAACCGGTGATGAAGGTTTTGCAGACCTCTGCCTTACCACTTGGCTATACCGCCATTATTCAATTTAACTGGGCTACTAGGATTCGAACCTAGGAATGACGGGATCAAAACCCGCTGCCTTACCGCTTGGCTATAGCCCAATAAAAGGGCGACTGATGGGGT
>NZ_FOLT01000002.1 GCF_900112455.1 Alkalibacterium subtropicum | reverse complement strand
GCGATTATTTCAGCACGTAAGAACGGAACGTTTCTCAAAGCCTTAACAGATAAAACACCTGAGCTTTTAGCGGAACTCCAGCCGGAGTTCAAAGGGGCTGTAAGAGCAGCCTTGAAGAAAAGTAAATCCAGACCATCAATAGGTGTGAAAATTGGCAGAGTAGCTAATTATGGCTCCTCTTCAAGCCCAATGGGGCAATTACAGAAATTGTTTAGTTAGAGAGAGATTTTAAGCTTTTAAAAGATACTAAAAACATAGTTCGAAGAGAAAAAATAAATAGTGTTTCAGATTTCTAGAATAAATTTCCGAGAATAACTTTACACATACACGTTTAAATTAAGTCTTGCTTTTCAGAATGACACTTGGTAAACTGAATGCAAGCAAAATTCCTTTAATTCTATCCCGTGAGGTAGAAAAGGATGGAAAAATTTCATAAAGCTGAAAAGCACAGGAGCAGTCTGCACACAGAAACTGATGTAAAGACGTGCATCCCGATGCCGCTTAGCATCCATCTTATCTAAAGGTCCTTTTGCGTAAAATAAAAGGGCATTTTTTTATGCCCAAAAACAGGAAAGAAGGATGATAAGATATGGCCATTCAACAACGACCGTTACTATTAGACGTGGAGGCAAAGCCGCCCTTGGTCAAAGGGATGTTCTTGAGTCTTCAGCACGTATTCGCAATGTTTGGGGCAACGATTCTCGTGCCCATCCTACTAAATATGCCCGTATCCGTCGCGCTTTTAGCCAGCGGAATGGGGACGCTCATTTATCAGATCGCCACGAAAGCAAAAGTGCCGGTGTATCTCGGTTCCTCATTTGCCTATATCGCAGCCATGCAGATAGCCATAGAACAAATGGGCGGGGACATCAGTGCCGCACAGACAGGGGTCGTCATGGTCGGCCTGTTATATATAATCATCGCGGGAATCGTCCGTGTCGTCGGAACGTCCTGGGTGGATAAGCTGCTTCCACCGATCGTTATCGGTCCGATGATCATGGTCATCGGTCTGGGACTGGCGGCCAATGCCGTTCAGAACGCGGGCTTTGTTGCTGACTCAGACTGGCGCGTCATCGTCGTATCCGTAACGACCTTCCTGATTGCGGCCTTCATTAACACGAAAGCAAAGGGTTTCCTGAAAATCATTCCATTCCTGGTTGCCATTGTCGGAGGCTACCTTTTAGCCACAGTGCTTGGGATCGTAGATTTCACCGCGGTAAGAGAAGCGAACTGGATCGCCCTTCCGGAACTGTACTTGCCTTTTGAAACGAACACTTTCCAGAGTTATGATTTCTACTTCGGTCCTGAAGCCCTGGCGCTGCTTCCTATTGTGCTTGTGACAGTGGCTGAACATATCGGGGACCACTCCGTACTAGGTAAGATCTGTGACCGTGAATTCCTGAAAGAACCGGGTCTGAACCGCACACTGATCGGTGACGGAGCAGCAACAGCTGTGTCAGCCTTCTTCGGCGGACCGGCCAATACCACTTACGGAGAAAATACCGGCGTGATCGGCATGACGCGGATCGCATCGGTCTCGGTCATCAGAAATGCAGCCTTCATCGCTGTCGCTCTGAGTTTTATGGGCAAATTCACGGCACTGATATCAACCATTCCGGCTGCGGTTCTAGGTGGCATGTCAATCCTCTTGTACGGCGTCATCGCAAGCAATGGGTTGAAAGTGATGATCGAAGACAAAGTGGACTTCAATCAGTCAAGAAACTTGATCATAGCCAGTTCCATGCTGGTGATCGGACTGGGCGGCGCAGTGTTCGACATCGCCGGACTTCTTACCCTGTCTGGAACTGCCCTTAGTGCCATTACGGGCATCCTTTTAAATCAGATCCTGCCGAAAGAAGAACCGGAGTATGAGCCGGCATATGAGAAAGAGTCTAAGACAAAGTCAAAGTATGATGCGGACTTTGAGCCAGCCAGCTAACGTGCATGTCTTCAAGTATCTAAGTGAGTGATTGAGATGCCGAGGTCTGCATAGTATGCTTTGGATCAGAGCTTGAGATGAAATGTCATGGGAAAGATAAGTGTGTTATAATTTCTGATGGGTATCAACCTAATAAAAAGATAAGTTAATGGATTCCAGTATAGTGCCTGTAAGGCGCTTCTGGAATCCATTTTAGATTGTCTGATCTAATGAAAACTATGAGCTGAAATGATGTATGTCTAAAACCTCAATAAAGTTAAATTAATGTGAATCATATTTTAGTGGAAATAATTACAGCTTTTAATTATTAAATTGGTTAGGTATAGTAAACATGTAGGGTATACATGAAAAATACAACTAAAGGGTGATTAATATAAAACTAACAGAAGTACTAAATAATCCATATATCAATAAAGGTACTGCTTTTACTGAACAAGAGAGGGAAGTTTTCTCGTTAGAAGGTCGGCTGCCTCCTGCGATTCAAACTATCGATGAACAGTCGGATAATTTTCTGAGAAAATTGAGCGGAATGGGTACTGATTATGATAAGCACCGATATTTAATGAATCTGTATGCAGACAACCGAACTCTGTTTTTCTATATTGTTGAAAATAATATAAAAAAACTTCTGCCGATCATTTACACACCAACTATAGCTGAGGCTGTTAAGCATTTTAGCAAAGACAATGATCAGGCTAGAGATGCAGTCTATATATCAACTGCAAAACCAGATAAAATTAAATCGGCGTTAGAAAATAGCACAAAAAATCTGTCTGTCATTAAGCTGATGGTTATTACAGATGGAGAAGGTGTACTAGGAATGGGAGACTGGGGAATAAACGGGGCAGCAATATCGATTGGGAAGTTAGCTGTATATACAGTCGCGGCTGGTCTGAATCCCCAGGAAGTGTTACCTGTAGTTATCGATGCTGGAACAAACAACGAAGAACTGCTCAATGACACATACTATTTGGGGAACCGTCAAAAACGAATAAGTGGGGAGCCTTACTTAAAATTTATCGATCAGTTTATTAGCATAGCTTCAGAGCTTTTTCCGAATGTTTTGTTTCATTGGGAAGATTTCGGAATTAGGCATGCACAGCTTATATTAGATAAATACAGAGACAAGTTGTGTACATTTAATGATGATATTCAAGGAACAGGTATTATGATGGTGTCTGCATTGAATTCAGTTGAAAAGATAACACAGAAAAAATTGACTGACCATACTATAATGATTTTCGGTGCCGGAACAGCAGGAATCGGTATTGCAGATTTAATTTTAGCTGAGTTGAAAGATAAAGGGATGCCTGAAGAAGAAGCTAAACAACGTATCTATTTATATGACAGACATGGGATCGTTCATTCCGAAATGAAGGGAGCAACTGCTGGACAGCAGAGGTATGCACAGGCTAAAGACAGGTTCGAACGACTTCCCGATACGCTTGAAGAGGCTGTTGAAGCGGTCAAGCCAACGATTCTGATAGGGAGTTCTGGGCAATCAGGAGCCTTTTCAAAAGATGTGGTTGAACATATGCATAAATACACGGAACGTCCTGCGATTTTTCCAATTTCGAACCCAGCCAGCCTGGCAGAAGCTAAAGCAGTCGATATTGTTAACTGGACTAAGGGTAAGGGATTAGTGGTGACCGGAAGTCCCTCTGAGCCTGTGGAATATGAGGGTGTGACATACGTTATCGGACAAGCCAATAATGCTCTACTTTATCCGGGACTAGGCCTCGGACTGGTCACTGCTCAAGCCAAGCGAGTAACAGACTCGGTTTTACTGTCAGCGGCTCATGCTGTAAACGATATACAGGATCTTTCAGAAGAAGGAACGGCACTGCTTCCAGATGTATCCCGTCTGAGAGAAGTTTCTGATCGAGTAGCAGAAGCAGTGATAAACAAAGTCATCGAAGAGAACCTCAACCAAGTGGATATAAGCGACTCTGCAGAAGCTGTCAGACAAAACAGTTGGGAAGCTGTCTATAGACCGCTTTAATAACCAAAACATCATAAAGCAATGAAAGAGCGACTGTCTTAGGATAGTCGCTCTTTCATTGCTTGTATAGGTCATTTTATGAACTGGTTTATTGCTAGAATATAACCTTGTATGTCCTTAAAAAGAATAATACTATAAATATAGATAAGAAAGCGTTTTATGGAATGGGGGTCAGTCTTATACTGTCACTCATTCAAAAATAATCTGGGAGGTGAAGGAGCAAGAACGCATAGTTTTTTTAGAGGTAACTTACGATTACTCGGATTGTAAAGATGGCTAAGTCTCTCGGGGATCGAAGTGCTGAAAAGACCAGTAAATAAATAGATAGCTTTTGTAGAAATAATTTTAATAGTGCTGGATCTTTATAGTATCAGAGGAACTGAGTGAGAAATGGACTGTTTGCACGCCATCAAAAAGTGGATCGTTCATTCGTTTTATAACAGCGGTTAAAAGTTACAGAAAGACGTATATCACTAGTAATACTAAGCTGGTTGAAATTTTGGTTAAAGAAGATAAAAACAAGGAGGAAAAAGTATGTTTAGTAGGTTTAAAGATCAAGTCCAAGTTTTTGGACGTTCACTCTTATTGCCAATCGGAATCATGGCGCCGGTTGGTATGCTTGTTGGGTTGATGGGTGCATTTACACAAAGCTATATGATCGAGCAGCTCCCATTTTTAGGAAATGAAACACTGCAGCTGATTTTCAGCAGTGTACAGAGCATTTCCAATGTCATATTTGGAAACATTCCAGTTCTGTTTGCGATGGGTGTTGCTTACGGGATGGCCAAAAATGAAAAAGGGATATCTGTTTTTGCGTCTATCATCAGTTATCTGACATTACTAATTACTATGAATGTGTATTTGAATGCAACAGGTACCTTAGCTTCTGAGGAAGTCATGAGCGAGGTTGGACAGGGTTTTGTCCTAGGAATCCAGACACTGCGTATCGATGCAGCAGGCGGTATTATTGCGGGGCTATTGGCTGCTAAATTGACAGACAAGTTCTATAGACAACAGCTGCCCCTAGCCTTCGCATTCTTCGCGGGGAAAAAGTTCGTTCTGATCCTGGCATTCTTGCTGACCATACCTATAGGACTTTTGGTCCCAGTCGTTTGGGGAGTATTTACAACGATCCTGGTATGGATCTCTCCTGTTATAATGAACCAGCCATGGGGGCCAGGGATTTATACGTTCTTAGATCGTGCATTGATCCCGCTTGGTCTTCACCATGTACTGAGTGCCGCTGTCCGGTTTACTGAAGTCGGCGGGACCTATGTTATTGATGGAGAAAGCTATATTGGAATCTTAAATGCAATGAATGAAATCTTGTTTGAGTTAGGACCAGATCATGAAGCATGGACGGATATCCTGCCTACGATCAGTCCTTATTTAGCTCCTTGGCAAATGGTTAGAAACTTATTCCGAGTTCCAGCTATCGGGTTGGCCATGTATCATACGGCGTATGGGAAAAATAAAAAAGTCGCCGGGGGTATTATTTTAACAGTCGTACTGACAGCTGTATTAGGTAACGTCACAGAACCAATTGAATTCTCCTTTATGTTCATTTCACCGATTTTATATGGAGTATATATCGTTTTAAGTGGTTTAGGAACCGTCTTGCTGACAGTGTTCCCGGTTGCGATGGGGTATATCCGAGGAACCATATTTGACTTTGTCATTTTTGGGCTGCTATATGAGAATACAAACTGGTATAACATTTTGATTGTCGGTGTCCTGAACTTCGTCGTCTTCTACTTTGCCTTCCGTTACCTCATTATTAAATTCAATATTAAAACACCCGGTCGTGAAGAGCAGGTACAGGATGCTACACTCTTGAACGATAAGCGCTATGACCGCATAGCAGAGCTTGTCGTCGAAGGCCTTGGAGGAAGAGAGAACATCACGAATGTCGATAATTGTGTATCACGTCTGCGTATTGACTTAAAAGATAATAAAGTAGTCAATAAAGAGAAACTGCAAGAATCGGGTGCAGCAGGAATCTTCTTCCCTAAAAAGAATCATATTCACGTCGTCTATGGCCCGCACGTTGAGTTTGTACGAAATGAAGTTGATGATTATATTGTTGGGAAAAACAGAGGATAGCATAAAAGAAGGAGAGAGAGCATGAGAGCTTTTTATGATTCAAAAAGCAAAACTATTGACGACAGAGGAATTAAGGATTTATTTACTGACCAGACAAAATACAAAGCATGGCTGGAAATTGAAAAAGCTTTAGCAAAGGCTCAAGCAGAACATGGATTTATACCTGAAGAAGCAGCACTTAAAATAAAAAATGCAGCTAAAGTAGAAAATATTGATTTTGAAGAGATGGATCGCATATACAGAGAAATTGGGCACGGCTTTGTACCGTTCTTGAAAGTTCTGGTACAGGCTTGTCCAGATGACAGCGGGAAGTATATCCACTACGGTATAACGACGCAGAATGTTCAGCAGAGTGGCCAGCTTTATGTAATGAAGCAAGTGCATGATAAGTTTCTTTCGCTGAGCAAAGATATTCTTAATAATCTGGCAAAATTGGCTGAAGATAATGCGGACACTGTTATGCCGGGGAGAACGCATGGCCGTCATGCCACCCCTATCACCTACGGCTATAAAGTATCCGCTTGGATAAGTGAATTATTGGATGCGGTTGAACGGATTCAAGAATCTGAAAAACGCGTCTTCCGTATTATGATGGGTGGAGCGGTAGGAACGTTCAGTACAATGCCTGAGATCGGGCCTGGTGTTCAGAGTCGTGTTGCAGAACTGCTGGGTATGTATGAGATGGATGTCCCATCCAGAAATATAAATACACACAAGCTGGAGTACATGATGAACCTTTCGTTATTAGCAAGTGTCTGTCACAAGATGGCAGAAGAGGTCTACCAGACAAGTTTGGAAGAGATCGCAGAAGTTGCTGAAGGGTTCAAAGAGGGGACTGTGGGGAGCAGTACAATGCCGCATAAAATCAATCCTAAACTGGCAAAAGGTATCATTGCAAATTCTCAGAAACTTTACTCATTGCCTGGGGTGGGATCTTACAGTTCAGTACGTCCTTATGAAGGAGACAGCAGTCAGTATATGCTGTTTGACGGGTTGATGGAAGAGTCACTGCAGCTAATGACAGAGATTTTACTGAGAAGCGAGGAATTGACGCGTACATTAACTATTAGAAAAGAACGCATGCTGGAGAATGCTTTGAGAAATAAAGGGTTGGATAATAGTGAATACTTAATGATGAAAATGGCTGAGAAATTAGGTAAAGACAAAGCTCATTCATTGATATATGATATTGCTATCAAAACAGCTGCCCACGGTGAAGATTTCCTGACAAACTTAAAAGAAAATCCTGCGATTGCTGAAAAATATACTGAGGATGAATTAAAAGAACTCATTGATCCTAGAAGTTATATCGGTCTAGCTCCGCAGATAGCAGATAAAATGGCTAATAAAGCGAAAGAGAAAGCCGAAAAATTATAGTGTGCTAATGAGAATAAAGCTATAAACCGTCCGCGTGGCGGTTTTTGCTTTATAATTGATAAAAGGTGGAAATTTAGAACAGTGAATATGAATGAGTAGAAAAAAAGCTAGCTATCAGTAATAGACTGTATTTGGTAATGATTATGAATTTGGTTAACAACTACAAGGTAATATATAATAATGTGGGATACTAAGATGTGGGGAGATAACAGTGGTCGTTACAGAATTTGATTTGAGACTGGCAAATTATGTTCAAGAAAAAGGAAGGGTTGATTTTGCTTCATGCGAACAGCTTTTCAACAAAAGCGAATCGACGTTAAAGCGAAGTCTCTACAATTTAAACGAATATTTGCCCGAGACCAAACGTTTTAATATTAGTCATCATTCAATGCAGACGGATATGACATATGCTGATTATTCCAGTCTTTGTTCGAGTCTATCAATTGATGATTATTCGCCGACGATAGAAGAAAGAATTGCACTGATATTGACTCTAAGTTATTTAAAAAACATTTTAAACATGACACAGCTTTACCAAAAGTTGAATTTCAGTTTATCAACAAAAAAGAAAGATAGACTAAAAATGGATCAGTTTTTAGAAGGTACTGGGGTTAGAGCAGTCAATCGTCACCGTAAAGGGATATCTTTTGAAGGTAACGAAAAATATATTAGGATGTACGTCGCTCGGGAACTTATGTCGATTATTGAGTTAGATAAAAATGACTGCTATATTCCAAGAAAAGCCAATACGCCTGTGCAGACGCTGCTCTATGATGAATTCGTAAAACATTTAGAACTGTATCATGAAAAGGCAGTCAATAGGTTGAAACTCTTCTTCGGTGAAGATGCTGTACCAATGGATTATCCTTCAAAAAAATTCATCTATATTCATACGATCATCAGTCTTTCGAGGATAGAAAAAGGGCATCCGATCAATAAGCCCCCAAAAGAAATGCCGCCGGTGAAACATTATGATCTCCTAGCTAACGCTATTGAAAGTCGATATTTAGATTATCTGATTGCATCATTGAACTTTAAAGAACCTCTGGAATTTCCACAGGACGAAGGTTTAGAAAGTGTAGTTCATGAGCTTCTTCGTACTGTTCAAGAAAAGATGCACATCCATTTTCATACGTATCGTGACGTGGTGAATGAATGCTATGCCTATATCTATAAATGTCGGATAAAAAATAAGTTAGATTACTTTTTTTATGATGATAAGTTGGATAACACAAAACAAATGTTTCCTGATTTGTTTGAAATTATTGAAAATGAAACGCTAAAACATTCTAGCTTGGTATTTTCACTAACAGAACATCAGTTATCTGTTTTATGTTTGATCATCAGCAGGTTTATGATCAAAAACAGATCGATCACAAAAGATAAGCAAAAAGTTTTGATCATCACTAATTCCTCAGTTGAGAAAGTTCTCTTTTTTCTTGAAACGTTGCAGGAACACGTGAGCCTTGAGATGGTTTCTTATTTAACAATCAACGAACTGTATCGTCTGAACAGTCTGGAATTTGATTCGATCATTACGTTTTCCAATAGGATCACTGGATTGCTGAATGAACTAGGATGGGAAAGTTTAAAACTCAACTTCTATTTGAATTCTGACGATATTAAAGTACTTTTAGATAATGGATTCAAGAGTAACCGAAGCAGGAAAATAGTGGCCAGTAATTTGGTTAAAGAACTAAGTGATCTTGGTTCTGAGAGAGAGAAAGTCAAATACTTAAAAAAATACTACGGTGAAATAATGATTTAAAATATAGGAGGGTTAGTGTTGAAATCTAGAGAAGTAACAGATGGATTTGGACGTATGAAGATCCCTGAAGATCATTTGTGGGGAGCACAGACTCAAAGGAGTTTAGAGAATTTCTCAATTGGTAATGAACGAATACCGATGGAATTAATCAGAGCATACGCATTAATAAAGAGAATGGCTGCTGCAGCAAATCAAGGATTAGGTCTTCTAGACGACGAAAAATATCTTGGTATAAAGCTAGCGTGTATGGAAATTTACAGTGGTCGCTGGAATGATGAATTTCCCCTGGCTGTATGGCAGACTGGAAGCGGGACGCACACAAATATGAACATGAATGAAGTTATCGCTAACTTAGTCAACCAGAAGAAGCCAGGACTGCTTCATCCTAATGATGATGTCAATATGGGACAAAGCACAAATGATACATTTCCTACAGCAATGCAAGTAGCAAGTGTGCTCAAAATCAATACAGTGCTGATTCCGACTTTGGACCATACTATAGAAACGCTTCAAGATTTAGAGTTTAAATATAAGGATATCATTAAGGTTGGGCGCACACATCTACAGGATGCGACACCGGTCACCTTCGGACAGGAAATCAGTGGATGGAGAGAAATGATCAGCCAGAGTAAAGCTATGATCCAAAAAAGTGTTGAGCAGCTAATTTATCTGCCTATCGGTGGAACTGCTGTAGGCACTGGCTTAAATTCTTCAGAAGAGTTTTCAGGGAAAGTGATAGCTAAACTGAATAGTTTTACGGGTGTTGAGTTTAAAGAAAGTCCAAACAAGTTTTACGGATTGTCGAGTAAAGATAGTTTCGTTTTTGCACATGGCGCACTTAAAGCATTGGCTGCGAACTTATTGAAATTAGCAAATGATGTAAGGTGGTTAGCAAGTGGCCCGCGTGCGGGTTTAGGGGAAATAAATATACCGGCAAATGAGCCGGGCAGTTCAATTATGCCGGGCAAAGTTAATCCGACTCAGGCAGAAGCATTAGCGATGGTGTGCACGCAAGTGATGGGAAATGACACAACGATCGGCATAGCCGCCTCACAGGGCAACTTTGAACTGAATGTGTACATGCCGGTTATAATATATAATTTCATGCAAAGTGTGAATCTGCTTAATGACAGCTTGGCTTTATTTACAGATAAATGTTTGGCTGGGATTACTGTTAATGAGGTTAAAATGGAAGAGAACGTAGAGAACTCTTTGATGCTAGTTACAGCCCTATCTCCTCATATAGGTTACGACAAAGCTAGTCGATTGGCAAAAGTAGCATTTGAAGAAGAAATCAGTTTAAAAGAGGCTGCTATAAAGACTGGATGCCTGACAGAAGAAGAATTTGATAAGCTTATCAGTCCTGAGGATATGATATAATCTAGTAAGACTTAGAAATACGAATACAAGGAGAGTCTTATGGCAGATCATTATTTCACATCTAATCCAAATGCTAAACATAACGAACAAAACTTTGAGATGACTTTAAAAGGCAATACACTAAAATTCATTACTGATTCAGGCGTCTTTTCCAAAGACCGCGTGGATTATGGCTCGCAGGTCATGATTGAAGCCGTCGATCCGTCAGTGTTTCCGAATGAGAAAGTGCTGGATATGGGCTGCGGCTACGGACCGGTCGGTTTGTCTTTGGCAAAGGCCTATCCCAAACTGACGATAGACATGGTTGATGTCAACGAACGTGCTTTGAATCTGGCCCGCAGGAATGCTGAAGAAAATGAAATCAAGAACGTGGATATCTATCTTTCTTCCATATATGAAAACGTTGAGGGAAAAAGGTTCGGTGCCGTGCTTTCCAATCCGCCGATAAGGGCAGGGAAGAAAGTC
The DNA here is from genome assembly GCF_900112455.1 of Alkalibacterium subtropicum. Taxonomy (GTDB): domain Bacteria; phylum Bacillota; class Bacilli; order Lactobacillales; family Carnobacteriaceae_A; genus Alkalibacterium; species Alkalibacterium subtropicum. The sequence goes on along the minus strand of NZ_FOLT01000002.1, from coordinate 354,093 downwards.
GTGCATCAGATCATTTCAGAAGCCTATGATCATCTGGCTGAGGGCGGGGTGCTCGTTATCGTTATTCAGAAGAAACAGGGCGCGCCGAGTGCTAAGCAGAAAATGACCGATGTTTTCGGTAATGTGGAACGTATCGCCCTGGATAAAGGGTACTGGGTTTTGCAGTCAAAAAAATAAATTGTTCTGATGGGACAACAAGTAAGGAAGACCTGCGGCTATAGAGTCGCAGGTCTTTTCTTATAAAAGGCAGTGAGGGGAAAGCGGAAGGACTGCCGAGCCTGCTAGTAGATTTGTTTAGCGTTTACGTGCCCTTCGCGCGAGAAAGTGGAGGCTGAAGGTCACGGAAATGCCCAGCGCGTGCCCTTCGTGTGAGAAAACAGGGGCTGGAGGTCACGGAAATGCCCAGCGCGTGCCTTTCGTGTGAGAAAACAGGGGCTGAAGGTCACGGAAATGCCCAGCGCGTGCCTTTCGCGCGAGAAAGCAGAGGCTGAAGGTCACGCAAATGATCGGCGAGTGCCCTTCGCCTGAGAAAGTAGAGGATGAAGGTCACGCAAATGATCGGCGCGTGCCCTTCGCGTGAGAAAGTGGAGGCTGAAGGTCACGCAAACAGTCGGCGCGTGCCCTTCGCGCGAGAAAGCAGAGGCTGAAGGTCACGGAAATGCCCAGCGCGTGAACTTCGTGCGAGAAAACAGGGCTGGAGGTCAAGGAAATGCCCAGCGCGTGCCCTTCGCGCGGGAAAACAGTGGATGACGGTCACGCAAACCTTCGTCAGCATAAAAAGAATCAAAAAGGGACCACCAAAGCTCCTTCATAATGTAAGCAATCGCCGGGCGATTGCTATCCGCTCTGATGACCGAAAAACATTGGATCGTCCCTTGACAATTCAGTCGATTTACTATAAACTTAATAGACGCTAAACAAAGTATGAAAATGAAATCCGTGCGAAATATTGTCCGGACGCGATTTCTGAAGCTAAACAAAAGAATGTGTGATGAATACGACTGTATCTTTCACTAATCTTTTGTATTTTTTTTGGTCTAAAATAGGGTAAAACTCTACTTCTTAATCGGATGTTAACATTTGTTACACGATTGTAACAAAGTCGCGTAAACGACTGTCTGACTGGACCAAGAGCTTTTGAGTATGACGACTAGTGATTAATAATGAGGGGTGAAGAGGTTGGCAGGCCAAAATGTGAAATACGGCAAGCACCGTACACGTAGAAGTTATTCACGCATCAGTGAAGTATTAGAACTTCCAAACTTAATTGAAATTCAGACGAATTCATATGACTGGTTCCTGGAAGAAGGACTCAAGGATATGTTTAAAGATATCTCTCCTGTTGAGGACTTTTCTGGAAATCTGGCGCTGGAGTTTACCGACTATCAGTTTCAGGAACCTAAATACACTGTAGATGAAGCAAGACAGCATGACGCAAACTATTCAGCACCATTATATGTAAAGCTGCGTCTGATCGTTAAAGATACAGGCGAAGTGAAAGAGCAGGAAGTGTTCTTTGGAGACTTCCCATTAATGACCGAACAGGGGACCTTTATCATCAACGGTTCTGAACGTGTCATCGTTTCCCAGCTCGTCCGTTCACCGGGTGTGTATTTCAGCCCGAAAGTTGAAAAGAACGGCATGGAAGGATTCGGAGCGACCGTCATTCCTAACCGCGGCGCATGGCTGGAATATGAAACAGACTCTAAAGGCCTTTCTAACGTACGTATCGACCGCACGCGTAAGATTCCTTTAAGTGTCCTGGTTCGTGCCTTAGGATTCGGTTCTGACGATGAGATCCTGGATATCTTCGGACAGAACGAAAGCTTGATGGCTACGCTTGAAAAAGACGTGCACAAAAACATTTCTGATTCTCGTGTAGAAGAAGCGCTGAAAGATGTCTATGAACGTCTGCGTCCGGGAGAGCCTAAAACGGCTGATTCTTCCCGCAGCTTACTGACGACACGCTTCTTTGATCCTAAACGTTATGACCTCGCTCGCGTCGGTCGTTATAAAATGAATAAAAAACTTGACCTGAAAAACCGTCTGATGGGACTTACATTGGCTGAATCCCTTGTTGATGGTGAAACAGGCGAACTGCTTGCCAAAGAAGGCACGCTCATTACCCGTGAAGTGATGGACGAATTAGGCCCACATCTGGATAACGGACTGAACGGCATCACACTTCAGCCTTCAGATGACGGTGTCGTCCCTGAACCGATCGATCTGCAGATCGTCAAAGTGTACTCTCCGGCGGACAATGACCGCATCGTACACGTGATCGGTAACGGACACCCTGACAGAGAAGTCAAGTACATCATCCCTGCGGATATGATCGCATCGATGAGTTACTTCTTCAACCTTCAGGAAGGTATCGGCGAAACAGACGATATCGACCACTTGGGTAACCGTCGTATCCGTTCTGTCGGCGAACTTCTTCAGAATCAGTTCCGTATCGGCTTGTCTCGTATGGAACGTGTCGTACGTGAGCGTATGTCCATTCAGGACACTTCAACCACGACACCGCAGCAGCTGGTCAATATTCGTCCGGTCGTGGCGTCGATCAAAGAATTCTTCGGTTCTTCTCAATTGTCACAGTTCATGGATCAGACCAATCCGCTTGGCGAGCTGACGCACAAACGTCGTCTGTCTGCCTTGGGACCCGGTGGACTGACTCGTGACCGTGCCGGTTATGAAGTAAGGGACGTTCACTATTCCCACTACGGCCGTATGTGTCCGATCGAAACACCTGAGGGACCCAACATCGGGTTGATCAACAGCTTGTCAACGTATGCGAAAATCAACGAATTCGGCTTTATCGAAACACCTTACCGTAAAGTAGACAAGAAAACGGGCCGTGTCACAGATAAAATCGATTACCTGACTGCTGATGAAGAAGACCTTTATGTTGTGGCTCAGGCCAATGCGCCGCTGAACGGAGACGGAACATTCAAAAATGACTTGGTACTGGCTAGAACGAAAAACAATAATGAAGAGCTTGAAGTATCCAAAGTGGATTACATGGACGTATCGCCGAAACAGGTCGTTTCTGTGGCTACGGCAAGTATCCCGTTCTTAGAGAACGATGACTCCAACCGTGCCTTGATGGGAGCGAACATGCAGCGTCAGGCGGTTCCGCTGATCCAGCCGGAAGCACCGCTTGTCGGAACAGGGATCGAGCATACGGCTGCCCGTGACTCCGGAGCTGCAGTTATTGCCAAACACCCGGGTACTGTCGAGTACGTGGATGCGAAAGAGATTCGCGTCAGACGTGAAGACGGCGCACTGGATAAATACCATGTTGCTAAATTCAAACGTTCAAATGCCGGGACCTCTTACAACCAGCGTTCACTTGTCCGTCATGGTGAAGTGGTTGAAAAAGGAGATATCCTTGCAGACGGCCCATCCATGGAAAACGGCGAAATGGCCATCGGGAAAAATCCGCTGATCGCCTTCACGACATTTGACGGCTATAACTTTGAAGATGCCATCATCATGAGTGAGCGTTTAGTTAAAGACGACGTTTACACATCTATCCATATCGAAGAATACGAATCAGAAGCCAGAGACACTAAACTGGGACCTGAAGAAATCACGCGTGAACTGCCGAACGTCGGTGACGATGCACTTAAGAACTTAGACGACCGCGGGATCATCCGCATCGGGGCTGAAGTTCACGACGGTGACATCCTTGTTGGTAAAGTCACGCCAAAAGGTGTATCTGAACTGTCTGCAGAAGAAAAACTGCTGCACGCCATCTTTGGTGAGAAAGCACGTGAAGTCAGAGATACGTCACTCCGTGTACCGCACGGCGGCGGCGGTATCGTTCATGATGTGAAGATTTTTACCCGCGAATCCGGAGATGAACTGTCTCCAGGCGTCAACTATCTTGTCCGTGTCTTTATCGTTCAGAAACGTAAGATCAATGTTGGTGACAAGCTGGCCGGACGTCACGGTAACAAAGGTGTTGTCTCACTGATCCTGCCGGAAGAAGATATGCCATTCATGCCGGATGGCACACCGGTCGATATCATGCTGAATCCTTTAGGGGTACCGTCACGTATGAATATCGGACAGGTCATCGAGCTCCACATGGGGATGGCTGCACGTCAGCTGGGTATCCACATCGCCACACCTGTATTTGACGGGGCTTCAGACGATGATGTCTGGGAAACGATCAAAGAAGCAGGCATGGACGACGATGCCAAGACGGTTCTTTACGACGGCCGTACAGGTGAACAGTTCGACAACAAAGTATCCGTTGGTGTCATGTACTATATCAAATTAGCCCACATGGTTGATGATAAACTGCATGCACGTTCTACTGGACCTTACTCACTCGTCACGCAGCAGCCGCTTGGTGGTAAAGCGCAATTCGGTGGACAGCGTTTCGGTGAGATGGAAGTATGGGCACTCGAAGCTTACGGTGCCGCATATACCTTACAGGAAATCCTGACCTATAAATCAGATGACGTCGTGGGCCGTGTGAAAACATACGAAGCCATCGTCAAAGGGGAAACCATTCCTAAACCGGGCGTACCGGAATCCTTCCGTGTTCTTGTCAAAGAACTTCAATCATTAGGATTGGATCTGAAAGTTCTGGATATTGATAAAAAAGCCATCGATCTTCAGGATACAGATGAAGATGATGACTTTGGAAACATCGACTCTTTAGAGAAAATGAAAAAAGAGCAGGACGAAAAACGTGCAGAAGAAGCGCGCAAGAAAGCTGAAGAAGAAGAGGCACGTGAAGAACAGGCAGAAAAAGCAGAACAAGAACAGGAACAAGAATAAAGTGAAGTAGATCGGCGGGAGTGCGGTGACGAAACCGCCTCTCAGTCAACTACGTAAAAAAGAGTAATAGAAACGTGAAGCAATAGGGCAGCTTCATAATCTACAAAAGGGAGGTAGCCCCTTTGATCGATGTAAATAAATTTGAAAGTATTCAGATCGGATTGGCTTCACCTGATAAGATCCGCAGCTGGTCTTACGGAGAAGTTAAAAAACCGGAAACAATCAATTATCGAACACTGAAACCAGAAAAAGACGGCTTATTCTGCGAAAGAATATTCGGGCCATCTAAAGACTATGAATGTGCGTGCGGCAAGTACAAACGTGTCCATTATAAGGGCATCGTCTGTGACCGCTGTGGCGTTGAAGTGACCAAGTCTAAAGTACGTCGCGAACGTATGGGACACTTGGAACTGGCAGCACCTGTCACACACATTTGGTATTTCAAAGGAATCCCAAGTCGAATGGGTCTAATCCTTGACATGTCACCACGTGCACTGGAAGAAATCATTTACTTTGCTTCCTACGTGGTCATAGATCCAGGTGACACACCATTAGAGAAGAAACAACTGATGACAGAACGAGAATACCGCGAGCGCCGTCTGCAGTATGGAAACAAATTCCAGGCAGATATCGGAGCAGAAGCCATCAAATCACTGTTGAACAATGTTGACCTTGCTGAAGAAGTCAAAGAACTGAAAGAACTGCTTCAGACAGCAACAGGTCAGAAACGTACACGTGCGATCCGTCGTCTGGATATTCTGGAAGCATTCAGAAACTCAGGAAACGATCCGTCTTGGATGGTCATGGACGTTGTGCCGATCATCCCGCCGGAGCTGCGGCCAATGGTTCAGCTTGAAGGTGGCCGTTTCGCGACAAGTGACTTGAATGACTTGTACCGTCGTGTGATCAACCGTAACAACCGTCTGAAACGTTTACTGGACTTGAATGCACCGCATATCATCGTTCAGAATGAAAAACGCATGCTGCAGGAAGCTGTCGATGCATTAGTCGACAACGGCCGTCGTGGACGTGCAGTGACCGGACCGGGTAACCGTCCGCTGAAATCACTGTCGCACATGCTTAAAGGTAAACAGGGACGTTTCCGTCAGAACTTGCTGGGTAAACGTGTCGACTATTCAGGTCGTTCCGTTATCGTTGTTGGTCCGACTCTTAAAATGTATCAGTGTGGTCTGCCGAAAGAAATGGCGATCGAACTGTTCAAACCGTTCGTCATGCGCGAACTTGTGGCAAGAGAAATTGCCAATAATATTAAAAATGCCAAACGTAAAGTAGAACGTATGGATGAAGAAGTCTGGGCTGTCCTGCAGGATGTCATCCGCGAACACCCGGTCCTTCTCAACCGAGCTCCTACGTTACACAGACTGGGGATTCAGGCCTTTGAACCGATCCTGGTCGAAGGTAAAGCCATCCGTCTTCACCCGTTAGTGTGTGAAGCGTACAATGCCGACTTCGATGGTGACCAGATGGCTGTTCACGTTCCGTTAAGTGATGAAGCGCAGGCAGAAGCACGTATCCTGATGCTCGGTGCTCAGAACATCTTGAATCCTAAAGACGGTAAACCCGTTGTAACCCCTTCTCAGGACATGGTTTTAGGAAACTATTACCTGACAATGGAAGTGGAGGACAAAATCGGAGAAGGTATGATCTTCTCAAGCAATGCAGAAGCAGTGCAGGCCTATCAGACTGGCTATGTCCACCTGCATTCTCGCATAGCTGTTCATGCGTCATCATTGCCGAATAAACCATTTACCGATGCGCAGAAAGAACAGTTTTTGGTGACGACTGTCGGAAAACTGATTTTCAATGAGATCATGCCTGAAGAGTTCCCTTATCTGAATGAACCGACTCAGGAAAATCTTGAGAAACAGACACCGGACAAATACTTTGTTCCTTATGGCACAGACATCAGAAAGCACATCAGTGAAATGCCGCTTGTTGAACCGTTCAAGAAGAAAAACTTGAGTAATATCATTGCTGAAGTCTTCAAACGATTCCAGGTAACGGAAACATCGAAAATGCTGGATAAGATGAAAAACCTGGGGTACAAACATTCGACAAAATCCGGTATCACTGTTGGTATTGCCGACATTTCCGATCTTAAAGAAAAAGAGGAGATCCTGGAACAGGCTCACAAACAAGTGGACCGTATCAATGCATCGCACCGTCGCGGTCTGATCACAGAAGAAGAACGCTATACCGCTGTTATCGAAGTCTGGACGAAAACGAAAGACACGATTCAGGATCACCTGATGACCTCTCTGGACAATCACAACAACATCTTCATGATGAGTGATTCCGGAGCCCGTGGTAACATCTCTAACTTCACCCAGCTGGCTGGTATGCGTGGCTTGATGGCGGCGCCGAGTGGACGAATCATGGAACTGCCGATCACATCGAACTTCCGTGAAGGTCTGTCGGTTCTGGAAATGTTTATCTCCACTCACGGAGCGCGTAAAGGGATGACCGATACGGCGCTTAAAACAGCTGACTCAGGGTATCTTACCCGTCGTCTGGTCGATGTGGCACAAGATGTCATCATCCGTAACGAGGACTGTGGCACGAAACGCGGTTTACTCGTTCAAGCCATTCAGGACGGTAACGAAATCATCGAGCCTTTAGATGAGCGTATTATCGGAAGGTATGCACGTAAGACAGTGAAGCATCCGGAAACTGGCAAAGTCATGGTTTCTGAGAACGAGCTGATCACTGAAGACCTGGCTAAAGAAATCGTGGATTCCGGCATTGAGCAAGTCACGATCCGTTCAGCCTTTACATGTAATGCTAAACATGGTGTATGTAAGAAATGTTATGGCCGTAACCTGGCGACCGGACGTGAAGTCGAAGTTGGAGAAGCAGTTGGAACGATCGCTGCCCAATCTATCGGTGAACCGGGTACTCAGCTGACCATGCGTACCTTCCATACAGGGGGAGTTGCCGGAGACGACATCACTCAGGGTCTTCCGCGTGTTCAGGAAATTTTCGAAGCCAGACATCCGAAAGGACAAGCTGTCATTACTGAAGTAACCGGTGAAATCATCGCCATCGATGAAAAGCCAGGGGAACGAATCAAGGAAGTCACTGTTAAAGGTGCCACAGATACACGTACCTATACTCTTCCTATCAATGCACGTATGCGTGTGAAAGAAGGAAGTTTCATCGAACGTGGAGATGCCTTTAATGAAGGGTCTATCGATCCGAAACAGCTGCTTGCAGTCAGTGATGTCATCAAACTTCAAAACTATCTGCTTAAAGAAGTCCAATACGCCTACCGCTCTCAAGGGGTAGAAATCGGCGATAAGCATATCGAAGTTATGGTTCGTCAAATGCTTCAGAAAGTGCGCGTTCTTGATCCGGGCGATACCAGCATCCTGCCGGGCAGCCTGATCGATATAGATGACTTTAAGCAAGCAAACAAAGAAACGCTGCTGACAGGTGGACTTCCTGCTACAGCACGTCCAGTGCTCTTGGGTATCACTAAAGCGTCACTCGAAACAAACAGCTTCTTGTCTGCCGCATCGTTCCAGGAAACAACACGTGTCTTGACAGATGCCGCGATCAGAGGGAAAAACGATCCGCTGGTCGGATTGAAAGAAAATGTTATTATCGGAAAATCTATTCCAGCCGGAACAGGTATGAAAGTCTATAATGACATGGACCCCAAAAAAGTAGGCGTCGTCAGTGAAAATGTGTATAGTATCAATGACGAAAAAAAGCAGACAGAAAATACTGAACAGTAATTAAATGACAGGAATGGAAATCAGAGCAGTAGCTGCTGCTCTGAACTTCCATTTATTTTTGAAAAAAATCTGGTAATCTATTGACTATAAAAGTTACACGTGGTACTATGCTATAGGTGCTTTTGTGTACAGATTCCTGTTCTAGATTCATCTAGCAAGTAAGATCCAACAGTCGTTCTGACTGGCGCACAATAGCCAAAAAACAGCCATATGTTCGGGTTTTATTAAAGCTTGAGACTTCGCATCACTCATGCGATTATTCTTTTTTGCTTTTCAATGAACCACCTGGATGTGTGGGTCTAGAAACGCACTAGTAATTTAGTTTAAATGAAGGGAGGACACATGAAATGCCTACAATGAATCAATTGATCCGTAAACCTCGTAAATCAAAAGTAAGTAAATCTGAATCACCAGCTTTGAATAAAGGTTACAACACTCAAAAACGTAAACAGACAACGGTATATTCTCCACAAAAACGTGGTGTATGTACACGTGTTGGGACAATGACTCCTAAAAAACCTAACTCAGCGTTACGTAAATACGCTCGTGTTCGTTTATCTAACATGATCGAAGTCACTGCGTACATTCCGGGTGAAGGACATAACTTACAAGAACACAGCGTGGTACTTATCCGTGGAGGTCGAGTTAAAGACTTACCGGGTGTACGTTACCATATCGTTCGTGGTGCTCTTGATACTGCTGGAGTATCTGACCGTAAGCAAAGCCGTTCTAAATACGGAACAAAACGCCCAAAATAATATAAAAAGTGAAGTGAGGCGTTTAATTCAACCCGACATTATCGCTTTAAAGCGAGGTCGATGAAATAAATCGACATAACTTATCTGTAATCAGCTGAAGCTGAAACAGCTAAGTCAAATGAGCAGGCTGCAAGCCGCGCAATGGCTTTAAAAGTTAATGGAGCGGTGAATTGCCGAACGAAACTGGATTAAAAAAGTGAAGTGAGGCGTTTAGTCGCCTGATGAAACTGAACTGAAAAATAAAATCTATGAAACTAATATCTCTCGGAAGGAGGAATTTGAATGCCTCGTAAAGGTCCTGTTGCAAAACGTGATGTCTTGCCAGATCCAATGTACAATAGTAAATTGGTTTCCCGTTTGATCAACCGCTTGATGGTTGACGGTAAACGTGGGAAAGCATCTTCGATTTTGTATGATGCATTTGATCAAATTAAAGAACAGACTGGTAATGATCCAATCGAAGTGTTTGAACAAGCACTTAAGAACATCATGCCTGTATTAGAAGTTAAAGCTCGTCGTGTCGGAGGTTCTAACTACCAAGTACCTGTAGAAGTACGTCCTGACCGTCGTACGACTCTAGCACTGCGCTGGTTAGTCAACTATGCCCGTCTTCGTGGTGAAAACACCATGGTCGACCGTTTAGCTAAAGAAATCATGGACGCAGCCAACAACACTGGTGCTGCTGTTCGTAAACGTGAAGAAGTCCACCGTATGGCTGAAGCAAACAAAGCGTTTGCTCACTACCGCTGGTAAGATGATCACTTCTGACTTTCTATCTGATAGGGAGTCAGACAATGATCGTCATTTTGATGTATTATCCGTCTTCATCATCAGGATGAAGTGAATTTATTTAAGAGAGGTGTAATGATTAGTGGCCAAGAGAAAATTTCCTCTAAGACAGACACGTAATATCGGAATCATGGCGCACATCGATGCTGGTAAAACAACAACGACTGAGCGTATCCTTTATTACACTGGCCGAATCCACAAAATTGGTGAAACTCACGAAGGTGCGTCACAAATGGACTGGATGGAGCAAGAACAAGAACGTGGAATCACCATCACGTCAGCTGCGACAACAGCTCAGTGGAATGGCAACCGCGTTAACATCATCGATACACCTGGACACGTAGACTTCACCGTTGAAGTTGAACGTTCACTCCGTGTATTAGATGGTGCCGTTGCTGTACTGGACGCACAGTCTGGTGTAGAACCGCAAACTGAAACAGTATGGCGTCAGGCAACAACTTACGGCGTACCCCGTATTGTTTTTGTAAACAAAATGGATAAAATCGGTGCTGACTTCCTGCATTCAAATGCAACGCTGCATGACCGTCTGCAAGCCAATGCACATCCGATTCAATTGCCTATCGGCGCTGAAGATGACTTCAAAGGAATCATCGACTTAGTAGAAATGAAAGCTTTCATGTACGGAAACGACTTGGGAACTGAAATCAACGAAGTTGAAATCCCGGAAGACTATAAAGAGCTTGCTGATGAATGGCACACAAAACTAGTTGAAGCTGTTGCTGAAATGGACGAAGAGCTCATGATGCAATATCTTGAAGGCGAAGAACTTTCAGTACAACAATTGAAAGACGGAATCCGTAAAGCGACATTGAGTGTAGAATTCTACCCAGTGCTTGTTGGGTCAGCTTTCAAAAACAAAGGTGTTCAATTACTTCTTGACGCTGTTGTTGACTACCTGCCTTCACCACTAGACGTTCGTGCGATCGTTGGTCACGAACAAAGAAACCCTGAAGCTGAAGTTAAAGTCGAAGCCGGCGATGATCAACCATTTGCTGCTTTAGCCTTTAAAGTTATGACTGACCCTTATGTTGGTCGTCTGACATTCTTCCGTGTGTACTCAGGTACATTGGAATCAGGTTCTTATATCCTTAACGCAACAAAAGACTCCCGTGAACGTGTCGGACGTATCCTGCAAATGCACGCGAACTCTCGTCAAGAGATCCCGGAAGTATTCTCTGGTGATATCGCTGCAGCTGTTGGTTTGAAAGATACATCAACAGGGGACACTTTGTGTGATCTGGACCATCCAGTGATCTTAGAATCAATGGAATTCCCTGAACCGGTTATCCAAGTTGCTATCGAACCTAAATCTAAAGCTGACCAGGATAAAATGGGTCTGGCTCTCCAGAAGCTTGCTGAAGAAGATCCAACGTTCCGTGCTGAAACAGACCACGAAACAGGAGAAGTCATCATCGCAGGTATGGGTGAACTGCACTTGGACATCATCGTTGACCGCTTGAAGCGTGAATTCAAGGTTGAAGCTAACGTGGGTGCCCCACAAGTTTCTTACCGTGAAACATTCACGAAGCAAGTCGAGTCTGAAGGTAAGTTCGTTCGTCAGTCCGGTGGTAAAGGTCAATACGGTCACGTATGGATCGAATTCACACCGAACGAAGAAGGAGCAGGCTTTGAATTCGAAGATGCTATCGTTGGTGGTGTTGTTCCACGTGAATACATCCCTGCAGTTAAAGCTGGTTTGGAAGCGTCACTTGACAATGGTGTCTTAGCGGGCTATCCATTAGTTGACGTGAAAGCTAAACTTTATGACGGATCTTACCACGATGTCGACTCAAATGAGACGGCGTTTAAAGTGGCTGCGTCACTGGCACTTAAAAATGCTGCTAAAAAAGCCGGTGCTGTTATCCTTGAACCTCTAATGGCTGTAGAAATCACAGTTCCAGAAGACTACATGGGTGATATCATGGGCCACATCTCAGCTCGTCGCGGTAACATCGAAGGTTCTACTCAACGTGGTAACACAACGATCGTTAAAGGATTCATTCCTTTATCAGAAATGTTCGGTTACGCAACAGCATTACGTTCTGCCACTCAAGGTCGCGGAACATTCACGATGCAGTTCGACCACTATGAGCAAGTGCCTAAGAGCATTGCTGAAGAAATCATCAAGAAAAATGGTGGAGAAGCTTAATTCAGGTTTAGTCCTGAAAGCCGCACTCATACAGAAGGGTTTAACTGGCGGTTTTGTCTGAGTGTGCCTCTGCTATATATATTGATTTTATACTTGTCTATCGGTATAATGAATGAGTGAAAATAGGAATAGAAAAATCTCTTTCTATTTTAAAAAAATTAGAACAAAACCCTAAGGAGGAAATGTTTAAAATGGCTAAACAAAAATTTGACCGTTCAAAACAACACATGAACATTGGTACCATCGGACACGTTGACCATGGTAAAACTACTTTAACAGCTGCTATCACTACTGTATTATCTAAAAAAGGTTATGCAGAAGCAACAGCATACGACAAAATCGACGGAGCTGCAGAAGAAAAAGAACGTGGAATCACGATCTCAACTTCTCACGTAGAGTACGAAACAGATACGCGTCACTACGCACACGTTGACTGCCCAGGTCACGCGGACTACGTTAAAAACATGATCACTGGTGCTGCACAAATGGACGGAGCTATCTTGGTAGTTTCTGCTGCTGACGGCCCAATGCCACAAACACGTGAGCACATCCTGTTATCTCGTCAGGTTGGCGTACCTTACATCGTTGTTTTCTTAAACAAAGTTGATATGGTCGACGACGAAGAGTTACTAGAATTAGTTGAAATGGAAGTTCGTGACTTATTGTCAGAATACGACTTCCCAGGCGACGACATTCCTGTAGTTGCTGGTTCTGCGCTTAAAGCTCTTGAAGGCGACGAAGAATACGAAAACAAAATTCTTGAGTTAATGGAAGAAGTAGACAACTACATTCCTGCTCCAGAACGTGACGCTGACAGACCATTCATGATGCCAGTTGAGGACGTATTCTCAATCACTGGCCGTGGTACAGTTGCAACAGGTCGTGTAGAATCCGGACAAGTTTCTGTCGGTGACGAAGTTGAAGTTGTCGGTATCAAAGATACTGCTAAAACAACTGTTACTGGTGTAGAAATGTTCCGTAAACTGTTAGACTACGCTGAAGCTGGAGACAACATCGGTGCATTATTACGTGGTATGTCACGTGACGATGTTGAACGTGGACAAGTATTAGCTAAACCAGGTTCTATCACACCGCATACAAAATTCAACGCTGAAGTTTATGTTCTTTCTAAAGAAGAGGGCGGACGTCACACTCCATTCTTCTCAAACTATCGTCCACAATTCTTTTTCCGTACAACTGACGTAACTGGTGTTATCGAGTTACCAGAAGGTACAGAAATGGTTATGCCTGGCGACAACACAGAAATGACAGTTTCACTGATCGCTCCTATCGCTGTTGAAGACGGTACTAAGTTCACTATCCGTGAAGGCGGACGTACTGTTGGCGCTGGAGTTGTAACAAACATCATCGAATAATTTCGATCCTGTTTAAGCAATTTAAGCTGAAAGAGCCTGGAAGTTTTCTTCCGGGCTCTTTTTTTACATAAAAAGTGCTTTATTTGGGAGGTCTGTCATTTTGAGTTTTTTCTTATCACAGGCATAATAGTAGTAGAGTATAGTCTTGAAAGAATGTCGATTTATCTGAATATATCTGGAGGGGCATTATGAGAAAGCATGCAGGTGTCAGTTTAGTGATTCTGGCTGGTATATTATGGGGGATCAGCGGTGGACTCGCTGATATTTTAATGACTAGAGGCTGGAGCCCGGTCACGGTCTCTTTTTACAGAGGTGCTGTTGGCTGGTTTTGCTTTGTTATCTGGTTTTTATTTAGGTTTAAGAAGAATATCACTTCTTCTGTAACATTTTATCTATGGTCATTGCTGGCGGGTATTGGTGTGGCCGGTAATTTCTCATTATATTTTGTCAGTATCCAGCACGCAAGTGTACCGGTTGCCGCGACGCTGATGTATACAGCACCCGTATTCGTCCTGACAACCTCGATCATACTGAAGATCGAACGGTCACGCTGGTATAAGTGGGCGGGGATTGCTGTGGTTCTGTTAGGCATCGTATTACTTACTGGGGCTTATGATCTGGAGTCGATCTCGATGAGTCTTGTCGGGACATCCGCCGGGCTAGGCGCGGGGCTTTCTTATGCGCTGTTTATATTCGGATTTAAAAAAGCATCCTCAATCGGTAAGCGTCCGGCTGTTCTGACGTCTGCTTTTCTTACGTTCTCTCTGATTCTCTTTCTATTCATGGATAGAGGAGAAGCGTTCAGTGTTTTGTCATCCAGTGACTTTGGCTGGTTCCTGCTGCTTGGGATCATTGGCGCGGGGCTTTCTTTTACTGTCTATGTGATTGGTCTTCAAAAGACAGCTCCGACGACTGCCTCGATGGTGGCCATGGTCGAACCCGTGACCGCTTCGTTATTTGGCGTCCTGTTTCTGAATAATGCACTCACTATGATTCAAGTGACTGGGATGGCACTTATACTGGTCACCATCACCTTACTCAGTGCAAAGAAATCCAGGGAATGAAGTGCAAAGGGATCAGTCTCAGAAGTCTGCTGAGTTCGCATTAAAGTCAGGGGCTGTTTTATGGAAAGATTTTAAAAGGAAACATACTTTTCTTAGTATGTTTCCTTTTAAAATCTTATGCTAGAAATAGACTGATGATCGACTGCATCGTATTGCAACCACTTCCTGGAGAATTGTTGTCTGAACTGGTCACTAAACAGATATTGGAGCTACTTCCTGAAGTTTGCAGGAGAAGAGCGCGATCATTTTGTTCCACATTCATTCTTTAACGCAGTCAGCTGGTGTCCGCTCATATTTGATGAGAAACTTTGACATCCACGTTGGGAAGTGACGGGTAAATATTCAACAAGTTCACAAGCACTTTTCGTTCGTTATCTGTAAATTGCTGCTGGGAGTTTACGGGGCCATAAAAAGCCCGGTCGGCCAGTTGGCTGAAATCGTCAAGTGTCTGTTTATGACTGGAGGCAAAAGGTTTCCAGTCATTCATATACATTTGAACAGTTTGACCAGGTTCAGGCTTGTGTTTCAAGTAATACAGTCGAAGAATGAGCTGTGAAGCCTGTTTGAGGGAAAGCGTGTTTGTCCTGATCAACAATCTCGGCAGCCAGAGCAGCAGGTGCCATCTGAAGACGGCAATCACACTGCCCGAAATGCCAATAAACAGAAGTGCCGGATATAATATAGCTGACCATCCCTCAGTCAATGACTGATCCGCGGAAGAAGCGGTCTCTTCAGATTCCCTGTTATCCGATTCTGCTTCTGACTCCGTCGATGCTCCATCTGAGCCATCTCCGTTCGGGTCGTCTGTATTCGAGGGGGCGGTATCTGTATCGTCGATTACGAGTATATCTGCGTCATCGTCGAATGAATAGGTTTCCCCTCTGATGCTTGCCACGTCTTCCTGGTTAGTCACTGGATTTGCAAAAGATGGACTGGGTTCAAAAGGGACCCAGCCGTAACTCGGAAAAAAGACTTCCGGCCAGGAGTGGGCATTGCTGTTGTCTACTAAAAAGTAAGGGGCATCATTGTCAGTTTCAATGAGGGATCCGGGGGTGAATCCTTTCGTCCAGCGCGCGGGTATGCCGAGTGAACGCAGCATCACAGTCATTGATGTGGAAAAGTTGTCGCAATAGCCGACCTGAGATTCAAATAAAAAGTGATCCACGTAATCCCCGTCTTCAGGCGTCCTCTCCACATCGAGCAGACTATAGCGGTAACCCCCGTCTTCTTTGAGATACGTTTCGACTGCGCGGACGATCTCATATTCAGAATTGAGGCCGGCAGTTATTTCCTCCGCCAGATCATACACGCGCGATGGCAGGGAGGGAGGAAGCTGCAGTTCGTCTTCGAACCAGTAAGCTATGATTTCGTTGTTTTCCATTGCCTGGACAGATTCATCCTCAGACGATAATTCTTTATAGGTGGCCGCCAGTTCCTCCCGCCAGCCGTCATCCTCACGGAGAGCTTTCTCATCGAACCGGGTAGGAAAGCTTCTGTCGTATCGTAGGAGATAGTCACCGGAGACACCTTCTTCATTTTGAACAGTAAAGTAGTCATTTTTGTCATCTAGTCTTACTGTAAACTCATCTTCTGATGCTGAGTCATAATCGAGTTCAAGCCAGCCATAAGTGTAGGCAAGATAGGACAGGTCATCGATCCATTCCAGTCTTATGGAAGAAATGTCTTCCCGTTCGGGCATATTCTGTCGCTGGGCTGCAGTCAGGCTGCCATTTTCCCAGGCGGTATAAGGGAAGGTGACGGTCTTTTGAGTATCCGCTGCTTCGCTGTCCCAGCCAAAACCGTTATAGGTCGTCCGATGCATCACTTTCCAGTAATTTGGACGTTGAGTGAACGCGCGGAAAACAGGCGAAAAGTCCTGATGCAGTCGTCCCCCAAGTTTGTCTGTACGGATCCCCATGCCCGTACGTCGAAAACCAAGTCCCATTGCATTATTATTGATCCAGTCGAAAAAACCGCGTTGATCCAGTTCTTTCTGATAAGCGTTGGATTTCGTTTCGACCCATTCCTGGCTTGATTTTAGCTGATCAAGACTAAAGTAGGACAAACCGATCAATACCAGGAGCGAAGCAAAGGTAAACAGAAGCGTGTTAGAGACTGTCTGCCAGTGCGAAGCTATATCTATTTGTGATATGGCCACCAGTGAAAAAGCACTACCGACGAGTAAAATCAGATAGGGCAGGATATTCCGGGACGTAAAGGTATGAAGCGTCAGTAAATAGACAAGACCGGTAAAAAAAGCGGGCAGCGGCAAGTTGAAATGGAAAAGCAGGAACGTCAGGGCAGAAATCAGAAAAAAGAGTCCAGTCATCAAAAGGAGTGCTGGCACCTCAGTCAAGTTGGCTGCCAGAAGCGTCTGCCACTGCCTGACGCCAAGTTCCCACTTTTCCGGCAGCCATTCGCTTAAAAGAACACGATCAGTTGTGGGGGGGAAGAGAGAATAGATGAATACAAAAAACAGACCAGTCTGTATAAGGAGATAGAGCCATACCTTTTTTATAAAGACTGAAGACAGGACTGTAAGGACGAAAAATAAGAAGAGGATGTATCTGCCGGCAAGGGCATTGATCGTCATCAGCAGATTCAGTATAGGCAGCAGCATCAAACTGTAAAAAACGGCGATCAGGCTATAACGGATGTACAGGGCTCTGTCCCAGGTCATCTTCATCAGTCTCGCCTCCTTTTATCATAAGCACGGCTTCTTCGTCGATGTATAGGGCTGTTTCGGAAGGAAGGTCAGGAACATGGATGAGACTTGATTTGATGATGATTTTTTTGGAGGGCGTATTCAGTGTGCGCTGCG
The DNA here is from genome assembly GCF_900112455.1 of Alkalibacterium subtropicum. Lineage (GTDB taxonomy): Bacteria > Bacillota > Bacilli > Lactobacillales > Carnobacteriaceae_A > Alkalibacterium > Alkalibacterium subtropicum. Next base: position 336,563 of record NZ_FOLT01000002.1, on the reverse strand, counting down.
ACAATTGGATGAGCTGCTGGGTATGTTGGGTCGGTTCGATTGTCAGAAAGCCGGCTTCATCCTGGACTGCAGTCAGGGTATTGCTGAATTCACCCACCAGAAAGAGGTTCACATCCTGACTTTCTTTCATTTCTTTTAAAAGGCTGTAACCAACGCTGAGTAATGTTTCGAAACTTTCGGTGTCGAAACCTAAAAAACACAGATCAACAGGGGTTTCTTCTTCCTTCTCGTATTCTTTCACCATCCACTGTCCCCGCTTGAGACTGGTTTTCCAGTCGATGCCCGCGAGCGTATCACGGTTCTGGAAGGAACGGATATCCGTCATATAGTAGTCGTGATGCAGTGAATGCGCTGTTTCTGTCAGATAGGGTGTTAAATGATGCATAAGTCGCTGGCGTTCGGATTTCTTTAAAAGATCCGGATAGACATCGATGTTTATGGGGACGACAAGCGTTGAATGCTTTCTCCATACGCCGAACAACCCGGTTCCCACGATATCCAGTGTCAAAGTTTCATGATGCCCTCTGGGTAGTGAGAGGGACTGAAACTGACTTTTTATTTTTCTGGAAAAGAAGACGGCTGTGGAAGAAGGCCGACGGATATCGTTGAATACCAAGGTGATGTCTATGGAAGATAACAGGAATGGCTGACGGCGTTTATTTTCAATGATAAAGGTGAAGGTGTAAGTATTGTCATCTCTTTTCTTTTTAGTGGTCCGGGTCAAATGATAGGATTGGCGAGTCGAAAGAAAGGAGACGACGAGCCAAAGAGTGAAGGCATAGAAAATAAACCAGGAAGCGGTCGTTGGAAAAACCAGGGTGTAGAGAACGATCAGGCTATAGAGGGATAAGATCGATAAAAGGCGAAAATACTTGTGTCGTTTGTTCATCTCTTTTGCCTGCCTTGTTTGGGAATGACCAGTTCCCTGGTCAGCTGATCGATGAACGCATCGATTTCCTCTTTACTGAGATGGTTTTCAAATAACAGGCGGTGACGGTAGAGAGGCTTCAATATATCTAAGATATCTTGAGGGATGACGTAATCCCTGCCTGCCAGCAGGGCATGTGCCCGGGCCGATGCCAGAGCAAACTGGTTGCCCCTTGGGCTGATGCCCAGGCGGATGGCTGGATGGTTTCGGGTCAGTAAAGCGAGAGAAACGATATATTGCAGCAGGCTTTCATCGACGTATACATGAGTGGCAACTTCCTTCAAGGTGAGAAACTCATCCAGGGTCATCACGGGTTCAAGTTTTTCAACAGCTTTCTGCTGATCCGGGGCGGCAAGCATCTGAACTTCCTGCTCTGTATCGGGGTAACCCAGCGACAGCTGGAAGAGAAAGCGATCCAGTTGGGCTTCAGGCAGGGGGTAGGTCCCTTTATATTCGATCGGATTCTGAGTGGCAAGAACAAAAAATGGCTCAGGTAGAGTATGCGTTTCACCATCTAAGGTGACCTGCTTTTCAGACATGGCTTCAAGCATCGCTGCCTGAGTTCGGGGCGAGGTTCGATTAATTTCATCGGCTAACAAGAGCTGATTGAAGATCGGACCCTTTCTGAAATTGAAAGCTGTCCCCTCGGCATTCGGTACAGAGAAACCGATGATGTCAGAAGGGATCAGATCTGGTGTAAACTGTATACGGGCAAAATCAGCATCCAGACACTTTGCAATCGTACGGATCAGCAGGGTTTTGCCCACGCCGGGTATGTCCTCGAATAAGATGTGGCCGCCTGCCAGCATAGCGACAATGGTCAGACGGGTGACGTCCTTCTTGCCGATGATGATGCTGTCGACGGTATCGATAAGCCTATGCAGCTTTTCGATAGAGAGATGCGTTTTCTGAAATAAAGCCATGTCAGTCCCTCCTTTGAATGAATTTGATTAGCCAATGTCCCGGTGTAATAACAGGACAGTCTTTGTATAGGTTAATTTAATTGTATATAGATTCTGGAAATAACTCAACGATTTAGCAAGACACAGTCGTGGTCCTTAGTGAAATAAAGATGCTAAAGGGTAGTAAAACGGAAAAGAGTCATATCAGGTAGAGTGAGTAAGGAGGAAGGAATATATATAGAAGAAACAGAAAAATAAGAATGGAAACGGAGTATTTTCTGTACGGATACGCGGCACTTGCCGGTGAAAAAGAAGTAAGGTGCTTTTGAAAGTCTAAGAAAGAAAAAGTTGTAGAATTATTTTAAAAAAGAAAGAAAAAGGCTTGATTATGTTTGTTATTGTCTGTATACTTGTAAAGGTGTCTGTGAGTGACGCTCTTTTTTTGAAAAAACGCATGCCGTCAAGGTTTTGCTGGAAATTCAGAAGGCGGTGAAACTCGCGGAGCCGAGGCTAGGAAGCGAGAGGTTGCGACACACCCGGGTGCATTGCCATGGAGGGTGGTTGGATAATTTTCGTGGAGCTAGGTTTATTTCTTAAATAAGCGAAGGAGGGAAAATCATGGCAAAACAAAAAATTCGTATTCGTTTGAAAGCTTACGAACATCGCGTACTTGATCAATCAGCAGACAAAATTGTGGAAACAGCAAAGAGAACTGGGGCAAACGTATCTGGTCCAATCCCATTGCCGACTGAACGTAAATTATTCACTGTGATCCGTTCACCACATAAATATAAAGATTCACGCGAACAATTCGAAATGCGTACACACAAACGTCTGGTGGACATTTTAAACCCAACAGCGAAAACTGTGGATGCATTAACTAAACTTGACTTACCGTCAGGCGTAGACATTGAAATCAAACTATAATAAACGAAAATAAAAAATCATAATAACGGAGGTGTACTCATGACCAAGGGAATCTTAGGAAGAAAAGTTGGAATGACTCAAATTTTCAGCGAAACAGGAGAATTACTACCTGTAACAGTGATCGAAGTTCAGCCTAACGTGGTATTACAAGTTAAAACGACTGAAACGGATGGTTACAACGCTGTTCAATTAGGGTATGAAGATAAACGCGAAGTATTATCTAACAAACCAGCACAAGGTCATGTTAAAAAAGCTAACACGGCTCCTAAGCGCTTCATTAAGGAATTACGAGATGCTGAGCTAGGGGACGTCGAAGTTGGAAACGAAATTAAAGTAGATACATTTGCAGAAGGCGACATCGTTGATGTCACAGGAACGTCTAAAGGTAAAGGATTCCAAGGGGTTATCAAACGTCACGGCCAAAGCCGCGGACCTGAAACTCACGGATCTCGTTATCACCGTCGTCCTGGTTCAATGGGTATGGCTACTCATCCTGGACGCGTATTCAAAGGCAAAAAATTAGCTGGCCGTATGGGTGGAGATCAAGTCACTGTACAAAACCTTGAAATCGTTCGTGTCGATACAGACCGTAACGTATTGTTGATCAAAGGTAATGTACCAGGTGCCAAAAAATCACTTATCCAAATACGAACTGCAGAAAAAATCAACAAGTAATAGAGTAGGAAGGGAGGACTAGCAGAATGCCAACTGTAACGTTATTTAAACAAGACGGAACGCAAAATGGTGATGTAACATTGAACGATGCGATTTTTGGGATCGAACCAAATGAAGCTGTTGTTTTTGATGCCATCACAATGCAGCGTGCGTCATTAAGACAAGGAACACATGCAGTAAAAAACCGTAGTGCAGTACGCGGCGGAGGACGCAAACCATGGCGTCAAAAGGGAACTGGACGTGCGCGTCAAGGTTCTATCCGTTCACCACAATGGCGTGGAGGTGGAACAGTCTTCGGACCGACACCACGTTCATACTCATACAAATTACCAAGAAAAGTACGTCGTTTAGCAATCAAATCTGTCTTGTCTGCAAAAGCAGCAAGCGAGGACATCATCGTATTAGATGGTTTAAGCTTCGACGCACCAAAAACTAAAGAATTCAGAGCTGTGCTTAACAACATCGATGCAAGTAAAAAAGCATTAGTTGTTTTAGAAGATGACAATGAATTTGCAAAACTGTCTGCACGTAATATTCCAGGAGTTAAAGTCGTAGCTCCTAATAATGTATCCGTGCTAGACGTTGTTGCACATGACACACTCATCTTGACGAAGGCTGCTCTGGACAAAGTAGAGGAGGCTCTTCAATAATGGATGCACGAGACGTCATTTTACGCCCGATCATTACCGAAGCTTCTATGTATGCTATGGATGACAAAAAGTACACATTCGAAGTGAATGTTCGCGCTAAGAAAACGCATATCAAAAAGTCTGTCGAAGAACTATTCGATGTAAAAGTCGACAAGGTCAATGTCATCAATACAGCGCCTAAACCAAAGCGTATGGGTCGTTATGAAGGTCACACGAAGAAACGCAAAAAAGCGATCGTGACACTTTCAGCTGATTCAAATGATATTGCATTGTTCGGAGACGAAGAATAAGCATACGTTTAAAATATGATTCATGAAAACTAGTTTAACAAGGAGGGGAATCACGTGGCAATTAAGACATACAAAGCTACCACAAATGGACGTCGTAACATGACAGGGTCTGATTTCGCTGAAATCACAACCAACAAGCCAGAAAAGAGCTTGCTGAGACCAAACCCTAAACGTGCCGGACGTAACAATGCTGGTAAAATCACTGTCCGTCATCAAGGCGGAGGCCACAAGCACAAATATCGTGTGATCGACTTCAAACGTCAAAAAGACGGCGTTCGCGGTATTGTCAAAACTGTTGAATATGATCCAAACCGTTCCGCAAATATCTCATTGGTACAATATGAAGATGGAACAAAAACTTACATTTTATCTCCAAAAGGAATCGAAGTAGGTTCAAGCATCTACTCAGGCCCTGAAGTTGATATCAAAGTAGGTAACGCCTTACCACTGACTAATATCCCTGTTGGTACGTTCGTACACAACATTGAAATGAAACCTGGCAAAGGCGGACAATTAGTTCGTTCAGCTGGTACTTCAGCTCAAGTATTAGGTAAAGAAGGCAAATACGCACTTGTCCGCTTGAGCTCAGGCGAAACACGTCTGATCCTGTCAAGCTGCCGTGCAACTATCGGTTCTGTAGGTAACGAACAGCACGAACTGATCAACATCGGTAAAGCCGGACGTAACCGCTGGAAGGGCAAACGCCCAACAGTACGTGGTTCTGTAATGAACCCTAACGATCACCCACACGGTGGTGGTGAAGGTAGAGCCCCAATCGGCCGCCCAAGCCCAATGTCACCATGGGGTAAACCAACTCTTGGTAAGAAAACCCGTAAAGGTAAGAATCGTTCAGATAAGCTTATCGTACGTCGTCGTAAAACTAAGAAAAAATAAGCATAACACTTAAAGAGTAAAGAGAAATAATACGGGGCAAACCCGAAGAGGAGGGCAATACATGAGCCGTAGTTTGAAAAAAGGACCTTTCGTCGACGATCACTTGATGAAAAAAGTTCGCGAAATGGATGACAACAACAAACGTGTAATCAAAACATGGTCACGTCGTTCAACTATCTTTCCGAACTTTGTAGGTTATACCATTGCCGTATATGATGGAAGAAAGCATGTGCCAGTCTATGTTCAAGAAGACATGGTCGGACACAAACTAGGTGAATTTGCACCAACAAGAACGTATCGCGGACACGGAAAAGACGACCGCACTACGAAACGTTAATAGCGAAGGGAGGATACATTCATGGCAGAAACAGTAACAGCAGCAAAAGCAACTGCTCGCATGGTTCGCATCGCACCACGTAAAACACGTTTGGTCGTCGATACCATCAGAGGGAAAAGTGCTGCAGAAGCTATTTCTATCCTTCGCTTCACTAACAGAGGAGCAGCAGAAGCGGTAGAAAAAGTTTTGATGTCAGCAATTGCAAATGCTGAACACAATTACGATATGGATATCGAAGAATTAGTCGTAAGCGAAGCCTATGTAAATGAAGGAGCAACCTTAAAAAGGTTCCGTCCTCGTGCGAAAGGTGCAGCTTCACGTATAAACAAACGAACAAGCCACATCACAGTCGTGGTATCAGAGAAGAAGGAGGGGTAATCAGTGGGACAAAAAGTAAATCCTCATGGTATGCGTGTCGGTGTCATCCAAGATTGGGACGCTAAATGGTACGCAGAAAAAGATTTTGCAGATAAATTACATGAAGACCTTGCTGTTCGTGAGTACATTGCTGAAAAACTAAGTGATGCCTCTGTTTCTCGTGTAGAAATCGAACGTGCAGCAAACAGAATCAACGTGTCTATTCACACTGCTAAACCAGGAATGGTCATTGGTAAAGGTGGATCAGAGGTTGATGCTTTAAGAAACGGATTAAACAACTTAACTGGCAAGCGAGTTCACGTGAACATCGTCGAGATCAAACGTCCAGATATGGATGCTACATTAGTGGCAAAGAGTATTGCTGAGCAGTTAGAAAACCGTATTTCATTCCGTCGTGCACAAAAACAAGCGATCCAGCGCACAATGCGTTCAGGTGCTAAAGGTGTACGTACAATGGTAGCCGGACGTCTAAACGGTGCAGATATTGCCCGCAGCGAAAGCTTTGCTGAAGGATCAGTTCCTTTGCACACCATCCGTGCCGATATCGATTACGCTAACGAAGAAGCCGATACAACTTACGGTAAAATCGGAGTTAAAGTATGGATCTACAAAGGAGAAGTTCTTCCTGAAGTTAAGGAAGATAAGAAAGGAGGGAAATAATCAATGTTAGTACCAAAACGTGTAAAACACCGTCGCGAATTCCGTGGTAAAATGCGTGGAGAAGCAAAAGGCGGCAAAGAAATAGCTTACGGTCAATACGGATTGCAGGCAATTGACTCTGTATGGATCACAAGCAGACAAATCGAATCAGCTCGTATAGCGATGACTCGTTATATGAAACGTGGTGGGAAAGTATGGATCAAAATTTTCCCTCACAAACCAGTGTCAGCTAAAGCAATTGGTGTTCGTATGGGTTCTGGTAAAGGAGCTCCTGAGAGCTGGGTAGCCCCTGTCAAACGTGGTAAGATCATGTTTGAAATCGGCGGCGTATCTGAAGAAGTCGCTCGCGAAGCCTTGCGTTTAGCTTCACACAAACTACCGGTTAGAACTAGAGTAGTAACTCGTGAAGAAAGTGGTGACTCAAATGAAGGCTAATGAATTAAAAAGCTTATCCACTACTGAATTGATTGAAAAAGAAGCAGAATTCAAAGAAGAGCTATTTAACTTACGCTTTCAATTAGCTACTGGACAATTAGAAAACACCGCTCGTATCGGTGAGGTACGTAAAAACATCGCGCGTGTTAAAACTGTTTTGCGCCAAGCTGAAATGGCATAGTAACTAGATAGTGTAATAGCTTATTCAAAGGAGGCTAGAAAATGGCTGAACGTAATGAACGTAAAGTATATCAGGGCAGAGTGACTTCAGACAAAATGGATAAAACCATCGTTGTTGAGATCGCTACGCAGAAACAGCACCCTAAATACAAAAAACGTATTAAATACTCAACTAAATTTAAAGCACATGATGAAAACAATACTGCTAAAACTGGTGACATTGTTAAAATCATGGAAACTCGACCATTATCTAAAGATAAACGTTTCCGTTTATTAGAAGTGGTTGAAGAATCAGTAGTTTTATAATCTAACATCCGGGGAACCGGGAGCTACACAACGATGAAGTAAACTTTATCGTGAGTTTGAAAGGAGGATCCTAACGTGATTCAAACAGAAAGTCGTATGAAAGTCGCTGACAACTCTGGGGCACGTGAAGTGCTTGTCATTAAAGTTTTAGGTGGATCAGGAGCCAAAACTGCCAACATTGGTGATGAAGTAGTTGTTACTGTAAAACATGCTACACCAGGCGGCGTTGTTAAAAAAGGGGACGTTGCTCGTGCAGTAATCGTTCGTACAAAATCTGGCGCTAGACGTCCAGATGGTTCTTATATTAAATTCGATGAAAATGCTTGTGTAATTATTCGTGAAGACAAAGCACCACGTGGAACACGTATCTTCGGACCAGTTGCTCGTGAATTACGTGAGAATGACTTTATGAGAATTGTTTCGTTAGCTCCGGAAGTTCTATAATTCCGATAAACGTCATAAGGAGGTGCGCTAGAGAATGTTTGTAAAAACTGGAGACAAAGTCAAAGTAATCGCAGGTAAAGATAAAGGCAAAGAAGGCACGATATTAGCTGCTATGCCTAAACAGAACAAAGTTATTGTTGAAGGACTCAATATCATGAAAAAACATACCCGTCCTACAGGTATGGGACAAGAAGGCGGAATTGTTGAGAAAGAAGCACCAATTCACGTATCTAATGTTCAATTGATCGATCCGAAAACAAATGAATCTACTCGAGTAGGTTATAAAGTTGAAGAAGGTAAAAAAGTTCGCTACGCTAAAAAATCTGGCGAAGCACTTTAATCTAAAGTAGGGAAGGAGGGCATTCATTTATGACACGCCTTAAAGAAAAATATAACAGTGATGTACGACCATCATTGGTTGAGAAATTCGAATACAGCTCAGTCATGGAAGCACCAAAAGTTGAAAAGATCGTTATCAACATGGGTGTGGGTGAAGCTGTTTCAAACACTAAGAACTTAGATAAAGCAGTAGAAGAATTAACACTTATTTCTGGACAAAAACCAGTTATCACACGTGCGAAGAAATCTATCGCTGCATTCCGTTTACGTGAAGGTATGCCAATCGGTACGAAAGTAACTCTCCGTGGCGATCGCATGTATGACTTCTTGGATAAATTAGTGACTGTTTCATTACCTCGTGTACGTGATTTCCGTGGAGTAAGCAAAAACGCTTTTGACGGACGTGGAAACTACACGCTAGGTGTTAAAGAGCAGCTGATTTTCCCTGAAGTTAATTACGATGATGTAGACAAAGTCCGCGGTATGGACATTGTTATTGTTACATCAGCTAACACTGACGAAGAAGCACGTGAATTACTTGGACAAATGGGAATGCCGTTCCAGAAATAACCTAAACTACCTATTAGGAGGGTAATTGTAAAAATGGCTAAAAAATCAATGATTGCTAAAAACAAAAAACCAGCCAAGTTTTCGACACGTGAGTATACCCGCTGTGAACGTTGTGGACGCCCACATGCTGTATACCAAAAATTCAGATTATGCCGTATTTGCTTGCGTGAGCTAGCTTATAAAGGTGAAATTCCTGGCTTGAAAAAAGCAAGCTGGTAAACAAAACGAAAACTTGCCGTAAAGGAGGCTACAACGAATGGTCATGACAGATCCTATCGCAGATTTCTTAACTCGTATCCGTAACGCTAATAACGCACGTCATACGAAAGTTGAGATCCCTGCTTCTAACTTGAAAAAAGGTATGGCCGATATCCTGAAATCAGAAGGTTTCATCAAGGATGTTGAATTTGTGGAAGATGACAAACAAGGCATCGTCCGCGTGTTCTTGAAATATGGTCAAAACAACGAACGTGTTATCACCGGTTTGAAACGTATTTCAAAACCAGGTTTACGTGTTTACGTTAACGCAGAAGAAATGCCTAAAGTGTTGAACGGACTAGGTATCGCTCTAGTTTCTACATCCGAAGGTGTTGTAACAGACAAAACAGCTCGTGCTAAAAATATCGGAGGAGAAGTCCTCGCGTACGTTTGGTAATAAGCTGAGAGAGATGAAGGAGGTGCCGGACTTTGAGCCGTATCGGAAAAATGCCGATCACGATTCCTGAAGGTGTGGAAGTGAACATCGACGGAAACGTGATTACAGTTAAAGGGAAAAACGGAGAATTGAGCCGTGAAATCAGCCCTGTTATTGATGTTAAAGTTGAAGATAATCAAATGACATTTGAACGACCTGATGAAACAAAATCTAGTCGTACGATCCACGGAACAACTCGTGCTATTGTGAACAACATGGTCGAAGGTGTTACTGTCGGTTTTGAAAAAGTTCTAGAATTGAATGGTGTTGGTTACCGTGCACAGAAACAAGGTAACAAATTAGTCGTAAACGTCGGACTATCACACCCAGTCGAATTCGAAGAAGTTGAAGGATTAACAGTTGAAGTGCCATCTAACACGGTTGTTTCTATTAAAGGTGCAAGCAAAGAAAAGGTTGGCGCATTAGCTGCTAACATTCGTGCCGTACGCCCACCAGAGCCTTACAAAGGTAAAGGGATTCGCTATAGAGGCGAAAACGTACGTCGTAAAGAAGGTAAAACAGGTAAATAATAAAATGAAAGAGAACTCTATGACGCTCTGTTATAACGTTCTGCTTTCCTTTTGTCAGATGACCTGACTATCTCATAAATATGAGAATTTTGAATAAAGAGGTGACAATTGTGATTACAAAACCAGATAAAAACAAATTACGTAAAAAAAGACATAAACGCATCCGCAGAAATCTTTCTGGTACTGCTGAGCGCCCGCGTTTGAGTGTGTTCCGTTCGAACACAAACATCTACGCTCAATTAATTGATGATGTAGAGGGTGTAACGCTCGCAAGTGCATCTTCCTTAGATACTGACGTTTCAGGCGATTCGAAAGTTGAAGAAGCTGCTGCAGTAGGAACATTGATTGCTGAACGCGCTAAAAACAAAGACATTTCAGTCGTTGTTTTTGACCGTGGCGGATATCAATACCACGGACGTGTCAAAGCATTAGCAGACGCAGCTCGTGAAAACGGACTATCATTCTAAAGAAAAGGAGGAATAACAGTATATGACAACTCATATTGATGCATCTAAATTAGATATTGAAGATCGCGTAGTTGAAATCAACCGTGTAACTAAAGTTGTTAAAGGTGGACGTCGTTTACGTTTTGCTGCTCTAGTCGTAGTAGGAGACAGAAACGGACACGTTGGTTTTGGTACAGGTAAAGCACAAGAAGTGCCAGAAGCGATCCGTAAAGCGATCGAAGCTGCTAAAACCAATTTAGTAGAAGTACCGATCGTTGGTACAACACTGCCACATCGAGTGATCGGACGTCACGGTGGCGGCAACATCATCTTGAAACCAGCTACAGCCGGTTCTGGAGTTTCTGCTGGTGGTCCAGTACGTGCGATTTTAGAATTAGCCGGCGTACAAGACGTTTCTTCTAAATCTGTCGGATCTAGTTCGCCGATCAACATGATCCGTGCAACGATCGACGGAATCAGTCAATTGAAACGTGCAGAAGACGTAGCAAAACTTCGCGGAAAATCTGTAGAAGAATTACTTGGATAAGGAGAGATGACACAATGGCAAACTTGGAAATAACATTAAAACGCAGTTTAATTGGTCGTCCTCAAAAACAACATCAAGTAGTTAAATCATTAGGTCTTAGAAAAACCAACTCTTCAGTTGTGAGACCTGATAATGAAGCAGTCCGAGGAGCAATTAAACACATCGCTCATTTAGTAGACGTTAAAGAAGTCTAATGAGCAAAGAGTCTAACTAAAGGAGGTGCCAAGATTTATGAAACTTCATGAATTAAAACCCGCAGAAGGGTCACGTAAATCACGTAACCGTGTAGGCCGTGGATCTTCTTCTGGTAACGGAAAAACATCCGGTCGTGGACAAAAAGGACAAAAAGCGCGTTCGGGTGGTGGAACACGTTTAGGTTTTGAAGGTGGACAAACACCATTATTCCAAACTTTACCAAAACGTGGATTTACAAACTACAACCGTAAAGAATTCGACATTGTCAATTTAGACACACTAAACCGATTTGAAGAAGGTACAGAAGTTACTCCAGACGTACTTGTCAAAGCAGGAGTAATTAAAAACAAAAAATCCGGTGTTAAGGTTTTGGCGAAAGGAAACATCGATCACAAACTTACTGTGAAAGCTAACAAGTTTTCTTCAGCAGCTAAAGAAGCGATCGAAGCTGCCGGTGGATCAGTAGAGGTGATCTAAGGATGATCGAGCTGATTAAAGGTGTGATCAAAGAAAAAGATGTGCGTAGTCGTGTGCTGTTCACTCTTGGGATCCTGATCGTTTTCCGTCTGGGTACACATTTAACTGTGCCTGGCGTCAACGCGGACTCTCTGGGTGATCTGTCCAGTTCTGGATTATTCAATTTATTAGATACGTTTGGTGGTGGGGCCCTGAGCAGTTATTCAGTCTTTGCTTTAGGTGTTTCACCTTACATTACGGCTTCTATCGTCATTCAGCTTTTGCAGATGGATGTCATTCCTAAATTCAAGGAATGGGCAGACCAGGGCGAAGTCGGGCGACGCAAGTTGAATCAGGCCACACGCTATTTAACGATTTTCTTAGCATTTTTCCAGGCTATCGGTATTTCTTATGGATTCAACGCATTAACAGGTTTAGGACTGGTCCGTAATCCCGGACCGGCAACATATATTACGATTGCGATCATACTGACAGCAGGGACAATGCTTGTCATGTGGCTGGGTGAAATGATCACTGTTCACGGTTTTGGGAACGGCGTATCATTCATCATCTTCTCCGGTATCATCGCACGTTTTCCTCAGGACATTGGACAGTTTTATAACACACAGATCAGAAATGCGGGCGATGAAATCGTCAGTGCATGGGCTCTGGCAATCACCATAATCATTGTGTTTATTTTACTTGTACTACTTGTCACTTATGTCGAAAACGCTAAACGTAATATCCCTGTTCGCTACTCTAAACGTGCCAGCACAACGAAAGACAGTGCTGTTTTACCATTAAAAGTGAACTCGGCTGGCGTTATTCCAGTTATTTTCGCTAGTTCGTTCCTTATGACTCCGCAGATCATCCTCGGCTATTTTGCCCAGGGTAATCAGAATGAAAGCTGGTACCAGGTATTGAACAGTGTGTTCAACCTTCAGGAACCTATGGGTGCTGTGCTTTATACAGTACTGATCGTCTTGTTCACGTATTTCTACGCATTCATTCAGGTCAATCCTGAAAAGGCTGCGGAGAATTTACAGAAACAAAACGGCTACATTCCAAGCATTCGTCCGGGACGGGCCACCGAAGAATATATTGGTTACATGCTTATTCGTTTAAGTACAGTGGGAGCCATTTATTTAGGAACCATTTCATTGCTTCCGATTATAGCTTCTGCTTTATACAATCTGCCAGGTTCTCTAGCATTGGGTGGTACAAGCTTACTCATCGTAGTTGGTGTGGCGCTTGACTCTATGCGACAACTGGAAGGATTGCTGAGCAAGAAGAGTTACCAAGGCTTCATTCAGCGCTCATAAGCGACTTTTAAAAATTGAATTAAGACGATTTGCCCGGATGTCACTATGACAGACGTGGGTAAATCGATCTTTTTTCCATTTATGCTGATGAAGTAAGTGAAGGAATTAAGGAGGAAGCATGATGAATTTGATCCTATTAGGTCTTCCCGGGGCAGGAAAAGGGACGCAGGCTTCACGTATTTCGGAAAGATACAATATTCCGCATATCTCGACCGGAGATATGTTCCGTGCAGCGATGAAAAACAAAACCGCTCTTGGCTTAAAAGCGAAACAGTATATGGATGAAGGCGAACTGGTTCCTGACGATGTAACAAACGGAATAGTTAAGGAACGTCTTCAGCAGGATGATGCAAAAAGAGGTTTTTTACTTGATGGTTATCCGCGTACATTGAATCAGGCTCAAGCACTTCAGCAGGCTCTGGCTTCTACAAACAGAAGACTGGATCACGTGCTGTACATCAAAGTACCGAAAGATATTCTGATGGAACGTTTGACCGGAAGATTCATGTGCTCGAATTGTGGTGCGACCTATCATAAAGTGTATTCTCCACCTAAAGTGGAAGGCACCTGCGATAAGTGCGGCTCACATGATTTCTATCAAAGAGAAGATGACAAACCGGAAACGGTTGAGACTCGTATCAACGTGAATGAAGAGCAAACGGAAAAACTTGCCAAACACTACAGTGATTTAGGTCTCGTTCGAGAAATCGACGGGGAACAAAGTCCGAAACAAGTTTTCCAGGACATTGTGGACATACTAAACTAAGAAGTCCGATGTTTTATGATGAATCCTTGCAATGATCATGTATGCATGATATAATAGTACGAGCGTCAAAAAGTAACAAACCAAGCGATTATTATAGCATAAAATAAAGTGAGGCTTAAGGTCATCACTCTATTCATGCGTACTGAAGTGAGATATCAAAGGAGGAAACCAGGCGTGGCAAAAGACGATGTTATAGAGATTGAAGGAACCGTCCTAGAAACGTTACCAAACGCAATGTTTAAAGTAGAACTTGAAAATGGTCACGAAATTCTAGCACACGTTTCTGGCAAAATTCGTATGAATTACATCCGGATTCTGCCTGGGGATAAGGTAACGGTTGAAATGTCTCCATATGATTTAACACGTGGACGCATTACGTATCGATTTAAATAAACTTAGGACTCCGAAGAAATCAAGGAGGGAAAGTTCATGAAGGTAAGACCATCAGTCAAAAAAATGTGTGACAAGTGTAAAGTGATCCGTCGTAATGGCCGTGTAATGGTTATATGCGAAAATCCTAAACACAAACAACGTCAAGGCTAATTTTTAAAATAGGAGGTGCATAGACATGGCTCGTATAGCAGGTGTAGATATTCCACGTGACAAACATATCGTCATTTCATTAACTTATATTTATGGAATCGGTAAAACTACAGCTCAAGAAATTTTAGCAGCTGCAGGAGTTCCAGAAGAAACTCGTGTCCGTGAATTAACAAACGATCAATTAGATGCAGTCCGTGCTGAAGTAGATAAACGTAAAATCGAAGGAGATCTTCGTCGTGAAGTTCGTCAGAACATCAAACGTTTAATCGAAATTGGATCATACCGTGGCATCCGTCACCGTCGTGGTTTACCAGTACGTGGACAAAACACGAAAAACAACGCGCGTACGCGTAAAGGCAAAGCAGTCGCTATTGCCGGCAAGAAAAAATAATTACCTAAAGTTAGGAGGTCAATCTTCGAATGGCTAAAGTAAAAAGACCCGCTCGTAATCGTAAACGTAGAGTGAAAAAGAATATTGAACATGGAGTAGCACATATCCGTTCAACATTCAACAATACAATCGTAATGATAACAGACGCACACGGGAATGCGATTTCCTGGTCTTCTGCAGGCTCACTAGGTTTCAGAGGATCTCGTAAATCAACTCCTTTTGCTGCTCAAATGGCTGCTGAAGCTGCTGCAAAAGGCGGAATGGAAAACGGTATGAAGACTGTCGAGGTTTCTGTTAAAGGACCTGGATCTGGTCGTGAAGCTGCGATCCGTTCACTACAGGCTACAGGATTAGAAGTCACTGCAATTCGTGACGTAACACCGGTACCACATAACGGTTGCCGTCCTCCAAAACGTCGTCGCGTATAATAGTTACTATTAACGAGATCGTTTTTGGGATAGCGTGGATTAACGTTTTGAAAGGGGTAAACGGATTATATGATCGAAATTGAAAAGCCGGTAATAGAAACAGTTGAGATCAGTGAAGATGGAAAATTCGGTAAGTTTGTCGTCGAACCGCTTGAACGTGGTTACGGGACAACTTTAGGAAATTCCCTGCGTCGAATTCTTTTGTCATCTTTGCCAGGTGCTGCCGTCACAACTTTACAGATCGATGGTGTTCTGCATGAATTCACTGCGATTGATGGTGTGGTTGAAGACGTCACTGCCATCATTTTAAACTTGAAAAAGCTCGCACTTAAATTGTATTCTGAAGAAACAAAAACCATTGAGATCGATATTGAAGGGCCAGCTACTGTTACAGCGGCAGATATTATCTTTGACAGTGATGTTGAGATAATGAACCCTGATTTATATATTTGTACAGTCTCTGAAGGCGGACACTTACATGCTCGCATGGAAGCGCAAAAAGGCAGAGGTTATGTACGTGCTGAACACAACAAACACGATGATATGCCGATTGGTGTAATGCCGGTTGATTCGATATATACCCCGGTCAGCCGAGTAAACTACCACGTCGAAAATACACGTGTTGGAGAAAAAGAACAATATGACAAGTTAACGCTTGACGTCTGGACAGACGGATCGATTTCTCCAGAAGACGGTGTCAGTCTTGCTGCAAAAATCATGACTGAACACTTGAACATTTTTGTTAACCTGACAGAAGAAGCGCGTGAAGCAGAGATAATGGTCGAAAAAGAAGAAACACAAATGGAAAAAATGCTTGAGATGACAATCGAAGAGCTGGATCTGTCTGTGCGCTCTTATAACTGCTTGAAACGTGCCGGAATAAACACTGTTCAGGAATTAACGAATAAAACAGAACCAGAAATGATGAAGGTCCGCAACTTAGGACGTAAATCACTGGAAGAAGTAAAACTAAAACTTGGCGAGCTGGATCTAGGCTTACGCGAAGAAGAATAATTTGTAGTTAAGGGAGGATTTCGACCAATGGCTTATCGTAAATTAGGACGTGTCAGTTCTCAACGTAAAGCAATGCTTCGTGATTTAACA
Source organism: Alkalibacterium subtropicum (assembly GCF_900112455.1). Lineage (GTDB taxonomy): Bacteria > Bacillota > Bacilli > Lactobacillales > Carnobacteriaceae_A > Alkalibacterium > Alkalibacterium subtropicum. The sequence continues at coordinate 320,226 of NZ_FOLT01000002.1, read as the reverse complement.
TCTGATTTGTTGATCAACGAACGTATTATTACAACTGTGACTCGTGCAAAAGAAGTTTCTTCAATTGCAGACAAAATGATCACATTAGGTAAACGTGGAGATTTACACGCTCGTCGTCAAGCTGCTGCTTTTGTACGTAACGAACTGGCAACTGTATCAGAAACTGAAGACGAAATCGTAGTACAAACGGTATTACAAAAATTATTTAACGACATTGCTCCTCGTTTTGCAGAACGCAATGGAGGATACACTCGTGTCTTGAAAATGGGACCTCGTCGTGGTGACGGTGCTCCAATGGCTGTTTTGGAATTAGTAGAAAAAACAGCAGTTTCAAGCGATGAAGACGCTGAATAATTAGAGTTTAATAGACTATAACCAAAACCACTTTTGGATGTATGATGAGCGTTATGATGATGGAAGAGTTTTTTCCAAGTGTCTAGCTCAGTTTCTCCTGGGGATATCCTCAGGAGGAACACCATATATCGTAAAGTGTTTTTTTATTAGCACGATGTTTCATTACATAGAAGGACCACTCGAACGTATTCATAAAATTTCTGACTGTCTGAATCTAAAAGTTTCATAATTGTAAAGGGATACAAGCCGTTTTACTATTGTTATGCCAGGGTGTTTTTGGTAATCTTGTACTGTTGAGTAACTGTCAAGACACCTTGATGACTACTTAAAAATAAGGCTTGAGACTGAATAAAAAAGTTGAGGTAAATCATGACTGAAATCATACGTTTAGATAATATAACTTATAAATATGATGATGAAGATCAGCGTCCTGCTTTACAGGATGTTTCTTTTTCTGTAAACCGGGGCGAATGGGTCGCTATCATTGGTCCCAACGGTTCCGGAAAATCCACGCTGGCAAAAACCATCAATGGCCTGATCGAACCGGACAGCGGTGAAGTCGAAGTCGGCGGCCTGATGCTCAATGAGAAGAACGTCTGGTCCATCCGTGAAATGGTCGGGATGGTTTTTCAGAATCCCGATAACCAGTTTGTCGGGTCGACGGTCCAGGATGACGTGGCCTTCGGTCTGGAAAATCTTGGTATACCACGAGATGAGATGATCGAACGTGTCAGGAATGCACTGGAAAAAGTTAATATGCTGGAATTCGCTGAACGGGAACCCGCCCGTCTTTCCGGTGGCCAGAAGCAGCGTGTGGCCATAGCCGGTATCGTGGCTTTGCGTCCGGCTATCATGATCCTTGACGAAGCGACGAGTATGCTTGATCCGCAGGGCCGTGAAGAAGTCCTGCGCACGGTCAAGGAAGTAAAAGAAGAAGAGAACCTCTCTGTCTTATCTATCACGCATGATATCGATGAAGCAGCCGCTGCGACACGCATCTTAGTGATGAGGGACGGACAGATGATCCAGGAAGGCTCACCCGAAACGATCTTTTCATACGGCGAGGAACTGGTCGAGATGGGACTGGATCTGCCTTTTCCTGAGCGTCTGAAAGCTTCGCTGAAAAAGCAGGGTCTTGATGTCCCGCACGATTATTTAACTGAAGAAGGGATGGTGGACTGGTTATGGACATCCGTTTCCAAGATGTAGGGTATACCTACCAGAAAGGTACACCATTTGAAAGTAAAGCGATCTATGACATCGACCTGTCCATCAAGGACGGGTCATTTACTGCGATCGTCGGCCATACCGGCAGCGGCAAGTCAACGGTGCTTCAGCATCTGAATGCCTTGAAGAAACCGACTGAAGGCACGGTGACAATCGGCGACCGTGTGATCACGAATCTATCGGATAACAAAGGACTGAAGTCGCTGCGCAAAAAAGTGGGGATCGTTTTTCAGTTTCCTGAAGCTCAGCTGTTTGAAGAAACAGTCGGCAAAGACATTGCTTTTGGACCCAAGAACTTTGGCATGACTGAAGAAGAAGGCCTTGAAAAAGCACGCGAACTGCTGCCTCTGGTCGGTCTGGACGAATCCTTTATGGAACGTTCGCCCTTCGATCTGTCTGGAGGCCAGATGAGACGTGTCGCGATCGCGGGCGTTCTAGCTCTGGAACCTGAGGTGCTGGTTTTAGATGAACCGACAGCCGGGCTGGATCCGCAGGGACGTAAAGAGGTCATGAATATGTTCCACAGTTTATATAAAAACAAAGGTCTGACGATCGTACTGGTCACGCACCAGATGGATGATGTCGCTGAATATGCGGATCACATGATCGTGCTGGAAAAAGGCACGGTCATGAAAGAAGGCCATCCCAGAGAAATCTTCAAAGAAGCCGGTTGGCTGGCAAGCATGCAGCTTGGTGTTCCGTCTACTGTAAAATTCGCTCATGAACTGGAAGAGAAATTCGAGTGGACATTCGATCCACTGCCTCTGACGACGGATGAACTGGCTGCACAGATCATCGAGAAGCTCCCGACTAAAGGGGGTGCATCAGTATGATGGATAAACTGATTTTCGGACGCTACATTCCCGGCGATTCTCTGATCCACAGACTGGATCCGCGGACGAAACTTTTAGGCGCTATCTGGTTCATTATTATCATCTTTCTGGCGAACAACTGGGTATCCTATGTTGTGCTGATCGCTTTTGTGCTGACAGCTGTCAAGCTGTCTGAGATCAATCCGAAGTTCTTTATCAACGGAGTGAAACCGCTGATCTGGCTGATCCTGTTTACGGTCGTCCTCCAGATCCTGTTTACGAGCGGACAGACGATCTGGTTCCGATTCGGACCGGTCGTTATCTCGCAGGAAGGTGTGCTGAACGGGGTCTTCATCTTCTTCCGTTTCGTCCTCATCATTTTCATGTCGACGATCCTGACACTGACGACGATGCCGCTGTCTCTGACAGATGCGATAGAATTCCTGCTGCGTCCGTTTGCAGCCGTCAAAGTACCGGTGCATGAAATCGCACTGATGCTGTCGATCGCTCTGCGATTTGTCCCGACGTTGATGGATGAGACCGAGAAGATCATGAACGCCCAGCGTGCCCGAGGGATCGATTTCGGTGAAGGTAACATTTATGAACAGATGAAATCAATCGTTCCACTGCTGATCCCGCTGTTCGTCAGTTCCTTTAACCGTGCTGAAGAACTCGCTACCGCTATGGAAGCCCGAGGCTACAAAGGCGGCGAAGGACGGACGAAATTCCGTAAACTGGCCTGGGAAGGCCGGGATACAACAGTAATGATTGCTTTTGCTGTACTTTCCGTTGTATTATTTGTATTAAGAACATAAATGAAAGGATAAAGATGAGAATCTTTATCCTTTTTCCGTTATATTGGAAGGGAGATACTCGTCTTTTGACGAGTATCAGCATGATGAAGGGCTTGTTTGGCGCTTAGCGTTTAGCATAATGTCTTGATTAGGCGTGCTCGCCTAATCATTCATCTTGAGTGATGCCTACGCTGCGTTCATTGGACGTACTCAGAAGAGAATTGGTCTGAGTGATGCCAATGATGATCACATTGCGCGTGCTCAGGCAGAAAGCGATTTGAGCGATGCCAATGAGCCCCTCAATGGACGTACTCAGATAGAAAGAGATTTGAGCAATGCCAATGATGCTCTCATTCAGCGTACCCAGGCCACAAACAGCCTGAGTGATGCCAATGATGATCACATTGCGCGTGCTCAGGCAGAAAGAGATTTGAGTAATGCCAATGAGACCCTCAATGAACGTACTCAGATAGAAAGAGATTTGAGCAATGCCAATGATGCTCTCATTCAGCGTACCCAGGCCACAAACAGCCTGAGTGATGCTAATGATGCACTCATTGGACGTGCCCAAAGAATAATCAGCTCGATTAAGCTCAATAAGGTCTAATAAGGTCTGGATTCGGCTTCAGCCGAATCCCACCTATCTAAAAGAACATACTCTACATACATTAAAAGCATCTTTAGCTAACAGAAAAGGAAGATAACGATGACGGGTTTGAGGTACAAGGCAAAAATCATATACGACGGCACCCACTTTTCCGGCTACCAGATACAGCCGGACGAGCGAACGGTCCAGGGGGATCTGGAAAAAGTGCTCACTAAAATCGCTAAAGGAGAAAACGTCCGGGTACACGGCGCGGGTCGGACAGATGCCGGCGTTCATGCTAGAGGACAGATCATTCACTTTGATTTCCCTTTCGACATAGATCCGGTGGGATTAATGACAGGCATGAATTCTGGAACGACGTCGGAAATCACCATTCTGGACATGGAACGTGTCGATGATTCCTTTCATGCACGCTACCTGGCCAAAGGGAAAAAATATACGTATCGCGTCGATAACAACCGGTTTCGCGATCCGTTTTTGAGACACTACAGCCACCATCACCGCTACCCGATGACAAGGGAAAAAGTTGAGCAGGCGCTCAAACAGCTGGTCGGGAGACATGACTTCACCAGTTTCGCCTCCACGCATTCAGACAAAGAAGATAAAGTCCGGACCATCTACCAGGCATCAGTAAAAGTGGACGAAGACACGAACGAGTGGGTGTTTACTTTCGTAGGGAATGGCTTTTTGTACAACATGATCCGTATCCTGATGGGGACACTGCTGCAGGTCGCAGACGGACGACGCGAGCCGGAAGAGATAAAAGAAATCATTGCCGCCAGAGACAGAGAAGCGGCCGGGCCGACATTATCACCTTCAGGCCTGTGTATGGAAACCGTCTACTATGATACAGAAGATATTCCCGGATACCACAAGGAGGGGTAAGCAATGATCCATAGACAATACAACGTCACAGGTCATCTGATCGATGTCTCATTTTCAGAAAAAGAAGTGGACGAGATATTCATCCCACTGCTGGAGAAGCTGGTCGAACTGAAACTGGATAAAAAGGAGCGCGTGATCGTTTATCTGGCTGCACCGCCGGGAGCTGGAAAAACAGCCCTGTCCTTATTCCTCGAAGATCTTTACAAAGAACTGGATCATCTATTCAGTTTTCAGTCGATTGCCATGGATGGCTTTCATCATTATAATGCTTATCTGGAAAACCATACCGTCACAAGAGACGGCCACGAGGAACGTTTGAAGGATTTCAAGGGTATACCTGAATCTTTTGACTTAGCTGCCTTAAAAGAGAAAATAGAGGGTCTCAGAGAGAAGGAATCAGTTGACTGGCCGACATACGACCGGGCACTTCATGACGTCTCAGAGGAAACGATAACCGTGGATGCAGATATCGTCCTCATCGAAGGGAATTATCTGCTGCTGGATAGAGAAGGATGGCATGAGCTGAAAGAGTATGCTGAATATACGGTCTTTATCGATACGACGCTGGATAGACTTGAAAAACGTCTGATCGACAGAAAACAGTTGGGGGGCACAAGTCTGGAAAAAGCCGTCGACCATTACAATAAGACAGATAAAGTCAACGCGGAACTTGTGCTGACTCAGTCGATGGAAGCGGATCTCAATATCTATCTGACTTCTGAAGGCTTCTCCAGATCAGCTGAATAGAGAACAGAATAAAGCGGCGAACGGTGCTTACGTAAACCGGACATCAAAAGGACGTATACGACGGCTAGTGGTCATTCACTTCGTTGTGTACGTTCTTTTCGTTTGATCAGAGATATTTGGGTTATGGGCTGTCAGATCACGTCGTATGTTTTGTAACTGGACGCTGTTTGTATTTAAATAAGAGTAAGAAGACACCGAATCAAAAGGAGGGGCCCTTTATGGGAGCAAAAAACCTGAATGACAAGATAAAAAAGCGCTATGACCGGGTATCCCGTGTCTATGACTCGATGGACAAGATGATGAAAGACAGCTGGCGAAAGGATATGCTGCAGGAAGTTGAAGGAAAGGTTCTGGAAGCAGGGATCGGAACAGGTGCAAATCTGCCGTTTTATCCTCCAGGCATTGAATTGACCGGCATCGATTTCAGCCCGAAAATGCTGCAGCATGCCAGAAACAAACTGGATACACTGACTTTGCCTTATACAGTGACACTCAAAGAAATGGATATCCAGCAGCTGGACTTTCCGGATGATACCTTTGATTATGTCGTCACCACCTGTGTTTTCTGCTCGGTCCCGGACCCGGTGAAAGGCTTGAAAGAGCTGGGCAGAGTCTGCAAACCCGATGGGAAGATTCTGATGCTGGAACATATGCGCAGTGAAAATGAAGCCGTCGGCAAGGCGATGGATCTCTTTAACCCGCTGGCGGTCAATACCTGGGGAGCGAACATCAACAGGAAAACACTGGAAAATATCAGCAAGGCAGGCCTGCGAATCGAACAGAAAGAGAATCTGTTCTCAACCATTGTAAGAAAGATCGTGGTGAAACCAGAGTAGTGAAGTCTGAAAATAAACAAGTCAAGGGCACTCAATCTCTAAAAAAGACTGATGAACTAGCCTTTTTATGAAAACACCGTCCCGGATTTAGATGAGGGGATGGAAGCAAAGGTTTTGAAACCGATTTTTATATACTAACTGTCATGATGATACAATCTTGTAACATCCATTGTTTGTTTTGTTACAGAAACTAAATAAAGTTTCACCCATGTTTATGCTATACTCATACGAGTGGAGAAAATAAAGGTATGAATAACAATGTTTCATATCTGCACCGGTAAGAATATTAGCATAAAATTAACTTAAATCACTTTTATAGAATGGGGAGCTTTCTTTTTGAACAAAAAATTTGTTGTATCATTAATGACGTCGTTAGTGCTGGCAGGACCTTTGTTACGTTTAACAGTAGTGGATGCATCACAAAACTCAGAAGATGCCGTGAGTCAGGAAGATAAGTCTTTTGAAAAGGAAAAAGCAGAGCTTGAAGAAACTATTTCAGACGCCCAGGCAACCATCGATGACCTTGTTATAGATATCAGCAGTCAAGAAGAAGACATTGAAAGTGTCAAAACAGAAATCGAACAGACTCAAAAGGAAATCGCTCAGTTAGAAGAGCAGATGAAACTGCGCAATGAAAAGTTAATGACCAAGGCAAGTTCTAATAAGAATGAAGTCAAGAACTCAACGAATCCGTTCGAACGAATGAAAGATGAGAATAACTCAGCTTCTTCTGATCAGTATATCAAGCTGGCTCAATTAGGAGACCAGAAGATGCTGGATAAAGCTGAAGAACAAGCAAAACGCCAGGAAGAAGAACTGAAGAGCGCCGAAGCGGAACTGAAAGTCAACCGGGACGACATCGTCAGCCAGCGTACGGAGCTGGAAGACAGGATCGTTAAGGTCGCTGAAAAGTTTGACATGTCGGATGATGAAAAAGAGTCATTCGTCAACGAACAGACCATCATAGCTGAACGAACAAGCAGCTTGAATGAAGAGCTGAAAAATGAACAGCAGCGTATTCTCGAAGAAGAACGTGAAAAAGAAGAAGCCGAGCGTTTAGCTGAAGAAAAACGCAAAAAAGAAAAAGAAGCGGAAGAAAAAGCAAAAGCCGAAGCAGAAAAGAAAGCAGAAAAAGAGAAAGCGGCAAAAGAAAAAGCTAAAGTAGAAGTAAAGGCGGAGGTCTCAACGTCTTCATCTGAAGCGGCGAAAGAACCAAAAAGCAGTGGATGGACCCGTCCGGCAAGCGGCAATATGACATCACCTTTTGGCTATCGCACCCATCCGGTAACGGGTGAACGCGATTCCTTCCATGCGGGTATCGATATTGCAGGCAGCGGTTCTGTTGTTGCTTCACGTGCCGGAACAGTGACCCAAGCATCATACTCTGACACGTATGGTTATACAGTGATCGTTGATCATGGTGACGGGTACTCTACCTTATATGCGCACTTGAAAAAAGGTTTAAGTGTGTCGAATGGCCAGAGCGTCTCGCAGGGTCAGCAGGTTGGCATCATGGGAACGACCGGACGTTCAACAGGCGTTCACCTGCACTTTGAAGTCCGCAAAGGCGGAGAAGCTGTCAACCCGATGAACTATTTAAACTAAAGGGACGATAAGCTCTCTCAGTAAACCAATTGAATAGGACTGAAAGAGGAAGAAAACGACCACGTTTTCTTCCTCTTTTTTAATCGCTTTAGAAAATGGAAGTATCTGATTGCCGAATAACTGAAAAGGTGGTTGAGTCCATATTTATTCCTTAGCTTCAAGTCTTATTGTATAGCGGAAAAATAGTGGCTTTTGATTAGGGGTTCCTGTTCAAGAACCATAACAGTCTCTTCTTCAGCATCTGTTTAAAAGTTGTCAGAAATCCATAAAATATCCATAACTAATGGTTATTATTAAACTAGCAAGAAGAGATAACTATAAGGAGATGGGTCAAATGAATATGATTAGTGGAATTCTAGCAGGGGCTTTAGCTTTTTCAGGTGGACTGGGTTTCTCAGATATTGTTAAAGAAGATATGACAAACCAAGAAATAGTCAGTGTAGAGAACAATGTCAGTTATAACCATATGTCAGATGTGATGGATGCGGAAGATTTTAAAGATATGGAAAGATTAATGGAAGACGAGATTATCAACTTCGGACAAATGAAGCCGCATTTGAATGAAGTGCATCCTGAGTTAACTAATCAGCAGCTTAGGGAGCATTACAAGGATATGCATGGAACAGGTGGATCTTCTCAAAGTAATAATTTCAAAGGTATGGACAGCATGCATTAAAGGTTAAATTATAAAAGAAGCCACAAGCAATACTTAGTGGCTTCTTTATATTTGGGAACAGTTGATAAATTTTTACGTATTACTGTTGCATATATATCACACATGTGTTTTTTACAATAATTAATTAATTTTAAAATAATAAGTTAATTTTGTCATATAAATAGCATAAAACTTTGGTAATTTTTATGCTATACTATTTTTTGACAAAGAAAAAAGTAGAAATCACTTAGCCGTAAAGAAAATATAAAAATGTACTATCAACCTAAACAGATATCAAAGGACAAGGAGCTACATATCGTGAAAAAAAAATACATTTTAACATTTATAGCATCAGTAATTCTCGCAGGACCTTTAATGCAGCCGATAGAGGTTGAAGCCTCTCAAAAATTAGAAGAACTGGAAATTCAGCAGCAGGAACTGGAAAGTGAATCACAAAAAATAGGTACTGAGGTCCAGAGCCGTGAAGAAAAAATGGCATCACTTGAAAAAGAAAAAGCTCAACTGGAAAAAGAAGTGACCGCCCTTCAAGCAGATATCGATACTCTAGTTCTGGAAATCAATGAACAGGAAAATGAAATCCAGCGCATCAAAGAAGAAATCGAACGTCTGCAGAAAGAAATCGTTCAACTGCAACAGCAGATCGATAACCGTAATGAACAACTGGAATCACAAGCACGTTCTGTACAGACAAACGCCAGCGCTTCAGACATCGTTGACTTGTTGATGTCAGCGGAAAGCTTATCTGATTTAGTTGGACGCATCAACGTCGTCAATAAACTGGTTACTGCAAATCAGGATATTATGGGAGAACAGATCGCTGACCAGAATGCTTTAGAAGAAAACGAAAAACAAGTTAAAGCTGAACAGGAAGAGATGGAAAAAGTTAAAGCTCAACTGGAAGTCAGCCGAAATAATTTAGTCAACCAGCGTGTTGAGTTAGATGATAAAATCGTTCAGATCGCAGAAAAATATGAGATGAATGCTGAAGAAAGAGAATCATTCATCAATGAACAGGCGATCCTTGCAGAACGTACCAGCACATTAAATGAAGAAATGAAAGCTGAGAAACAGCGCATCATTGAAGAAGAACGTGCTAGACAAGAAGCGATCCGTATCGCTCAGGAAAAAGCACAGAGAGAAGCAGAAGCAAAGGCTAAAGCAGAAGCGGCAGCAAGAGCTAAGGCAGAGGCAAAAACAGCTGCCGCCGCCAAAGCCAACGATAAACCACAAGCTGCAACGTCTTCAAATAATGCAAGTTCGACTGAGGCTTCATCGAATGTGGCTCCAACAAGTAATGGATGGACAAGACCCGCTAGAGGGAGAATATCGTCACCCTATGGCTGGCGAACTCATCCGATTTTTGGCGATCGCCGATTCCATACAGGTGTTGATATCGCAGGAAGTGGCCCGATCATAGCTGCCCGTGCCGGTACTGTAACTACAGCCGGGTATAATGGCGCCCTAGGCTATTACGTCAAGGTAGACCACGGTGATGGCTATACATCAGTGTATTCGCATATGCAGCCTAATCTAAGTGTTGCGCGTGGTCAACGAGTGTCACAAGGTCAACAGCTCGGCATCATGGGGACTACTGGAGATTCTACGGGTGTGCACCTGGATTTCAAAGTGTATAGGAATGGAGAAACCGTTGATCCGATGAACTATATCAATTAGTAATTTCAAAATTTAGTACGTGTCAGTGTAAAATTATGACGTCAGTGGATGAACAGTCGCTGACGTCTTTTTTTGAACAATTAACCAGTGAATAAACAAAAAAATAATATAAACTGCAATCTCCATTTTTTCTCCATAATTCTTTTTTATACTAAAGGTATAGAATAAGAAGAGGTGGAGAAAATGAAAAAAGGAAAAAAATATATCGCAAGTTTACTGGTTATTGGAGGAGTATCTAGTGTTAGTCTATATAACAGTGAACTGAGCAATGTTGCAGCCCATGGGAATCAGGAACAGTCGCCAGATCCATATTGGGACGATCGTGATGAGACAATATGGGATCATATGGAAGGCATGCATGGAAATTCTTTCCGAAACAGAGAGAACAGCATTCCAGATGAGAATGGCAGTGAAAACAACACTAATAAAAGTTACGATACAGAAACCGATAGCTGGAATAACTGGCACAATAGAATGTGGGGATTTAGCGATGAAAATCTAGATAGTAGCGAGGAGAATCGGTCGGAGAATCCCGAGTCATTTTTTGGTGATATGGGAAATCACATGAGAGGTTTTAGTGACTTTTCCTTTAATGGTATGTTCGATTGGATGGAAGAGATGCATAATTCATTTAACTTCAATAGAGGAATCATGGACTGGGATGAGCGGGAGTTAAATAACAATGAAGACAGAGAATTTATGAAGAGATTTAATTTCTTCAATTCAAAATAGTTAGATTAAGTTAAAATGCGAATACAACAAGGATCGATGACTCATCCTGTTGTATTCGTTTCTTTTAAATAGAATAGGAGAATGTTTATATGATAGAATTGTTCAGTATCGGACATTTTAGTATTTCTTTATTGGGCGTGACCAGTGCCCTGGGTATGATTATTGGATTATTGCTTATTCAAAAAGAAGGTGAACGTAAACGGCTGGATAAAGATATGCTGATGGATCTGGGGCTGTATACTGCTTTACTTGGGATTATAGGTGCCAGATTAGGATACATACTGTTCTTTAACCTAGACCATTATCTGGCAAATCCCTTGGACATCTTTAAGATCTCTCAAGGTGGTTTATCGATTCAAGGAGCCATTCTGGTTGCCGGATCGTTTGCATTCTGGTTTATGAAAAAGAAGAAAATGGCTGTCTGGAAAACAGCAGATGCAATCGTTCCAGGGGTTATATTAGGTCAGGCGATAGGCCGTGTCGGCTGTGACGTTTTCGGTGTGCCGATGAGCAGAAACTGGCCATGGGGAGTCATGGTAGGTGGCGAACTGCTGCACCCGGCCCAGCTCTATGAAGTAGCGTTAAACTTTATATTGTTTCTGATCATATGGAGAAGAAGACAGACGGCCAAATTTGACGGCGAATTGTTCTTCATATATGTCATCGGTTTTGCTTTCAACAGGTTTATTGTAGAGTTCTTCAGATCTAACCCTCAGGCAATCGGCAGTTTAAGTATTGCACATGTCTTGAGTTTGCTGATTATTGTTTTAGGCTTGCTGTTATTAATGTTCATGAGAAACAAGCAGGTCAGTCAAATTGAATATACCAGCGAAGCGGGTACATTGAAAAATGCGATAGTCTATGGAATTATAGTGTTAGGCTTTATTGTATCAGTAGTATTCTATTACGGGATTCATTTTATATACAGTCGATAACAAAGGAGAAAAATACATGGAAACAATACTATTTATCGTTGTTATGATTATTGGCCACGTGCTTATGATGTATTTGATGCCTGGTATGCACGGGGGCCATTCTCACAAAAAAGTTAGTGATGCTGATAATACCTTATTAGAAAAAGAGATACTGGAAGAAAAAAATAGAAAGTTAAAAGAAGAATTACATGAGCTGAGATCTAGAGTTGGACATAAGGAAAGGTGAGAAGCATCGTGTTGAGGCAAAGAATTATAAAATCATTGGGATATATCGTGATTTCGCTATTCATTATGTCCGTATCAATAGCTTTTACAATTAATTTTACTCCTTTATATATAGTTGATATTGATTATTTGAACATCACAGATTATGTAAATGTATCTAAAGAACAAATTATATTAAATTATCGAATCTTAATGGATTACTTGAATATGCCTTGGATAACAGATTTGGCAATGCCTGACTTTCCAAGTTCCGAAAGGGGACTGTTTCATTTCTATGAAGTGAAAAGATTATTCATGTTTAATTACCTTATTCTTGCTGCTGCGGGATCAGGGACGTATTTTTTTATGAGGTATATAAAAAGCAGAAATTTATACAAAAGTTTGCTTATATATTTTAAAAATGGGATTTTTCTATCTTTAACAGTTATAGTGGGTATTCTGATTAGCTTTGATAGCTTATTTCTATTATTTCATCAGTCATTTTTCAACAATGATGCGTGGTTGTTCAATCCTGCTACAGATCCCATAATTCTGATTTTACCGGCTGAGTTCTTTATGCACAATTTTTTGTTAGCTTTTGGATTAGTTGAAATCTTACTGATAACTGGCTACGTTTTGACAAAGAGAAAAACAAGAGACATAAGTCTATTGTCGAAAAAGAAAGAGGTAGGAAAACAGGTAGGCTTTGAGAAGGAGATTTCTACTAAAATAAATTGAGTAGGAGATAATTGTAAATAACATAATGTTCAAGATAAGATTATAATAACAATAAAATAATGGAGGAATTAAAATGTCTACAAAAATCGCAGTCAATGGATTTGGACGAGTTGGGAGAACAGTACTGAGAAGATTGTTAGATACAGATTCAGATTTGGAAGTTGTGGCTGTTAATGATTTAAGTGATATTGAAAACTTAGATTAACTGATGGAATTTGACACAACATACGGACGTTTAAAGCATGATGTCCAGGTTCGGGAGAATACTTTGGTTATAAAATGGGCATGAAATCAACTACTATCAGGAATCAGAAGAAGGGAATTTACTGTAGGAAGATTTAGGGGTCGACATAGTAATAGAAGCGACGGGAGTGAATGCAACGGCTGAAAATTCGCAGGAACACATCAAAGCTGGTGCGAAAAAAGTTATACTTACGACTCCGGCTGATAAGGAAACGAAAATCATTGTCTTAGGAGTCATTGAGGATGTCATTACACAAGACGACAAACTCCTTTCTTTCGGTTCGTGTACATCAAATGATTTGGCGCCTGTTACAAAAGTTCTGAATGATAAACTTGGAATCGAAACTGTTTATATGAAGGCGGTTAAGGCATACACGCCTTCGCAGTCATTACACGATAGCCCCGGCTCTAAGGATATGCGCCGGGGTAGAGTAGGAGCCATAAATGCTATTCCTACTTCTACCGGGCGCCCAAGGCGGTCGGGAAGGTCATTCCTTCTATAGAAAACAGTATCGATGGATCAGCAACTCGAGTGCCATTTCCTGATGCTGCAATAGTGGAGTTTTATACTACTCTTAAAAAGAAAGTGATGATTGAAGAAGTGAATAAAGCAATGAACGAAGCCGCCAATTCTTCATTCGAATATTCTGAAAACCGATTGTATCTTCGGACGTTATTGGTACTTCTGCAGGAGGAATATTTGACGCCACGTTAACGGATATTATAAAAAATAAAGATACTCAACTTATTAAAACAGTTTCATGGTATGACATTAAGTATGGTTTTGTTTCCAATCTTGTTCGTTTGATAGAATATGTAGCTGAATTATAGAGAAGCAGACGAAAAAAGAGTTGATGAAAAATATCGGCTCTTTTTAAATCTATTATCATAAAATCCAAAGAGATTTCGGTATTACGGTAAAAAATTAAACTACTGGTGGTTCTATTGCAGGAATATTCAATGTATAATAAGTTTACAAAAGGAGTTCGATATGATTATTATTTTAGTTGGCGCCCCGGGATCGGGTAAAGGGACAGTGGCAGAACGCATTCAAAACAAGTATGAATTTCCCATTGTATCCTCGGGGGAAATATTGCGTAACGAAATGAAACAGGAGACGGCAATTGGAAAACAAGTCTTAAGTTATGTATCTTCAGGGAAATTAGTGCCGGATAGAATAATCACCGCACTTATTAAACAAAAAATAAGCAAACATCAGCATAAATGCTCGGTTGTCTTAGATGGTTATCCTCGCAATTTAAACCAGTCATTAGCTTTGGAGGATATAACCCAGACAAAATAGAGAGTATTCTATCTGGATGTTCCAAAGGATATCTTAAAAGAGCGGCTTATAAATCGTGGAAGAACAGACGACACCGAAAAGGTAATCGAACAGCGTTTTGAAGTTTTCTTAAACGAGACCCGACCGATTTTAGATTACTACAAAAGAAGAGACACATTAGTTAGAATAAGTGGAACATCGTCAGATGAAATCTTTCGAAAAATCGATGCACTTTTATCGAAGTAGAGCAGTGCAGTATAATGTATTGCGGATACATTTCTTTCTGATGAATAGTGGATAAAGGAGACCAGGTGAATGAACATATTAGTTGTTGATGACGAGCAGTCGATTCTGGAAATCGTCCAGGCTTATTTAAATGCTGACGGCCATGATGTTTATATAGCATCTACTGGTGAAAAAGCATTTGAAACATTTTATAATCACAGCATTGACTTTATCATCTTAGATATTATGCTGCCGGATTATACTGGCTGGGAGATTTGTGAGAAAATTAGAGAATCGTCGGATGTACCTATTATCTTGCTGACCGCTAAATCGAATGAATCAGACGTTATCAAGGGACTGAAACTTGGGGCAGATGATTACGTCACGAAGCCTTTTAGTCCTAAAGAACTGCTTGCCAGAATCGTAACAGTAATGAGAAGGATGAAAACAGTCAATAATGAGGATAAACTGACTTTTAATAAAGGTGATCTGGTCATCTTCCCTAATACAATGGAAGTAGTTGCGCATGGAGACAATGTGTTATTAACTCACACAGAATTTGAACTTCTGGAGATCATGGCAAGAGAACCGCGTCACGTCTTTTCTCGTGATCAATTGCTTGAAAAGGTAAAAGGACTGGAAGCCACGGCAATGGACAGAGTGATCGACTCCCATATAAAAAATTTGAGAGCAAAAATCGAGAGAGACCCTAAAATACCGATGTATATTGAAACTGTACACGGCAGCGGTTACCGTTTTGGAGTGAATTATGAAGAGAACCTTATTTAGTCATTTATTCATTTATATTCTAAGTGGAAGTATACTCATGATTTCTTTATTCAGTTTTTTGACCTTTCAACTTACTGAAAACAGATTTGATGATTACTTGAGTGACCGTTTTATAAATGAAAGAGAAACAGTCATCGAAACCATCGAAACAGCATATGACGGTGAAAGTCAGTGGGACCGGGAAATACTTTCTGGCGCTATTCAGAATGCCATGCATTCGCATATGTTTGTGCGGATCGTGGATGCAGACGGTAATGAAATAATCAGTCAGTCCTCACCGATGGGACAGCATATGCGGGGCATGCAAATGATTGAAGTGCTGCCTGGGGAAGACTGGTTTGAAGAAGAAGTAGACTTGTTTTCAGGTGAGAATAATATCGGGACAGCATTTATCACTTACCCGGGTTTTCAGGACTATACTTCTGAAGAAGAAGAGTTCATTGAAGATCTGATCCTTTTGATTGCATTGATGGGTCTGCTAACTTTTGTTATTGCCGGGGTTATGGCCTACCTCATATCCAGACGTTTGAGCAGGCCAATTGCAGCGACCAGCGAACGGACACAGCAAATCGCTCAAGGACGGGATATTGGAGAAGCTGAAACCAAAGATGAAAAAATCAGCGAGCTCTTCCAGCTGCAGCAGAGCGTCAATGTTCTAGCCGCTCGGTTAGCCGAGCAGAAAAGAATTCGGAATCAGATGGTTTCGGATCTGGCTCATGAGGTGAGGACGCCTTTGACTACGCTGCAGGGGAATGTTGAGGCCATGCTGGACGGTGTCTGGGAGGTCACGCCTGAACGGCTAAATAGCCTGAATCGTCAGGTCATACGTCTCGCTCATTTAGTCCAGCTGATTGATCAGCTGGACGATACAGAAAACACAAATAAGCAATTGAATCTCGAAACGTTTGATATCAAAGAACTGCTATCTAATATCTCCATCTCATTTGAACCGCAGGTTAATGAAAAGCAGGTGACTCTAAATCTAAAAGCACAGTCGGAAATGATTGAAGCGGATAGAAATAAGCTGGAACAGGTGATAACAAATCTATTAGCCAATGCAGTTAAATTCACACCCGAAGATGGGGAAATCAGTTTAATATCCAAACGCATCAAGAATGAAATTATAATAATGATTCAGGATAACGGGAAGGGGATACCAGAAGATAAGTTAGACTACATTTTTGAGCGCTTTTATCAAGTAGAACCTTCACGGAACAGTAAACTGCAGGGTCAAGGAATCGGTCTGGCAGTTGTAAAAAGCATTATAGATGCACATCAAGGGGATATTAGAGTTGAGAGTGATGAAGGAAGAGGAACTACCTTTACGGTCGTCCTTCCCGAAAGTCAGAAAATATAAAAAGATTGAACTGATATAGAAAAAGGAAGTAGTTTAAAAAACAAACAGTTCTAGGACAAAGTATACTGTTTATACTGATGGGATGTACAGGTAATACGAATCTAACGGGTTCAAAAGTTAAGATAGATATATTAGAAAAAGACGGTAATGAAGTTATTCTGGATGTGGAACAGGACAAGGCATGCCGGAAGCGGTTGTAGTAATAGAAGAAGTTTATACTATAACGGTTGACGCCGTCGACTGTACATCAAATACTGATGTTGGAAGAGTAACTAATCTTATGCTGGTCATAGAAGTCGAACTAAAAACACCTAAGGATCGAGATCTAACGATCATCGTACAATAGTTGTTGGAATAAAAAGAACTCAATGAGTGCTGATTTCCGGCGTATTAATTTATGTATCTATCTAACTTGTAAAGTAACTATTTAAAGTTGCCAGGATAATAAATTTCTATCTTACCTCTTAAGTATGCAATACCGCATTTTATTGCAAACAGTTCGATAATCAACTAGTAGTTGAGAAGGAGCTATTGTGAAGGTATCTGTTTACTCAAGGCACGTAATGTTCGAGTGTGCTGATAAAACCACTGTAGGGATCTTCAACTAATTTTTTCATCGTAGCTATCTTTGAATAATCCATAGATTTATTCTACCTTCTTTATCATCGATTTTTCAAACGATATCCAGGACGCTACCCTCAACGACAATGATAATTGAACCTGACAGTTCATACTTTCTGTAATATTTAAAACGATCCGGAGGGCGACGTGATGTAAACGTTGCCCTCCGGATCGGTTTTCATTTTTTTTAAAGATGAGAAGTCTTTATTACAAAGTAAGCGATGAATAGCTGAGTACCTACAAATAAAAATCGGACACCTCTATAATGAGAAATGTCCGAAGAGTATAATAGACTGAATGTCTAGCGACATTCCACCTGTACCTTTGGATTCCATGGCAAATAAGCCTCCAAGGGTGTATTTTGTCGATTTGGAAGGTAAGTTAAGAGGTAGTCCAGATATTTTCGTGGATGTAATCCGTTGGATTTGGCCGTCTCGACGAGGCTCAAAATAGTCGCAACGGCATGAGCACCCTCAAAAGATTTTGAAAACAGCCAGTTCTTTCTGCCCATAACGAGTGACTTGATGCCACGTTCGGCTAGATTGTTGGATAGCACGAGACGGCCGTCCTTCAGAACGTTCATCATTCGCTCTTTCTGATTCAGCGCTTAGTTGATCGCTGTGCCAAGTTTGCCATGCGCAGTTAGGGATTCACACCAGTCAAAAAACGCCTCAAGCTTCGGCTTCACTAGTTCTAAGCGCTGATCATACCGTTCGCTAACAGATAAGTCCTTGAGGGACTTATCCAACGCAAATAACTCGTTACACAGCGTGACTCCCTTATGAGCGACACTCTTACTGGAATAGTTCTTTGGACGGGCGTCATAGAACTTCCGTCTGATATGCGCCAGACAGGCAATCATCGTCATCCCTGGAAGATTGTTGTACCCGGAGAACCCATCACTATGTAGATAGCCAGTGTACTCCTCTAAGAAATCTCTAGGGACAGAGCCGCTGCGTGATGGACCAAGCTTGTAGATATGTATGGCACGTTCGCTGTATTTGCCGGTACTGAATAACCACATATAGGACTTTTGTCGGTCTTTGTCATTCAGTACTTTGAATGTCGTTTCGTCAGCGTGTAGAACCTTCTGGTTCAACAGTTCTTGTCGCATTACAGCCACCAGCGCTTCGAAATAATACTGGGACGTTTTAATGTGCCAGTTCGCAATGGTATGCCGAGGGATCGGATAGCCAAGCAGATTCCAAAAAGCCTCTTGGCGATAGCCCGGGACTTTTTGCTCGAATTTTTGATACATGGTTTCCGCTATCGATGACGCAGAAGCGACTGTATTATTTAAAGGAAGTCTGGGGATTTCAGATTTCGCAAACGGCGTGCGCGTTCCGCTTTTCTCACAGTTCGCGCAGGCATATGTTTTCTGGAAATGTCTGTGGTTTTCAACTCTCGCCGGGATAAATTTAACTTCCTGACGAATAAGTTGCGTGCTGATTTCTTTCATTGCTTCCTTGCATGTTGGACACGTACAAGATTCAAGTTCATGAATGTGGTCAACAGTAGGAAGAGATGACAACTGCTGGTCTTTTAATCCTTTACGTTTCTTGCGGCGACGTTCTGTTGTAATAATGACTTCATCTTCGTCGCTTTGGTCACCAGTCTGCTCTGGTTCGCTAAAAAGGCGATCGTTGAAGAGGTTGCCCTGGTTAGGATCATCCTTCAATGTTTCCTTCTTTGAGCCGTACAATTTCTGAGTTAAAAATTCGATTTGTTCTTTCTGTAAGGAAAGCTCATCATCTTTCTGAGCGAGTAGGGTCTTCAGTTGTTTGTTTTCTTCTAACAGCTGGTCCAACTTTTCTATAATCACTTCAAACTGTTTTTCACTCTTGATAGACATGTCTGCTACTCCTCACATAAATAATACTTAAATTTTACACTAATCAGGAAAAGAAAACGAGAGAGTCATTGATTTTTTATCAATTTCTCTCTCATTTCTTAAGCTATACTCCCTTTAACCGCAGGTTTTATAGAAACTTTTTGATTAACAGATAATCCTTCAAGCAACCAACGCAGCTGTTGCGCACTTAACTTTTGAATCTCGTTCTGGTTACGCGGCCAATTCAATTTCCCATTCTCTAAACGCTTGTATAAGAGAAGGAAGCCGTCGCCTTCCCAATAAAGTGCTTTGAACCGATCCTTCTTTCCACCACAGAAGAGAAAAAGGGCCTCTTGATACACATCCATATCATATTCTTCTGTAATCGTCGCAGCTAATCCGTCAATTTGACGGCGCATATCCGTCTTTCCACACACAATAAAAATATTCTCTACTTGAGTAAAGTCAACGAGTTTCATTGAATGGCATCTCCGCGAGGAGAACTCTCAATGTCGAGGGTTTGATCCCCTCGTAAATAAGTAGCTCTGTCTGACTATTTTTTAAATGTGCCACCATCTTCTGTGAAAGGACCTTCGAAATGTGTTGGCGATCAGTTTGATCGTCATGCAGGGTTACCGGTATGATAGACTGTTCATTCTTTTCCAAAATAAAACCTCCTGTGTACTTAAGATATCTCAAGTTTAACAGGAGGCCGCGAGGACTCACAGGTACCTAGCTATTCATCGCTTACAATACAAATATCTCAATTTCCTCTTAATTCATCTAAAGGTTGCAGTTCTTCCTCGTCGTCATCTTCTAATTCTTCGATATATTGAGTCATTATAGCGATCTCTTCTCTTTGAGCTTTAATGATTTCATCAGCTAAAGCTCGTACCTCCGGATCCCTGATTTCTGCTCGTGTACTCGTTAAAATAGCTATAGAGTGATGTGGGATCATGGCTTTCATGTAATTGACATCCTGAACGGTCGTCTGGCTTCTTTCCAGATACAATCCTAAACTGAATACGAGGACCGCCGTTCCTAAAATAGCATAATTCACTTTTTTATTCTCGTACATTTTCCACATGAACAGGAGCATAACGACCGCCATCCAGGCCCCCATGAACAGTGCCATGTAGAGTTTGGATTCACTGTACCAGAAATGGTCGATCTCAAGAATATTGAAGTACATTAAAAAGTACATCCCGACGGTTGAAGTCAATATCATAAGTCCAAAGCGTATATAATTTTTCATTTAGTCATTTTCCTCTCTGTGTATTTTTTCTAATTTATCACTTAATACCGATTCTGTCTTATCATCAAAGGCAACGAAGAGGACCTTATCGATCGTGTCATCGTCCTTTGTTAGTTCATAAACCGTACGGATGGCGATCTCACTGGCTTCTTCAAGCGGGTAGCCGTAAATGCCGGTACTAATGGCCGGAAAAGCGATGGAACTTATGCCTTTTTCCTTAGCGATTTCGATGCTGTTCCGGTAGCAATTTTCCAATTCTTCTGCTTCGCCGTGTTTACCATCCCGATAAACCCGGCCCACCGCATGGATGACGTAATCAGCTGGCAGATCGAAGCCTTCGGTCAGTTTGGCTTCACCGGTCTCTGCACCACCCAGCTTTCTGCATGCCTCTTTCAACTCCGGTCCGGCCGCGCGGTGGATGGCTCCGTCAACACCTCCACCACCCAATAATGATTTATTGGCGGCGTTGACGATCGCGTCGACTTCCAACTCTGTGATGTCGCCTCTATGCACGTTCCACTTCATAGACGTCCTCCTTTAGATAAATATGATAACTCGGTCTGCTCCATGATCGTCAGCTGGTCTCCCATTCAAATTTTGGGTCCGGTTAATGCCCGCTGAAAACGATCACGCCTGTTTCTTTGTGACCCTCTTATCAATATGGTATACCTCAGGTTAATTTCAGGCAAATAAAAAGCTTAGTCCACATAGCTACGTGTAGAAAGCCGGGAATCGGCATTCACACTATACTATAGGACTAAGCTATATTAACTGTTATTCGTTTTCTGTGATGTTGTCTGTGGTGTCGATTTTCTTGCCAAAGATATAAATGACAGCAACGACGGCTATCAAGGCTGCAGAAGCCCGAAAAGTCCGGCCAAAGCAGAGGGTGAGCTCAGTTGATTGGATTCTTTTTTCATTGTAACTCTCCGTTCTATTTATTTTATTAAAAATACAAAGGTCAAATTTCATTTCCACTTTTAATGATGTATACAGTTTATCGCAAAGGCAAGACGCGCATTCAGGTTTGCATAGAAGTTCGAAAAAAACCACGATATCTCAGCCACTTTTACAGTTCGATATGGCTGTATGTTAAGGTATCACTTTCCCACATGGTCAAGTTTTTTAAAATAGGAATAGAGTGCAAACAACGCTGTATATCTAAACTCTAGTTACAGTAGAGTTATTAAGGACCAATGTCCTAAAAAAAAAGCTGGATTTTATAATGAAGTTAGCCACCCAGGCTAATATAAAAAAACGCCATGTGAATTTCATGTTATATTGAAGTTACCGCTAACTCTCAATAGACAGGATGAATTCACATGACGCACTCTAACGATAACACATTAGCACGTAAAGGAAAACACTTATCATACGCAGAGAGGGTTCAAATAGCTGTGTTGAAGCAGGAAGACTACTCCAATCGTCGCATTGCTGATATCATCGGTCGGGTACCTCAGACTATCAATAATGAGATCCATCGCGGAAAAATCACTCAGCTCAAACGTCAAAAGCAAAACGGTAAGATTTATGATTACTACATCAAAGTCTATGATGCCGACGCTGCTCAAGCCAACTATGATAAACAACGACTGAACTGTGGCCGGCGGCCAAAATGGGCAGATACAGATGCGTTCATTGAATGGGCTGATGAGAAAATGCTGGATGATAAATGGTCCCCTGATACAGTGGTCGGTTTTGCTAAAAGACATGAATTATTTGATGCTTCAATTATCCCTTGTACAACCACGCTTTATGGCTGGATAGATAGAGGGATTATGAGAACTAAAAACATTAATTTGCTGGAAAAGTTATCTCGGAAACCAAAGGTTTCTGCTCAAAAGAAACGGCCAAATAAGCGCGTTCTCGGCCCATCGATTGATCGTCGACCAAAAGAAATTGATACCCGTGAATCGTTTGGTCACTGGGAAATTGATACAGTAGTAGGTAATAAAGAAAAGACCGATGCTGTACTGCTCACTTTGGCTGAACGACAGACCCGATTTGAAATCATCTTAAAAGTAAATGGAAAAGATCAGGAATCGGTTAATCAGGCGATTCGTGACCTTCAAAAACGATCAGGTCATACATTCTCTACACTATTTAAAACGATAACTTCTGATAATGGTTCAGAGTTTGCGGGACTTTAAGAGGCCTTAAAGGATACTTTAGACATCTATTTTAGTCATCCCTATGCATCGTTTGAACGGGAACAAGTGAGAACTAGCATAAATTCATTCGTCGTTTCATTCCCAAAGGGAAGCCGATTGGTCGAGTCTCAGAAGCACGATGCTTGCGTATACAACAATGGATGAATGATTATCCTAGAAAAATATTGAATTACAGAACGCCACATGAAAGCTTCGTCAATGCACTACGATTAGAGCGTCAGGCTGCTTAACCCGTGAGGGCTTGACAACGAGCCTCCTTCGGCATGACTTGAAAGCTGTGAAGCTGGCCTAGGCCAGCTTGTCAAAAAAACTATCATGCCTCAGCTCATTATCAAGCCCTCACTATATGAGTTGATAGTCGTAAAAAATCACATGAAATATATTTTTAACAAGTGGCTAACTTAAACTTGAAATTTACAAAAAATATATAATATATTCGTGAATCCATAAAATCTCCATAAATTGTCAGTAAAGTTAAGGAAGCGGAAATAGAAAAAGGAGGAGACTGCTTGGGACTCATATTATTTGTTATAGTTGGTTATTTCATTTATAAATACTTGGAAGATAAACAGAATGGAACAAGTATTTTTAGAGAGCAGAATAGTGCGTTGGATATTTTAAATGAACGATATGCCAAAGGTGAAATAGATGAGGAAACATATAGAATAAAAAAAGAAACATTAAATGAATAAGGAGTGATTCAATGCACGGCTATTGGTATAACGGTTTTGATAACATGATGAATTTTGGTTATGAGAATAGTTGGTGGTTTATGATATATGATGGATTGAAATTGTTAGTTATTATTGGGGCAGTCATCTTTATCGCAAAAATGCTGATGAATCGTTCGAATAATGACCATGCATCAAACTCAAATCGTGCCATTAATATATTAAAAGAGAGATACGCTAGAGGAGAAATATCAGAGGAAGAGTATAGAGATAAACTAAACAAGTTGAGAGAGTAATCAAAAATATAACGAGGAGAAGAAACCAATGCATATCGTATATGAAAAAAAGACAAACAAGAAACTTGGCGAGGCTATTGATTCGTTAACTGAACAATTAAAAGAAAATGGGTTTGGTGTATTGTGGCAACTTAACTTTAAAGACAAACTTAAGGAAAAAGGATTAGACTTTGAAGAGGATTTTGTTGTAATGGAAGTATGTAATCCTAAAAAAGCAAAAGAAGTTATGGGAAAAAATATCCATATCGGCTATGTTCTACCGTGTAAAATGGTTGTTAGAGAAAAAAATAATCAGACATATATTGGTATGACACGTCCGGAAGCCTTAATCGATTTATTCGATGATTTCAATTTGAATGAAATTGCCAAAGAAGTTGAGGGGACACTTAGACAATCAATAGAATCGACTGTTTAAAAAAAGTAATTACAGCTGTCTTAAATTGTATTTAGGATGGCTTTTTAGTTGAGTACTAGATGAATAAATATAGTCTGAGAACGATAAGGATGATCAAATGAATAAAAACAGAAAATGGTATACAATTATAATCATTTCTATGCTCCTGCTTATAGTGTATATTGGTTACTTTTTCATAAATTCAGGAAGGGGGCTTGAAAGGGTGGATAATCCCAACAGACAAGCAGTTGATTCGGGAATAATGAATAATACAAAAGATGAAAAAAAAAATAAGTTGCCTATTCCGCCCCTACTAGAGGATAAAAACCCTGAAGAAGGAAAAGCAGAATTTGATTTGAATGTACAATATGGAAAAAAGGAATTCATTGAAGGACAGGAAACTGAAACGTTAGGTTACAATGGTGATTATTTAGGCCCTATTATAAGAGTGGATAAAGGTGACGACGTAAAAATCAATGTAGCGAATACACTGGATGAGCCGACAACGGTTCACTGGCATGGATTAGAAGTCCCTGGAGAGATGGATGGTGGCCCCCATCAAGTCGTAGACCCGAAGTCAAGCTGGCAGCCTTACTTTACAATTGATCAACCGGCTGCAACGCTTTGGTATCATCCACATCTGCTGCATAAAACAGGTGAACAAGTGTACAAAGGATTAGCTGGCCTTTTCTATATAGAAGATGAAAAATCTAAAGAATTGAACATACCTAAAGAACATGGCGTCAATGATATTCCTCTTGTCGTACAGGATAAACGGTTTACACAGGATGGACAGATTCCCTATGAGTTAGGTATGAGAGATGTGATGGATGGATTTAAGGGAGACACTGTACTGGTCAATGGAGCAATCGCACCTGAACTGGATGTGAAAAGTGAAGTTGTTCGACTCAGACTTTTAAATGGTTCGAATGCACGTGCTTACGACTTTAATTTCAGCGATAATCTTGCGTTTTATCAGATTGCTTCTGACGGAGGCTTTTTAGAAAACAGTATAGAAATGCATGAGGTATCCCTGGCGCCAGCTGAAAGAGCCGAGATACTCGTAGATTTTTCAGATTACAACACAGGTGATAAAGTCGTTTTGAGAGATGGCAGCTATGAAGTGATGACGATAACTATTACAGAAGAATCTGACAGCTCCAGCAGTATACCTGAAGAACTGGTCGACATCGTTCAATATGACAGAGATGACGTCGTGACGACCCGTGACTTTGTCATGAGTGGTATGGGACCCATGGTGGCTATAAACGGTAAGCAAATGGATATGGATAGAATAGATGAATACCTGAATTTAAATGAACTGGAAGAGTGGGTCGTTACTAATGAGTCTGCTGGAATGGGAATGATGAGCGGCGAGACGCCACATCCTCTTCACGTCCATGGCGTACAGTTTCAAGTGATTGAAAGAAATGGAGGAGAACCGCCTTTAAATGAACAAGGATGGAAAGATACGGTGATGGTAGAAAGTGGAGAAGAAGTAAGGCTTTTAGTTAAGTTCAAGCAGAAAGGTTTGTTCATGTATCATTGTCACATATTGGAACATGAAGACGCGGGTATGATGGGTCAATTTTTAGTTGAATAAATAGATAAGAGAGTAATGGAGATGGCAAAATGTACGATGGAGTTTGTTCTGGAATAATAGGCAGTGGATTTTTATGGCCGATACCAGTGGTGCTTGTGTTTTTGATTGGTTTGTCCATGATCATGATAGCCAAAAATAATAGACAGAAAAAACGACCGATAGAGAGTTCTTCGCTAGAAATTTTAAATGAAAGATATGCCAGGGGAGAAATCGATGATCAAGAATATAGTCGGCGTAAAAAGAATTTGGACCTGTAAACTAGATAAAAGTAGTTACTTCTAAATATTTTAAATGATATAAAAGTTAGCTGTAAAATATGTCCATGCAACCGCTTTGAGGAGGTGAAAGATTGGCTGGTGATAACAACAAAATAAAAAATAGATACAATCGCGTATCAAAAATATATGACCTCATGGAAAAACCGATGGAATCTATGCTGATGGATGATTGGAGAAAAGAATTATTCGAAAAAATAGAAGGGAAAAAAATATTGGAAGTCGGTGTGGGCACAGGTAAAAATTTAGAGTTTTATTCGACAGATAAAGAAGTCACCGGAATAGACTTCAGCGAAAAGATGTTAGAAAAGGCTAAAAATAAGAGTAAAGATAAGGATCATGTCACGTTAATGGAAATGGATGCAGAAAACATGACTTTCGAAGATAATACATTCGATACAGTGGTCACCTCCTGCGTGTTTTGCTCTGTTCCTGATCCTGTTAAAGGATTAAAAGAAATACGAAGAGTCTGCAAGAATGGCGGCAAGGTTATTATGTTGGAACATATGCGAAGCAACAAGCCAGTTGTTGGAAAAATTATGGATCGTATCAATTTTATCCCCCTGCATATTTGGGGCGCAAATATCAATAGACAAACCTTGAAAAATTTACAAGAAGCAGGCTTCAATAAAGAGGATACTACCTATAAGAATGTATGGAGCGACGTTGTAAAAATTATAGAAATAAGGAATAAAAAATAATGATATTTTTAATATCGTTTGTTGAAGAACCGCAGACCATTTGTGATCAAGTTAACACCAACAACAATTAGCAGTGATCCCTAGTTTTATGCAACACTGGTGGGTGTACGAGAATATATGGGAAGAATATTATAGAAATGATACAAAAAATGAAAGCATACATATTAGTGACAACAAATTAATTTTTCAATGTGAAGCAGGAATTGCTTTATCCACACACAAAAATGAATTTGAAGTAATTTTTCATGCATTTACACTCAAATTGCTATTAGTAGACACAAGTTCATTTGATTAGAAAAAAGATCATCATTGCTTTAAAGAAGCCCATAAAAAAGGAGAAAAACAAAAAAGGAAGTGATGAGCGGGGGAAAATCGTCTAATAACTGTCTTACAAGTGGCATTTCCTCTTCATGTAAAGACACGTTTTTCTTTTGTCCGGCAGCATTGATAACATAGCCCACTTGAATTGACGTTAACATCGTTTTCCAGCTCGGTACTGATTGACTCATTTTCTTTTATAATATCTTTTTTACGTCCGGTTAAATTGAGCTTTCCTTTGTCGTAAAAATTAATTAATTTATGAGCGGTCTTCTTTGGTACCGGACTCCTGAATTTTTCCCATTTCCGTCCATACTTGGTCAAGAACTGTTCTTTGTCCGTCTCTCTTAAAGTTTCCCATAATTCGGGCAGTACATCGTCGAGCTGATGAATGATCGATTGGCATTGTCCAATTTTATTCAGGCTCTCCATGTCACGTTTTAATCTTTCAATGGTTCCTTCTCCGTAAGTGTGCCACATTTTTTTGAGCGCAATGCCATGCAGTTTCACTTCTTTCTTAGACCAGTCCACCATTGTTTCCAGAGGAATAAATCCATAGTATTTTACACAAGATTATGGGCTTGACTGAACTTGTAAAAGAAGCCCTCTAAAACAATTAAAATAAAACTTAGTGAGATTAATAAACGATTTAAAGACGATCTAACGAATAATTACTCTGTTTTTAATTTCTAGGACGGTCTACTTCTTTATTGTAGAACCGCTTCTCAACTATTGAAAAAATGGTAAACAGACATAAGTCTTTACTTGTAATTAATAAAAAATCGAAATGTTTGACAATGTAGATAGACAGCCATAAACTAAGAACATAGTCTATATCTACATCTGTAGACGAAACTTATTATTGGAGGAGATAAATTGCTGAGTCAACTGAAAGTGCTGTTGAACCCGGAGAAGAAGTGACATTAGAAGCTAGACATATGGAAGGTATGGAAGGAGCAACTGCAACAATTGATGATGCTGTTACATCAACTGTATATATGGTAGATTATCAACCAACCGACGGCGGAGAAGTAGTTCGTAACCATAAGTGGCTGACTGAAGAGGAACTAGGTCAAGAATAATAATCCAAAAAATGTGCGATCAATTAAATATAGAAAAAATCCCTGTATATGAGAAGACTTAGTGATACCTTCTTATGTATAGGGATTTTATGTTCCTTATTAAATTAAAATAATAGGTAATAAATCAATAACAATATCAGAAGGAATTATTATAATTGGCTTGTTCATTTTTATAACCTCTATAAGATATTTTAAGAATCTCGAAAACTTGTCAGAGTAAGATCACAAAAAAATGCTATTTCAAAAAAACTCTTGACAATAAGCGTTTACTAATGTAAACTCAAATCAACTTATGGTTTACACGTGTAGACGTAGAGGAGGAGTTAATGTTAAAACTTTGGCTGCTAATTAAGGATAACCAGCACATATTCATCAAGAAAAATAGTACATAATTAAAAAATTAAATGGAGGAATATAATGACTACTAAAATAGCAATTAATGGATTTGGTCGTGTTGGGCGAACGGTTTTAAGAAGGTTAATTGATTCCAAATCGGACTTAAAAGTCGTAGCTATTAATGATTTGGCTGATATAGACACACTGACTTACCTTTACAAATATGATACAACCTATGGCCGTGCACCTTATAAAGTTGAAGCAATAAAGGATAGCTTAATTATCGATGATCAGGCCATTGAGATGTACCAAGAACAAGACGCAAAGGAACTTCCTTGGTCTGAACTAGGTGTAGATATCGTCATTGAGTCAACTGGTATGTATACATCAGCCGAAAAGGCACAGGCACACCTTGACGCCGGGGCGAATAAAGTCATCATTACTGCACCAGCAAAAGATGAAACAACTAAAACCATTGTTTTTGGCGTAAACGAAACAGACCTCTCAAAAGAAGATGTAATTCTATCAGCTGCGTCTTGTACTACAAATTGTTTGGCGCCTCTCGCGAACGCACTTCATCAAAACTTTGGGATTGCGACTGGTTTGATGACAACAGTTAAAGCATACACCCCTTCGCAGAAATTACACGACAGTCCAAATGATGATCTTAGAAGAGGACGTGCGGCAGCAATGAATGCTATACCGACGACTACTGGAGCGGCACAAGCGGTTGGTAACGTCATTCCTGAATTAGATGGTGTTATTGATGGAACGGCTGTGAGGGTACCTCTTTTAGGTGGCGCATTAGTGGAATTCTATACGAATTTAAACCAAAAAGTAACAATCGATCAAGTCAATCAAGTCATGTTTGAGGTAGCAAATGAATCATTTGAGTACACAGACGACCCGATTGTTTCGTCAGATATTCTGGGCAGTGTTGCTGGATCAATTTTTGATGCTACCCAAACAGAAGTCATAGAGCATGAAGATAGTCAATTAGTAAAAACAGTCGCATGGTACGACAGTGAATATGGTTTTGTTTCTAATTTGGTGCGTTTAACAGAATATGTTTCTCGATTAAATAAATAATTAAAAAATATGCATAAGGAGAAGATAAATCAGTGGTATAGGATGAAAATTTTTAATAAACTAATTAGTGAAGGATAACTATGGGAATTTCAGAAAATCTATGGAGGGGAATTTATCAATGAATCAAGAACATTTTGATACTATAAAGAATAAAGACGGCTTTATCGCGGCACTTGATCAAAGCGGTGGTAGTACACCAAAAGCTCTGAATGCTTATGGGGTCAGTGAAGACCAGTATTCAAATGACAATGAAATGTTTGATCTTGTTCACAAAATGCGTACACGAATCATCACATCTCCATCTTTTACTCCGGATAAAATTATTGGCGCGATTTTATTTGAACATACGATGAATAATAGGATAGAAGGTCAGTATACTGGAGATTATTTAAGCGATAAAGGAATTGTTCCGTTTATTAAAATAGATCAAGGACTTGCAGATGAAGAGTATGGTGTACAATTAATGAAGCCAATTCCAGGACTTAATAATTTACTTAAACAAGCAAAAGAACAAAATATGTTTGGTACAAAAATGCGTTCAAACATTCTTTCATATAATGAAAAAGGCATCGATGATGTAGTCACCCAGCAGTTTCAAGTTGCTCAAGAAATAATTGATGCTGGCTTAGTTCCTATCGTTGAACCTGAAGTGAATATTCATTCTGAAGATAAAGAACAAATTGAGGAATATTTAAACCAATCCATTAAAAAACATTTAGATGCATTAGCTACTGATGATTATGTGATGTTGAAATTAACTATCCCAACGAAAGCTAATTTATATCAAGAATTAGCCGATCATTCACAAGTTTTACGTGTTGTTGCTTTATCAGGTGGTTATGAAACAGACGAAGCGAACGAAATACTTAGTCAAAATGACAATGTTATAGCAAGTTTTTCACGGGCGCTTACGCAGGACTTGTCTGTTAATCAAAGTGATGCAGACTTTGATGCAAAACTAAAAGAAGCAGTGGATTCTATTTATGAAGCTTCTGTTGTAAAAAACTAAATCTTTGCAAAAAAACTTACAATATTCATATACCAGAACTTACATTCGAGTTATAGTATAGACAGAGAGTAGCATATCATTCTCCTAGATTTTAAGATGGTACTCCCCAATGAGCTACTCATACAATTATAGTCCGATAAAGACGCAAAAAGGCAGGGCTCTCACCTTGCTTTTTTTGTGTTTAAAGCTGAAATAGTTTGTAGATGAATAATTTGCGATGCTGTGACCCCTTGAGCCTGTTAGGCTCAAATTTGTAATCAAAATGAAATCGGGGGATAGAAAACCCGTACAGTGGGATGTCTATCCGCCGACATTCTGAAAAAGCTTATTTTCGGTGTTTTTTTTAAAAAGAAGTGTCCGACGAACCAATCCCTAATTAACGAACTAAAACACAAGCCATATTTTCGTCAGGCGTGTCGCATCGAAACGAAAGTTAAAAAGTTATAAAAAATAATACATCACAAATTATTCATTTACATAAACTCTTGACAATAATCGTTTACTAATGTAAACTCTATTTAACGTTAATGTTTACGCGCGTAAACGAAAGAGGGAGAGAATATGAGTACTATAGCTGTAGACCTTCATATAACCGATGCTGAATGGGAAGTCATGCGTGTAGTCTGGGCGAATACCCAAGTGACTAGTAAAGAAGTCATTTCTACATTGGAAGGGAAAATGGACTGGAAACAAGCGACAACCAAAACGCTCTTAGGTCGACTCGTGGAAAAAGGCGCACTGAATACAGAGCAAGAAGGTAGAAAATATATTTATTCGGCAAATATCGAAGAGAAAGAAGCGGTAAGAAGTTTTTCAAACGATATTTTCGATCGTATTTGTCGGAAGAATGTCGGGAATGTAATAGAGAGTATCATTAAGGATCATACTTTAAGTTTCGATGATATCCAACGGCTAGAAGAAATATTAGAGATGAAAAAAGCTTTCGCAGTAGAAGAAGTTGATTGTCAGTGTGCAGAAGGGCAATGCGATTGCCATTTACATCATCATGGAGAATAAGGAGCGAAAAAATTGGAGAATAAATCATTTGCCATAGAAGGTATGACCTGTGCGTCTTGTGCACAGACAGTAGAAAAAGCAGCAAAAAAGGTGCATGGGGTCACAAAGGCTTCTGTGAACCTAGCAACAGAAAAGTTGAGTATAGAATACAATGAACCAACTTTTTCGGTAGAAAATCTACAAAAAGCGGTGGATAATTCAGGGTATGAACTGATTGCCCAAGAGGGAAAGACGCAAACCTTTGCAATTGAAGGTATGACCTGTGCATCCTGTGCACAGACAATTGAAAAAGCCGTCGGAAAGTTGTCGGGCGTAGATAAAGCTTCCGTCAATTTAGCGACAGAAAAAATGCAAGTTTCCTATAACCCGTCGGCAATTTCAGTATCTGATGTGACTGGTGCTGTATCCAATAGTGGTTATGCAGCCGTATTAGAGACTACGGATACTCAAGATAATTCACGAGCAGAGAAGCGTGAGAAAAAAGAAAAAAGAATAAAGCAACTTCTAAATCGTTTTGGGATATCCATTATATTTACAATCCCTCTATTAATTATATCCATGGGTCCAATGGTCGGTATGCCTCTACCAAATATCGTTGACCCAATGATAAATGCATTTAATTTTTCTCTTTTACAACTTATTCTGACTTTGCCGATAATGGTAGTAAGCTGGGAATATTTCCAGAAGGGATTTAAAAGTTTATTTAAAGGTCACCCAAATATGGATTCCCTGATTGCGCTTGGTACGGCGGCTGCATTTGTTTACAGCCTTGCTGCGACAATCGGAACTGGCTTAGGTTATGGTAATTTTTCAGAGTTACTTTATTATGAAGTGACCGGTGTTATCTTGGCGCTCCATACTTTAGGACTATTTTTAGAAGACCGCTCAAAGGGGCAAATGTCCTCAGCTATTGAGAAATTAGTTAGCTTGGCTCCTAAAACAGCTCGAGTGATACGTAATGGTGAAGAACAGGAAATTGCTGTGGAAGCTGTCGCTATAGGAGATATCATTAGAGTTCGTCCGGGAGAAAGAATGCCTGTAGATGGTGTTGTTGTTGAAGGACGTACTACAGTTGATGAATCGATGCTGACAGGAGAAAGTATTCCTGTTGAAAAGCAAGATGGAGACGAGGTTATTGGGGCGAGTATAAATAATAATGGTTCCATTGAATACCGCGCCACTCGAGTGGGAAGCGATACAACCCTATCCCAAATTATAAAAATGGTAGAAGATGCACAAGGGTCTAAAGCACCCATTGCTCGAATGGCCGATATCATTACAGGATATTTCGTACCGATTGTTATCGGATTAGCCATTTTAGCAGGAGTTGCTTGGTTAATTGCAGGTCAAACAGGTATATTCGCTTTATCCGTTATCATAACAACCCTTGTCATTGCTTGTCCATGTGCCTTAGGTTTGGCGACTCCAACAAGTATTATGGTTGGAACCGGAAAAGGGGCAGAACATGGTGTCTTGATAAAAAATGGTGAGGCGCTAGAAACCACTCATAATCTAGAGACGATTGTATTTGATAAAACAGGAACCCTGACAGAAGGTAAACCTATCGTGACGGATATTTTAGTGACTCCTTTGATTACTGAAGAAGAGCTTTTATATTATGCAGCTTCTGGTGAAACTGGATCTGAACACCCATTAGGCGAAGCCATTGTACAAAAATCAAAAGAAGAGAATATGTCATTAACTAAGCCGGATCATTTTGAAGCCATTCCTGGACACGGTATTAAAGTAGAAATTGATGGCAAAAATATGTACATTGGAAACCGCAAGCTGATGGTAGAGCAGAATATTGATTTATCAAGCATGGAAAAAGAATCCGATCGTTTAGCAGACGAAGGAAAAACACCGATGTATCTCTCTATAGACGGAGAATTGGCTGGAATTGTCGCAGTAGCGGATACATTAAAAGAAAATAGTATGAAGGCTGTTAAAGAACTTAAAAAACGTAACATCGAAGTCATTATGATTACTGGAGATAACAAACGTACAGCCAAAGCGATAGCTAAGCAAGCGGGTATTGACCGCGTATTAAGTGAAGTATTACCTGAAGATAAAGCAGAGGAAGTCAAAAAACTACAAGAGGCAGGTAAGAAGGTAGCGATGGTTGGAGACGGCATTAATGATGCACCAGCATTGGCTCAAGCGGATATCGGAATTGCAGTTGGATCAGGTACGGACGTGGCGATTGAATCAGCTAATATTGTCCTCATGCGTAATGATTTAACAGCTGTATTGACTGCGATTGATTTAAGTCATACAACGCTACGAAACATTAAACAAAACTTGTTCTGGGCTTTTGCTTACAACCTTGTAGGTATTCCAGTTGCAATGGGTCTCTTGTATATTTTCGGCGGCCCGCTGATGAGCCCGATTTTTGCGGCAGTCGCAATGAGTTTCAGTTCGGTGTCGGTCTTGCTCAATGCTTTACGGTTAAGACGATTCAACCCTTCGCCTGTTAAGTGAAACAAATGTTAAAGGAGGACAAAGATGAGACCGGGGTTGATTATTGAAGGGATTGGTTGTGTTAAGTGCGCCGAAGCAATAGAAGAGGAGTTTATGGCCAAATCGACCGTTGAAGAAATATTTAGCGGAATTCACAAAAAAATGATTTTCGTCCATATAAGTAAGAATGTCACGCGAAAAAGTTTCCTTTCTTCGCTGATGGACGTGCCTCTGTTGTTAAAGGGAATCATTGAAGCGGCTCACTGTCACTGTTGTAGAGAAATCCACTTTGACTTTCCGGCCGGTTAATTGTTTATTGGATTTATTTTTGACCTTCTTCGATTTGAAGAAGATAAAAAAATTAAAAGAAAAAGGAGAATGAATGATGAAAAAAGAAGTCTTATTAGATGGCGTAAAATGTGCAGGTTGTGCCAATACAGTGCAAGAAAAATTTTCAGCTATTGAAGGGGTTGAATCTGTAGAGGTTGATTTAGCGACTAAAAAAGCAGTACTTGAAAGTCAAACAGAGATTGATACCGAAACGCTCAATGCTGCGCTAGCCGATACGAAATATTCTTTAGTGAAATAGAAACGAACTATAATTAGTGCAGATGTCACACGTATATTCATAAGATGGACCTCACATTTTTATATCAAGAAGAAAAATGTGAGGTCTTTTTTAGAAATTTAGGAGGAGCGTATATGGGTAATAAACACAGCAATCATTCGTCGCATAAACATACCGCGGACAATAAAATGAAACATAGCAAGATGGACCATAGTACGATGGATCACAGCAAGATGGACCATAGTCAGATGGATCACAGCAAGATGGATCATAGTGCGATGGATCACAGTGAAATGGATCATGGCGCAATGGGAGGGCATGCCCACCACCATCACGGTAGCTTTAAGGAGATTTTCTTGAAGTCACTCCCATTAGGAATCATTATTATGTTATTATCCCCTATGTTTGGGTTCCAACTACCATTTCAGTTTACATTTCAGTATTCTGATATACTCGTGGTTCTTCTTTCTACGATTTTGTACATTTATGGCGGTAAACCTTTCTATATGGGAGCAGTGGATGAGTTTAAAGAAAAAGCTCCTGGAATGATGGCTCTTGTCACTCTTGGTATCTCGGTTTCCTACTTTTACAGTGTTTATGCAGTCATTGCTGGATATGTGACTGGTGAACATGTGATGGACTTTTTCTTTGAATTTTCTTCATTAGTATTAATCATGTTGTTAGGTCACTGGATTGAGATGAAAGCAGTTGGAGAAGCCGGAGATGCACAAAAAGCATTAGCTGAATTGGTACCGAAAGATGCTCACGTTGTATTGGAAGACGATTCAATTGAAACACGTCCAGTTGCTGACTTGCAAGTAGGCGATTTGATTCGTGTTCAGGCTGGAGAAAATGTTCCAGCAGATGGAACCATTCAGCGCGGCGAATCACGTGTAAACGAAGCGCTTGTGACTGGGGAATCGAAACCAATTGAAAAAAATCCCGGAGATGAGGTCATCGGTGGATCAACCAATGGTGGCGGAGTCCTCTATGTGGAAATAAAGCAGACGGGCGATAAGTCCTTCATTTCTCAGGTTCAGACATTAATCAGTCAAGCTCAAAGCCACCCATCTCGAGCAGAAAATCTTGCACAAAAAGTTGCAGGATGGCTCTTTTATATTGCGGTTATTGTAGCGCTTATTGCCTTTGTCATATGGATGGTTATAGCTGATGTACCAACGGCAGTTATTTTTACAGTCACCACATTAGTTATTGCTTGTCCGCATGCCCTGGGTCTGGCTATTCCATTGGTGACTGCTCGTAGTACCAGCTTAGGGGCCAGTCGGGGATTATTAGTGAAAGACCGGGACGCTTTGGAGTTGACTACAAACGCAGATGTTATGGTTTTAGATAAAACGGGAACTTTAACAACTGGTGAGTTTAAAGTATCAGATGTTGAACTCTTTAATGATAAATATACGAAAGATGAAATTGTTGCCTTATTGGCAGGTATCGAAGGCGGATCTAGTCACCCTATCGCTCAGTCAATTATTAGTTACGCAGAACAGCAAGGGATACGTCCAGTAAGTTTTGATTCGATTGATGTTATTTCTGGCGCTGGTGTAGAAGGTCAAGCTAACGGACATCGTTATCAATTAATCAGTCAAAAAGCATATGGACGTAATCTGGATATGGATATTCCAAAAGGAGCAACCCTCAGTGTCTTAGTAGAAAACGACGAAGCAATCGGTGCTGTAGCTTTAGGGGATGAATTAAAACCAACAAGTAAAGACTTAATACAAGTCCTTAAAAAGAACAAGATTCAGCCGATTATGGCAACGGGTGACAATGAAAAAGCGGCTCAAGGAGCTGCAGAAATTTTAGGTATTGATTATCTAGCTAGTCAATCTCCTCAAGACAAATATGAATTAGTTGAAAAACTTAAAGCAGAAGGAAAGAAAGTTATCATGGTCGGTGACGGGGTCAACGATGCACCTTCTCTTGCATTAGCAGACGTTGGTATAGCTGTTGGTGCCGGAACTCAAGTAGCATTGGATTCAGCCGATGTCATCTTGACACAGTCAGACCCCGGCGACATTGAATCCTTTATCGAGTTGGCTCAGAAGACCACACGTAAGATGAAAGAAAATCTTGTTTGGGGAGCAGGGTATAACTTTATCGCGATCCCAATAGCTGCAGGAATACTAGCATCAATTGGTATCACATTAAGTCCAGCGATTGGAGCAGTTCTTATGTCGGTGTCAACGGTTGTTGTCGCAATCAACGCTATGTTCCTAAGGTTAGATCCTAAATCAAGTGTCGATTAACATGTCGAATAATTGAATCACCTTAACGTGTAAAAATACAATAGTTTCACAGGAAAGGAAGAGATGGAATAATTTAAAAAATCATCTCTTCCTTTTTTAGTTTATAAGGAGGAAAAATTATGAGGCTGGTCCTTTTAGGGTTACCCGGTGCTGGGAAAGGCACTCAAGCTAAAAGAATCGCAGAGAAGTACCACCTGACGGCTATTTCAACTGGTGAAATGTTACGAGAAGCAGCCAAGGAGAAAGATACATTCGGACTCAGAGTGCAAGAATATATGAATAAAGGAGAGCTAGTTCCAGATGAGTGGATAAACTCATTGGTTAAGAGTCGCTTACAAGAAAAAGATGTTGAAAATGGCTTTGTTCTGGATGGTTACCCACGTACCCTACAGCAAGCAAAAATGCTCGAAGCTTACCTACAAAGTCAGAATCAGAATTTAGACGCTGTTTTCTTTTTAGATGTAAGTCAGGATACGTTAAGACATCGGTTAGCGCAACGAGGGAATCTTCGTTCAAAAGAAAAACAAGGAAATTCCCAAATCGAATCAAAAAGGGAAAAAATTCGACTGGATGACAAACCAGAAGTGATTGAAAATAGGCTACACATTAATAAGGAATTAATGGAATCACTTATTCACTTCTACAAGGAGCGAAATCTGCTTTACGTTATCAATGGTGAAGGGGATTTTGACAATGTGTTTGACAATATAAATGAGGGTTTATTGTCTGTAAACAAATAACTACACAAATTGAACTTAAATTATGTGATTTAAAACAATTAACTAATGTAAGCTATGAAGGGGATTGAAGAATGAATGTTTTACTTAGTGTAATCGATCCAGTTGCTATTTCAATTGGCCCGATAAAAATTAATTGGTACGGAATTATTATTGCTCTAGCGATGCTGATCGGCATTTCATTAGCTACAAAGGAAGCTCAAAAACTGGGACTTGAAGAAGATACCATGGTAGATATGGCATTATGGGCCATACCAATTGGCTTTATCGGTGCCCGACTTTATTACGTTTTATTCAAATGGGACTACTATATACAGAATCCGAGTGAAATCATCGCAATCTGGAATGGTGGAATTGCCATTTATGGGGGGCTAATTGCGGGTGGTCTCGCAGTATACTGGTTTGCAAGAAGAAAGAGAATGACGCTAACTCTTTTACTAGACATACTGGCACCTAGTGTCCTCCTAGCTCAATCGATTGGTCGCTGGGGAAATTTCATCAATCAAGAGGCACATGGCGGTCCAGTCACCCGACAATTTTTAGAAAACTTGTACTTACCGGAATTCATCATTAACCAAATGAACATCAACGGAACCTATTACCATCCCACTTTTCTTTATGAGTCTTTATGGAGTTTAGTTGGTTTCGCCTTGTTGCTCCTTTTGCGGAACAAAAATCAATTCCTTCGCCAAGGAGAAGTGGCGCTCAGCTATGTCATTTGGTATTCAGCAGGAAGGTTTTTTATTGAAGGCATGCGGACAGACAGCTTATGGATAGGCGATTTCTTGCGAGTTTCACAAGGCTTGTCCCTCGTTTTGTTCGTAGCAGCAATGGGTGTTTTGATGTATCGCAGGTACTATACCTATCCGCCAGTACCCTATTATAAGGATGAGCCCAAACTGTCCAAAGCAGCAAATTAAGGAGAGATTGGAATGTCAAAAAATAAATTGGTCACACTTTCAGCCGAAGGAAAAGCAGAAGCAGGCACGACTACTTCAGTGAACATCCGCGATTTTGAGCCGTTCTTTGTCGACGAACGCGAAGCAATCGGCGGCAATAATAAAGGGCCGAATCCGTTGGAATATTTTTTAGGCGCGCTTGGAGCATGCACGTCGGTAATTGCAACCATGGTCGCAAAAGAACAAGGGTTCACTTACGAGGATTTTGAGTTTGGCACGGAAGGGCAGCTCGATCCGCGCGGTTATCAAGGCGTCGAAGGCGTGCAAACTTATTACCAAACGATAGAAGTGAATGTGGTCGTTGAGACGGATGAGAGCGATGAGGCCTTTGAAACATTTGTGGCAGAAGTCGAAAGACGATGCCCTTTGTATAATTTAATCAAAGATGCAGGCGTGGAAGTTAAGTCGAATTGGGAAAAGAAATAAGTGTATGAAAAACAGGGCAGGACCATTCAGTGGTTTTGCACTGTTTTTTTTACGGTTTAAAGAGTTACAAGTTTTGAAAGCGTTTCATTTGAATTGTTATACATAAACTTGTTAAATGGAGATGTGACAATTTTATGTATATTTTGAAAAAACGATGAAAGGCGGATGTGTATAAAGAAATTTTAATGTTTTAGTTGTGCACCTGAATAATTCATACCTCTAATTTTTGAGGCGATTATAGTTCCTGAATAATTCATAGCTCTAATTTAAAGCTGTTTTCTTGAATAAATTGCCTATTTTTATATTAGGCAGATACCTTCTTCTAAAATATTGTGTTTTCGAACAGGATTCTTAGGGAAGAAGGACCTATTAAAAATCCTTTGTCTATTTAAGGGCATACTGATCCCTTGAAATAATCAGTTAAAACTTTATGCGATAACTCCTCTAAATACATTGTCTGGATCGCCGTAGGCGTTCGAAAACCTTATAAAATTCGGTTTGATACACATGATAACTCGACAGGTTGAGATAGACTTGTCTGCCTGTTTTAACGAGTTTGCCGGCAACTTTGAGCAATGTCAATCGTATAGAATGAATCGTCATCCCCCGATTCACTTGTTCAAATCCAATGGTCTTTAAAAAATTGACGAGGTTGTAAGCCAGGACACTGATCATCATTCTAACGTGATTTTCCAGGAAGAGTGGGTGTAAATTGTAATTTTATTTTGCATTAAATTTAAGAGGTGCTTTGCACTAATAAAATAAAAAAGACTATTTCTGGGGAAAATAGTCTTTTTTCTATGTTTGTTATTGAAAGTTTACTTATAAGAAATAGTAGTTTTTAATTGCTCGGAAACTCCCAAGTAACAAATATTTACTTTTTCTTAGTAAATTTTAAATGCGTGATTATTGAAATAGTCAATATTCTCGTATGAAAATTCATTTAAAAATTGGTTAATCCATTATTTATTGAAAAATGTATCTTTTAATCGCAGATTATCTAAAAAGGACGGTAGATCCTCAAATGGAACTGCCTCCCTTTTCTGTATATTATCCTGCACAACAAGATAATTTTGAAACATCGTTATTATAGCCAAGTGCTGCAAGTTTCAGTCCTTCTGCCATCGTTAAATAGGGCGCCATTGTGTCTGTTAAATCCTCGACTGTTAAGCCAAATTTAACAGCTAAAGTTCCTGCATAAATGACTTCGCCTGCATTTTCAGCAACAATATGAACGCCTATTATTTGTTGATTTTGAGCGTTGATAACAAGCTTGATTAACCCAGTTGCATCATGATTAACTAGGGCCCTTGGTACATTATCTAAATCTAAGATTGACGTTTTAACATCTATTCCCTTATCATTTGCTTGTTCTTCTGTTAAGCCAACAGTACCTACTCCAGGATTTGTAAAAATAACACCAGGAACAACAGACAAATCAATTTTCCTATTTAAGCCCCCGACTGCATTGTCCGCTACAATCTTACCTTCATGCGCGGCTACATAGACAAATTGAGGACCTAATGTAACATCTCCTGCTGAGTAAATGTGTTGATTGCTTGTCTGACCAAAATCATTCATCATGATTTCATTATTTATCCCTATTTTTACACCAGCAACATCTAAATTTAAGGCTTCAGTATTCGGTTTTCTACCTGTCGCAATTAATAATTGATCCGATTCAAAAGTTTTTTGCTTACCATTTTTTGTGACTGTCAACTTTTTTATGTCTCCATCTTGCTCAACCCATTCATAATTAATCCCAGTAATAACCTGGATGCCTTGTTCATGAAGTGCTTTTTCGACTGTTTCTGAAACTTCTAAATCATAATCTTTTAATAGTCGTTCGCTTCTTTGTATGAGTGTGACTTTAGAACCTAAGTTGTGGAACAATTGACCGAGTTCTAGTCCAATATAACCCGAACCAATAACGGTTAATCTTTCTGGTACTTCATCTAGCTCTAATAAAGTTGTACTCGTTAAATAATCTATCTTTTCAATGCCGGGAATTTCAGGAATAAAAGAAGTTGCGCCCGTGGCGATCAGGAAGCGTTTTGCTTTTAATTCTTCTCCATTGACCTCAACGACATCACTCCCCACAAATTTTGCTTCGCCTTCGATTAAATCAAAACCGTATTCGTCGATTAAATCGATATATTTTTCTTGGCGCATTCCACTTACCAATTCATCTTTTTGTTTCACCAATGATTTTAAATCGACTTCTCCAGCCATTGTATTTAACCCATGGAATGGATTCTTTTTAGCTAAATGATTGATCGTTCCTGCCCTAAGAAGCGTTTTAGACGGAACACAGCCAACATTTACACAAGTTCCGCCAATTGTGTGTCGTTCGACCATACCCACTTTTGCACCATATTTTGTTGCTTGAATAGCTGCTGAAAAAGCAGCACTTCCAGAGCCTATAATCAGAAAGTCATAATCGTATTCCTTTTCATTTTTAAGTATTAAATTAGACTGAGAAGCTATTTTTTCGATCTTTTCTATCTGATAATTGGATTGTTCAATCGCTTTTTCGATGCTATTAATTTCGACAGATTCACTTAAATTGAATTCTGTTTCCCCTTGCCGGTAGTTTGTTTTTATATCTTTTGCACCTATGTTTTCAAGCGCCATTGTTACATGGTTTTCACAGCTGGCACAAGTCATACCTTGAATGCTTACTTTATACTTCTTCATACAAAAGCTCCTTCATTCATCATAAATTAGTGTTTCAATGATCGGACAAGCATACATTTCTTTCTCGTTAGGACAACGTTCCTTTAAATCGCCTAACATGCTTTCAATTTGTTTTAAATCAGCAATTTGTTTTTGCACTTCTATTTGCTTTTGAGAAACAAAATCAAACATATTTTGACAACGAACACTGTCTTGATCAACAACGCCTAGCAATTTATAAATTTCGTTTAAAGAAAAACCAAGATTTTGCATTTGCTTAATAAATTTCACTCGTTTAATATCCGCATCAGAATACAAGCGATATCCTGAATCTGTACGTATTGGTTCTTCCAATAATTTTTTACCTTCATAATATCGTATTGTTTCTTTATTAACGCCACTCTTTTCAGCAAATTCACTAATCAGATACTTCATTCTTTTCACCTCTATTTATTATACACCATGTACCATAGTACATGGTCAAGAGATATTTATGATTTTAAAATACTCTACCCTAGTAGTTTTCTCTTAAAATCCCTTAAATATATTTAAAGATTTTAATACCGTAAAGAAATCGAATGGCGAAACAATCAAATAAGCATTTGACTATTAAGGCACAACATATGTATAATATTAACGATACAATCAAATGAACGTTTGAATGAGAGGTGAATCAAGTGACTGAAGTTTGCCAAACAACAATCATACATCCTGAAAAAGTGGATGTGGTGAAAAACAAACTAGAAAATAAAGACTTGTCGAATTTGCTTGTGCTAGGAAAATGTTTTAGCGATCCTTCAAGGATTAAAATTTTCTATGCTTTAGAAACCTTCAAAGAAATGTGTGTCTGCGATTTAGCGGAAATATTAGACGCTAGTATTGCTACAACGTCACACCATTTACGTTATTTAAAAAAGCATGGAATGACAAAATCACGAAAAGACGGGAAAATGGTTTATTACTCTTTAGTAAATGAAGATGTACTTTCCGCTATTCGCGCTTTTTTAAGATTGTCAGAAAATTTATCTGTGAAATCTTAATTTGGAGGGAATCAACTTGTTACAAAGTATTTTTTCAGCTATCGCTGTTTATATTTCTACGAGCATTGATTATTTGTTTATTTTGCTAATTATCTTTTCTCAAAGCCACACACGAAAAGGGATGCGCCATATTATTTGGGGTCAATATCTTGGGACAAGCGTTTTGGTCGCAGTAAGTTTGTTTGCTGCTTACGTACTGAATTTTATCCCTCAAGATTGGATCATTGGACTTCTTGGGCTAATCCCGATTTATTTAGGTATCCGAGTCGCTGTGGGAGGCGAAGAGGAGGAGGAAGAAGAGGAAGTCGTTGAAAAGTTAGAATCTGGAGGAACCAGTCGCTTATTCTGGACTGTTGCCTTAATAACTATTGCTTCAGGTGGGGACAATTTAGGCATTTATATTCCTTACTTTGCTTCTCTATCCGTTTCAGAAATTTTAATTGCCTTAGTAGTATTCGTTATCTCGATTGCGATTCTTTGCTTTATCAGTTATAAATTGGCAAAAATTTCCT
This sequence comes from Alkalibacterium subtropicum, assembly GCF_900112455.1. Lineage (GTDB taxonomy): Bacteria > Bacillota > Bacilli > Lactobacillales > Carnobacteriaceae_A > Alkalibacterium > Alkalibacterium subtropicum. The sequence continues at coordinate 277,190 of NZ_FOLT01000002.1, read as the reverse complement.
TTGTCTCCGAAACGTTAGAAAAGTATGAACGAATCATTGTCCCAATCGTGTTTATTGGATTAGGGATCTTTATCTTGGTAGAGAACGGCACCATTCAAACGTTATTAGGCTTATAGAAGTCCCATTTAGGAAAGGAAGCAAACGATGAGTGAAAATAAAAAGTCTCATGAATGGATATTAGAAGGAATCGACTGTGCAAACTGCGCAGCCAAAGTAGAAAGAGGCGTCGCCAAGGTTGCAGGTGTCGCCAATAGTAGTGTGAACTATATGACAGAAACCTTGAGTTTCGAAGTGACAGAGGACAAAGAACATCTTGTTTTATCCAATGTGAAACAAAAAGTTAAAAAATTGGAGCCAGATGTCACTTTAAAAAATAAAGTGGACGGCAAGCTGATTGAAATAAATCCGCCATTAACCAAGGTAAGTCATTTAAAAGACGATCGAAAAAACTACGAATGGATATTAGAAGGAATCGATTGTGCAAACTGTGCCGCTAAAGTGGAAAGAGGGGTTGCTACAGTTCCCGGAGTTACAAAAAGCAGTGTGAATTTCATGACAGAGACACTGAGCTTCGAGGTGGCAGGCGGAAATAGAAACGACGTGTTGGCTAGTGTAAAACAAACAGTAGGAACTTTAGAACCTGACGTCGTTCTGCGAAAAAAAGCGGATGGTACATTGGTTGGAAATGGAGCTGATTCTCATAAAAATTCTGCTTCTATCGAATCGATTTCTGTTGAAGAGACTGGCCACAAACAGACGAACAGAGCTTCTCTTGCCAATATGTTCGGAAACAAAACTAAAATTACCATTATTCGTTTAATACTAGGGTTAGCACTATTGACGACGGGGATGTTTCTTCCTATAGATGGACAAGTCTCTCTTGGATTGTTCATTTTGGCTTATTTAATCACCGGTTATGATGTTGTAGGACGTGCCATTAGAAATATTTTCCGAGGTCAAGTATTCGACGAAAACTTTCTAATGACCATTGCGACGTTAAGTGCTTTCTATATTCAAGAATATCCAGAAGCTGTCGCAGTCATGCTATTTTATCAAGTCGGAGAAGTTTTTCAAGATATGGCTGTGTCAAAATCTCGACGTTCAATTGCAGATTTAATGGATATTCGACCTGATTATGCCAATTTAGTCACAGAAAACAACGTAGAAAAAGTTGCTCCTGAAACGATTAAAATTGGAGATATTATTCTTATTCGTCCCGGTGAAAAAGTACCATTAGACGGAAAAGTAGTAGAAGGAACTTCTGCGATGGACACATCTGCTTTAACTGGCGAATCTGTTCCAAGAAGCGTGAAGCCGGAAGATACTGTTTTGAGCGGCTTTATTAACAAAAATGGTGTCTTAAAAATAGCGGTAGAAAAACCTTTTGCGGAGTCGACTGTGAAGAAAATTTTAGATCTGGTTCAAAATGCTAGCGGTCGAAAGGCTCCGACAGAACAGTTCATTACAAAGTTCGCTCGTTACTATACTCCAATTGTGGTTATAGCAGCTGCATTACTGGCAATTGTTCCTCCACTAGTGTTACCAGGAGCTACTTTTAATGAATGGATATACAGAGCCAGTATCTTTTTGGTCATTTCCTGCCCTTGTGCTTTAGTCGTTTCAATTCCAGTTGGTTTCTTTGGTGGGATTGGTTCTGCTTCTAGAAAAGGAATTTTGGTGAAAGGAAGTAATTTTCTTGAAGGTCTGAACGATCTCAAATACGTAGTAATGGATAAAACGGGTACACTAACCAAAGGAACATTTGAAATCACAGCTATCGAACCAAGAAATGGAATTAATTCGGGGCAATTGCTTGAGTTAGCTGCTTACGCCGAAGCTCATTCTACTCACCCCATTGCGGATTCTATTAAAGAACACTTTGGAGAAGAAATTAGAGAAGAAAAAATCACCGCTTATAATGAAATTTCAGGTCATGGAATTCAAGCCACCATTGGTGGAAAAGAAGTGTTAGCAGGAAATGCCCGTCTAATGGAAAAATTTTCAGTTGATTTTTCGGAAGTACAAGAAATTGGAACGATTGTTTACCTAGCTGTAGATAAGGTTTATACCGGATACTTACTTATTGCAGATACAATCAAAGAGGACGCAAAAGAGAGTATTGCTGACATGAAAAAACTAGGGATCAAAAACATTATTATGCTAACCGGAGATTCAAAAAAAGTTGGAGAAGCAGTAGCAAATAAACTAGGTATTACAGAAGTTTATAGTGAGTTACTTCCTCAAGATAAAGTAGCAAAATTTGAAGAAATTTTATCTCGGAAAGAGAAAAATGAAAAAGTTGCTTTCGTAGGGGATGGAATTAATGACACTCCTGTGCTAGCGCGCTCAGATATTGGGATTGCTATGGGAGGTTTAGGATCAGACGCAGCAATAGAAGCTGCCGATGTAGTTCTTATGGATGACAAACCTTCCAAGATTGTAACGGCATTGCATGTTGCTAAGAACACTCGTCGCATTGTCTGGCAAAATATTCTTTTTGCACTTGGAGTGAAAGGTTTATTCTTGATTCTAGGAGCTTTTGGGATTGCCACTATGTGGGAAGCTGTATTTGCAGACGTTGGGGTGACAGTGATTGCTGTATTGAACTCAATGCGCGTTTTAAAAAAATAAATCAGTACCCTAAAAAAGTGGCAGACGCTACTAAAATAGGTGAATACAAAAGGGCGAGAACAATGAAATATGCGTTCTCGTCCTTTTATCATTATTGTAAATAAGAAAAAACAATAGAGTAAGTTAATGTACCAAATATCGTTCTGAAACTTAGCGAAAAAAATAGAGTGAATATAGAGGATTCATGTTATCTCTTATTCACTCTATTTTTAATTAACATTTTTCGGCAATTTTTCTATATATATTAATAGTTCGTCCAATATTTTTTCTTTTGAGTATTTCTTCATGTCACTGATATATTCTTTATATGTTGTAAGTTTGTTTCTATTAAAAACATCTGCGTGATCTTTATATTCTATGCATATATAATAACTAGCTGTGATTATCTCATTCCTTGGACTTTTGCTGTGTAACTTCTTTGTATGCTCAATCCACTCTTCTCTCTCCGCTATTCGCCTTTGCTTTATACTTTGTAATCTGTTTATTCTTTCCTCTTCCTGTTTCCTTTTTTCTTCATAATAGTTAAATAAAGTTTTGAAATAACTTTCCCCTATAATCCTATGCATTTCTTTTGAAATTTCGAACGCTTCTTGCGGAGTCAAAAAGGATTTATTATAACATTTTTTTTTCCATTCTATATGAGGAACATTTTTATCAAGATACCATACTTCAATGTCTGGTCTTAAATAGGCAGTAAACCCTGGGTAACCAAACTCTAAAGAAGTTTCTTTTGCAATCAGAACATGTAAAATACTATGTTCTATTAAGTCACAATAAACTAACCTATCTTTTCTCTGGGACTCAAATGGAATATTATGTTTTTCAACATAATATTTATCTGAAATCTTTAACCACTTGTTTTCATCTATATGATGGCAATATAAGCCTTCAGTTGTTCTGGTTGTTTTTCCTTTCGCGATACTTTTAACTTCTCCATTCAAAAATCTTTTATACGATTTTTCTCTAAAATAGTCATCTTGTGCCGGCCCGTATTTTTGAAGAAGAAAAATAACTGCTTCAGCATAAGTTTTTAATAGTAACTCCAAATAACTATTATATTTATCTACTTCCACTATCCTACTACTCCCTTTTTAAATCGACTCCCGGGTGTACACAAAAAGATGTTATTTATTCATCTGAAAAAGCACTACAAGAGATGTTTTAAACTCAACGAGCAAATCACCTTAAGTATTGAACCAAGTCATAATACAGGATGAATGTTGTTGTTAATATTGAACAGGTATTCATCTCGATCTAATACAAGAGTTACAAAAACACTAAACCGAAAAAAACAATTAAAAAACAAAATGAAAAGAGGAGAACGTCATGAGAAAAGAAGTAACAGTAGAAGGAATGAAGTGTGAAGGTTGTGCCAAAGATGTGCAAGAAAGAATATCAGGTATTGAAGGGGTAAGTACAGTAGACATAGATTTGGCTAATAAAAAGGTTGTTCTAGAAAGTCTCTCTAGCATTGACCGAGAGACACTCGATTCTGCCCTTTCAGAAACCCAATATACTGTAGCTGATTAACTAAAGACTGTTACTCGTTGATGTACAATGAAAAAAGTTAATCTATTTAACAGAAAGAAGTATTCGCTATTATCAGGATGGCTTCTTTCTGTTTTTTATTCAGGGAACCATAACACATGTATATGTGTTGTATATAATAGGTAAAAGTAAATTTTTAAATCCATATATTCTACACAACTATTTCATATGCTGATTTTAGTATTTTATTCAGAAATAAATACACGTATAGTCAGTCAGCTGTAAGTTCTGTGCTGCTGTGTAACTGACAGTGAAGAGTTAGTCAAATACAGTCTGAGAACTGCACTTTATTTGTGTAACTATGTTAAAAAAAGGGGATAAATCATATGGTAGAACTTTTCAATATAGGACATTACGGTATTAACTTATTAGGTGTGACTACCGCACTCGGTATGCTTATTGGCTTGTTACTCGTTCAAAAAGAAGGGAAGCGCAAGAGGCTGGATGAGGATACTATCATGAACCTTAGTATATACACTGTCTTACTTGGTATTTTAGGCGCCAGATTAGGGTACATCATTTTCTTTGACCCGTCCAAGTATCTGGAGAATCCTGTGGAAATATTCAATATTACCCAAGGTGGGTTATCTATTCAGGGAGCAATTATTGTTGCGGGGATTTTTGTCTTCTGGTATACAAAAAAGAAAAATCTGCCGTTAGGTAAAACTGCAGATACTATTGTACCGGGGGTTATTTTAGGTCAAGCGATTGGGCGGGTTGGATGTGATGTGTTTGGTATTCCAATGAAAGGTAATTGGCCTTGGGGCGTAATGGTCCGCGGAGAGCTAATGCATCCGGCACAGTTATATGAAGTGGCACTGAATCTTATTTTATTCTTAATTATATGGAAAAGAAGATACACAGCCAAGTTTGAGGGGGAATTATTCTACATATATATAATCGGGTTTGCTGTAAACAGATTTATAGTAGAATTCTTCAGAACGAATCCGCAAGCAGTCGGTCCCTTTAGTATCGCTCATGTGTTAAGTCTAGCGATCATAGCTGCAGGAATCCTTTCTCTTATTTATAATAGAAATAAAAATGATGACTTTCATGTTTCCGATAATATAGAAGAGGTTAGTTTAAGTGGTTCATGGGTTTATGGAGTAATTGCTGGGACGTTTGTTCTCGCTGTCATTTTTTACTACGGCATTCATTTTTTCTATAGCCGATGACAACCAAAAATGTTATCTCAGGATGAGTTATATGGAACCATCGTATTTATTGTCCTAATGATGTTTATTCATTTGATTTTGATGCACTTCATACCAAGAATAGGCGGACATTCCCACGAAAGATAGAGTCAAATAGATAAGAACCAACTTGAAATGGAAAAAATACTAGAAGAAAATAGCTGGTTAAGAGAAGAATTATCCATTGTAAAGACAAAAGTTTAATAAAACAACAAAATAAAATGATCTTATCATTAAAATGAGGCTGAGTGTCAAGGACAGTATAAAATTGTAGGTTTATGACAGAATAAAAATGTAGGTTTTTGACAGTCTAATTTAGAAGTCCATTTATATTTTCCCTTTCATACGATATGATTTTCCAGTAATCTTGAAGACTTTAACATGGTGAACCAGGCGATCAAGAATGGCGGCGGCTATTTCAGAATTCTGAAATAGCTCCCCCCATCGAGATAAGATAATATTTGTCGTAATCATTGTTGATTTCTTTTCGTAACGCATCGTTAATAGTTGAAAGAAGAGGTTAGCTTCAACTTTTTGAATTGGTAAATAACCTATTTCATCAATGATCAAAAGATCATATTTGGCATATCGTTTCAGAACACGATCGACGGTCCCTTTTTCAAAGGCAGAACGAAGACGTAAAAGTAATTCATGACAACTGATAAACAGCGTACGGTAGCCTTGATGACATGCTTCAATGCCTAATGCAATGACAAGGTGTGTTTTCCCTACACCAGGGTTTCCAATGAAAACTAAGTTTTCTTTTTTCTCCATAAAAGCCATATGTTTCAAGTCTAGAATCTCTTTTTTGTTAACGCTTGGTTGAAAGTTGAAATCAAATTCTTCAAGTGATGTCCGTTTGGGAAAGTGTGCGCGCTGGATGACACGTTCCACAGTCTGATTCGTTTGAAAGTCTAATTCTTGATTAGTTAATTCTAGAAGAGCTTCTGTTAAAGAAAGCTCATCCCGATTGGCAATTTCAACATAGTTTGGCACATATTCTCTCATATGTTTTAAATTCAAGGCCTCTAGATTATTTAATAGCTTTTGATAGTTACTGCTCATTCGAAGGCACCTCCAGTAAATCATATTGCTTTAAACTTCGTTTAATATGTTCTTGGATGTCATCTTCTTTGTGGCTCATGACATCTGATTTAAGTATCTGAACCAAATCTTCTTGGTTATAGTTCAATCTTTTTGTGGTAAGTGGGTGCGAACGAATCTGTTCTCCGTTATAATAAATGTGCACGTGCTCTTCGTTTTCGGAAAGATCCAAGTCAACTTCTTTTCCGATATAGCGAGGGTCTACAGAGTACCTACATTTGCGGAAAATGACCATTGCTTCCTTTGTGACTTTACGGCGAATAGAGTCTTCAAAATAAGGATTTAACAAGTCATCTTTTAGCTTATGGAGGTGCTCTTTTTCATTAATTTTCCAAAGTATATCAGGAATCTCATCCGTTGCTTGAGACACTTCCGAATTTAATTCATCACAAAGTTCGTCAACGATTCGAATGAGATCTGTCGAATCATAAAATTCATGATTGTAAACCCGTAACCGGTCCATTGTTCTAGCGAGAGCTTCTACGCTGCCTTTTGTTTGGGGGCGAAAAGGGCGACAGACCATTGTTCTGAACCCTGCATCTTTACTAAAAGAATAGAAGCGATCGTTTAAATGAACCTGAGAGAATTGAGTTCGTGACCGGTCGACGACAGTTTTCATATTATCGAACCATATTTCTTCTGGAACACCACCGGTGTGATAAAAGGCATCATTCATGCACTCAAACAATGTATCTTGTTTACGATCAAAGGTAAGCGTAATAAATTTCTTCTTTGAGTAGGGCAATATATAAAGAAAAATATTAAAGCGGAAGACTTCTCCCTGACTGCTTATGAGTCGCATTTCTTCTTTCCAATCGATTTGTGCTGAAAGACCAGGCGTATATTCGACGCGTACCGTTGCTTTCTGTATCCGTTCTTTTTTCACTCCACGGCAATAGTCTCTAACAAGACTGTAACTCCCATCGAACCCTTTCTTTTGTATGAATTTGAAGATACTTTTAGCGGTACATTGATCTTCTAACTTAGTATCTATGATTTGTTTGAATGAATCTAATTTACTCGGATATGTCCTCCTTGTTTTAGGTTTATTACCTTGTAACGCTTCTTCATACGCTGCTTTAACCGTACGATAGTCACATCCGTATTGTTCCGCTAACGCAGTATAATTGGGCTTTATGCCATCAATCATATGTTTTTTCACTCCTTCTCTGATATCTCTTCTCATTCCTATTCCACTCCAATTCTATAGGGGATAAGAAGAGTATATAAAAAATGTAGGAAAACCAACAATTTTACATTGTCATTTTCCTACATTTTATAACTGTTCTTTACACCTGAGTTTCATTGAGACAAAAGGTTATTAAAATTAGCGGATTTTTGACAGTATCTTTTTTTTATCACTATCAATAGCTGTTGCTATAAATTTTCACGCCGTTATACTCCTTTGATATCGATTTTTTGAATATTTGGATAGTATAATTAAAAATCTTCCTGAAGAAGAACATAGTTGTTCTGTTTTCATATCTCATCCATCTTTTAAGGAGTATACAGCTAAAGTAATAGAATTTATCGATGAGCTGATAGCCCTGATTTTATTGGTGTGAATGTTTTTTACTATAGTCGTAGTGCTAATGGTTTATGGGCTTTCAGAACGTTTTAGTAGACCGATCGTTGCACCAAGTTTAAGAAGAAGATACAGGAGAAGTCGATATCAAAAAAGAAAGTAGAGGAAAATAAAATGAAAAAATTGATCATACTGGGTTTGAGCACAACGTTTATTATGATAGGGTGTACAGATACAACAGATACAACAGAGACAACCGACACGTCCAATGAGACGGCTATCGTCGAAGAAGAGAATATCCAGGATGCAATGCCTGGTATGGACGAAGTTGAAGAAATGGATGAAATGGACGAAATGATGGGTATGGACCATGACGGAGAAATCCCATCAGGTTTAGAAGAAGCCGAGGATCCAGCATTCCCTGTAGGAAGCAATGCCATTATCACAGCAACACACATGCCAGGAATGGAAGGGGCTGAAGCGACTATAGCCGGAGCCTTTGACACAACCGTGTATGAAGTCAGTTATACTCCGACGGATGGCGGCGAAAAAGTGACCAATCACCGTTGGGTCATCCAGGAAGATTTACAAGAGGGAACAGAAGTAGCAGAGGCTGGCGACGAAGTTATTCTGGATGTGGAGCACACTGAAGGCATGCAGGGCGCTGTTGCAACAGTCGATGAAGCTTATACTGGAACGATTTATGCCGTCGATTATAATTCGACAATAGATGGTGAGAGAGTAACCAATCATATGTGGGTGACCGAAGACGAACTGGAAGCTCCGCAAGAGTAAAGGTACAACTAGCATTATCTAATAGGTCATGAAATAAAATTAATAACGACGTCAACAGACAGATTAGAATCTGACTTTTGGCGTCTTTTTTATTGTTGAAAAAATATTTCCATAGTGAAAATCCATAAAATATACATAATTGAACAGTATGCTTGTAATAGAAAGATAAGATAAAAAAAGGAGAGCGATCTTAAATGAATTTAGTTAGTGGACTTTTATCAGGCGTTTTAGCAGTTACCGGTGGATTAGGAATATCTCTCTTTTCAGAAGAAGATACGACAAATCAAGAGGCGGTTATTCAGGAACAAGTAATGGATGTTGACCAAATGCGAGATTTAATGGATACAGATGAATTTGAAGATATGGAACTGCGTATGGAAGATGGCATTATAAATTTTGGACAAATGAAGTCACATATGAATGAAATGCACCCGGAACTTAATACTCAGCAGCTTAGAGAGCTATATAAAAATATGCATGGGACTGGCGGCTCTTCTCAAAGCACTAATTTCACTGGAATGGGCATGCATCAGTAAACCATAGTAGTGCAGCTGGATCTGGAGAATGGCTTAAAGTATCCAACGCCTTTAAATAGCGGAAAACAATGCTTCGTATTTAGTAAGGCAATAAAAGAATAATGAGGATGTAAAAAGGTCACAGGAATTTCCCTGTGACCTTTTTTGCGCTTATATAACTGAATCAGCTAGTAAAGTTATCAAAGTAACCTTGGATATGGATGATCGGCGTGCCTTTGTCGCCGCTGCCTGAAGTCAGGTCAGATAATGAACCGATGAGGTCAGTCAAGCGTCTAGGTGTGGTTCCCTGTGCTTCCATTTCGCCGATCAGATCAGCCTGTTTGTTAGTGATGTGATCCGTGATCGCACTATGAAGTTCATCTCCGCTCAAATCGGCAAAGTTATTGTCAGCCAGATACTTCAGCTTCACTTCGTTCGGGGTACCTTCCAGGCCTTTTGTGTAGGCGGGAGAGACGACCGGATCAGCCAGTTCCCAGATCTGGCCGACAGGATCTTTGAAGGCGCCGTCGCCGTAGATCATGACTTCGACCGTTTTACCTGTTTCGTCTTTCAGGCGTTTCTGGATAGCCTCGACTAAAGGCTGGCCGTTATCGGGAAAGAGTTTCACGGTATCTTCTGTTGCTTTGTTTGAACCCAGCAGACCGTATTCTGAGTTGAACCCGCTGCCGTTCAAGGATTCTGACAAGACATCGTCCAGTCCAAAGACCTTTTCTCCACCGGCGGCTTTGACTAAGCGTTTGGTACGGAAACGGCTGTGAATGTCGCAGGCCAGAACGTTTTTTGTGTAATCCACGATCGTCTTGGCATCATTAGAAAAAATAACTTCACAGTTGGCGCCTTCAGCTTCGACCAGTGACTTATAATACTCGATATAATCGACACCAGTAAAGGGATGCTTTTTGAAACCGAAATGGCTGCGGAATTCATCTTCTGTCAGGACATCTGCCAGCGGATTGATGCCTGCTGCATCCAGTTCATCTAAAGACACTAAATGATTCCCGACTTCATCGGAAGGATAGCTCAGCATAAGAACGACTTTGCCGACGCCGCGGGCTATGCCTTTCAAGATGTTGGAGAAACGGTTACGACTGAGAATCGGGAAGACGACACCGACAGTTTCACCATCATACTTGTGACCGATATCCGTAGCGATATCATCAAGTGTCGCATAATTGCCCTGCGCACGAGCAACGATGGATTCAGTCATCGTGATGATGTCACGGTCCATAAAGCTGTATCCTTCTGCCTTTGCCGCATTCAACACAGTTTCCACAACGATGTTTTCCATATTGTCGCCTTCTTTAATGATCGGACTACGCAGTCCACGCACAACAGTACCTAAAGCTCTTTCCAAAATAATCTCTCCCGTTGTTAATATTTTTAAGGGGCTTAGACACGCTAAAACCCTTATACAGTATACACGTTAGCGTGGAGGAATTAAACAGAATTAAAATCTTTTATCATTTTCAGGATTTTTCAAGTAAAATGGAAAAGACAGAGGTAATAGTAAACTAGGGAGTGAATCGAATGTATCGTGTGATTCATCAATTAAAAGAACGAAATTTTGACAGACCCGTAACAAGAAGTGAAAAAGCTGTTTTAGATTACCTGGAAGAACATTTCCAGTCTATTCCTTACGAAACAGTGATAAAGATAGCACAGGAGAGTTATACCTCACAGGCAACGATCAACAGAACAAGTAAACTTCTGGGTTTCGATGGCTTTAGTGACTTAAAGTATGCCATCAAAGAAGATGTGGAACATATCAAATCAAAATCCACCAGGCATATCCGCAATACGGAAGATATCTTAAGTAAAATCGATTTTGAAAGTGCCAATGATCTGGTGAACTTTTTATATAGAAACAGACACCACCTATTATTATTCGGGCTTGGAGCCTCGCATGTCTCAGCTCAATATATGGCTAGACAGCTTTTGTATTTAGGAATACCGGCCATTGTCGTGTCTGAACTGCAGATGCTGGAGAAGTTTAAAGATTACAGCATCCTGATCTTATCCAGTTCAGGAGAAACTCAGCGTGGTCTGCAGTTGATGCACGATGCTAAAAAAGCAAAAATGAACGTTCTTTCCATCACCAAAAAAGACTCATCGATCATGGAAGGCAGCTTATTTAGTTTTCACCATGATGTATCGATAGATAAAATGGAAGGAATCTCAAGAGAACAGCAGCTTCATATGATCCTGATGATCAATGAAGTGATCAATCAGTTGAAAAGGGAGTATGATTAAAAACGGGAATACAATAATCGATTATGTCGTTTTCGGTAGGTGAATCTAGCGTAAGCGCATAGTCGTTTTTTGTTTTGGATAATTATCCGTCTCTTTGGAGTGCAGGCCCTAATGTAAGCGGTATACTGTGTTCAAGATAAATAATTTTGAGGAGAATTCCATGAATAGAGAGATAAGAATATTAATGCACACTCACTGGGACAGAGAATGGTATTTCACTAAAGATGAAACAAAGGTATTGCTGAGAAATCATATGCAGGAAGTCATGGAGTTTCTGGAGGCTCATCCGGATACCATATATATATTGGATGGCCAAAGTGTGATGATCGACGATTATCTGGAGCTGGAACCTGAAGCAGAAACGAGAATGAAACAGTTGATAGAGAAAGGGAATTTAAGAGTAGGTCCATGGTACACGCAGACTGACTTGCTTCTGGTCCACGGTGAATCCGTATTCAGGAATCTCTATTACGGAATCAGGCGGGCAGAAGAATTTGGTGAACCGATGCTGGTTGGGTATGCTCCGGATACGTTTGGACATGCAAGCCAGATGCCGCAGATATACAAGCAATTTGGTATAGAGTCTACCTTCTTCTGGAGAGGGTTCAGCGAGCTGAAAGCTGAAAAATCCGATTTCTTATGGAAGGGTGTCGATGGATCAGAAGTGGTCGGGGTCAATCTGGCTACAGGCTACCAGGGAGCAAAGTATCTTGAAGAAGAACCTAAAGAATTGAGCCAGCGTATGAAAAAAATCATGTCTGTGCTTGATAATTATTCTGCATCAAACGCAAGACTGATCATGAACGGACACGATCAGATGCCTATTCAGAAGAACATACACCATGTGATGGAGAATATAAAACAGATTTACCCGGAAGATACCGTAATGATCAGCGATTTCGAATCCTACGTGGATCAACTGGACAGAGATGATCTGGAAGTGGTGACAGGCGAACTGACTGACAGTAAGCACGCACGCATCCACCGGACGATCGGGTCGACGCGTATGGACATCAAACTTCTTAACACAGATATTGAAAATAACTTATACAACGTACTGGAACCTTTGGCAGTGATCGGCGAACAGGCAGGCATCCCTTATCCGCATGGAGTGATCGAGAAAGTATCTAAAATACTTTTCGGGACACATGCTCATGATAGTATCGGCGGCTGCAACTCAGATAAAGTCAATCAGGACATCAAGCAGCGCCTGCTGAATGCGAAAGAGATGGTCGATACACAGATAGAGCTTCATTTAAGACTGATGACCTTAGGGAATAAAGAAACCGGGAACACGATCGTGGTCGTTAATCCATTGCCTGAAAAACGATCGAATCAGTTTGTTGAACTGGACATGCTGACGCGTACAAAAGGATTCCGTATCTTCGATTCCAACAAAGAAGAAATAGGGTATTCTGTCATTTCTCAGGACCAGGAGGATGCGGGGCTGATCGATCGTCAAGTAGCGGCGCGTCTGCTGGATATCAAAGTATACAGAACAAAAATCGTGCTGCCGGTCAATGAAATCGAAGGATTGTCTGCCCGCTACCTGACTTTTGAAGAAGTGGATGGTGAGAAGGAAGAAGCGACCCGGAAATCAGATGAGAGTATTTACAACGCATATGGGAAACTGTTTGTTGAGGATAATGTTTTGTGCTACAAAAATGAACAGACCCATGCCATTTATTCAAATATCCTTTCCCTTGAAAACAGTGGCGATGCAGGAGACAGCTATGATTATTCCCCACCTGTAAACGATTGGGTGTTAAACAGCAAAGACTGTGGAAGAATGGCGGTCGAAGTTGTAAAAGAAAAGCACTATCAAGAAATGCATATAAACTGGGAGTTAGACGTTCCAGAAAACAAGGGGCTGAGAGAAAAGAAAGAAGCAAACCTTAAAGTGGATTTTCAAGCAAAACTAAGACTGTATCCAAATGATCCAAAAGTTTATGTCACAATGAATCACGTGAATAAAACAGAACATAATCGCTACAGAGCTGTCTTTAAGACAGGGGTCCAGACGGATGAAGTTAAAGTAGACGGCTACATGAGTACCCAGTCGAAACCTGTCTATAATGAAAAACCCTTGAGCGTATGGGAAAAAGATAAGTGGGCTGAAAAGCCTGTGAGCATTGAAACAGCTCAGAGCTTTATCTCATTAAAAGATAAGGAAGCTGCCTTTACTGTTTATACAAAAGGATTGAAAGAATACGAAGTCTTGGATGATGCCATTCATCTGACACTGTTCCGAACATTTTCTCATCTGGGACAGCGCGAACTGGTCAACCGGCCAGGCAGACCGTCTGGAATCGAGATCGAGACACCGGATAATCAGCTGATCGATGAGCCATTCACTTTCCACTTTGCTTTTGAAGTAGCTCACGACCATTCGGAGGAAAGCCATAGTGCAAAAGAATACTTGACGCCACTAGTCGGGTATCAGTTGAAAGAATTCAATCGCTTCAATATCAATCCGAGAAACACCGTAGGAAAAACGTCCTTTAAGTTATCCCTAGAATTAAGTGGTTTGGTCGTTTCATCCACTAGACTGACAGCAGAAAATGAATTGTTTGTCCGTCTGTTCAACCCCCAAAATGAAGATATAACCTTGTCACTTCCCAAAGCGGCATTTAAAGCAACACCAATGGAAAGAAAAGAAGAGGAGGTCAATAGATTAACTCTTGCTCCACAGGAAATCGGGAATATAATTATTCAAAACTAATTGAAATGAGGTTTTACAATGTCAAACTTTAAAAAGAACTTCCAGAGTTTCGGGAAATCACTGCTTTTCCCGATCAGTTTACTGTCATTCATGGCTATCTTCCTTGGATTAGCAGCGGCTTTACAAAATCCGGCTATCATCGAAGTCGCTCCGTTTTTAGGAAATGAAACACTGCAGCTGGTCTTCGGTTTTATCCGCAGATTGTCTGCGCTGCCGTTTGGTTATCTGCCGTTGTTGTTCGCGATGTCTATTCCTTTGGGTATGGTCAAGCGAGATAAGGAAGTAGCGGTTTACGCCGGAGCAGTAGGGTATATCGCCATGCTGCTTGGTATGACATATGTGCTTCAGGCTCAAGGCTTTACAGCTGAAACGACCTCGATTGCTTATCTAATGGATATGGAAGGCTTAAGCCAAGTTGATGCAACATTGCAGAATTCTTTATTCACCAATACTTTAGGTATCTTCGTTTATAACACAAACGTCATTGGAGGGATACTGGCAGGTCTGATGGGCGTGTTCCTTCATAACAAATTCAGAGAAACGGAACTGCATCCGGCTCTGACCTTCTACAGTGGCAAACGATTTGTTCCGATCGCAGCAGCAATTATTCTAGCACTCGTGGGAATAGTGTTAGCTTTTGTATGGCCGTTGATCAACCAGGCTATCATTGCAGTCGGTGGACTGATCAGTGAAAGCGGTTCGTTCGGGGTATTCCTGTATGGCTTTACTGAGAAGATCATCAATCCAACAGGTCTTCACCACATACTTAACCAGACCTTCAGATTTACGGCTTTAGGTGGCGTGGAGAACATCGATGGGGAATCGCTGGTCGGTGCATTACAGATCTATCTCTATCAACTCGATAATAATTTAGCCTTTTCAACAGACGCAACGGCCTTCCTTGCTCAAGGGAAAATCCTTCACATGGTCTTTGGGATGCCGGCAGCGGTACTTGCCATGTATAAAATGGCTCGACCAGAAAAAAGAGACCGCGTACTGAAATTCTTCCTGGCTGGTGTGACAGCAGTCATACTGACAGGGATCACAGAGCCGATCGAATTCACCTTTATCTTCATTTCTCCAATTTTATGGGTGGTCAATGCAATCTTCGCCGGACTGGCTTTCTTAGTACCTGCTCTGCTTAATGTAGCGATCGGGAATATACAAGGTGGAATCATTGACTGGATCGTGTTCGGCATGCTTCAAGGCATGGAAACAGGCTGGTACATCTATTTAATAGCTGGCCCTATTTTCTTTGCAATGTACTACTTCTCATATACCTTCATCATTTCAAAATTCAACGTCATGACGATCGGTAGAAGAGAATCAGATTTTGAAGATGAAGAAGAAGTGGATGAAAGTGTCAGTGTCAAAGAATCAGACAGAAAGACAGCGGAAGATATCATTAATGGATTGGGTGGTTTGAAAAACATCACCGATGTTGATAACTGCATCAGCCGATTGAGAGTAGAAGTCGCGGATGGTCAACTGGTCGACGAAAGTCTACTGAAACGAACACAACCCAATGGTATCGTAAGACCAGATGCTAATACGGTTCATGTCGTATACGGCGGACGTATTTCTAAAATGAGAAACATCGTTGATAATTATATGTATGAACATAAAAACTCATAAAGAATAGAAAAGGAGCTTATCATGAAAAAGAATAATATCGTTTTAGTAGGTGGCGGATCAACATGGACGCCCGGGATTTTAAAAGCTATGACAACACACTTGGATGAGTTCGCGCTCAACCGTATCGTCTTATACGATATCAATGAGAAAAGACAGGAAGTCATTGGTGAGTTTGCCAAAATATTATTTAAAGAGGAAGCACCGGAAGTAGAAATCGTTTATACGACTGACAAGGAAGTCGCTTATAAGGATGTCGACTTCGTCTTCTGTCAAATGCGTACGGGTGGCTTTGACATGCGGGAGAAAGATGAGAAAATCCCTCTAAGTTTAGGCGTGATCGGTCAAGAAACATGTGGACCGGGCGGCTTTGCCTATGGTCTGCGTTCCATTCGAGATATGGAGGAAATGGTAAAAGATGTGCGTCGTTTAAGCCCAGATGCCTGGATTTTAAACTACACAAACCCGGCTGCGATCGTTGCTCTGGCTCTAGACAAACTCTTCCCGAAAGAAGATAAAATACTGAACATCTGTGATCAGCCAGTCAACCTGTTACGCTCATTTGCAAGTCTGATCGATCTGGATGTAAACAAATTCGAACCTGTCTACTTTGGTCTCAATCACTTCGGCTGGTTCACTCATATCTATGATGAAACGGGAAAAGACAGAGCGCCTGAAATCAAAGAGATCATATTAAACGGCGGCTTCCGTCCTGTTGATGCCGAGCAGCGTGATCAGTCCTGGCTTGAAACATATGCCATGGTCGAAGATATGCTGATTGACTTCCCTGATTACCTGCCGAACACATACCTGCAGTACTACCTCTATCCTGAGTACAAATTGTCTAAACTCGATCCGGAGTGGACGCGTACAGATGAAGTGCGTATCGGAAGAGAGCAGAAAGTTTTCGAAGAATGCCGACGTATTGTTGAAAACGGAACAGCAAGAGATTCCAAAGTCGTCCACAACGATGCACATGGCGATATGATGGTGGAAGTCGCTGCTTCGATTGCCAATAACCTGCGTAAAACCTTCGTTGTTATGGTGAGAAATGACGGTATCGTATCGAATCTTCCAGATGACAGCATGGTGGAAGTTGCCGCGTCTTTAGGTGCCAATGGCCCGGCCCCTTACGCTGTCGGTGAAATCGGTACATTCTATAAAGGACTTATCGAGAACCAGTATGCTTTTGAACGTCTGACGGTTAAAGCCTATATGGAGGGCTCTTACACTAAAGCGCTGCAGGCCTTGACGCTTAACCGGACAGTCGTAGATGCGAAGAAAGCACGTAAAGTGCTGGATGCATTGATCGAAGCCAATAAAGAGTACTGGCCTGAATTGAAGTAATGTATACGTGCAGGCGCAGCGGTTTATCGCTGCGCCTTTTACTTGGTACAAAAGCATAGGTATTGTACGACTTTGAACCAGAATCCTGTGCTATACTGAAAAAAAGAGCGAGAGGAGCGAGTGGATTCATGAAAATACTTGCAGCGATCGATTCCTTCAAGGGATCGATGACGAGTGAAACAGCCAATCAGTGTGTGAAAGACGCGCTGCCGGATCATCAGGTGACGGGCTTTCCCATTGCTGACGGCGGAGAAGGGACAGTGGATGCCTTTGTCAGTGTCATGGACGGAGAAGTCATCACTGAAACCATAACCGGTGTGAACGGGAGGCCTTATTCTGGCCGCTGGGGCTGGGTGGAAAAGGACAAGACAGCTGTGATAGAGGTAGCTGAAGGTACCGGACTGATCCAGGCAGACAAGGAGAGCCTGCATCCGAGAAATCATACAAGTTTTGGCGTCGGAGAACAGATCGCGCAAGCGCTTGATTATGGCGCAGAGACGATCATTTTAGGATTAGGTGGCAGTGCAACGGTCGATGGTGGCATGGGCCTCCTGCAGGCACTGGGCGTCGTATTCAGGAATGCTGAGCGTGGAGAGCTGTCAATGCTGCCTGTGGAACTGAACAACGTCCAGTCTATCGATATGGACGGGTTGGATAAACGAGTCCAGGACGTGAACTGGCTGATCGCTTCGGATGTGACCAACCCGCTGCTTGGAGAAAAGGGAGCGG
This sequence comes from Alkalibacterium subtropicum, assembly GCF_900112455.1. GTDB lineage: Bacteria > Bacillota > Bacilli > Lactobacillales > Carnobacteriaceae_A > Alkalibacterium > Alkalibacterium subtropicum. Next base: position 259,178 of record NZ_FOLT01000002.1, on the reverse strand, counting down.
TTTATGTCTTCGGTGAACAGAAAGGGTTGGGTAAAGTCGAACTCTCAGCCTACGACAAAACGATGGAGCGGTATGCCGACATCGTATCAAACGTGACCGGGAAAGATGAACGAAACACGGAAGGGGCAGGAGCGGCCGGCGGGATAGGGTTTGCAGTCTTGTCCTTCTTCCCCTGTGAATTCCAGAGCGGGCTGTCGCTGTTAGCTGAAAAGGGAGACCTTGAGACCCTGATCAAAGAGGTGGATCTGGTCATTACCGGCGAAGGTAAATTTGACGACCAGTCACTTGGAGGGAAAGTCCCGGTCGGGATCAGCCGTCTGGCTAAACAGTTTGATGTGCCGGTTCTTTTATTTGCCGGAAAGATAGACAGCGACCGGACCGCGGTCGAAGAAGAGAACATCCATGCTTTGATCCCCATCGTGGATGCACCAATGACTTTGGTTGAAGCAATGGAAAAAGGCCCGGTACTGCTTGAAAAAGCGGTGAAACGGAGCATTGACTTGATGAGAGCGGGAAGCAGTCTTCAGGCGAAAGATGACGGGAATTAAATGCGTTATAATCCACTTCAAACGGTTAAACTGTTATCATTAAAGTACGACGTCACACGATAACGGCTTAATAAAGGAGTCCGGGTCATGAGAGAATGGATCACGCAATATGCAGAAGCTTATCCTTTGATCACCAATATCATCATATTTGTTTTGATCGTTGTTCTGGTCCTCATTATTAGACGGTTTACCTTGAACAGGTTGTATAAGCGGTACAAGGCTTCAGAGAACTGGTACGTTACACGAAAAATCGCCCGGTGGATGACCAATTTCATTCTGGGGCTTTCATTCATCTACATCTTCGGGAATGATTTGACCGGGTTTACCACTGCCATCGGACTTGCAGGTGCCGGTGTGACCTATGCATTAAGAGAAGTCATCGTCAGCTTCGCCGGCTGGTTTGCGATCATGTTTGGTGATTTTTTCAAAACAGGTGACCGGGTTTTGCTTGGAGGTTCGAAAGGGGATGTCATCGATATCGGCCTGCTGCGCACGACACTCATGGAGATGGGGCAGTGGGTGGATGGGGACCAGTACACCGGGCGGATCGTCCGTGTCGCGAACAGTTACATCTTTACATCGCCCGTCTATAACTATTCCGCAGATTTCAAATTTCTCTGGGACGAACTGCATATCCCGCTGCATTTTGGCAGTGATATCCTGCTCGCAAAAACCATTGTCCTCAAGATTGCAGAGGATACGATCGGCACGTATAACACGGAAGCAGAAGTGGAATGGCGAAATATGAAACGCCGTTATCGTATTGAAAACGCCTCTTTGAAGCCGCAGGTATACATCGCTTTTGATGATAATTTCATCACACTGAGTTTACGGTATATCGTCGATACAAGAGAACGCCGCGGTGTAAAAGACCGCATGTATATTGCTATACTTGAACAGTTCCAGCAAGTGGAAGATGAAGTGGAACTGGCTTCTGAGACGTTCGAAATCATCCATGAAGAACGACAGAAGCGGAAAGAAAGAAACGATGGTGTGTAGTCATTAGGACTGAAACAGTCGTGTAATGTCTTATAATGCGCTGATTGGCAGTACTGAAAGTGAATTCTTCTTGAGTAATACCAATAGAGACCACATTAGCATCACTCAAAGACAAATGATCATGAGTGCGTTCAATGAACGCCTGATTAGACGTGCTGGCGTAAAAAAGTGCGCTGAGCAATGCTAATGATACCTTAATTAGGCTCACTCGAAGAAAAAAATATTTGGGTAAGTTCATTCAGTCCATCTTTGGCAGTGCTCACAGTGTAAATAATTGCCAGTGATGCCAATAAGTCCAGCATTAAGCGTGCTCAGAAAAAACAAAGATTGAGCACGTCCAATGATGACCTCAATGACAGTGCTCGAGACGGGAAAACCCTGAGTACTGCCAATGGATTTTATGATGGGAGAACTGACTATCAGGCGAAACGCCATGAGGTCCAATAAGGTCTTGATTAGGCGTACCCGCCTAATCATTCAACTTGAGCAGTGCCAGTAAAGCAGAAAAAATAATTGTGCTGGGAAGCAACATTATCATCGGATGATTAAAAGTTTGTGTTGCGTTTTCACGTTCTACTTGTTATAGTCTTCATGTACCAAAAAAATTAAATACGAATGATCCTGGGAGTCTTTTCAAGAAGGCTGAGAGTGATGTATATCAGACCAGTAACCTGATCAGCGTAATGGCTGCGTAGGGAGATCTATATATTGATGGCTCTTTCCTATGGATTTTTTTCGTTAGGAGGAGTTTTTTTCATGTCAAAAAACTATGTCAACTACGGAAAATGTTCTGCTGGAAAGCCTGGTTCCACTATGGGAATTACAGGCGCGCGATTCAATCTGTCACCGATGAGTGATGATTTTATCGCGATTATTCTAGATGCAATAAAGCAAGTCGATTTATCGAAAGTATGGGCAGAAACGGACCATATTTCAACAGTCTATCGCGGAAAAGAAGAAGCGGTGTTCGATGCACTGAAAGCCGCGTATGTTTATGCCTATAGAGAAGGAGTGCACATGACGCTGGAAGCCACGGTATCCAAAGGGTGCCCCGGTGACAGCGACAGCGATTATACGCTCGCACTTGAGAATCCAAAAATTAATAAAGAACAAACGCAAAACATCGATTTTCCGGTCATTGGAAAATTTGCCCTTTATCCGATGGGCTCCGACAATTACATGGGAACGATCGAAAAGGTCGTCAACGAAGGTATCGACCGCGGTGTCGTGACAGGTTCAGGCCACTACGGCACCAACTTGGGCGGAAGCGTTCAGGACGTCTTTGACTACCTGGAATACGTCTCGAACACAGTCGGCAAGGAAGTCAGTCACTATGTCAGCCAGTTCACTCTCCTCTGCAACGTACCGGAAGGAGAAGTCAAATGAATAAAAACAAACTGACCCTGCGTGACTATTTGCTGATGGCCCTGATTTCTGTCTTGTTCGGGATCATCTACCTGCTGGCTGTCTATGCCGGCACCGCTTTGACGACAGTACTGACGCCGATGGGCTTAGGGATACTGGGCTATGAACCGTTTTACGGCATCTGGTTCATGGCGGCGATCATTACGACCTATCTCATCCGCAAGCCTGTCGTCGGGATCGTGACCGAAGTGATCGCGGCACTGATCGAAGTCCTTTTAGGCAACATGTTCGGTGTCATGGTCCTTGTCTCTGCCTTTATCCAGGGTGTGGGCGTGGAACTGCCGTTCACTTTTACCAAATATGAAAAGTATTCCTACAAAATGACCATTCTTTCAGCGTTTTCTGCCACATTGCTGTCCTTTCTCTGGACAGGTTTCAGAAGCAACTACCTGGCCATGGACTGGCGGATCGTTGCGGCGATATTCGTGGTACGCCTGTTGAGCTCGTTATTCTTCACAGGCTATCTGTCCAAGCTCATCTGTGACAAACTGGATGAAGCGGGGATTTTGAATCAGAACCTTGATACGGGTGAGGTCAATGAGTAAGCCGACCTTATCTGTTAAAGACTTGTCCTTTCAGATCGGCGGCAAAAAACGTCTGGATTCGGTCAGTTTCGACCTGTATCCTGGCGAAATCATCCTGCTCTGCGGAGGCAGCGGGAGCGGGAAAAGTACCCTGGGCAATGTCATCAACGGCTACTTTCCGGAAAACGGCGGGAAACAGATCGTTTCGCATATCAAAATCAATGATGAAGACGTCCATCACCAGTCGGTCGTTGAACGGTCAACGTCTGTCCGGACGATTTTCCAGCATGCCCGCTTGTCTTTCAGTATGAAGACCCTGCGCGAAGAGATGGTCTTCTGTCTGGAAAACAGCCGTGTCGATGCGAACGAGATGGACGAGATCATTGAAGAAAAAGCCGGACACTTCAATCTGACGTATCTGCTGGACCGGTCCTTTGATGATCTGTCAGGCGGTGAACTGCAGCGTGCGGCCTTTGTCTGTGCGGACTTGGTAGATGTCCCTTTATACATCATGGATGAACCGTTCGCAAACGTGGATGAAGCAACGATGCAGGACTATATCCGCTACATGAAAGAACTGACGGCAAAAGGAAAAGCGATCATCATCATCGATCACCATATCAAACGGTGGAAATGGGTCGACCGCTGGCTCATGCTCGACGACAAGCAGCAGCTGCATGACTTATCGCTGGTCGGTTCAGAAGAACAGAAAAACAGACTTATGACTGAGGCGGGGCTCCTTGTGGAAGAAATGTCCATGCCTGAAAAAAATAAAGCATCGGAAGAAATCCTTTTGGAGCTGGACAAGGTATCGATCTACCACGAAAAAACAGTCAGGAAATCTTTTTTCAGAAAAGAGAAGCAGCGCAATACCCTGATCGAAGAAGCACAGCTCAACTTGAATAAAGGCTCTTTGACAGCTCTGGTTGGACCGAGCGGTATCGGAAAGACCTCACTTTTCAAGGCCATTTTGAATGTGTCCCCTTATACCGGGGAGATCCGTCTTAACGGGCAGAGTGTGAAGACGCAGAAGCCGAAAAATCTGTATGCCAAAATCGGTCTGGTGTTTCAGGATCCGTCCCTGCAGTTCGTAAAAACCAATGTAGTGGATGAACTGGCATTGAGCCTCACGTCCTGGGACCTGGCGGCTGAGGAAGAAGCGAAAAGCCAGGCAGAAGATATCCTGAATCAGCATCACTTCGAAGATAAAGCGGGTCAGTCGCCCTGGCTGTTGAGTCAGGGTCAGCAGCGCCGTCTGGCCGTTCTATGCATGACAGTCGGAGATCAGGATCTACTTTTGATAGACGAACCGACGTATGGCCAGGATGCCAGAAACGGGAAGAAGATCATGGACAAGCTGCATGAACTCTGCGAGAAAGGCGTCTCGTGTCTGTTTACCAGTCATGACCGCGAGCTGGTGGATGCCTATGCCAGCCAGATCTATGAAATAAAAGAGAAGAAAGTGAGGCGGGTAAGGTGATCGATGCGATCAATCCAACAGTAAAAACCATTGGGATACTTGCCGCCTCGATCCTGCTGGGCCTGACGTTCAGGTGGGAAATCAATCTCATCGTTGCCCTGCTTTGCGTCTTCTTTCTATTGACGTCCAGCCGAACAAATCCGGCAACGCTGCTGAAAGCCATGCTGCCGATCGCGCTGATTTCGCTCAGCTACTTTTTCACCGGCTGGCTGTTCAGTTCAGAACAGGCGCAGTTCGCGGCTTCAAACACTGCAGCAGTTTCAGGAGGCGGCCGAGATGTGGTCAACGGGCTGACTCTCGGGACGCGTATCCTGTCCTTTGCCATGCTTGGCATAAGCTACAGTCTGACCACAGATGCTAAGGAACTGGTGGCCAGTTTTATCCAGCAGGCTAAGATGCCGATGAAAATGGGCTATGCCGTGTTGACGGCGATCAATTTGACCTCGCTTATCCAGAGAGAACACGAGAACTCCAAACTGGCTCTTCAAGTACGGAACATACCGGTCAAGCCGTTTGATACGAAACCGCTGTTCACGATGCTGGTCCGCATGATCCGCTGGTCCGAACGGCTGTCTCTGGCCATGGAGTCCAAAGGCTTCAGCGAAGACCGTGTCATGCTGCTTCAGATGACGGTCAAACGCAGAGATATCCTCTTTGCGGTCGGACTGCCCGCCATGATCGTGGCTTTGGGAATCATTTTTGTATAAATAAATCAAAAGGAACACCTTCTGGAGTTTTCCGGAGGGTGTTCCTTTATTGAAATATGTACAGCGAGTTCTTACAGCTTTCTGGGTAGAGGGTCGTTCACAGGCTCATTCTGACTCGCCAGATGCTTATTGATGCTTTCCAGTAAAAAGACGATCCTGAATAAAATTCCGGCCAGAATGCCAATGCCTAGTATTATGGCGAAGTCTCCTATGAAAAATAAGACATAAGTAAGTAAAACTGAAATGAAAATAGACAGTATCAGGTACAAACTGATTCCTCCTTTTTTAATTTTCAATAAAATATATACATAAAGTATAATATTAATACAAGGGTGCTAAAAGGTTTAAAATAGGTGGATCACAAAAAGTCGTTCGTCATCGGGAGTGATCCTTTGACAACGAACGACTATACGTTGAATACAGTATTATTTTGAATCTGAATAAGCCTTCTCGTTCTCGACAAACTCTTCCACCGTCAAGCCGAGCTTCAAATCGTTGTAATAGTGGCCGTTCATATAAATGGAGCGTCTGACACTTCCTTCAACAACGAAGCCGACATTCTCATGCATTTTCTGGGAAGCGAGATTCCCTTCGATGCAGCCGGAATTGCATTTCTGGAGTCTTTGTTCGAAAAACGCATACCGCAGGACAATACGAATGGCTTCTTGTGCATACCCGTTGTTTCTGAAAGGCCGGTAGATGCGGATCCCGAAACTGAAGGTGCCGTTCTTCATATCGATCGAATTGAGATAGATGGCTCCGACATGTTCCCCCTCTAGATTATCGATGGCAAACATAAGACCCTTCTCAAAATCTTTAAAGTCGACCCATTCAGCAACGTCGGCTTTATCCATTTCAAGACTTTTGGGTGCTTCGACACCCCAGTTCATCAGTCTGAAACCGTTACTGTCACGCGTTTCTTCGTTTCTTAACAGAGCGTCGGATTCTTTCATCGCCCGCAGCTGGACGCGGTCGCCTTTCCAGAAATCAAAATCCATATCTTTAAAAATGAAATACCTTGAACACCATTCATTCGACATTTTTATACCCCTTTCGCGATCTACTAAATAGTTAAAGAAGAAAAGCAGCACGTTACATGAAGTACATTGTACGCTCATTCTACCACACTTGAAGAAAATAGAAGTCACATAAGGCTGGTATATAAGGATAAAAAGACCTTTGAGAAACGGCGTACAGGTCAATAAATCAGGAGAAAAGAAATAAGATTTTTTTAAAATAACGGTTGACTTTTCACCTTATTCGCGGTAAGCTATTAGACGGTATTGTTTGCCGCCACTACAGGCCTCGGAAACTTGTTATTGGAACAAACAACGAAGACTTTCTCATATACTTTTTTCAACGGTACTAAAAAAGATAGGGAAAGCAACAATTAGCGAATTTGAAACTTGAAAAGAAAATTTGGAGGTTAAGATCGTGCGTACAACATTTATGGCTAACGAAAGCAACATCGAACGTAAATGGTATGTTGTCGACGCTGCTGATGTTCCTTTGGGACGTCTGTCAACTGTCGTAGCATCTATTTTACGCGGTAAAAACAAACCTACGTATACACCACACGTCGACACGGGTGACCATGTGATCGTAGTAAATGCATCAGAAGTTAAATTAACAGGTAAAAAAGCAAGCGACAAGATTTATTCTCGTCACTCAGGACACCCAGGTGGCTTGAAGCAAGTATCAGCTGGTACTATGCGTGCTCAAAAACCTGAACGTTTAATCGAAACATCAATCAAAGGCATGCTTCCTCATAACGCTTTAGGACGCAAACAGCTTAAAAAACTGCACGTATTCGCTGGACCTGAGCACAACAACCAAGCTCAGCAGCCAGAAGTACTAGACATCACAAACTTGATTTAAGGAGGGACATCCATTGGCACAAGTACAATATTTCGGAACTGGTCGTCGTAAGAACTCAACAGCTCGTGTTATCTTGACTCCAGGTTCTGGTAAAATCACTTTTAACGGTAAAGATATTACTGAATACATCAACTTCCCACACTTGCACTTAGTCGTAAAACAGCCACTAGCAGTTACTGATACAGTAGACAGCTACGACATTAGAATCAATGTTCACGGTGGTGGATTCTCAGGACAAGCAGGCGCTGCTCGTCACGGAATCGCTCGCGCGCTATTACAAGTAGATCCAGATTTCCGCGGACCACTTAAATCTGCTGGTTTATTGACACGTGACTCTCGCATGAAGGAACGTATGAAACCAGGTTTGAAAAAAGCCCGTAAATCTCCACAGTTCTCAAAACGTTAAACTTACATTTTGCGAATATCAAAAAGAACTCCTTTTCGAAGGGGTTCTTTTTTTCTGGTCATGAGTCGACATAAACTTTCCAGGTATCAAATTTAAGATGAGTAGTATTAGTAGTTAAAAGGCGGTGGGAAATGTGAATGCAAAAGAAAAAATGCTAGAAGTCATTAAAAAGAAACAGCAAAGTGGCGGCGGAAGAGATATCCAAAGCGATACACCTTAAAAACGATCGAAAGTTCATGCGAAAAGCTCCGATCATTTTTAAATAAGTAAGTTTCTATACATTACTTCAAGGCACTTTCCTTCTGGAAGGTGTTTTTTAATTGGTCTAATTGTGCGGAAATATTGGCTGGATACCTTCTTGAGGAATAAACGTCCTATGCAAATCTTATGAATAATCTGCAAAGAATGATAATATTAAGTAAATGAGAGCGATAAAAAATTAGAAAAACCACCCATGATATATATAAAGAGTTTTAGTTGTTTTAAAAAAATTGCCGTGTGATCCGAAACGTTTCGGTTTAAGCTGAAAAAGAAGCAACGTTGAGAGGGGAGAAGCAGATGCAGTTTGAAATGTGGAGTCCGTTTCATTACTTTATGATGATTTTTCCATTCGTCCTTGCGATAATCTTATATAAAATGACGCAGCATAAGTCCTTTGCTGCAAAACGACAAGTTGCAATAGTATTGGGGAGCATCCTGGTGCTCATACTAGCCGCCAGACAAATTTACATTTTCAATAATGACGGTTTAGGTCCCGAAGTGTTTCCCTTTCAGGTCTGTCACTTTGCCAATATTTTGCTGCTTATCGTTGCGGTCAATCCTAATCTACGAGTAACAGCCGCGATTGCCTGGTGCCTGAATGTTCCTGCCGGTCTGGTCTCAGTCATTTTTGCCGATGGGCTGGAGAATTACAGTAACGTCCTGAATACTCAAGGTCTGGCCTATATTTCCGGGCATATGCTGATCGTCACGACAGGGCTGTATCTGTTACTGACCAAAATGATTCAAATCGACTGGCGAGCGCTTTTAAAGGCGTATGAAGTATTAGCGGTGCTCTATGTGCTGTCGGTCATGGTGAACAACTGGTTCGTCGCTATTTTCGATGAAAAATCCAATTACTTCTACAGCTATGCACCGGAAGCGGGGACGCCTTTAGAAGATTTATACAACCTCGGCTCCACTATCGAAGCATTCGGTCTTACATTCAACCCGGTCTACCTTCTTTCCCTGGCAGTTGTAGGAGCTGCGGTCATGTTCCTGATGTATCTGCTGGCAAAACTGCGATATGTCAATCAGAGTTCCGAAGCTCACAGGAAACTGGCTAACTGAAGATACATCAGTTTATGTATTATTGTGAATAATGGTTTTTTCAAACAGTAGCCTGACCTTTGCAGAGGCCGGAGCTGTTTTGCCGTACTTACTCTGAAGTTGTGATAACTAATCGGATAATTCGGCTTGTCGGCGAAACTGATAAAGGATTGAGAGGATGTATAGAGTATGCAGATGCAGTTTGAAATGTGGAGTGCGTTCCATTACTTTATGGTCGTTTTTCCTTTCGTCGTTGGCGTTGTTTTATACAAACTCACTCAAGACAAACCCTTTACTGTCAAACGATACGTTGCTATAGCGATGGGGATAACTCTGGTAGGCATATTAGCCACCAGACAAGTTTATATTTTCAGTACTGTAGGCTTAGGCCCTGAGGTTTTCCCTTTCCATGTCTCTCACTTTGCCAACATCCTCCTGCTCATCGTTGCGATCAACCCTAATTTTCGTGTGATAAACGCGATCGCCTGGTGCCTGACTGTACCTGCAGGTCTGGCAGCCGTCATATTTGCCGGTGCACTGGAAACCTACAGTAATGTACTCAGCATTCGAGGCCTTGCCTATGTTTCAGGGCATATGCTGATCGTAGCGACGGGGCTTTATCTGCTGTTGACAGAGATGATCCGGATCGACCGGAGAGCCCTTTTAAAAGCTTATGCGATTACGGTGCCGCTGTATGTATTGTCTGTTATCGTAAATAAATGGTTCACTGATATTTTTAATGAAAGAACTAATTATTTTTTTACCAATGATCCGGGAGCGGCAGCGCCTTTAAAGTACTTATACAACCTCGGCTCTGCTGTCACAGTATCTGGAATGACATTCAATCCGGTTTATCTTCTGTCACTTGCCATTATAGGAGCGATGGTCATGTTCCTGATGTATCTGCTGGCGAAACTCCGCTACGTCAGGAAACGAGCTGATTGAACAGCAGAATGGTTGGCAGGTAAGAGAAGAAGCTCTCATGTCTTTTTTTGGCTCATCTGATGTAAATATGTTAAAAAACAATAGCCATCGTCATAATTGGTATACCTGAAGAAATGACCGGAATACGTATAAAGTTCCAGCCGAAGATTTTAAAGATAATCATAAAGAAGAATTCGGTTGCATCTCATTAACTGAATATGTGTGTTTTAGAGTATAATAAGAAGTGTTATACTCAAGTTGTATAAAGTTAAATGGGCGTTTTCTCTGTGAGAGTCTTGAGAGACGGCCAAAAAAATCAAAGAGGTGTGCTATGGATAAAAAAAGACTTATTATTTACCCCCTGCTGTTTCTGGCAACACTGGCAATAGCTACGCAAGGATTTACTAATATTGGTCTAGACGGCTTGCTTGTTCCGCTGATCTTTACTTTTGTTTACTTCACCATTATATTCCTTATAGCTACAGCAATTAAGAACAATTCGATTGTAGACATTGGCTGGGGACTGGGATTTGTGATTGGAAGCTGGCTCACATTGTATGTGACGGACGATCCGACGATGTTGTCCTATACTATTGTCGGGTTTATTACTATCTGGGGACTCAGACTGTCATTAAGACTGCTGAAACGGAATTGGGGCAAGCCTGAGGATTTCCGCTATGCCCAGTGGCGCAAAGAATGGGGAGACAAAGTCGTCCTCATTGCATTTTTCAGAGTCTTCATGGTTCAGGGAATCATAAACTTTATCGTCGGATCCGCAAGCTATTCAATCATTCGATTTAATGATTTCGACTTTGAAGGCTTCACTCAGTATATCGTCTACGCCGGTTTGCTGATCGCTCTGACCGGACTCCTGTTTGAAGTCATTGGGGATGAGCAGTTGAGACAGCATATCAACAAGAAATCAGGGAAACTGCTCCAGTCCGGCCTGTGGTCCGTCACGCGTCACCCCAACTATTTTGGAGAGATACTGATTTGGATTGGTTTATATATCAGCGGTATACCGATGATGTTTAGCGGTGCCATAAATCCGATCTACTATGCGGTACTTGTTATCTCACCGGTCATCATGAGTACAGTGCTGATCAAAATTTCCACACCCCTGCTGGAGAAAAACATGGAAAAATACGACGCATGGGAAGACTATAAACAGCGTGTGCCGATGATTTTTCCCTGGGGACAGACAGGGTAAAAAAGAGTAAACGTTTAGCAGAATTTACTTTTAACCAGTAGACATATCCAACCGGACAAGAATCGTATGCTGGCAAGACGTCGATCAAGATGTCAAAGAAGATGGGAGAAGATCATGGAGACTATAACATACAATGAACTTTACAATGGCTTGATCAACGGTGCAAGAGAAGTAATGAATAATCGCCTTTTTCTGAATGACATCAATGTTTTCCCGGTGGCTGACGGCGATACCGGGAGCAATCTGTTCTCAACGATGCACAGTATTGTCCACCATTCGGAACTGAAAGGAAATACAAAGACGACCATAGAGACGATTGCTGATTCAGCTATTATCGGTGCAAGAGGAAATTCAGGTCTCATTTTCGCTCAGTATTTCCAAGGGTTCAGCGAAGGCATCACTTCAGAAGAAGTCATCACAAAAGAAAACTTCACCTCAGCAATCAAAGAGGGCATGGAGTACGCCTACAAGGCAGTTGAAAATCCGGTCGAAGGCACGATGCTGACGACGATGACGGTGTTCTACGAAGCTTTAAGCAAAGAAATAGAAAATCATGAAGCATTTGACAAGCTTCTGGAAACAGCGAGCGAAAAAGTAGAGAGTGCAGTGGAGCACACGACTGAACAGCTGAAAGTTCTGAAAAAATCTTCCGTCGTCGATTCAGGGGCCAAAGGTTTCGCCTACTTTGTCAAAGGCTTTCTGGAGGGGATCAAAGGGCATCTGGTTTCCGAAGACCGCATGGATACATTTGAGACGATCCCGGCCATTAATGAACATGATCATACAATCGGAGACTACCGCTATTGTACGGAAGCCCTGATTGAGCAGGGAACGGATCCTGCTGACTTGAAAGCACTGGTACATGATATCGGGGATTCCATCGTTCAGGTTAAAGGAAAAACGAAGACCAGACTGCATATCCATACGAATGATCCGGCGGAAATGTTCGATCGTCTGTCCGGTCATGGCAAAATCATAGAGCAGAAGGTCGACGACATGGTCAGACAATACGACCGGATCCATCACCGGAAATATCAGACCGTCATCGTGACGGATTCCATCGCCGATCTGCCTGAGGAAGTCATCGATGATGAACAGGTTCATGTGGTAAACATCTCTCTACTTGTCGGAGAAGAATCGTATATAGACAAGTTGACGATAACCAATGAAAAGCTGTTTGAGTTAGCCAGGAATAAAAAAATCCACCCGAAGTCTTCTCAACCGACCACTAAGACGGTAGAGGACGCCTACCGTTATCTCTTATCTTACTATGATAACGTCGTAGTCTTCACCGTCGCAAAAGCCTTGAGCGGGACCTACAATGTCTTTTCAAAGTCGGCCGAACAGTTTAATGAAGACAAGCAGCGGATCATTGTGATTGATACGAAGCAAAATTCGGTTGCGGAAGGGCTCATTGTCTGGCAGGCCGTGGAGAACTTGAAGGCGGATAAACCAGTGGAGGCTATCCTGTCTGAGGCAGAACGTTCGATCGGCCAGTCCAAAATCCTCGTTAAGATCAATACGCTGGATAATATGATCGCTTCTGGAAGACTCAGTGTGCGTGCAGGTGGGATCGCGAAGAAAGTGGGTTTGAAACCGATCGTTTCGCTGGATGATGAGGGTGAAGGAGAAGTCTTCAAAATCGCGTTCCACCCAGATACAGCCAAGAAGAAAATACTGAAACACATGAAAAAAATCAGTGAAACAAAAGGAATCAAGCATTACGCGGTCACTTATGTGGATGATCGTCAGCTGGGAGAAGAGTTTGCCCGAGAGCTGAGCGCCGTATTAAATAAAGAACCCGAATACCTTACTAAAAGTTCAGGTGTGATCGCCGTTGGAGCAGGCGCAGGAGCAGTGGCTGTTGCTTATATAACAGAATAGGAGGCAAATTTATATGGATTTTCTTATCACTTATGCCATCACATTCGTCGTATTCTTCGTGGTCGATTTAATCTGGTTAGGCCTTGTTGCGAAGGATTTTTATAAAGATCAAATTGGCTCTCTAATGAAAGATAATACCAACTGGGTCGCTGCTGTTATTTTTTATTGTATATTTATCCTAGGGCTTGTATTCTTCGTCATAAACCCTGCATTACAGTCAGAAAGTATTCTAGACGCACTGCTGAGAGGGATGTTCTTTGGCTTTATCGCTTATTCAACCTATGATTTGACCAACTTGGCGACCCTCGACAAGTGGCCGCTAAAAGTGACGATCGTCGATCTCATCTGGGGAACGACTTTAGGCGGACTCGTTTCCTTCATCAGTTACTACTTTTCTGCCATGTTTTAAAGTGTGACGCGCCCTTTTGTATTTGACCTGAGTTATTATGAGCTGAACATAAGCAAACAATAAAACGCACGTGTCTTGGAGGGACATGTGCGTTTTAATTGAATAATGGTTTTAAAACCCTTTTTGCTGACCTTCGAAAGGGGGATCTTCATTATTCTCAAATTCTTCGACACTCGGACCGGATAACTTTCTCAAACCTCTGATACCCAAGACGTAAGTAGTGATAAGGAGAACAATATTCATCGGCCATCCCAGGATCGTATTGACGACAAAGTACGTGTCGATTTCTCCCGTTAAGAAGAGGGGGACTTGTATAGCCAGCCGTATGATAAAATAAACGGCCCAGAGAATCGTGACGTTCCGGTAGGCGGGACGAATATCATCCCGCATGTACCACTCAATCGGCCAGCCCCTGGTCAGGTGACTCACCAGGGCTGCCAGGGGGCGGTGGATGATAAGAGACACAACACAGGCAAGCACGATCAGTGTCGTCGAAATCAGGCCGGGCAAATAATAGTTGATAGCATTGCCGGACAAGTAACTTAAGCCGATGGAAAACAGCACCCCACCTGTACCCACCAGGACATATTTTTTTGTATGTCGCTTAAAAATCCTGTACAGGATCAGACAAAAAAGATAAAACAGCGTCAGCCCCGCAGCAACCTCAAGAGAGAAGAAGCGGTTAGCCAGGAAAAAAATAAGGGGCGGAAAGAGCGCATCGATGGTTTTATTTCTGAAGACGAGCTTAAGCTGTTCGGCCCATTCTCTAATCTTTTCCATCAGTGGCCCCCCTGTGCACACCGTGAAGGGCAACGGTCCAGTCACCCTCGGATTCGTAAAGAGCCTTGAGAACGTAGATACTGCCGATCAAAAAGCCAAAAATCATCAGCGTGACGATCCATAGGCTGATTTTCCAGAGCGTTTGTTCTCTGTAGACGATCCACATGGAAAAGAGGACAAAGCCAACATAGAGATCAATCATAGCCATAACACCCCATGGATTCGCAAGGAGAGCCCCACCGTCAACAAGAAAATCCCCATTGACAAAGGCATTGATCAAACCGGCCGTCATTGCCAGCAGGCAGAGCCAGGCTACTATTTTTGCTGCTTTCATCTTACTACCTCCTTCAGTCAGGCTGATTTTCAGAGAACTTTCAGCCGTTCAGGCAAAAAATCTGATGTTATATTAGATTAAGTTTACCATACTTGAACAAGAAAAGGCCTATTTAAACATGGATCCCCCGGAAAAGGCTGTGTAATTCCTAGACATAAAAGCATAGTTATAAAATAGCTTTGAGGGATTACGGATATTATGTTAAACTATTCACAAAAGGTAAGGAGGAAAAATAATGTCAAAAATGAATATAAAAGCGAGTGCAGAATCAATGGGTGGCATGAAAGTAAAAGCGACTGCCAGCGGTCATGAATTAATTATGGATGAACCTGAATCTGCCGGGGGCACAGACCAGGGAATGAATCCCATGGAAGCATTACTTTCTGCGTTAGGCGGGTGCAAATGTATCGTAGCACAAGCGTATGCCAGAGCACATGAGATCAACCTCAAGAGTATTCGTATCGATTTCGAGGGAGAATTCGATCCCAGCGGTTACTTAGGGAAAGATCCGAATGCGAAAATCGGCTATTCCAAAATCATTGAACACTTCCATATTGAAGCAGATAACACGATAGAAGAGATCAACGATTTTATTACGTTTGTATCGAAAATGTGTCCAGTACACGATACCTTGCGTAATCCTGCAACGTTCGAACATACTATCCATCTGAATGAGTAACCGGCATGCAATGACCGATATATTTTTTGCAAGAGTCCCAATAGAGTAGACAGTAGAAACGACAGATATTCTACCTCACCCTATTGGGTGTTTTTTTACCTTTTTTTATTTAAACTGAAGGATGAAAGACGTGATCAGCTTATTCATTTAAAATAGGTTTATAATGAATCAATACGATCAGAATACATGTTAACTGCTGCATACAATACAAGGAGGCTAAAAAATGAAAGTCGTCGTCATAGGTGGAAGCGGACATATAGGGACATACTTAGTTCCAAAATTAGTTAGAGATGATCATCAGGTCATTATGGTGAGTCGGGGAAAGAGTGAACCTTATACCAGAGACTGGGCCTGGGATCAAGCGGAACACGTTATGCTGGACCGTACTAAAGACCCGGCATTTAACAGAAAAATAGCAGAAATGAATGCGGACATTGTTATCGATCTGATCTGTTTCAAGTTGGATGAGGTCAAAGAGATGGTTAAGGCACTGAAAGAGACAGACCTCTCGCATTATCTCTACTGCTCGACCATCTGGACGCACGGACGGACTGAGGCCATCCCAGTCGATCCCCATAGAGAGAAACACCCACTGGATGATTATGGCAGACAGAAATACGAAAGCGAGAAATACTTACTGCATGAATTTCGCGTCAACGGCTTCCCGGCAACGATGATCAGTCCCGGACAGATCTGCGGTCCCGGCTGGTCGATCATCAATCCTTTGGGTTACGGCGACGACAGTGTCTTCCAGACGATTGCGGACGGGGAAGAAATCCGCCTGCCAAATCTGGGGATGGAGACCCTGCACCCGGTACACGCTGAAGATGTGGCCCAGCTGTTTGTGGATGCGATGAATCACCGGACCCAGGCTCTAGGCGAGAACTTCTATGCCGTATCTGAAGATTCACTGACGCTTTACGGCTATGCCATGGCCATGTATCGCTTTTCTGGACAGGAACCCAAAGTCAGCTTCCTGTCATGGGATAAATGGTGTGACCACGTGGCAGATGAAAAGCAGACAAACGTAGCTTATCTTCATTTAGCCCGAAGTGGACATTTCAGTATGGAAAAGGCTAAAAGACTGCTTGAATTTCAGTCGAGATACACAGCTGTCCAAGTGGTTGAGGCAAGCATGCAGAGCTATATCGAAAGAGGGATCGTTACAATTGAAAAATAGTGCTAAATAACCTAAAAATAATTAGAGGATGAGCATACAATCTAAGTTAAAGACGAAACAGGAAGGTTAGTGACTAGTTCCTCTTCAAGTTTGTTAGGAACTAGTCTCAAAAACTGTATTGAGACTAGTTCGAGTACAATAATCAATCAGAACTGGTTTCTAAATCCAGATTGAGACTAGTTCGTATTTTTTTAAAAACAGAAGTGGTCACAAAACACTTATTGAAGCACGTTCCTGCCCTTTGAACTACAGAAGTGGTCACCAAAAACATATCGAGGCCATTTTAGTGCTCCTTTATTAATCTATAGTATTAACTCCATAAATTATCCATATTCCAAGACTATAATGAACTTAAGAAAGAACAAAGGTTTATAGAGGAGGAAACTGAGTGGGATTAATATTAATAGTTATGATAGGCTATTTCGTGTTCAAGTACTTCGAGGATAATACTGGTAAACTGAAGATGTCTGGGAAAAACAATGCGGCTTTGGATATTTTAAGTGAAAGATACGCTAAGGGAGAAATAGATATTGAGGAATACAGATACAAGAAAGAACTATTAAATCAGTAAGTCAGGATAAAAACGGTCTTAAGCGCTGTTTAAGGAAGCTTTTTGAATAAGGTATATGAAAGCATGCATACGCTGAGTAAAGGCTCTCGCAATAGACATGAGTATGATAACTCTGACGAAGCTCACTATGAACATAAGGAACACGAGCAAAGTGATCACCATCAAATGATCATTAAAGAGTTTATCAAGCGCTTTTCAAAGCCCTCATGGTTAATATATTGTAAATTCATATCCAGAAGATGTCGTTTCACTTATCGATTTGGGGATGCCAACCTATAAAAAAGAGTTCAAAGCTATTGTGGCAGCAGGTCATAATATTGTCCTTATACCCCGAGCAGATGGAGGTCTTTATGCTGTCGGAAAAGTCCTATCTCATGAGCCAGTAAACGTACTGATGTCTCTCAATATAAAACAGTCTCGACTGATGTGGAAATTTTCAAAGCAGATAAATAATCTTATTTTACCAAGGATAGAGGTGGCTGAATGAACAAGAATAGAAAACGGTTTACCATTATTGCTCTTGGTGCACTCCTTCTTATAATGTACATCGGATATTTATTCACGGATTTAGGAAGAGGGTTAGGAACACTGGGAGAAAATGAAAGCCAGTTGGTCGATTCAGGAAGAAACGCTGAAACTGAGGATAGTCAGACTGAAAGGGCTAATAAGCTGCCTATTCCTCCCCTCTTGGATGACAAAAATCCTGAAGAAGGGAAAGCAGAATTTGATTTAAATGTACAATATGGGAAAAAAGAATTTATAGAAGGACAGGAAACCAATACGCTGGGGTATAATGGTGATTATCTAGGTCCTGTGATCAGAGTAGATAAAGGGGACGACGTGAAAATCAATGTAAACAATGGATTGGATGAGCCTACTACCGTCCACTGGCATGGCTTGGAAGTCCCTGGGGAGATGGATGGCGGACCCCACCAAGTGGTGGATCCTGCCACGAGCTGGCAGCCACATTTCACAATAGATCAGCCGGCAGCAACACTCTGGTACCATCCGCATTTGCTTCATAAGACAGGAGAACAGGTCTATAAAGGACTGGCAGGACTTTTTTATATCGAAGATGAACAATCTAAAGAATTAGATATTCCCAAAGAACATGGCGTAAATGATATTCCCCTCGTCATACAGGATAAACGATTTTCTGATAATGGGGAGATGCCTTATGAATTAAATATGAGAGATGTAATGAATGGTTTTCTCGGAGATACTGTATTGGTTAATGGAGCGATCGCTCCAGAATTAGATGTGAAAAATGAAGTCATCAGACTTAGACTGCTGAATGGCTCAAATGCCCGATCTTATGATTTCAATTTCAGTGATCGTAGTGCGTTTCATCAAATAGCTTCAGACGGTGGTTTTTTGGAAACGAGCATCGAAATGAATGAATTGTCCCTTGCACCGGCCGAAAGAGCAGAAATACTGGTAGACTTCTCAGATTACCGTGTAGGAGATGAGATAGTTTTAAGAGACGGAAATGATGAAGTGATGAAAATAAATATAGTAGAAGAGTCAACTGATTCTAGCGATATACCAGAATCATTAGTAGATATAGTTGAATATGACAGAGAAGAAGTCGTGAAAACACGCAGGTTTGTGATGAGCGGTATGGGGCCCATGGTGGCAATAAATGATAAGCAAATGGATATGGACAGAATAGATGAACACTTAAACTTAAATGAATTAGAAGAATGGGTTATTAGTAATGACTCGGCTGGAATGGGAATGATGGGTGAAACACCTCATCCCTTCCATGTACATGGGGTCCAGTTCCAAGTGATAGAGAGAAATGGCGTAGAACCGCCATTGAATGAACAGGGATGGAAGGATACCGTAATGGTAGAAAGCGGGGAAGAAGTAAGGATTCTAGCTAAGTTCAAACAAAAAGGATTGTTTATGTATCACTGCCACATACTGGAACATGAAGATGCAGGAATGATGGGCCAATTTTTAGTCGAGTAAAGAAGTGAGTGGTTGACTGAAGTTAAAAATTATAAGTCCGGAAGAGAAATCTCACAGATTTCTCTTCCGGACTTTAATTATTTAAATAATTAAATGAATAAAATTTATCTCTCGGCATTGAGTCATAGAAGAAAAAGATTTAATGTATAAGATAGAGCTTTAATTCAATTCCAAGGAACTAACAAAAAATAAGCCGATTCGTGATATAATAAAAAGTGAGTGTTTTTTAGGTAACTGAAAATTGAAATGAAACTAAGGAGACAAAATCAATGACGTATGCACTAGAGATAAAAGATTTGAAGAAAGTCTATAAAGGCGGGGTGAAAGCCTTGCGCGGGATCGACTTGACGGTGGAGGATGGAGATTTCTATGCCCTTTTAGGTCCAAACGGTGCCGGGAAGTCGACCACGATAGGGGTCGTCACCTCTCTCGTCAACAAGACGTCTGGCAAGGTTAAAGTATTCGACTACGATATTGATACGGACCTGACACGTGCCAAGCAGCAGATTGGTCTGGTCCCTCAGGAGTTCAACTTCAATCCCTTTGAAACGGTCCAGCAGATCGTTGTCAATCAGGCAGGCTACTACGGTGTGCCGCGCAAAGAAGCCATGAAGCGCAGCGAAAAGTATCTGAAACAATCTGACCTGTGGGAAAAACGCGATGTCCGTGCCCGTATGCTCTCAGGGGGGATGAAGCGTCGCCTCATGATCGCCCGCGCGCTGATGCATGAGCCGCGTCTGTTGATTTTAGATGAACCGACAGCCGGAGTGGATATCGAACTGCGCCGCGAGATGTGGGACTTTCTGAGAGAGCTGAACAAAAGCGGAACGACAATCATCCTGACGACGCACTATCTGGAAGAGGCAGAAATGCTCTGCCGCAACATCGGGATTATAAGAGCCGGTGAACTGATCGAAGATACGAGTATGAAGAGCCTGCTGTCTAAACTTATGTTTGAGACCTTTATCCTGGATCTGGATACATCCGGGAAAGTCCCAGAGATCACAGGTTATCCGAGTGAAATGGTCGATGAGTCGACTCTTCACGTTGAAGTCGAGCGTAATCAGGGGATCAATGATGTCTTTGAACAGCTGTCACAGCAGGGCATCAAAGTCCTTTCCATGCGCAACAAGTCCAACCGACTGGAAGAACTGTTCCTGAAAATCACAGAAGAAAATGAACACGTGGAGGAAGCCAATGTTTAATTTATATTTCACAGCCTTAAAAAGTCTGGCCGTCAAAGAAACCAACCGTTACCTGCGCATCTGGGTGCAGACGCTGGTTCCGCCGGTCATCACGACATCCTTGTACTTTATCATCTTCGGTAACCTGATCGGCGGGCGGATCGGCCAGATGGAAGGTTTCTCCTATATGGAGTTCATCGTTCCCGGACTGATCATGATGTCCGTGATCACGAGTTCTTATTCCAATGTGTCGTCATCCTTTTTCTCACAGAAGTTTCAGAAAAATATTGAAGAGCTGCTGATCGCACCTGTGCCGACGCATGTGATCATGTGGGGCTTCGTGGTCGGCGGGTTAGGCAGAAGTATCCTGGTTGGGACGCTTGTCACTACTATATCTTTATTCTTCGTGCCGCTTCAGGCGTATTCCTGGGTCATGATCATTGTGACGCTTTTGATGACCTCTATTCTATTTTCACTCGCAGGACTGTTGAACGGCATCTTCGCCCAGTCCTTTGATGATGTGTCGATCGTGCCGACCTTCGTCCTCCAGCCGTTGACGTATCTGGGTGGAGTGTTCTACTCGATCTCAATGCTGCCACCGTTCTGGCGTGCCGTTTCACGTGTCAATCCAATCGTCTATATGATCTCGGGCTTCCGCTATGGTTTCCTTGGTATCATCGATGTACCGATCCTGTTGTCCATGGGGATACTTGTGGTATTCATCGTGGTCCTCTATGCTATCGACTGGTATTTGATTGAAACAGGTCGCGGACTGAGAAGCTGATTCATAATAGATAAAAATTTTGAACCTAAAAAGTCAGTCAATAAAAGCCTGAGCACCTCAAGAATTATATTTGAGGTGCTCAGGCTTTTATGTGTTGCAACTTTCGATTACAAGCCGGGGAATAAGAATGTAGTGTTGTGATTTTGCTGCAGGGTGCTAAATCTAATTGTTTTAAAATCACCAGATTGACAGTTAAGATGTCCTGTGTATATAGTTGAATCGCTGGGAAAAGAGATTATATTCGAACGACAGAATGAAAAAAGGTAGAATGAAGGCATATACTTTCCGATCATTGACATTCGGTGATAAGCGAAAAGAAGAGAGGCTATCTCATGTTAAAAAATAATGATTTTTCAGATATCATTTTGGGACGAAGAACGATACGCGTATACGATGAGGATGTTAAAATTCCCCGTGAAGAAATGCTCGAAATGATTCAAAAAGCAACAAGAGCCCCGTCGTCAGTGAACCTTCAGCCCTGGCGCTTTGTCGTGGTGGATAGTGAGGTAGGGAAAGCAAAGTTACGTCCACTTATGCGATGGAACACAAGTCAAAACGATACATCATCAGCAATGGTTTTATTATTCGGAGATTTGCAGTGTTATGAGTACGGAGAAGAAATATACGATAGAGCAGTGGCAGAGGGGAAAATGTCAAAAGAAGCAAGAGATGAGCAGCTGGGTGAGATCATTCCTAACTATAAGAGTTTTCCTAAAGAGAAGATGAAAAAGGCAGTGAGGCTTGATTCCAGTTTAGCAGCTATGCAGTTCATGCTTGTTGCACGAAGCCACGGCTATGATACAGCCCCGATCGGTGGATTTGAATACGGTGAGCTAGCAGAAACGTTCGGCTTAGAAAAAGAACGCTACGTCCCTGTCCTCATTCTATTCATTGGAAAGGCAGCGGAAACAGTAGAAGAAACTGTACGATTAGACGCAGAACAAATCACAACATTTATTTGAGCAGTCATAATTGTTTGTATTTTCGGGTGAAAAGGGTGCTTAGAATCTCCAGCTAAGAATAGGCACAAAATAAAAGACACTGATTAACGTCCAGCATGAAATAGATGATGTATAGTTTTCTGTAAACATAAACTTAAAGAGGGGATAGGCATGGCGTTCGACTATGATTTGGATTTTGACAACATTGATTTTCGCGAACAGCCGGAACTCTACAGAGTGGGCAGAGGCGAGCAGGGGGTTCTGATGGTCGAGCCCTATAAAAGCGAGATCCTGCCGCACTGGCGGTTCAAGACACCTGAGATTGCAAAAGAGTCATCCGATAAGATCTATCAGATATACTTGGAATATAAAGAAGCAGGCGACTTTGTCGGCATGGATATGGCTAGAAAATATCTCCAGATGGGCTACACCAGGTCACGGCGTTACGCCAACTACAAAGGCGGCAGGAAGTATGACGAGAACGGCGAAGTTAAAGAAAGACAGATCGACGAAGAAAAGGCAGAATCAGCTGCTATCTTTGAAGAGAAATGGAAAATCGTCAGAGAGGACGAGGAGTATCTGAAGCTGAAGAAAGAGCATCAGAAAAAGTACGGGTAACCCAGGAGGAGGCATTGTATGAGAGTCAGGCTAAATCTGTCACTCTGATTCTTGTCCCTGCATAGAACGGATAAAAAAATGTTTTGATACGTAACTGTGTCATGGTATACTGTCACCTTATGTATGCATGAAAGATACAGTATAGTCTCCGACTATTGAAATGACACGGAGGTGTTAAGAAGTGAAGAAAAGATGGACGATCGATCAGATCAATAACTTTGTAAATGAAAATTCCAATAGTAGATTACTCTCGACAAAATTCACAGGATTTTCTCAACGATTAGAGTTCAGATGTGCATGTGGGAGTAGGTTTGAGAAAACATTGACGAAATTCAAAAATAAGAATCAGCGGAAATGCGACGTGTGCCAGCCGCCGAAAGAATCGCGTTAGAACACTGTTGATTAAGTTAAATCTATGATTCTGTTGATTCTTATAAGCAAAACATTTTAAAGGGCTATCCCAGAACGCTGGAATATTATTCCTGCATCCTTTTTTCAATATAAAAGACAGGTCTGAAGAATGATTTTTTCTCCTTGTATATAGGCTACACTTTGATTATTGAGAAACCTGCAGGCAATTAACTCTTGACCAGTAAAAAATTCTACCGGAAAGAAAAGAGGGTCATACCTATGACTAACGAAAAAAATTCGGGTATTAAGCCGGAAAGTAAAACAAAAGAGAAGAAAAAGAAAGACGTTTCAGACGAGGGCATTGCTGTCGGTGTTGCGCTGGGACTGGTTGGAGGACTGATTTTCAATAATCTGGGATTAGGACTCGCTCTAGGGGTCGCCTTTGGCGCAGCTTTTGATTCATCTAAGAAAAAGAAAAAGCAATAAGTCAAGACTAATAAAAACGCCTGTCCTATCAGAGGGCAGGCGTTTTAGTTTTAGTCATTTTAAGCAACAGAAACACACTCAAGGGTATGACTATGATTTGTCCAGCCATCTGAATGCGCGCTTGAGTTCTTCGGTCCCGTTTTGAGCATACCAGCGGCCATGGGCGAGGATGATTTTCTCGGGCTGCCAGCTGATCATCCGCTGATAGCAATCTCGGGCCTGTTCCTTTTGTCCGGCAAAGGTCATGCGCAGATCAATGGGCGTCTTGCCGTTGGGATAGGCTATGCCGGCCAGTTTATACAGGGTTCTCAGAAAGACATTTGATGTGCGCTTGGGTTCGAAGTTCTCGATCAGGTCAGTAAGGACCAGCGTTTTGCTCTCTTTATGGAAAAAGACGACTTCTTCCAGTGCACGGCTCCCTTTGAAAATAAGCTGGTCGATCTCGTCTGACCAGTCAGAAGGGGCTTCGTCTTTTAAAGGACGGTCGAAATCAGTCTGGATATTCTGAGACTTGGCCCGCTTTTGGACACCGGGACTCGACCAGGATGTGGCATCGGGATAGTGTTTCTTCCATTCTGCGATATAAGCGTAATGGATCTTGTTTGGAGAAACAAGATGCTTCACTTCTCCCAGCTCATCGATTTCATTAAACAGTTTATCGTCAGGATCGATCGGTGAGTGGATCCACAAAGTCTGATCCTTTAACCGAACGACAGTCATGCGGGTCGAAAAAGGAACGCCAAATCCCAGCATATCCATTTTAATGATATCTCCGTCTGCGATCCAGATGCCTGGACCGACTTCCTTCAAGGTGTTCAGCGGTTCGTATACAGGTACAGACATCCTATCGGCTCCTTTATGTTCGACATCAGAGACTTACGTTATAGACAATCAAGCTGTCGTGAGTATCGGTCCGTCACTGGTCACAATAATGGTATGTTCGTACTGGGCCACATAACTTTCATCGGTAAGGAAAGTCCAGCCGTCATCTGACTGAAAAACGTCCTCTTCGAGCGTGGAGACAAAGGGTTCAAAAGCGATGACCATGCCTTCTTCCAGGACCACATCGTCATATTTCGTGTAGAAGTTGAAAATGTGATCGGGTTTTTCATGGATCGAACGCCCGACCCCGTGTCCGGTCAGATTTTTGATCACGGTCAAATCATTCTGTTTTGCGGTCTGGTGAACAGCTTTGCCGAGGACGCTGGTCATTGCGCCGGGTTTGACTTTTGAAAGGCCGGCTTCAAAGGCTTCTTTCGCCACATCACAGATCATTTTGAGAGCGGGGTGTCCATTGCCGACGACAAAGGAGATGCCGGTATCCGCAAAGTACCCGTTCTTGGATCCTGAGACATCGATATTGACCAGATCGCCTTCTTCGATGACCCGGTCGCCTGGTATGCCGTGGGCAACTTCCTCATTCACACTGATACAGGTGAAGCCCGGAAAATCATAGATCTGTTTGGGTGCTGACTGGGCACCGGCTTTTTGAAAAAGCTTACCCGCCAGTTCATCGAGGTCTTTTGTCGTCACACCGGGTGCTGTCTTTTCAACCAATGTATCCCTTATGCTTCCACAAATCTTTCCGATAGTTTTCAGTCCGTTAATATCTTCTTCCGTTTTCGCAATCATTTGACGCTCTCGCTTTTCAATTCTATGCTTTTTGACGACAGGAGCTGCTTCACTTTTTCTGTCACCTCTTCTACTGAGTCTCCAGCAATCGATGTTACCAGATCTTCGTCACAGGCAGAGGAGTGTGAGTAACGGGGATCATAGTAATAGGTCAGAAGATTCTTCACGACCTCAGGATAATCTTTCTTTTCTAATGCGTCTTCGATGGTATGCGCCACAGGTGTATGGATGCGGCGCTTGATTCCGTGAAAAGCATCCACCACCTGCTCGTGATGGTCAGAAGGGGAGTAGTCACTCAGAATATTCTTGACGCGTTCTTCGATCGGAAGTTCGATAAACAGCTGAGGACTCGTTTGCTTGTGCTGGTAGAAGCGGTTCGGGATGATGATTTTACCGATGCGTGCACTTTCGCCTTCAATGAGGATATAAGGTCTATCCTGATAACTTAAGAGCGCCTCGCCCAAAAACAGATTGAACATGCGCTGGTTGTTAGGTTCGAGTCCGATGCCGCCGAAAATCGAGCCGCGATGTTTGGCCATGCCTTCCAGGTCGATGACGGGATAGCCTTCTGCTTTCAGCTGATGCAGGATATGCGTCTTCCCGTTGCCGGTATGCCCGTTTAAGACGTACAGAGGGGGCAGTGGCAGTGTGTTCAGCTGTTCTTTCATCCAGTTGCGGTAGCCTCTGATGCCGCCCGTCAGCCGACTGACAGGGACGTTCATCAGATTATTGACGGTCGCAGCTGTTTTACTGCGCATGCCACCGCGCCAGCAGAACACA
Organism: Alkalibacterium subtropicum; assembly: GCF_900112455.1. GTDB lineage: Bacteria > Bacillota > Bacilli > Lactobacillales > Carnobacteriaceae_A > Alkalibacterium > Alkalibacterium subtropicum. The sequence continues at coordinate 233,182 of NZ_FOLT01000002.1, read as the reverse complement.
GTGACCGGGGTCCCGAGCTGTTTGAATTCTTTGATAAAGGCCGGCAGTTTTTTTGAAAAGATCTCCAGGCCCAGTTCCTTTGCGGCATCCTGCCCTTCATGTTTATAGGTCGTTCCGACTTGTGCCCGTTCTTCGTTTGAGAAAAGGGGGATGTTGATGGCGCCGGGAATGGTTGCTTCTTCAAATTCCTTAGGTGACCGGACATCGACAAGCGTGTGATCCTGATTCTTTAAATGATAAAGTTCTTCTGGTGAAACGTCTTTAAACATAGTGTATCCTTTCTTATTTTACGTAAGTATGACCGGATTCGCCGTCAGAGACTTCTCCAATGAGCTTCGCTTCGACGCCTTTATCTTGCAGAGACTTAAGCAGTGCTGGAGCGTCTTCGCCGCTAATGGCCATAAGCAGTCCGCCGGAAGTGACGGCATCTGCGAGAATGATCTGGTCAATTTCGTCTAAATGTTCATCAAAGTGAACAGATTCTTTTACGTGTCTCAGGTTACTTTTTGAACCGCCGGGAACAATACCGCTCTCAGCCAGTTCTCTGACACGCGGCAGGACAGGGACATCAGCTTTATTGAGCGTGATCGCCTGACGGCTTTCGGTCGCCATTTCAGTCAAGTGACCCAGCAGTCCAAAGCCGGTGACGTCTGTACAGGCATGCACATCATAGTCTTTCATGACTTCCGCCGCAGTTCTGTTCAGTGTGGCCATGACTTTAGTGACACGTTTTGTTTCCTCTTCAGATAATAGACCGCGTTTGATCGCAGTGGTCGAAATACCGACACCGATCGGTTTAGTCAGAATCAGTTTGTCGCCTTTTTTTGCGCCAGCATTGGTCAGGATACGGTCGGGATGGATCGTTCCAGTGACGGACAGACCGAATTTCGGTTCTTTGTCGTCGATCGAGTGACCACCGACCAGATTGCAGTCCGCTTCCTGCAGCTTGTCGCTGGCCCCGCGCAGGATCTCTGTCAAAATCGCTTTATCCAGGTCAAAAATCGGGAAAGCCACAATGTTCAGTGCCGTGATCGGCGTGCCGCCCATGGCATAGACATCACTCAAGGCATTCGCCGCAGCGACTTGTCCAAAGTCATAGGGATCATCAACGATCGGTGTGAAGAAATCCAGTGTCTGAACGATCGCCAGATCATCAGTCAGTTTGTAAACACCCGCGTCATCGCCGGTATCTACACCGACAAGCAGGTTCGGGTCCTTTTTCTGTACGGGCAGGTCAAGCAGAACCTCGTGCAGTTCAGTCGGTCCGATTTTGCAGCCGCAGCCGCCTTTAGTCGTCAGGGTGGTTAATTTAACTTTATTCATGCATTTATCCTTCTTTCGTGTAGTTACTCCACTTTCTATTTTACCACGCATGACGCCGTTCTGTATGGGGATAATGGGATTTCTTTAAAAGTTATGTCATTCTAGTAGGATAAGCAAATTTTAGACAAGATTGAATACTTTGATGAGTCTTCATACTCAGAAGAAAAAAGCAGTGGGTGATGCCAAATAGGGCCAGACATCGACCTGTTTAGGATAATATCGCGGTGAGTTATGATAAATAGGACCAGCCTCAGCAAATCAAAGAAAAGAAAAAGAGATAAGACCTAATAGGGACTCGATTGGGCGTAGAGTCTAATCGCTCATTTAAAGTTGGTCTCAATATGATTCATCAAAGCGTCAATATATTTATTAGAGGATGTACTAAACTATGATACAATTTAGTAAGAGGATACAAAAATATTAAATGTATTTATTAAAATAAAGAGGTGACTGGCAAATGAGCTTGTTTAGTAAGATGAAAGAACCTGTCTTTCTAAAAGAGAATAGTAACGCTGAAGAACAGCTGAAAATGTTGAAAAGTTTGGAACCGACTTTAAATGCTGAAGGGGTAAAGATATTAAAGCAGGATATAAAAAATCTGGAATACGGAATTATAGGGGAAAAGAAGATAGAATTTGAACTGAAAAACAGTCATATGCCTATGTATGTCCTACATGATATTTATCTTGAAGAGGATGATCTAAGTGCACAGATAGATTACTTAGTATTCACAAAGAAGTTATGTTTTATTATAGAAAGCAAAAATCTCTATGGGGATATTGAGATAAATAATGCTGGAGATTTTATACGTACTACAGAGTTCAATAGGCGTAAGAAGAAGGAAGGAATATATTCTCCAATCACACAGAATCAGCGTCACATGGACTTGATGAAAAAAATCAGATTGAACAGTAAAAGTAATATATTGACTAAGTCATTGTCGGAAAGACGTTTTGAAGAGTTTAACAAGCCAGTCGTTGTGCTTGCTAATCCAAAGACTGTATTGAATGCAAAGAGTGCAGAAGAAGAAGTGAAAGATAAAGTCATACGCGCAGATCAATTGGTAAAATATATAAAAGATGCTTATAAAAAATCAAATAGATTAGCTCTTTCTGACAAAGATTTATTGATGTGGGCATATTCATATCTGGAAGTACATAAAGATACTGTGAAGGACTATACGAGTAAATATGAACCTTACAAATTAAATATGAATGAACAGGGCACCGAAAAAGCAGGCAGTCTGGTTTCAGAAAAGAAACCTGTGGTGCATAAGAAAACGCCAGTAAAGAATCCGGATATATTTAAAGAATTAAAAGATTTCCGTTTAAATAAGAGCCGAGAAGAAGAAATTAAGGCCTATTATATTTTCAGTAATAAACAGTTAAAAACCTTAGTTGAAAAAATGCCTAAAAGTAAACAAGAACTTCGATCAATCGAAGGATTTGGAGTGACTAAAGTTACTAAGTATGGTGATGACATTGTGGGAATCATACAGAAATACTAATTCAGTTATAACCGAAATAGTCTGATAGATTTAAGTATTAACATATATCAAAGAACAGTGACTTAAACGTCAATGATTTTGCGTAGCATCTAAATAACAAATGGGAGATAACTGACTAGTCAGTTATCTCCCATTTGTTATTTAAAATATTCGTATTGTTTGAATCTGTCTGTAATCATTAGGAAATAAAGAGTTTCCAACGCATAAACTCATTATTGTAATGTTATGTTATCAAATGGTGTTGAGACTCCATTCACGAATACTTCCATCATTTTAAATTTAGGAGTAGTGGCTAAATAATAAGTGTGTTGCTTGATGTTATCTTCTTGCAAATTGCTTTCAGTCAGATTGATCAGCATAGTTTCTTCTTGAACTTCTACTTCAGTCTCTACCTCTCCGCTTGAGTGAAACACAATATAATAGCCTTTGCCCTCATCAGTAATGGCTTGAAGTCTTATTTCGGGGTCTACGGTCTCCTGTACTTTATTAGGGAGATTTTCTATTTCGCTGAAGCCTTCTTGTGATAAATTACATCCAGTCAAAACCAAAACTACGAACAATAAAGAAAAAATTAACCTCTTCACACAACTCACTCCTAAACTCAGTACTTTATCATTTCAAAATTTATTAGCAAGGAAGACTGTTAAATATATTAAGAAGATAAAATTGTCATTCTGCTGAAAAAATATCATAATCATTAATTTCACTAAAAGTATTTAAATCAGTATCATATTCTAAAACAACTATTTCACCATATCTAAGGGTATTATAATCAGAATGGATAATTGCAATCAAGTTATCTCCTAATTCTACTGATTCAAATGAACTACCTGAAGATGGGGTAGTTGAATTTGTCTGTGAGCTGACATAGACGGGTTCTTTACTTACAAGTATAAACAGAAGTGCAAGTAAGAGAAAAGCATTGATGATTAACAGAAATTTTGTTGATTTTTCATTCATTTTCTATCTCCTTTTGTTATTTAGTATTGTGCAGTTTAGGTAATGATTACAATATTTAAAACTTGAAAAATTATGTAATATATATACATTGTATGTTACCTGTGACGAATATGCAATATATGGTTTATGTAGCAATGGATAAAGTCTTCTAAGTCATACATTTCAAAGAGTTATGCAACTCTTGAGTAACCCTTCTATTAGTGATCATACAGTTATTGTATTTCCAGTGAAAGACACGTATTATGGCATATCGCTGGCACCGATTATAAGAGAATACGAGATAAATGAGGATGATATATTTATTCCTTTAAAGGAAGAAATGACTGTGGGAGAATTAACTTCATGGATAAGAGTAAAGGAAATTTCGTTTAGACAAGATATTATTACTATATTTAGTAGCTATACAAATAGAGATTTTGTTATGAAAAGCTGCGAATGGTATAATAAGATACTACTCAAGAGGGGGGATTGAAAATGGGAGTTAAAGTGAAACAGAAAAATGTTCCTTACAAGTTGCCTAAAGACATGAGCCCAGAAGAATCTGAACTTCTTAACCGACTCTTAGCTGATAATGTGGCAGCCTCTCCTGAACGGAAACGTCCACGCAACCCTGTCGAGAAACGTGTATTGAATGAATGGGAAGACGAACGCAGTGGCGAAAAAATAGGCGAGATTTAAAGTTGATAAGAGAGACTAAATGAGATGTTGAATGAAATATAGAAATTAAGAGACTTCCAAAAACACGCCTGACGGCCTGTGCTTTTGGAAGTCTTTGTATTTTAACGACAGGAGTATCAATAAAATGTTGTTTAAGATTTTGCGGTTTTTGTTTGAAGATAGAGCGATATACGCAATCATAATAGTCATTTACAGTTGTGTGCTAGTTTCATGCTGCTGATTCAGTGTCTCGGCAAATTGCTGTATGACGTCTTCCCGAATGGCTGATACATTTTCGGTAACTTTTGCCACTTTTTTTGTGATCATCTTTTCAGCAAAATTCATGTCACTGAAATCGAACGCCCCGCCAAAACAGTCTCTGACGACCGCTTTTTCCTGTAATTCAGTCGGGTAATTGACTTCAAGTTCGTTCCTCAATGTGTGTTCTTCCTGCATCCCGCAGATAAACAGACCGAGCGTTTTCTGTTCCAGTTCATTCATATGTGTGTTTGCGAATGTATCCACTTCTTTCAATATCTTCCCTACATAAACTGGACTACCGAGGACAACGGTATCATATTTTGAAAAATCAACTTTAGTCTCCTCTTTCAGGTTGACTCTATCTGTTTCTCCATCCAGCTGTTCTTCCAGCAGTTTCGCACATTTTTCGGTACAGCCATGTTTGCTCGCGTAAGCGATCAAGGTCTTCATCGTAATTCCTCCTCTGCATCATCCAAGTTAGTTACAGCCGGTCATTTCTTTGAGTTATATCACCCTGATTATAACGCTTTGTAAGATCAGCCGGCAACTCATAGCCTGTCGTTTGCTGATGGCTGAGACTTCAATAATGATTCATTGGTTAAAAGCCGATATAATTGAGGCACAGTATAAAGAGTCGATTTCCAGCGAACATCACGACAAAACATACAATTAGAAGGAGGAAGTGCAATGCAAAATGATGCGCTCTATATAAACCTTAATGAGATCCTCAACTATATCAGTATAGAGGTCGGTGAACGGCCGACGGGGTCAGAGAACAACATGAAGGTTGAACGGTTTGTAGCGAATTACTTCAAGCAACAAGGCTTTGCTGTCGAGTTACAGCGCTTCGACTCCCCGGATTTCAAGGCAGAAGGAGCGGAGTTGACTTATAAAGGGGAAAGCATTCCAGTCAAGCCGTCTTACTACACAAAGGAATGCAATGTCACCGCTGCCTATGTCACAGTCGGAACAGTGGGTGAACTGAAGCGAAGCAATATGACAGGCAAAGTCGCCGTCCTCCACAGCGATCTGACAGGAGAACAGCTTATGCCCAAGAGCTTTCCTTTCTATAATCCGGAGAGACATCAGGAAATCATCCAGTTACTGGAAGAAAAACAACCGGCAGCTATCATTACTGTCACTGAGAGAGATGAATCGGTTTTTGAAGATGGGGACTTTTTAATACCAAGCGTTTATGTGAAAAAGAATGACGGGGAGATCTTACTTGAAAGCGAAGGAGAACTGCACTTGGTCATCAACGCCAAAAAAGAAGAATCCGAAGGTGCTAACGTGATAGCCAGACTGAATCCGGAAATGAAGAGGAGGATCGTCATCACGGCTCATATGGATACGAAAATGGAGACGCCGGGGGCACTGGACAATGCGACCGGTATCGCCATCCTGTTACTGTTAAGCCGGCTGATCGAACCAGAAAACATCGATTTCTGTCTGGAACTATTGCTGCTGAACGGGGAAGACTACTACTCCATTCCGGGCCAGCGTGCGTATATGGATACGTACCTCAAAACACCTGAAGATATATTATGTGCCATCAACTGTGACGGTGTCGGTTTGAAAGACAGTCCAACGACTGTGATGTTTATGGAGGATGAAAGACAATTGGATAAACAGATGAAAGACAGGTTACAGGAAGACGCAAATTTAATGGTCATCGATCCCTGGCCTATGGGTGACCACATGCTGTTCGCCCTGGAAGGTGTGCCGGTCATCGCCTTTACTTCTAAAGGGATCTTCCAGCTTTTGGATACCGTCATCCATACAGAAAAGGATACGGTCGACCTGATCGATCCAAAAAAGGTGATCCAAGTCGTTCGCACCCTCGAAGAGATGGTGAAGAATGAATAGAGAGATTGGCTAGTGTCCTACTGATAGACCATCAGAGCACATACGATCTTCCTCCTGCTTATATTAATTTGTAAAAAAATGAAAAAAGTCCTTGCATCTTTATCACTTTACATGTAAAGTGATAATATAGAAAGGAATGATACCGGTGAGAAAAAATACATTAGCTTCACTCATATGGGTGCGTATGACACGGTTCACTCATCAGAGTGCGTTGCTTTCTAACGATAATGTAAAAAAGTATGACATTACTGCTGCACAGTTTGATGTACTTAATCAGATCGGCACGTATCAGCCTTTATCGCAAAGTGAACTGGCTGACAAGATCACGATTTCAGCCGGCGGTATTTCCCGTATGCTGGGCAGACTTGAACGCGAGGGGTATATCAAGCGAAACGTTGAATGGAAAACCAAGTGGATCAGCCTCACTGAAAAGGGCCAGGAAAAACTGGAGGAAGTCTTTGAACATCAGCTGGACTTTCAGACGTCCCTTATGGATGAGTGTCTGACCAAGGCTGAACAGAAGGAATTGTATGCCTTGGTGACTAAAGTACAGAAACATACAGAAAAAAAGTTGAATACCTAACTGCAAGGCAACTTTTTTTGGCCGATCACTTGACTAGTCAAATAAAGATAAGGAGGAATCACCATGTCGACAATTTTAGGGCACCACCACATATCCATGCTGGTGAAAAATGCGAAAGTAACAAATACATTCTATAAAGATATTCTAGGACTGCATCGGGTAAAAGTCACGGTCAATCAGGACGATCCATCGATGTATCATCTGTTTTACGGTGACAGAACAGGCAGCCCGGGAACAGGTTTGACCTTCTTCGAGATGCCGAACATCGGAAGGACCCACCGCGGCACCAACGCCATTACCCGGATCGGTCTGATGGTCCCGTCAGAAGAAAGCCTGGCGTACTGGAAAACACGCTTTGAGGATTTAGATGTTTACCACGGCAGCATAACGACCTACACCAAACGCAGGGCGCTGAAATTTGAAGACCCGGACGGCCTGCAGCTAGTCTTACTTTTAGCCGACGGTGAAGAGATGGATACCTGGGAGCCCTATGAGCAGTCGGAAGTCCCGGTAGAGCATCAGATCCGCGGGATGGGTCCGATCGAGATCACGGTAAGAGACAGCGTTAGATTTACGGAGACCCTGACTGACCGGATGAAGTATAAAGAGGTTTACAGAGAAAACAGCGAAATGCTGTTTCAGACGGTAAAGGAAGACAGTTACGGGGAGGTTTTAGTCAAACAACTGGATGGACCGGATGAGAAACCAGGACGCGGGTGTATCCATCACTTAGCCTTGCGCGTGAGTGAAGAATCGGAACTCCAGTACTGGGACGAAATGGCGCGTCAGAACAGGTTCCCGTCCTCGGGAGAAGTCGACCGTTATTACTTCAGGAGTCTATATTTCCGGGAACACAACGGTATCCTGTTTGAAATCGCCACAGACGGTCCCGGGTTCACCGTTGACCAGGATCCTGAGCATTTGGGCAAAGAACTCGTCCTGCCGCCATTTTTGGAAGACAGACGGGAAGAGATCGAAAGCAGACTGGAACCGATCGATCAACAATGATATATAAAGTCTATAAATACAAACTATAAAAACAGAAGAAAAAAGGAGAGTTTTATCATGGAAAACAAATTAAACATTGGCATTATTTTAGGCAGCACAAGAGACGCTCGCGTCAGCCCGCAGGTCGGGGAATGGGTCAAGGAAATCGCAGACGAACGTGACGATGCCAACTATGAGATCGTCGATATCCTTGAGTACCAATTACCGTTTTTAGGAACCACAGACGGGACAGAACCTGGCATCGCAGCCTGGAACGAAAAAATCGACAGTCTGGACGGCTTTGTCTTTGTCGTTCAGGAATATAATCACAGCTACACAGGCGTATTGAAAAATGCGATCGATCATTTGAGAGAAGCTTGGCACGATAAGGCAGCTGGGATCGTGAGCTACGGTTCGACCGGCGGCGCGCGTGCAGCAGAACATCTTCGCGGCGTGTTTGCTGAGCTGAAGATCGCCGACGTCCGCGTGCATCCGACCTTGTCTTTGTTCACCGATTTTGAAAACTTTACGACCTTCAAACCGGCTGACCTGCACTTAGTCAACATGAACGCTATGCTGGATCAAGTCAACGCCTGGAGCAATGCTTTAAAACCGTTAAGAGTCAAAGAAGAGGAAGCAGTAAAATAATTTCATAATAAACTGAAAGCACCTCTTTATCATCCGATTTTGGACAGATAAAGAGGTGCTTTATTGTTTTCTCACTGAAATGCCGTGACTAACTTTGAACCGATATAATACAAAAGGATAGCCAGAATCACAGACGCATAGATGATCAGATTGTTCAGACTGACCGTCCCAAAGAAAATCAGAAGAAGGACCGAAGCACTGTACAATACTTGACCAGATAATACTCTAGCTCTGTTCGCTTTATTGCCTTGATCGTCCTGAGCGTCTTCTTTGGATAAAAACCAGAAGAGAATAAAAGAGAGCCCTAACAAGGTAAGTGAAACGGTAGAGAGCATATTCAGATCACTGATAGAGTTGAAATTCAAATAATCCAAAAAGAAGCTCTGTACCAGGAACAGTACGGACGCGATCGCGTTGATGATGACGAGGGTCATTGTGAGCTTTCGTCCTTTTGAAACGAGGTATAGAGCTAAAAGAAAGGCGACGAGATAAATACTGTTTTCATTACTAAAAGACAGATAGGTCGTAAGACCCAAAACCAAAAGCATATCGAAAACAGTCACTGCTTTTCCGCACAGACCATTGACCATCCTCAAAACTAACAGCAGCCAGCCAATGATCAGCAGCTGGAGCGATTCGTAATAAAAGAGATTGATAAGTGCAAAGCCAGCAGCTAAAAGTGCGGAATAGTCATGTTTCGGATCGATTTCCCGAGCCAGTGCCCAGGTCAAAAAAACACCGACACCGATAGATAACCCTGACAGAAGCGCGCCAGTCATCAGCCAGCCCACAGCCGAGGCCGCCAGTGTCACTAGGACGATCAGCTGGTTTGTTTTATAGTTGAAATCGATCATTCTTCCCAATGTAAAAATAAAATCACTCCTCCATGTTGTTACATGTTTATTGTAAATCGTTGGTTTCGCTAGTTCAATATTCTGAAAAGTATTTCTGCAATAGCCTGATACCCCGTCCCGTTTGGATGAAAGTCATCCGGTGAGAGGTACTCGTCTAGGTGATAGTCGAATAGTTCATAAGTTGGGATATAGGCAAAACCAACATCCGAATTGACGATTAGTCGTGTTTCGTGATTCCACTCCAGTAAAAAGGGTGCATTTTGAGGAGCATCGTCACTATAAGGGTTGTACAAACCGATGATCGCCAGCTGCGCATCCGGGTTTATGGACCGGATCTCACTCAGGATAAATGTCAGATTTTCTTTATAGATGTTGAGTGTTTCGTCAAAGGCAAGGGTCAACGTCGCGGTGTCCTCTAAGTTCAGGTTATTCAAATCGTTGCCTCCAATCGAAAGGATGATCAGTTCCGCACTGGAAATGCTGGCGCTGTATTCGTCGCTTTCGATCAGGCTTGCCAGCTGACTGCTTTCAAAGCCCGGGACCGAGATATTGGTAACCGTTTTTCCCGTTTCACTGTCGTCGTCCAATAGGTTCAGGTATCTTTCTCCGATGCCCAGATTTTCTTCGTCTCCGACACCGAAGCCGATGGAGTCACCGAGGACGAGGATGTCAGAAGCACCGTCTGGCGGCATGTCTTCGGCGGGCTCACTTTCCGGTATCTCCATATCCATCTCTGTTTCTGTTTGTGCAGTGTCGTCGTTTCCACTGATGACGATAGAGACAATAAAACCGGAAACAAACAACAGCGACAAAACAAAGGCACTGCCGATCACGAGTGGCCAGATGATTTTTTTATACATGGTGCACCTCCTCGATCATTGGATCATACCAGGACATCTCTGCGGTTAAAGACGATGAAACTGATTGCTATGGAGCCGATCGCCCAGACACTCAATATCGTGATAGAAAAGTTGAGACTCATGCCTTCGACAGGCTGGTAGGATCCGGTCAGGTAGCGGGTGAGATCCAGATTCGTCACAAAGAAATACTTCACGAGTTCCCAGTCGGACAAGAAGAACTGCAGAAATTGGCCGCCGATCAGAGCCGCCATCAGGATGCCGATAGCTGAGGCACTCGTGTCCACGATCACTGAGATCAGAAGGGTTATGGAGGCGACGATGATGGACACGAACCACACGAGAGAATAGATCAGCAGAGTATACTGATATCTGGGGATCAGTATGGTTGAATCAGAATTCAGGGTGCCTTCGAACAGTGTGAAGCCGGTCACGATGGGTTCGCTGAAGCCCCATTCCTGAAAAAAAAGATAGGAAACCAGAGTAGTCGTGAGCCCGATGATAAAAACTAAGAGCGTGGTCATGATCAGCAGGGCAATATACTTGCTCAGCAGTATTTTCCACCGGGGAACGGCTCGGGTGAGTAAGATTTTGATCGTCTTTCTGGAAAATTCATTGGAAACAAGGTCGGCTGCCAGGATGGCGATGAGCAGGGGGATGAATAAGATGATGCCCTGTTCTGCAAAAGAAACATTGAATTTCGCCGCGGTCGGGGTGACCGGATTGATATCGTTCTCGATAAAATAATTCAGCTGTTCGATTTCTCTGTCGATAGAGGCCCGTACTTCTTCGGGGATGAACTCGTTCTGACTGCGTTCTTCCAGCTCACTTAATCTTTGAGTGGTCAGTCCTTCCCAGTTAAAAGCTGCAGTGCCGGATTCTGCTTCAAATTGCTCGATGTTTCTTTCGTAAGCATAATTCTGTCCGTAAGAGAGCAGACTGACAAAAATCAGAAGCAGACCAAGGATGAGTGGCATTTTCTTCTTCCATAGCATTTTCATTACTTCATTGCGTATGAGCGCGATCATAGCTGTCCTCCTTCACTAAATCGTGTGTTTCTCGGTGAGTGCTAAGAACAGATCTTCCAGTGTCCGCTTTTTGTTTTCTACATACGTGATGTCGAACCCTGAAGCGATCAGGGTTTTATTTATTTCCGAAAGCATCCCAGAGTCAACGGAAGCTCTAAGGTGACAGCCATCAATAGATGGATCCAGATCAAAGGACTCCCTGAGTATCGACTGGGCTCTTTTAGGGTCATCCAAGATCCAGACGACCTCGCCAGTGACCAGGACATCATCGATCGAAGCGCTACGGATAATCCTGCCGTCATTAATGATGCTGACGCGGTCGCACATCAGCTGCACTTCACTGATCAAGTGTGATGAAACCAGGACCGAAATATTTTTCTCGCGGGCCAGATTTTTAACGATCTCTCTAAATTCATGGATGCCTTGAGGGTCGAGACCGTTTGTCGGCTCATCCAGGATCAACAGTTTAGGCTTATGGATCAGGGCCTGAGCAAGACCGATACGCTGCTTCATCCCCATAGAGTAAACAGCAACCTTGTCATGGATGCGATTCTCCATACCGACCAAGGCGACCGCCTCATCGATATCTTTTTTCGTCACCCCTTTTGACATGCTGCCGAGCAATTCAAGATTCCGGTAACCGCTCATGTAGTCATACAGATCCGGCCCTTCGATGATGCATCCGACATTTGCCATCGCTTTGACAAACTCTTTTTTAAGAGAATGCCCGCAGATTTCGATGTTTCCTGCAGTGGGCTTCGACAAGCCGACGAGCATCCGCAGGGTCGTCGTTTTTCCGGAGCCGTTCGGACCTAAAAAGCCGACGATTTCACCCGCTCTGATATCAAAACTGACACCTTTAATGATCAGCTTTTTTTGGATCTCCTTTTGTAAGTCTGAAACTTTTAAGACCGATGTATCCATAATGAGCCTCCCTTCAAGGGTCATGAAGCAGTGTCTAAACTGGCCGCTGCTTAAATAGACAAACAAGGATTTTGTTGTATTTATTGTATCACTTTAGAAAAGGATTAAATAGTGAGACAACAGTAAATTCCAGGGACGAATGTGGAAAGCCATGATCACAGTAAGCCCTTTCAACAGAGTATAGGTGAGTGTGATAACGTTGAAAAATATCATCATTTGGAGTGAAAAACTAAAGGCAGGATGTTCTCCGTTGACCAACCCAGTCAGTTGGTTTATAATAAAATTGACCAGAGTAGTCAATCATGTTGAAAGAGGTGAGTGTCATCAAAGATCTATTAGCTCATGTAGACGAAAAAAAAAAATCAAGGATCATCAACAGTTCAATGAAGCAGTTTAGCAGGCATCCGTTTAAAAGCGTGTCGACAAATGTGATCGTTAAAGAGGCCGGCATTTCTAAAGGTCTTTTATATCATTACTTTGGAACGAAAGAGAAATTGTATGAGTACTTGGAGTATTTCACGATAAATGTCCTGACAGAGCGTATCGTAAATAAAGTGAATTGGGATCAGCCAGATATATTTATGCGCATCAAGGAAATATCCATGATCAAATTCCGTTTATTTGAAGATTACCCTCATCTGGCTGATTTTTCTTTAAAGATTTTTCAGGATAAGACGACAGAGGAAATTCTGAAAAAATACCCGGATTTTCCGATGGTCCTTTACAGTCAGATTTATACCCGGAATATAGATGATTCGCTTTTTAGAGAAGGTGTTGATGTAAAAAGAGCCATCGACATCATAAGGTGGACGATCGAGAAATGCGGGGAAGAGTCTAGAAGAAAAATAATAGAAGGTCAGATAGAATTTGACTACAAAATGATCGAGCAGGAAATCTATGTTTACATCGATATGCTCAAGGATTGTTTTTATAGAAAGGGAGCCCATTAAATGATCAGTGTAAAAAATTTGTCGCATTCTTATAATAAAGATGAGACGTATCAAGTCAAAAATATCAGCTTTGAAGTGAAAAAAGGCGAAATCTTTGGGTTTTTAGGTCCGTCTGGCGCAGGCAAGTCGACCGTACAGAACATTCTGACCGGACTTTTACAGCTCCAGCAAGGAGAAGTCAAAGTTGCTGACTATGATGTCAAACATACATCTAAAAATATGTTCAACAAAATCGGCATGAGTTTTGAACAGTCCAATGTCTACAGCAAATTAACGGCCAAAGAAAATCTGGATTTTTACGGCAAACTGTTTGATGTAGCTACAGTTGAGTCTATGGAATTATTGAAACGTGTCGGTTTAGATGGAAAAGAGAACATCAAAGCAGGAGAATTTTCCAAGGGGATGAAGCACCGCTTGACATTTGCCCGGTCGATGATCAATAACCCGGAACTCTGGTTTTTAGATGAACCCACAACGGGGCTGGATCCATCCATTGCTGCAGATATAAAAAACATCATCAGGGAAAAAAATAACGAAGGGGTGACCATCTTTTTAACGACACACAATATGTTCATTGCCGATGAACTGTGCGACAGGGTGGCGTTCATCGTTGACGGCGAGATCAAACTGATCGATTCTCCCGAGAACTTGAAGCTGCAGTATGGCGAGAAATTAGTTGAAGTGGAATACATGGAAAACAATGAAGTAAAGAAAAAGACATTCTCTACGGTTCTTCCTGAGGATAAAAAAGCACTGGAAATAGTAATCAGAGATCATGATATTCTAACGATGCACACAAAAGAAGCAACACTTGAGGAGATATTCATCAAGGTGACGGGAAGGGGGCTTGTTTAAAATGAAACTCTTTTCAAGTTTTTTGAAAGAGTTGAAAATAGCCTCTAGAGGATTTTATTTCTACATTGAGATATTTATGGCTCTTTTGATCTTAGCTATATTTTTATTCGCCGTTCCTGACAGTTTCAATACGACAACAACAGAGTATATTTATCTGGATATGCCTGATGAGGCTAGCGAGGGCTATCTGGAAGCATTGCAGGATGAGATGACTGATGATCAAGTCGAAGACGTCACCCTGACAATCGATGATCAGGAAAAAGTAGCGGTCCTGTACACGACAGAAGAGACAGAGATTTACATTTTAAATAGTCAGGAAGATGCGCGTGCTATAGCGGAAGAAGAACAGGAAGTTTCTGCTGTTATTGCACTGGATGATGAAAATAACCTTGATTACACGTACTATCTTCAGGGATATGAATCGGACAAGTATAAAAATCTGTTGAAGATCCTCAACGTCGATTCGACTGTAAATGTTGAAGAAATTATAGAAAATCAGGATGTCAGAGCCTTGTCGACGAACATTGAAGCACTTTCAGACAGAGAAAGCATCCTGCCTACCGTGCTCGTTTTTAATGGGGCACTCATGGGACTCTTTATCATTGCGGCCTATATTTTTCTCGATAGACAAGAAGGGGTCATTAAAGCCTACGCAGTGACACCATCGCCTGTCTGGCAGTATTTAATGAGTAAAATAGGAGTACTCCTGTTAACGACCATTGTATCCAGCTACCTTGTCATTATCCCTCTGATGCAATTACAACCGGATTATTTACTGATGCTGGTATTGCTTGTGACAACCGCTTTTTTTGCGTCGTCTCTCGGACTTTTGATTGCAAGTTTCTACAGCAATATCATGCAGTCATTCGGAGTCTTGTATGTAGTCATGATGCTGATGATCCTCCCTTCGATAGCTTTCTTCATACCGAGCTGGAGCCCGGCATGGATCAGTTTCATTCCAAGTTACCCGATGATGGAAGGCTTCAGATCCATATTGCTCGGAAATAATGACTGGCCATATATACTGACAGTCTCAGGAGTATTTTTACTAACAGGAAGTGCTTTATTTGCTCTTTCTAACTATCGATATAAAAAAACGTTACTAGGGTAAGGAGGGATAACCGTGTTTAAAAGAATATGGACCATATTTAAAAGAGATTTTAAAGTAAATGTAAAAGATTTTCTTTCACTCTATATACTTATCATGCCGATTTTGTTTGGTGTATTGATCAATGTGTTTGCTCCGGGAATAAACGATACAACGGTCAATCTCGCCTTGATAGAAGGAGAGAATGAACAACAGGTCACCTATCTGGAGCAATTTGCAGATGTCGAAGTTTTCGAAAGTGAAAGTGAAATCGAAAATCGTGTTGAAGACAGAGATGCGCTCATCGGAATCATTCCTGAAGATGAGGGCTACTATATCATGACCCAGGGAAATGAATCAGAATGGGTCATAGACTATGCTAAACTGCTCAATGGCTTGTACGAAGCGGGTGTTAATGTCGAAGACTCAAATGTGGAATTAGTCGAACTGGGACAAACGGTTCCGCCGCTTAAAAAAATGCTTGTCAACGGAGCTATCTTATTTATCTCGATTCTTGGTGGGATGCTGATTGCCCTGAATATGGTAGAAGAAAAAGTGGATAATACACTTAGTGCCATCAATGTAACGCCCACATCCAGAACAACCTTCATACTCGGAAAATCTGTCATAGGTGTGCTGCTGACGATTTTCGGAACAGCTGCCATCATCTTTATTACAGGTTTTGGTGAGATCAACATCCTCCAGATGATGCTGATCATACTCATGACGAGTCTGCTCAGCATACTCGTAGGCTTTATACAAGGCGTAACGAATACAGACATTATCAGTGCCGCATCGAGTATAAAACTGTTGTTCCTTCCACTGATTGCCGGTGTCCTGGCTGTTGAAATACTCAGCGACTTCTGGCAGCCGTTCTTTTACTGGGATCCCTTCTACTGGGCCTATAAAGGAAGCGATATGATCTTGTCTCAAAACGGGACATGGACTCAGATATTGAGCTACTCTGGCATCGTTCTTGCATTATGTGGGGCAGTATATGTCATACTCGCTCCGAGGATCAAGAGAGGATTAAAATAATATCATTAGACAGGAGGAAACACTGATGAATTGGGAACCATTACTCGGCATCTTGCTGATCGTATATGCTGCCTTTGTACTTTTCATTGCGGTGAAAAAGCCCAAAAATATTTGGCGTATGGGTAAAATAGAGGGATTTAGAAAAATACTTGGGGATAGAGGGACAGTCATTTTCTTTTATATATGGGGGATGCTAGCAGCTGGAGTGGGCATATGGCTGTTGACGCTGTAAATTGTGTCAGTGAACGGAAACGTGTTGATTTTGAAAAAATTTTAAAGTTGTGAACCACATTAAAAAGATAGACACAAGTAATTAGAATGGCTAGGTTAAGCTTAACTATAAAGGAGCCTTGGAGCAGACAGGGCTTCTTTTTCTTGCCTTAAAATTTATTGCAGAGAAAATTGAATGAACTTGTAAGTTTCTAATTGTGTGTGTCTCTTTTATAGTAAGAGTAGATAAAATACAACGCCTGAAAAAAGGAGTGAAAAAATATGCTAAGCGAATTTTTGAAAGGGAATACAACGTTCTTAAATCAGGTATCTTCCTGGGAAGAATCTATCAAACGCGCTTCTCAACCACTGATTGAAAAGGCTTACATCGATTCGGACTATGTCGATGCAATGATAGAGAACGTCAACATAAACGGGTCCTATATCGTCATCGTCCCGGAGATCGCCATGCCCCATGCCGAGACGGATAAAGGTGTCAACAAAACAAGCATGTCATTCATGAAACTGAATGAATCAGTGATGTTTCCTGATGACCGCGAAGTGAAACTCCTCTTCGTCCTGGCAGCGACAGACAGTACGACCCATCTGGAATTGTTGTCAGATCTCTCTTCTATTCTTATTGAGGAAGAAATCAAAGCCAAGCTGAAATCAGCAGAAAATGAAGAAGAAGTCATCAAAGTAATCGAGATGGTGGAAGAATGAAATTGAATGTTAACGGTTTCATCGTGGAGGCAAACTACAGTGAACAGGAGATACAGTCTGTGTTTTTACCTCTGTTGAGTGAACTGACTGAGAGACGAAGAAAAAAAGGTGAAAGGCTTATCGTTTTTCTTGCGGCACCGCCAGGGACCGGAAAAACAACACTGAGTCTCTATCTTGAAAAATTGTACACTGAACATTTTGATTCGTTCAGCTTTCAGTCTATTTCCATAGACGGCTTTCATCATAAAAGAGAATACCTGTTGTCTCATTACAAGAACGCGGGTGACGACAACATACTTTTGAATGACATCAAAGGAAGTCCGGAGACGTTTGACGTGGAGGCTCTGAAGGCCACGCTTCAGGCGCTGGGGAAAGACCCAGTCCTCTGGCCGGTCTATGACCGCACTACCCATGATGTCAGTGAGACGAAAGTGAAAGTGGATGCCGACATCGTTTTGATCGAAGGGAACTGGCTGCTGCTGAATGAAGCAGGCTGGCAGGAACTGGCAGAGTACAGCGATTATTCTATATTCATTACTACAGACGAACACTTGCTGAAAACACGACTGATCGAAAGGAAAATGCGTGGAGGAGTCAGCCGGGTTGAAGCAGGCAGATTTTATGAACAGAGTGACAGTAAGAATGTTACACGGGTCCTTGGAAATCATCACGATCCTGATTTGACTTTATATTTAAATAATAAAAAAGAAATAGTGAAAGGATGATAAAAAATGATGAATACAGGAGCTAAAAAATCAAAAGGATCAAACCGGGCTAAAGTTCAGGCGTTCGGTGGCTTCCTGACCAATATGGTCCTTCCGAACATCGGCGCCTTTATTGCCTGGGGGATCCTGACAGCCTTATTTATTCCGACTGGCTGGTTTCCTAATGAAGAACTGGGAGCGATCGTCGGACCGGCTATCACTTACCTGCTCCCACTTCTGCTGGCTCATACTGGAGGGTATATGGTCGGAGGCAAGCGTGGGGCCGTCATGGGGACGATCGGTGCCATCGGTCTGATCGTAGGCTCTGAAATCCCTATGTTCCTGGGTGCCATGGTTATCGGACCTTTAGGCGGCTGGCTGATCAAGAAAACGGATGAAGTGATCGTCGACAGGATCCCTGCCGGATTCGAGATGGTCGTCAATAACTTTTCTATCGGTATCTTAGGTTTTCTACTGATGATGTTTTCATTCTTCGTCATCGGACCGATCATTGTCGTAGCCAATAACTTTGTAACTGCCGCAATCGAAGCACTTGTATCGACA
The DNA here is from genome assembly GCF_900112455.1 of Alkalibacterium subtropicum. GTDB lineage: Bacteria > Bacillota > Bacilli > Lactobacillales > Carnobacteriaceae_A > Alkalibacterium > Alkalibacterium subtropicum. The sequence goes on along the minus strand of NZ_FOLT01000002.1, from coordinate 214,596 downwards.
GGCTTTTTACCGCTCTTATCACTGATAAATGAACCGGCAAAAGTTCTGTTTTTAAATAATGTTATCGATCAGGGTATTTATTATCCGTTAGGACTGCAGGAAACACTGGAAGCAGGAAAGTCGATTTACTTCACGGTCGCCTCTAACCCTGGACCTGGTCTGGGCCTGCTGCTGGCCTTCACATTTTTCGGTAAGAAAGTGGCAAGAAGAACGGCTCCCGGAGCCATCATCATTCACTTCTTCGGAGGCATTCATGAATTGTATTTCCCTTATGTACTAATGAAACCCATTACGATCTTGGGAATGATAGCCGGCGGTATGTCAGGGATCTTGACATTCCAGCTCTTCGGTGCAGGCCTTGTTGCCGGACCTAGTCCCGGTTCGATCTTTGCTTATCTGGCCTTGACGCCCCGCGGAAACTTTATCGGTATCATTGCAGGGGTTCTGGTTGCGACTGTTGTTTCATTCCTGGTCACCGCAGCCCTTCTGAAAGCGGACAAGAGCACAGAGACTGAAGATGATGAATTTGAAGCGTCTGTTGAACGTTCGAAAAAAATGAAGACTGAAGGTAAAGAACTCTATGGTGCAGGAACAGCAACAGCTACAGCAACGATCGACCAGCCTGTCAATAAGATCGCTTTTGCCTGCGACGCCGGACTGGGAAGCAGCGCTTTGGGAGCAACGACCTTCAAGAAGAGACTGAAAAAAGCAGATATGGACGAGATCGAGGTCAAAAATTACCGTATCGAAGATGTCCCTGAGGATTCGGACATTATTGTTGTACACAAGAACTTGGCCGAAAGAGCCCGCATGAAGCATCCGGATGCCAGGATCGTGACGATCGAAAACTATATCGAAGACTCGAATCTGCAGGACTTGCTGAAAGAATTAAAGAAGGGATGATTAGATGAAAACGAAAGCTGTGGCACTCTATGGTAAAAAAGACCTGAGAGTGAGAGAATTCGAGCTTCCTGAGATCGGAGAGGAAGAACTGCTGGTGAAAGTCATCAGCGACACGGCCTGTTTATCGACCTATAAGGCAACGATCCTTGGTGAGGATCACAAAAGGGTACCGGAAAATCTGGAGGAACACCCGATCATCGTCGGCCATGAATTTGGCGGCTACATCGAAAAAGTCGGAGAAAAACTTAAAGACCAGTTCAATGCAGGCGATAAATTCGTCCTTCAACCGGCAATGGGGCTGGACAGTGGCTACTCGGCCGGCTACAGCTATGAATTCTTCGGAGGCGATGCCACCTACTGCATCATTCCAAAAGTTGCGATAGACTTGGGTACGGTCCTGCCGTTCAAAGGGACGTACTTCGCCAATGGTTCGCTGGCCGAACCGATGTCCTGCATCATCGGGGCTTTCAATGCGAACTATCATACCAAACCCTACGTCTATGAACATGAGATGGGTGTGAAGCAAAATGGCCAGCTTGCTCTGCTGGGATGTGGCGGACCCATGGGGATCGGCGCTCTCGATTATGCCGTCAATGGCGGTCTTGGCGTCAGAAAGGTTGTCGCCACTGAAATGGATGAGCAGAGACTCGAACGTTTGAAAAAACTCGTACCGGTCAGTGCTGCAAAAGAAAAGGGTGTGGAACTGGTCTATGTCAATGCTGCAAAAGTGAAGGATCAGAAAGAGTATTTGATGGAACTGTCTGATGGGCAAGGCTATGACGATGTCATGGTGTTTGCTGCAGTTGAACCTCTGCTCGTCTTAGCTGACAGCATCCTTGGGATTGACGGATGTCTGAACTTTTTCGCGGGACCTACAGACAAGAACTTTACTGTGCCGGTCAATATGTACAATGTCCATTACGGATCAACACATTTCGTGGGGACGTCCGGCGGTTCGACAGATGACATGAAATTGTCCCTTAAACTGACTGAAGAAGGAAAAATCAATCCTTCCATGATGATCACCCATGTCGGCGGTTTGGAAGCAACGCCGGAAATGATCCTGGGAATGAAAGACTCCAGTGCAGGGAAGAATGCTATTTATCCGCATATTTCACTGGAACTGACTGCACTGGAAGACTTCGAGGAAAAAGGAAAAACCGATCCGAAGTTCATGGAGATCCACCGTCTGATCGAAAAACATGACGGCATATGGAATGAAGAAGCGGAAAGATATCTGCTGGAGAATTTCACTGGTCAGTAAATCATCAAGACAAAAAATCATCTTTTTTGTCCTGATAACTGGTAAAATAGAATAGTCGAGAAGCTGGTATCGCTAGTGTCCCTGAATGTTATAGGGGTATGCGGCGACCAGTTTTTCAGCTGGAAAAAAGACGCGAGATGCATAAGGGGAGGAGGAAGTGATGCTCACATTCAGAGAAATAGACATAATCGTGGATTTGCTGAAAAATCCATACAGGACCGTCGACTCGCTCGCCAGCAAGTTCGGTGTCAGCGAGCGGACGGTGAGGTATGACCTTGAAACGATCGGAGATGTCCTGCATGAACAAGGGCTAGTTGCTTCACCGTATGATTTTTCCGAACAGATCGATGAAACCACTAAAAAGGCGATCGGAGCATTTCTGGAGGACCTGTCCGTGGATGAGGTGCTGCTGCAGTCCAAAGAACGCTATCTGCTGATGAAGGCTACCTTCATTTTGATGGGCAAGCTCAATCTGACGCATTTCAGCAAAAAACTGGGGGTGACGCGTGTCACAGTCAAAAACGACTATGACCATCTGCTGAAAGAACTGCCGCAGTTGTACTTGGACTCTGTTTTGAAACACAAACAAGGCTTCGTCCTCATGGGTACTGAAAAAAATATACGAGATGCCCAGTGGAAGATACTGAACGGTATTTCTGAAGAAACGATCCACAACAAGCTTCTGTTTGGGAGCCTACTGGATCGCTATATGAACGACCTGGATGTCAAAGGTGTCAGTCAGTATCTTTCGGGCATTCAAGATAAACTGGGGTGTGTTTTTTCAGACGAGACGTACCGGACGATCCGCAATTATCTGATCGTCTGTCTGCTCAGAAATAAAAAAGGGGCAGTCAACGACACATCTGCTTCATTTGATTCATACGAACTGGAAGTCCTCAAGTCAGAGAAAAAAATTCTGGAAAATTACTATGGGGTCGGGATATCGGAAGGAGACTTGATCGAAACAGCCAAGCGCGTGATCAGCGGCAAGTACATCAAGCTGACGGATATGTCCTATCATTACTGGGTCGAGATGGACAAGTCCGTTTATCAGCTGATTCGTACATTCAGTGATCTTTACGGTGTGGATCTGACAAAGGACAAAGAGCTGTTCGAGGGTCTTTCCAATCATATCAAGCCTATTCTGTTCAATATAAGAAACAACATCGAAATCAGCCAGCCGGTCGATTATGATGTCCAGTCGGAGTACCCCGATGTTTACGACTGTACACTGAGAGCCTTGAAGCAGTCGGATCTACTGCCGACCGAGAGAAAAATCGATGAAGAGGTGGCGCTCATAACGATTCACTTCGCTGTAGCATTGAACAGAGGCATCCTGTCAGAAAAGAAGCCGAAGAACGTTCTCGTGGTATGCAGTCAGGGGATCGCCGTATCAAAGCTGTTGAAACAGCGTCTGGAGAGAGAGTTCAGTGTACGGGTCATCGACACGATCCCCCTGCATTATCTGAGTGGATTCCCGGATAAGCAGGCGGTCGACCTGGTGATCACCACTATCGATCTTCAGGAGGTAAAGACGGATCTCCCTGTGCTGAGAGTCAATACCATGCTGACCGATGAGGATATCAGGCTTCTTGAAAAAGCGGGCATTATGAAAACGACTAAGAAAATCGAATTATCTCAACTCGTCAGTACGATCGATTCAAATGTGGAAGTGGGAAACAACAAAGAGCTGATCAAGGCGTTGAAAGAAAAGTTCGGGAGTTTCATATTGGATGATCTGATTTCAGCAGAAAAAGAAAGCAGCAGCCAGCTGCCCAGGACGCATCTGCAGATAATAGACGAAGTGGAAAACTGGGAAGAGGCTGTCAGGGCAGCAACGGATCCTTTAGTGAAACACGACTATGTAGCGGAGAGTTATAGGGAGAAAGTCATCGAATCCTTTGAAAAATACGGCTATTATATGTTTGTGGGTAATGATGTAGCGATCCCGCATGCCCGGGCGAATGAGGATGTATACAAAACAGGGTTCAGTATACTGATCCTTAGGAAAAAGGTGGCCTATTCCAAAGATAATGATATCAAGGTACTGATCTCTTTTGCTTCTGCGGATAATCTGGAACACTTGGATACATTGGTCGATTTGATGGACCTGGTGAAATCAGAGGCCTTCATGCAGGCGCTGGACGAGGATCAGACGGAGGATGAACTTTATCAACTGATCTCGTCAGAAATCTAGTCGCGATGAACAAATAATTAAGCTCGTTCAGCAAAAACCTTGGACCAGGGAGATTGTACACTCTTTAGTTCAAGGTTTTTCAGTATGGTTGTACACTGAGGATGTTGGTGATATCCAGTGCCTCCCGATAAGTTGAAGATAGAGCTAAAAAGGTTATGTGACAGCAACGATTAATCAGTGGCAGGTCACCTTATCATACGCATGCTTTCTCCCTTTTTGCATACTTGTTGTTTGAGGGATTTATATAGGTTAACGGGGCTAAGACCTTTGTACACATTGAGATGGGTCCCGGTGCTTCAGCTGTCATAATGGAACCTGATTGGACCCCCTGAAAGGTTAGCAGGATGTGGGGTTGACGAGTTTTGGCTAAGTTTTATCCAGTCAAAGGTTTGGTTCTTTTGGGAAGTCATAAAAAAGTGTTTCTTCTACCCACCCAAAACAGTATTACGGTGGGGTGGGAAACAAAACGGGTCTCTTTTGTCCGCTCAAATTTTTTTACGCCTCGGGTGGTCATTAGAAAGCAGTTTTAGTGCTAACTCAGACTATAATTAAAACCGGGATAGACTAAAATCCTCTTTTTTTTGCCCACCCATCTGTAAAAATTTTCGAGTTGTCTCAACCAAAACGGTTTATATCTACTCATGAATAGACAGAGACCGAGATGGTCTATTATGACCCATACTCGCTTCAGGCGAGTATGCTCCGATCAGTCAAGAGCCGTTGATTTAGTGACCAAAAGGAAGAGGGCATATCAGCTGCCTGAACAGCCGATATGCCCTCTCTGATAAGTAAAACTATTTGCCTATTATTCTTATCCAGCTTCAGTTGATTAGAACTTTCTGGCTCACATATATAAAGGCAGGCGTCTGGGTTTCAAATCATGGTTACTTTTTCTGCTAAGCAATAAAAAAATTGAGATCGGTACATAGACGATGGTGCTGTCCTTTCAGTCTTTAAGATAGACCGTCATGCCTTTTTCAGTGTCTTCGACAAGGATATCACCGGAATGCCGGGAAAGCAGGACCACCCAGTAAAAGTCTCCTGCACAGGATGCCGCATGGATCGAAGCATAGAAAACAAAGAAGGACTCAGTGATAAGTCCAAGAACCAGCAGAACTATCAGACCGGCTGTTATGAAAACGAAGGGCGCCAGACAGATCATGATAAAACGGCTCTTGGGATAATAGGAATGCGGACTGGTGGCATAGGCCATACCGTTCTTGAATCCGAAGCTGACTTTTCCGTCCGGATCGAACACCTTGAAGAAAATACCGTGTATCAGTTCATGTACGACGATGAGTACAAAGTAGATCACGAAAAAGAGTGCAAGCGAGATCAGAAAGCCGGTCAGATCATCCATGCTGAAGCTATAGCCGAAATCACTGCTTCCCAAAAATACACGCGTGACGGAGGTGAACAGCACGATAAAGAAGAGGAACAACGGGATAACGGCCATGTTTATCCAGAAGATCAGTTTTTTGTCATCCATCAGGTTGTAGTCTTTAAGCAAGGTCATGACGAATTCCATCTTTCCATTATTATTTTGCTATCAAGCAATTAAGAATCCAGTATATTTAGTTTACCACAATGGGTTAAATACAGAAAAACCCCGGCACATAAAAATAATGAAATAAATTCAGTTAACGGAACTGGTTCAGGCAGGTATATCCGTCTGCGAAAAAGAAACAGTAATCTTTAGTTGAAATATCAGTTACTTATTAATCTGCAACATAAAAACGAGTACATGTTGGATGTGTATCCAATAGTACTCGTCTTCTTTTTTTAGCGTTTGGAAATAAAAAAACTAAAACAACAGTTGGTCTGGAAAGCATCTGTCTTATGGCCGGTGACCGACATCACTGTTATCGATATGGATATCTCCCTTAGTATCTTTATGGTATTCATCCGTCACTTGAGGGACAGAATGGTCAACCGATCCGCCGGTCCTACTGTTAGGGTCGGTCGTCGGGTCCCGGTCCACAGGTGAAGTCAGTTCAGCAAGAACCATGATCTGACCGTTTTGAAGGTTTTCTTTGTTATTGTATATACGCTCCTTCACGGAATCATCCAGTGACCGGTCGTCCGATCCACCGGAAAAAACCTCTTTGATTTTATCCATGACTGATTCGTCACCGTCACTGGAAAAATCGATCGTGTCGATGTTCAGCACCTGGACGCTGAGTTGCTGAGCGATCTCTTCTTTTTTTGAATCGTTCGTGATCAGTAAAATATCTTTTTCATCATATCCCTGAGTAAACAGGTCTCTGACTGCTTGAACCGCTTCTTCTTCAGTAGGGTAAACGCCTTCGGCAAATTTGCTCATGGACTATTCCTCCTTGTCTTTCTCTTCCTCGTTACAGTGTTCAGTATATAGACAGAGCGAATAATTTACAATTCATAGCGATTTCAAGTGATTCTGCTGCCAGGTGATATGAAAAAACTGCCCATTAAAAGCGGTCATAACAGAGTGAATGGTGTCTAGAGCGTTTCAGGTACAAGCGAGCTATGAACAGTGCTCAGTAACCAAAGGAAATGCCCTGATCGTCTTGAATGAGCTCCTGCGCGGCAATTCGGGCTGATAGTAAAACAATGGGTACGCCCGCGCCTGGATGTGTACTGCTGCCATTGAAATAGAGATTGTCACACTGTTTCGCTTTGCTTTGCGGCCGGAAGTGACTGCTTTGCAGTAGTGTGGGCATCAGACCAAACACGGCACCGTTGTAGGCATTGAATGTGGACTCAAAATCCAGGGGAGACATGTGCTTTTCTGCAACGATCTCTTCTTCAACTGTTTCAAAGCCTTTGATCGTTTTCAGCTTGTTCAATATTAATTTGCGGTAGTAATGGATGGTGTCCTCGTTCCACTCATACTTGGCAGTTTTAACATTAGAAACTGGCATCATAATATATAAGCCATCTTTCCCAGCCGGTGCCAACGAAGCATCCATTTTGGAGGCAATATAAACATAAAAGGAAGCTCGGCGTGGCTTAGAGCCACCGAAAATATGCTGCATGTTTTTTTCCAGGTCTTCATCAAAGACAAAGTGATGAATGTGCTCGACCGATTCGTATTTGCGGTTCATTCCCAGATAAAAGACTAGAGTCGAGCAGGAGTATTTCATCTTGTCGATTTTTTTATCCGTATATTTGCCTTTGGCCGGCTCATCTTTCACCAGCTGTTTCATTGCATAAGGGAAATCAGCGTTGCAGACCACATAGTCAGCGGCTTTCACTTCGTCAGCGATACGAACACCCATAGCTTTGCCATTTTCTATAACAATTTCATCCACACTTGTGTTGTAGTGGATATGACCGCCCAGCTCTTGAAATAAGCGGGCCATAGAGCGAGCCATGGTATACATTCCCCCCTTAATAAACCAGACCCCGTATAGAAATTGAGTCATAGGGATCGTCGTGTAAAAGGAGGGGCTTTTGAACGGGGATATGCCAATGTATAAAGTCTGAAAGCTGAGCATCTGTTTCAAACGCTCATCTTTAATATACCGTCCGATAAACTGATCAGCATTGATCCCTGATTTTGCTTCTCGGCCTTCTTTGAGTAAAGTCAGATTATAAAAGTCTGTCTGTTTTCGGAAAGGCCGCCTTATAATATTGTTCCAGGAAAAAGAGTAACTTTTGTACGCATCATTTAGATACCTGAAAAAACCAGCAGTGTCCGATTCACTGAATGATTCCAGTGTCTTTGTCCACTTGACCATATCACTGGAGACATCGACAGGTTCTTTTGGGTTATCGCTAAAGTATACCCGATACATGGGGTCAAGTTTTTCCATAGGGATGTAGTCATCCGGATCACGTCCGCAGTATTCAAAAATTTCGCGATAAACCTGAGGCATCATGACCAGGCTGGGCCCTAAGTCAAAACGGTAGCCATCCATCTCAATCTGATTCATTTTACCCCCAGGCGTTGGATGTTTTTCATAGAGTTCCACATCATAACCTTTGTACTGCAGGCGAATAGCACTGGCTAACCCAGCGGCTCCCGCACCAATAACAATCACTTTTTTCTTCACAGGTAAAGTCCCCCTTTTGCACGTTTAAAGCGAGACAATGGTCTCACAGAAATGCGTTGAATCATTATTTTTTGGTGATGTCTTTCTTGCTTTTTGAGTCTTTGGGGGAAAGGATGGCAAGAATGCGTCCCCGATTATAGCGTTGAACAATAATAAATGGAAAATTGAACACAAGGGCATAAGCAATCATGAGACATCCCGCCCAAAATGGGTTCCACAGGAAAAACAATGGAGCGGGAAGAATGGATAACCAGTGTGTCAGTTCAGCCCGCCTCGTTTCAGCCGCAAAAAGCATCAAGTCGTCACGCTTATTTCCATGCAGCTTTTTTTTGCCGTAGCCGATCCGGAAAACAGAAGCGCCGTCGACCAGAACATTTTTCCATTTCTTGACCCGAAAAAGTTTTTGCCAGATGTTACCTGACTGTTCCCATGCATAGAGTCTGAATCCGTCACTTTTCAAAAAATAAGATTGAGGAATCATTAGACAAAGTATCGAGATAGCGAGATGAAAGAACAGCCATGCAGCAATATTTGTCATCCACAGATTAGAAATCATAAAATCCCACATGTTTACACCTGTCTTTCCCGCTCGTTTTTACTTGTCAGTATTTTTGGATACTTGAGCCCTGCGTTACTTTTAAGTATTAGAGTCATCTCGGGCAACGATTTTGTCTCTGACTTGCTGACCGCTTAATGTAACCATGGGCATGCCGCCGCCCGGGTTGACCGTTCCCCCTACAAAGTACAGATTGTCGTAGCGGTCACTATGCTTAGGCATTTTGAATCCCTGATTCAATTTGCGGTCCGATAATGTTCCGTAAATGGCTCCGCGATCGGACCAGTACACGTCTTTTATGTCTTCTGGTGTCCAGATATCTTGCGTCACAATGTTTTGACGGAGATCAGTTAAACCCATATTTTCCAGTTTGATCAGCACACGCTCAGCGAAGTTGTCATAGTCCTTTTTCGTGAAAGGATCATCCTGAATATGAGGGATATGCGGTAATATTTTCAGATTCTCATGGCCGGCGGGTGCTTGACTGGGATCCGTTTTATTTACATTGACCAAGTAAATAACAGGATCGTCAGGCAGTTCGTTTTTATGGAAAATTTTATCCATTTGACGCTTTGGGTCTTTTGCAAAAAAGAAATTATGATGGCGCAGTTGCGGATATGTTTTTTTAACACCCAGGTGCATGACTAAGCCCGAACAGGCTGGCTTGAATTTTTTCTTTAATTTTTTAATATACCGGTCCTCTTCTTCTAATAGATGCTCATAGGTGGGAATGACTTCCATATTAGAAATATAATAATCGGCCGTCAAAGCAGTTCCATCTTCTAAATAGGCACCTGTTACTTTGCCGTTCTCTTTGCTGAGACGTGTAATGGGTTGGCCGGTATGAATAGTGACGCCAATTTCTTCTGCAAGTCTGACCATCGCTTTACCTAGAAGGTGCATGCCACTGGGAACATACCACGCGCCTTGATCTTTTTGCATATAGATCAGCATGTTGAGCAGTGCCGGAGCGTCGTAGGGGGATGACCCCACATACTTGCTGTAGTAAGAAAGCATATCTCTAAAATGATCATTGCTTATCCGTTTATCGATCCCCTGATGAACAGTGTGCAGTAAATCGAAGTTTTTATATACGCTGATCAGACCATGCAGCTTACCGATTTCCCTTTTATTATCGATACCTTTGTCAAAATAGCCTTTTTCTACTGTTTCATAAATGTTTTTGGAATAAGCCAGCAGTTCATTAAACTCCTCCATGTCTTTTTTATCAAGTAAAGGATTTTTTTCTTCCATGTCTTTCAAGTTTTCATACAAGTCGATAACATCACCGTCAGGGAAAAAAGTCCGCCATTGGTGATTCAGCTTTTCAATGGCAACGTAATCGCTCATTTTTTTACCGCTGTCTGTGAACAGTTTTTCGAATACTTTAGGCATCGTTAAAATCGAAGGGCCAAGGTCAAACCCAAAGCCGTCTTGTTCCAGACGATTGAGTTTACCGCCGATGTGATCATTTTTCTCGTGAAGCGACACACTGTATCCTTTTTGAGCTAAAGAAATGGCAGCAGAGAGACCTCCGAGTCCTCCGCCAATAACGAGCACTGTTTTTTGTTTTTCCAATGACGTTCAACACCTTTCAATATGTTTGATGTGCAGCTGGCACAATTTTCAGGAACAGCAGAATCGAATATATAAGTAATAGGAGTATTAAGTGGCAAAAATGCGAGGGAAAAAGTGTAATCGGTTTCCCTTTAATTGTAACAGTCTTTGCTATTCATACCCAATGAAATGTGTTTTTGAGTTCCATCCACTGCAAGGGTGAACCTTACCTGATCATGTTTGACTCTTTAAAAGAGACTATGCTATAGTCGGGGTGTTAAATTCGTGAAATTAACTATATTTTTTTACATAATGGTATACGATTTAAAGGTGCTGCGGCTTGTTTATGGTTAATAATTTTTCATTATTTTGTTTCGTTTGCTTGCGATCAATGAGGCACATAGGCATTGAGCTTCTGTCGTCTTTCTTGTACTGTGGATAGTGAACCCGCTTACTAATTTAGTCGTTTTAAATGGCTGTAAAATAAAAAAAAGAGTTCTCGTCTGACTGTTCTTTTCTCTGATAAGTGAACGGGCAACGTGACTTTTGACCAATATAATATGGGGAGGAGATATAATGCTGAAAAATGTAGGAGGAAGATTTTGGCTCTCCCCTGGAACTATTGCTGGACATAGAATTAGATGAGTCGATGATCGATGACATACCTAAAGCAGAGCAAGCTGATACGGTGGTTTACACAATAAATGATTCAGAGCATTAGGAATCTGTATCTGTCGTGCAGGTATGCTCCTATAATTGGTAAAGATGAGAGTTAGAATTCACGTAGAAGGAGAATGAGAGCAATGGAAACAGGAGAACTGATCAAGTCATTAAGGAAAGAACGTCAGCTGACGCAGGAGGAACTGGCTGGCACTATCACCACACGAACCACACTATCCAGTATTGAAAACCGCAATCAGACACTATCGTTTGATTTGCTGGTAAAACTGCTGGACAGACTAAATGTCCGGATGGAGGAATTCCTATTCCTGCTGGAAGAAGGGAAATCCTCGAAAAAGCAGGCAATGTATTTAGAAGTATATACGGACTATTACTCAAAAGGAACGTTGTCTGAAGAGGTTGAAAGTAGAATCTTAGTAGAATATGAAAAAACACATGACTTCTATTACCTTGCTCTTCATACACAAATGCTGGGAATTGAACGGAGAAATAAAGGAAACCTGTCTCCTGAAAGAGAAAAACAGCTTAATAACAATGTACATAAGATAAAAGACCATCTCAATAAAGTGACGCATTGGAACCACATGGAACTGGCTTTATTCATGAACTGTTTATTCCTCTTTGATACCGAATATATTCAAATGGCGTATAAAAGAACAGTAAAGAAACTGGTTTTCAGAAAAAAATTAAGACTGTACCAGGATGACATTGTTCTGTTTCTGCTCAATTGCATTGATCTCTTCCTTGAAAGAGATGAGGATGAACTGGTTGGTTATTTTCTGCAAGAACTGGATCAGCATCTTGTTAGAAAGAATCAACTCTACGAGAAAACACTCACTCATTTTTACCAGGTCATTTTAGATATCCGCCAAGGAAAACCGCAGGAAATCGAGAGAATAATAAAGATATTAAACTATCTGGAATTTATAGGAGAAACAAAGCAAGTGGAAGATTTGAAAAAAGATGTGGAAAAGTATGCGGGTGTTGTCTTGTGAGAAATAATTAAGAAAAAAAATAGTTGAATATTAAAGACAGAATAGAATGAAAAGAGTTTTGACGCAAAGCTTTACATTCTGTTCTTTTTTTATTTATCGTCGGTATACTCGAGGTGTATTGACTAATACTTTGAGAGGAGAGAAAGAATGATACCATACGGCTGGGAAATCGTACCAGAACTATTATCTATTGTAATTGGAGTAACTGCATTACTGTTTAAATTGATGCTATAAACAAACTAGGAGGAGTTTATAATGAAAAAAGTAATTTCTGTATTAATAACTTTAGGATGTATGTTCAGTATAATTATATCAGGATCTGAAAACGTATTGGCTGATGAAGGAACATTAAAAGAACCAATTAATTTAATGAAAACTGGAGATTTTGGTGATTATACAGTTACAGATATTTCTCAATTGGAATATATACAAAAGGTTGCTGAAAATGAAAATATAACATTCAAGGAAGCTCAAGAAAGAGTAATACCATCATCACAATCTAATCAAAGTGTAATGATGACAAGTACTGCAGGTTCTACTATATACAGGAACGTAAGCTGGACCCAAGCATATTCTCGAAACAGTAATTATAAAGCAGAGCTAAGTGCCACTTTTTTAATCAGAGGTTATGGATCTTTTAGACAAATTGATGATTATACACAAGGTTCTGATTCAGCAGCTGGCTCGAGTCAAGCAACCTGGAGAGAGTCTCATTATTATCCTAAAGCTTCTTTACCTCAAACAAAAGTCACTGTAGGAGTAACAGGTAAATTTGTTCTAAAGCGGAATGTTGGGGGAGGAGTGACGGTATCTATTCCAGGTTTCTCAAGCAGTGTAAATACAAGTGGCACAGTGACTTACACATCTAGTAATATGACTATTCAAAAAACATATTCATTGTATTAAGGAGTAACTCAATATGTTGAGAAAAAAATGGATTTTTTATTTACCTATATTACTAATCGTATATATTTCAGGGTGTTCTAACAGCAACACCAACACCAACCCATATACAGGAGATGCATTAAGGATAAGTATAATTGGAGATATTCCGGATGTTTCTGAAGATAATATTTCATTTTCAACTGTAACGTTTGATGATTTAGCAGATGAAAATAATGCAATGAATGTACAGGGAGATGCATTATTCATAATGCCGGAAAACTTAGTCGAAGCATCTGATGACAAGTATGTTAATGCTTATGAAAAATTAGGAATCCCCGTCTTTTTTATCGGTACAACAAAAGCCCACAGTCCTTTTGTATTTAAAGGTCCTACTTATCAGAACGTGGCAGACGTTTATCCAAAGAGTTATGCAGCCGGGTATTTGTATCATTCAGTGAATGATTATGGCGAACACTGGATATTTGAGGGTGGAGAAGAAGGAGAAGAGCTAACTGAAAATGAGATAAAGAATATATACAGTGATATTTTTAGAACAATCAGCAATATAAATGTAAATTACTAATATAGAAAAGATTATGTGTTTCATCAACCAACAGGAAAAGGAAACTGGATCTTATAAACTGGGGATAGAATAAGCCCGCTATCTTAGGATCCAGTTATTCATTTAAAAAAGTCACTATGTCTAATAATTGGGCCCTTTGTAGCACTCAAAGGGGAAGTTTTTTTCGAGTCTAATGAGAGGATGCGATGAGGTAGTGGATTGGTAGTCGTCCGTCTATATTAGATATTCACCAAGGAAAACCGCAGGAAATTGAGAAAATCATAAAGATACTAAGCTATCTGGAATTTATAGGAGAAACAAAATAAATAAAGGGTTTGAAGAAAGATGTGGAGCAGTATGCAGGTATTTTGTTGTGAACATATTCAATAAAAGGAATATATACGTATACAAATTGAATATCAGTGATAGAATAGAATATACAGTTTTGACGCAAAGCGTTACATTCTATTCTTTTTTTGTTTATCGATGGTATACTCGAGGTGTATTGGCTAATACCTTGAGAGGAGTGAGAGAATGATACCATACGGCTGGGAAATCGCACCAGAACTATTGTCCTTTGTGATCGGCGCAAGTCCAATCTTTTTTAGAGTTTTACTGAAATTTTGATTTAATTTTGTTTTAAGCTAGTGGGATTACCGACTCGCTTCGTCATGTAGGGAAAGCTCTAAATGCGTGGAGATATTATTATTTATGTCAATGGAAGTAAGAGAACAAGTCTTTTTTTTTGTCAAAAATCAAAATATAAAAAAATCGAGGGGGGACATATATGTTGTCTATAAAACAAAAAAACATTGTAACTGCAGGCTACTTTATTTTACTAGTTGCTTCTTTAGGTTTTTATTCTATTTATTTGAATGATAACAACGAAAGTTCTTCGCTTTTTCTATGGGTCGCTTTGATAGGCGCTGGTATATTAGGATGGAAAAACACAAAATTTCAGGGCAGAAAACAACTTGAACTTATCTGTCTAGAATTATTATGTATAGCAAATTTCCTAATCTTTTCCTTTTGGGACAATGAGTATGGTTTAAACTACTTCATTTCTGGAATCATCGGAGCAGTAATGGTTGTCTATATAAGACATAAAAAATTAAATTAAAGGGAGATAATAACTATGAAAATCAACAAAAGAAAAAATCGCAAGGCATTCTTGGGCATAGCAGCAGCTATAGCACTACCTACAAGTATTACCCCATCGATGTCAGTATTTGCAAGTACTGCAAGTACAAAAGAAATTACAAAACAAAATCAGCCATATACTTATGAAAAAACAAGGAAAGCAGGTATTTCCCAATGATCGACTCACTCAATAGAATCAGAAATTTTCGCCAGATTCTATGAACTGTTTTTGAAAAAGAGCTTGTAATTAAGTAGTCTAAAGTTAGTTGATAATAAGATACTAAATTATAAAGTGGGGGGATACGATGTTAAAAATTGTAGGTGGAATAGTAATAGCTACTTTTTCTCTGGCTGCCTGTGAGAATGCAGATACAGCTCAGTATGCCGAAGAAGTTGAAGAGGCAAGCGAAGAGTTATCTGAAGTGGATAACGGGCGGTTCAGCGTAACGACCAGTGTTGAGAGAGATGAAGGTGCGGTAGAGACTGAGACAGAAGGTGTATTCGTGATGACGGACGAAGGGATGGACTGGCAGTCGTCCGTGGTCATGGAAGGACCTGACAGTGACGTCTCAACGAAAACAGAGCTTTCGTCTGTGGATTCAACTACATATGAACGTTTCGGTAGAGTCGATGAGGAAGGCAGATATATCGACCAGGATGGAGAAGTGGTCAATGATGCTGAATGGGTAAAAGCCGAGAAAGACTTTGGCTCTCCTCTGGAACCTTTGCTGGACATAGACCTCGATGAGTCGATGATCGATGACATAACGAAAGAAGAACGAGATGCTACGGTGGTTTACACTGTAAATTACTCAGAGGCATTCTTGGAGCAACAGAAAGAAGAAAACCTGTCAGAGTTAGAAGATGAAGTGGAACGTTTACAGGATCTAAACGCTATCGAACAGATCATTCAGTCAGTCGAACACAATATCGCTTATCAGGAAGGCCTTTCTTATGAAGGGATCGTTCTGGAATCAGTCGTCGATAATGAGGGCGTGCTGGTCCAGTACACGCTGGAAACGGAAGTGCAAGAGTCTGTCGCCATCCAGCCAGACAGTGAGCCCGGAAGAATGACAACGACGAATAAAATAGTGATAAATGATTATGACGATCCAGGAATTGAAGTCATGCTTGACGAGATGGAGTGAATCCGCGTTAGACTCGATTAACAATTTATAGTGCCAAATATATAGAGATAAGTGTATTAATAAAGTAAATAATATAGTGGGGTTAAAACTTAGGGGTGTTTTGATGAAGAAAAATAAGGGGAGAATGGTTTTCCTTTTAGTATAATGTCTCAATGATTCTAGTTAGTACCGCCCAAGTGAGAGTTAATATGAGTACGCCTAATGAGTACTCCATTAGCATTGCTCAAACGGAAATTATCCTGAGCACGTCGAATGAACGCCTTATTGGCATTGCTCAAACAGAATTTAACTTGAGCACGTCGAATGAACGCCTCATTAGCATTGCTCAAGCGGGAATTAACCTGAGCACGTCGAATGAACGTCTCATGGGCATTGCTCAAACGGAGATTAACCTGAGTACGTCCAATGAACGTTCTATTGGCATTGCTCAAACGGAAATTAACCTGAGTACGTCCAATGAACGTTCTATTGGCATTGCTCAACCGGAAATTAACCTGAGCACGTCCAATGAACGCCTCATTAGCATTGCTCAATTGGTAATTAACTTGAGCACGTCGAATAAATGCTTCATTGGCATTGCTCAAACGGAAATTAACCTGAGTACGTCCAATGAACGTTCTATTGGCATTGCTCAAACGAAAAATATTCTGAGCGCGTCCAATGAACACCTCATTAGCATCACTCAAAGAGGAGTTGCCGTCAGTGCGCCTAATGAAAGTCGTCTGAGTGTCGCTCAAGTGTACTTTTAACACAAAATACCTCTTGCAGATATCCGTTGATGCAATGCTCTTACTATGTGCACCTATTAGAATGACTCGTCACATTTCATAATGAACGTCGAATAAGAAAATGGTCGGATTACACTACCGTTTTACCACTTCTCAGATTAGGTGGTATACAATAATAGCATCTGACTCATGTTTCAGGGATCTCGGATTATTAAAGGTTTATTAAGAGGATGTTTTCACAAAACTATTTAACAGAAAAGATAAGATAATTCATTATAATTTTGGCAAATATATTATAAAGAGGCGCAAAAGTATGTTGAGTACGGACTATATACTAATAATACTGATTATCTACGCTACAATGATACGGAAGAGTCGAAAATGAATGACTTGAGAAGGGGGGAGAAATATAGTGGAAAGAAGCAATAACAAAGAACTGCAGCTCATCGCAAAAGTCATCACGCTCATTATGTTGTCATATATCGTTCCGGTATTTGGCATTGTCTTTTCGATTTATATATTAACAAGTTCTGATATCATCAGATATGCAACCTGGGTCAAGGCGTTAGCCACGATATCTCTGATCCTTCAGCTGCTGGTTATTTTAGGCATGGTCATCGGCTGGCTGGCGTGGCTATTCAGTTGAGGCTAAAATTATGCAAAGACACACTAATCGAAATGTAGTGTGTCTTAGCTTAATTTAGTCACTTTACCGGCAAACATTAACCAATAGATTATACAAAAAAGTTACGAATACAGTAATCGAATTCGGAACTTTTTTATATTAGATTGTGTAAACATGTCACTTCATTCTTTGATGAAACTGGAGAAATTTTGTTTACCTAAAACGTGGACAAGCCCGTAAATTCCTGGATATGATAGAGCCAATCTTTCCAGGCCGTTGCTTCTGCGTGCTCGGCGTAGTCGACGGTATAGGTGCCGCCCTCGTTGTTCCAGATCCGGTCAAAGTACTGCAGCATGTCCTCGATTTCTGGCTGATCTTTTGTTCCTGTGATCTTCACATTCGTTTCAAGGTTATAGTCATCCAGGTTCCGGCGGGTGAAATTGGTCGAACCGCCGATCATCGTGACGTCTGTCTCTGTTTCATGCATGTAAAACTTCGAATGGAACTGTTCGCCGTGTGACTTATACCATCTAACAGCGATGGCACTGTCACCTTTAGTCAGTTCGTCTGCCACAGGCCGGTTGGGGATGCCGATTTTTTTATTACCGAAGGCATCCTGATTGATATCGAGAACCATCTGGATCGAAACACCTCGTCTGTCCGCTTCGATCAGGGCATAAATGATGTCTCTGTCCGAAAGATAAAACATCCCGATCTTGATTGCGTCATTTTCATCTGCATGACTGATCGATTCTAAAAGTGAGTCTTTTATTTTCTTTTCTGTCAAAAGCTGTACATTATACACACCACCTGATTCACTACCTAAATCCCGGACCTCAAAGGAATCAAACAATTCAGTGTCGAAACCGGACAGTTCAGCCACCGCTCTTTCTGAAGCCAGCAGGTCCTTTAAGATGTCGCCTTTTAAAACATAGGCAATATTGGAATGATAGGCGCTGGCATCATGCGGGTTGGCGGAAGTGATTAGGCCTTCCCGTTCAGTCATCAGTGTTTTCCGGTGGTTCGCTTTAAAATGAAGCAGTTTCGTATACGAAGGCACGGCGACCTCTGGCCCCTGCGGACGAAGAATATTTGGGAGATAGCTTGATCCGGAACGGTCAAACCAGTCCAGATACGTGCGTGAAAAGCCGGAATACACAGGATTGGAATCTCTCAGTGGATCTAAGTCAGTAAACACCATGCTGATCCCTGCGTCCGTCATCTGTGCGATGTGCTCGGGCATGTATGTACCGTAAAAGGTGTTGATGGGATCGGTGATAAAGACGATGTCCACATCGGGTGCCGTCTGTTTCTTTTCGATCAGGGCGTCGGACAGTTCCGTCGATAGCTGAGGAAAGTCCAGATCCGGGTCGGTATGGTCATAGTCGTCGTTGAAGAGGAACATATCCAGAACGATAAAGTCTTCTGCCTCGTCGATCATGCGATACACTCGGTCAAAAATCTGCTGTTCATGCACGACGTCACCCGCTTCATTCTGATAAGTCAGGTCATACAGGAACTCTAAGTCACTCGTTTTATGTGATTTCCCTTCTGTGGAAAGGCCTTCCGGAACCGGCTTGAAATAATGAAAGAGCGAGACCAGCATTGGAACTAAAAAGAGCAAAATCAAAAGTACGCTGACTACTGTTTTCTTTTTATAAGGACCCGATTGTTTGATAGGCATAATGCACCTGCTTTCTTTTATGAAGAATAAATTCATTTGATTATTATTCACAAGTTTACCACGAACGGAAAAGGAAGTCTTAAATGTTTAAGATTATGACACAAAGTATTATGCCATGCTATTGGGAAAAATGCATAAAATATAGGTTTATTTTAAAAAGCGCTGTCAAAAGACAGGGCATTTTTGATAAACTGAGAGTAACAGAAAATACATAAAATAAGAGACTGATCATTTGGAGGAGAACTGATGAAAGAAGTGAAGAACTGGCTGAATATAGCTGTAAGAGGAACGGTCCTGATTTATCTGCCGCTGGCCCTGCTGTTTTACTGGAGTTACCAAAGCGTTTTTAGCATGGGGCCCGGGATCCACTGGATATTTATTGTTCTCTATCTCCTGGCGTTTCTCCGTTGGCTGATCGCCAAGTACAGGCATCAGTCTATCGAGGAAGAAGTCCAGAGCTTTGAGGGTCTGGACAGACTGATCGAACAGGGACGGTTTGAAGTTATTGATAAAAGGCAAACGGAAATGACGGTCAGACCGACGTTCGATACGCCGTTCAATCTCATCCTTAACGACAAGATCTCCCTTTATTACGCAAACAATAACCTGAGAATCGAAGGACCAAAGCATTACATCACGATTCTCGCCAAGAATATCCGGGGGGAAGAGAGCCTCTGGACCAGAAAAAGCATGTCGTCACTCAAGTTTATCTATATGGCGTTTATCGTTCTTCTGCCGGTCTTGATGGACTCCAACCTGGTATGGAGCATGAATGTTCTGCGTCATAATAGCTTCTCAAATGTGAGTGAAGAAGTCGAAGCCGTTTCGGAAACAGTCAGCGGCAACGCACTGGAAAACACGGTGAATGGTGGCTATGCTGTAGAAACTGACGAGTATATCTTCTATGTTGAAGACCATATGGATCTTGTCAGGACAGACAAGCAGTTTGAAAATGCCGAGTACCTCATACAGCGTGAGGGAGGTCATGGGATCAGAAACCTGAATGTCGTCGGTGAATGGCTTTACTTTACAAAAGGCGAAACGATCGAACGAATGAAACTAGACGGAAGTGAACATACGACCCTCTTTTCCTTGAGTTTCCCGTCAGAAATGCAAATTTACGGGAATGGGATCTACTTCTCGACCTGGCAGGATGACAACAGCATCTACCGTATGGATTTAAATGGACAGAATCTCGAGCAGCTGATCGACATCAGAGCATACAGCTTTTCGATTCATGACGATCGACTTCTGGTCAGTCATGAAAAGCAGGGGCAGGCGGTAGTAGAGAGCTTTGATCTCAACGGGGAAGACCCGGAAATCGTCCTGGATTCCTATGCAGAAAACCTGATGGTCTGGGACGGGTATTACTATTATCTAGGGGATGAGTCTCTGCTCTACCGAAGTGAGATCGGGGAAGACAGTGACCCGGAACTGCTGGTGGATACGCATGTGTCTGCCTATATGCCGACGGACCAGGGTATAGTGTTCGCCTTATCTTCATTAAGTGAAGGGTATTCGGGAGAGGGCATCTACATGATGAGTACTGATGGTGGAGACGAGGAACTTCTATCCGCCTCCAGCAGCGTTGAAGGCCTGGCGAAAGTGGGGGATGCCGTGCTTTTCACTGCAGCAGAAAGCTACGGTGAACATACTCTGAAACGAATCGATCTGGAAAGCGGAAGAACCGATGTGCTGGAATCAGCGAAACAATGATCATGAGGACCAGGATGAAAAATTCGGAAAGGTGGATGTGACATGAAATTCGGCATGCGTAAGCCAAGCATCAAAAAGTCTTTCAAAGCACGGACCACAGGCAGAGCCAAGCGGGCGGTAAAGAAAAAAGTGATCCCGGGTTACGGCAAGAAAGGCATGGGTTGGCTGAAGGATCCTAAAAAAGCTGCCTATAACAAAGTCTATAAGAAGACATCCTTTTCTTTCTGGGATCTATTCAAATAAAGGAATGGGGAAAACAGATGATGAATGAACTGAAGTGTCCATACTGCGGGAATGAGACAGTTGAAGTGAATAAACAAGGAACAGACAAATACAGGTGTGAGACCTGCGGCAAGACGTTTGGTTTGAAATCGAATGAAGTCGTTAAAGATTGTCACACGTTTTACTTTACCTATGGCGGCTTTCACGGTGGATTCAAGACCATCCTTATCGAAGAACGATACGGGTTTGCGGACATGACCCTGACACCACCGATAGGTATTAGTATAGACGGCGAAATGAAACTGCGCATCACCCTGAACGAATGGCAGGCCATCAAAGATGAGCTGTTCAACGAACTGTTCATCCTTTCATGGGATGAAGAATACACTGACCCAGATATCATGGACGGGACCCAGTGGGATCTTAAAATCAAATTCGACAATAGAAAGAAATTTGAAACCGGAGGATCCAATGACTTTCCGGAACGGTTTGATGAACTGCTTGAGTATCGGGATCCATATTTTGAACAAGTTGGTGCAGAAGAAAACAGGAACTGAGGAGACGGATCGTTTATGAAAAAAAGAGTGATGATTAGTAGTTTTCTTATACTATTGATTGCAGCAGTCGCATTCGGTTATCTACAGTATAGAGAAAATAATCAATACGAGAGTTATCTATCCGAAGTCTTGGTCAATGACGTGGCCTTTTTATCGCGGGATATTATGATGGCAGATCTCATGCTAGACAATGTAGCATCAGAAGAAACAGTAACGGCAGAGGAACTTGCAGCTATAAAGGAGAATTATCTGGGGATACATGAACATGGCAATGCGGTTGTGAGACTGGCGGACATGTGGCTGGATAGTGTCGACAATGCAGACTTGAGTTATCAAAATAATCCTTTTCCGACTTATATGTCATATAATTTTGTTAGATATATCGAAGAGCTGGAGCCGGAGAACGCATCAGAAGACAGCGCCATCTCATTGACTGAAGAAGAAATTGAAAACATCGAACTGATGAAATCAGTCAATGACATTTGGGTCAAGGCAGTGACTGATAATCTTGAAGGGACGACTCTTCCTACTTCAGATGCTGCTAGAGAAGAACTACAGAATGAACCGCGCAGTATCCGAATGAGACTGGTCACGGATAAGTACTGGGATACATATGTTGGATCGATGGTGAACGACGAAGATTGGGTCGATATGGTAGAACAGATGCAGCGGGAAACAGAAGATTATGAAACGGAAGTTGAAAATATCTTTTAATGAGTAAATTTAGTAGGAGGACATAATAATGAACGAATTACAGACAATACAGGCGTGGACCTTTGTATCAGAATGTGATATTCCGAAGGATGTCGACAGTATGCTGGTTCGGGGTGAAGAGGCCGTTGCCGCATACAAAACGATCAGAGATTCAGCGGTGTTCACGAACAAACGTATCATCATTAGAGATGCGCAGGGGTTGACAGGGAAGAAAGTGGAAATTTATTCGATCCCTTATTCTTCAATCAACATGTGGTCAACGGAAAATGCCGGCAAGATGCTGGACTTCAATGCCGAAGTCGAGCTGTGGACACGCGCCGGACATCTTAAAATCAACCTGAAAAAAGGTATGGATATTCGGAAGTTTGATCACCTGATTGCTTCAGCGGTCTTATAATATACAATAAGGGGATGCTTATTACAAAGCATCCCCTTATTGTATATTATGAAAATTTAATCTCAGAATAAAGGTTTTCCAAAAAAGTGATCCTATTCTTACTGTTTATCTGACACTCCCATATCACTAATACTTTCCATCCTTCACTTTCTAATGTCTGATAATTTGAATTATCTCTCATTTGATTTTTTTCAAACTTATTTAACCAGTATTCAGTATTTGTTTTAGGTGTTGTCCCATACTTGCAACTATGATGATGCCAAAAGCAACCGTTGACAAACACAACTGTTTTATATTTTGGAAATACCATATCTGGTTTTCCGGGTAAGTTTTTAGCATGAAGGCGATAACGCAGCCCTCGGCTGAAAAGGTATTTCCTCACTTGAATCTCGGGTTTAGTGTTTTTAGAACGTATCTTTGACATATTTCTACTGCGCATAGATTTTGAAACGGTATCGGTCATTTTATATCACCTCATGCACAAATATTACCAGAGTTATTGTAATATATAAACTATTCAGTTATTTCTTAAAGAATACTTAAGTTGCTATCAGTACAAATTAAAGCTAGCATCATTTAAGTTATTTAAAGTTCACAATTGAAAGTTAATAACCCGTACAATTGTAGAGTAAAAATGTGTTAAAATAAAAACAATGACTATACGTTTACCAATAGGAGGACAAACCATGTCTGGCATTAAATATAATAAAACTAAACAACTTGTAGAGAGCATGTATGATAGTTATAGTGATTGGGAAAAAGTAAAAAATCTCTCCATGTTTGGTGGAGATACTGTTCAGGAAAAATTAAATAATTATATAGCTCCTTTTCATAATATGAAGAAGGATGAATTGACAGAGAAAGAATGGAAAGAAATAGTAGACGAGCTTAGCACAATTGAAGAAGAAATTGAAGTCACTAAGTTAGGAAGAAGAGTCAATAACTTTGCGGAGATCCCCTCTTCTAAATATTCTACTTGGAAAATGTATGAAAATAAATTAATCAGGCAAAACTGGTCCGAAAGATCTATAAATAATATCAGAAATTCCTCGTTCGAAATATTAAAGTCTTTATCTATGGATACTCGTGAGGACGGGCCGGTTAAAGGGCTGGTAATTGGTAATGTTCAGTCTGGAAAAACTGCTAATATGGCTGGCTTAATGGCAATGGCTGCAGACAACGGATTCAATTATTTCATAATTCTATCTGGGGTTATTGAAAAGCTAAGAGAACAGACTGCAGGTAGGCTTTATGATGATATGAATGTATCAGGTACAAGTCACCTACACTGGCACCAAATAGATAAACCCTCAATTAAATCTAATATACCTGAGCATGATATCTCTAAGTTGAGTCTAAGTAGCAGAAGTAAGGACAAGTATTTTACTGTAAGCTTAAAAAACAAAACTAGACTGAGGAACCTTTTTAAGTGGTTGACTTCAGATGAAAATAAAGCAGCACAAATGAAAATATTAGTGATAGATGACGAAGCAGATCAGGCAAGTGTAAATACTAAAGATATTGAAGAAGAAGAGAAAACAGCAATAAATGAACTTATAAACGACTTAGTACATTATGAAGGTTTTGCAGGGATGAATTATATCGCATATACGGCAACACCTTATGCCAATGTTTTAAATGAAGTAGGAGATGACACGCTGTATCCAAGAGACTTCATTACACTGCTAGAATCTTCTGAAGATTATATAGGACCTAAACAGATTTTTGGAATGGAGGAGCCAGAAACTATACCGTCTGTAGATATTGTGAGAGATATCTCCGATTACGAGAGAGACAGTGTCCGAAAGTATCAAAAAGACGGCATTTTTGAGGAATTTCCTCCATCACTAGAAGCTTCGTTGAAATGGTTTTTAATAAGTCTAGCTGCTCTAAGAACTATGGACTTCAGTAAGCCAGTGTCTATGCTGATACACACGAGTTTTAGAGTAGACCATCACCAATTGATAGCTGATAATATTGAAAAATTTCTCAAAAAAATAAAAGGGTCAGAAGAAATGATTAGGCAGATGAAAACACTGTACTTAGCCGAACAGAACAAGTATAAAAGATCTGATTTTTTAAGCGCAATGCCTTCATACTCTACTTCAGATTCTGTACCTGATTATCCTGAATGGAAAGAAGTTGAATATGAACTGAGATATATAATGGGATTGGATCAAAAAGAGTATATAAGTCATATTCCTATAGGAGAAGAGGGAGAACCCGCATTTCACGAGGGACTTCATCTAGTAATTGATAATAGTAGAGCCAAGGCAGATGATCAGATAATTAGACTAGTCTATCCGAATGAGCAGCAATTGCCTAATAAGGCTCCTGCCTTTATAGTCATAGGTGGTAATACCCTTTCTAGGGGATTGACTTTAGAAGGATTAGTATCAACATATTTTTTGAGGACTACCAACCAGGCTGATACCCTCATGCAAATGGGCCGCTGGTTTGGTTATAGAAAAAAATATGAATTGTTTCCTAGAGTTTGGCTAGACCGACTTGCATATGAGAGGTACGGCTTCTTATCGCAGATGAATGAAGAATTGAGAGAGGAAATAAAAACATATTCGACAAATGGACTTACACCATCTGATTTTGCTCCTAGGGTCAAAAATTCACCGAATTATCAACTGATTAGAATTACGTCCAATAATAAAATGCAGTCCGCCAGAGAAGTAGAGTTCAACTTTGCGGGTTATAATTCTCAAACAATATACTTTGATAAAAATATTGATACATTGAGAAGTAACATTGAGGAAACAAAAAAATTCTTAAACAGACTTCAGTCCCCCAAAGCAAGATCAACTAATTTAATATGGGAAGGTGTGTCAAATAGAAGTGTTAAGGATTTTCTGCAAAAATATGTAGTTTGCTCAATGGATAAAAAAATGTCGAATTTATCAGAGCTAATTGGATGGATAGAAAAAAATTCAGAAACACTAGCCGACTGGAGCGTTATCCTCAGCAGTACTGGTGAGCTTAATAAAGATGCTGGTGATAATGAGAAATGGAATATTCATGGGTATAATCCAGCACCTGTAAAGCGTACAAAATTAAAAAATAGAAGCACGGATGACATTGTTAGTATTGGAGCGCTAAGATCACCTAGAGATTTAATGGCTGATGTAGAAGTAAACAATGAAATAAATGAAGATGAGAAAAAAGCATACGGAACTTCTAAGCTACTGTCTATTAGAGAAAAATACGGATACGGAGATGTTCCTCAACTATTAATTTATAGAGTGGATAAAGGTAATCAGACCGAAGAATCATATAGAGAACATCATAAGGATAATCATGCAAATAGAGCTCCATTAAATTTTCCAGAAGATATAATCGGAATTAACATTTTGATACCTGGGAAAGCTAAGAAAGGAAACTTAGCCACATATATATCCGCAAGAGTTAATAGACTAGATGATGAAGTAAATGAAAATGAGTTTAGGGAGGATTAATATTGGAATTAAAAATAGCACCGAACGATGTGCAGAGTATGTCTCAGGATGGCGATTCTATTTTAAGATCCCTTCAGAACAAGAGCATGCCGATGATAGATTTGCTAGTAAGAGAGTCACTTCAGAACAGCTTAGATGCTACTAGGAAAAATGAAGAAAACACACTTGTCAATTTTTCTACAGGTTATTTTAAAACAGATAAGCTTAATCGTCATTTTGACGGTATTAGTGATACTTTAGCCAATAGATACAATCAGTACAGTTCTTATTTAGCCGTCAGAGATGCTAATACCACAGGATTAACGGGAGATTATAAATCTGAATCTCAAGCGGTACTAGATCAAAGTAATTTTCATAAGCTGGTTTTCGGAATCGGAAAAAATCAAGAGAAAGCTGGTTCTGGCGGAAGCTGGGGATTAGGTAAGACAAGTTATTTTAGAGTAGGAATAGGATTAGTTATTTACTACACAAGAGTTCTATCCGAAGGCGTATATGAAGAACGGCTTATTGCTTCTTTAATAGAAAGTCCTAAAGATACTGATCGATTACTCCCCGAAAGTGAGCGGGGAATAGCTTGGTGGGGGAAATATGAAACTGAGGGGAAAAAAATATTTCCACTAACGGATTCGAAAGTAATATCTGAAATTTTAGATATCTTTGATATTGATCAATATACTGACGATGAAACAGGTACCACGATCATCATACCGTACTTAAAAGAAGAGCATATTGATGATACTAGTGAGATATTGCCTTGGGACACAGATTATTCTGATTCTATTAAAATGGCAATAAAAAGATGGTATCATCCACGTCTTGCAAATGATTCATACTCTCAGGAAATTGGGAACTCAAAGCTTTTATGTACAGTTAATAATGAAATATTATTTCTAGAGGAACCAATTTTTCGCAAGTTTCAGCAGCTTTATAATGCAGCTTTAACAGGAACTTCTGAAGAAAGTCACATCTATGTTAAAGATATATTTCTTCCTAGAACCGGTATGGCAGACAATAAAATAAAAGTGGGATCCATCGCTTTTTGTGAAACTAGCAGAGATGAAATGGAAATGCAGCCTCCATACAATAGACCATCGCCTTTGGATTACCTTGGTCTTGCACAGTATAACAGCAGATTTGACTCTAAGGTTATTGCATATAGTAGAATGCCTGGAATGGTCGTGGAATACGACCTAAACGGTGAATGGAGTCCGTCAGGGAATATATTGTCAGAAGAAAGTATGCTGTTAGGCTTTTTTGTACCCAATTCATTTGGTAGTCTTCACCAAAGATACATTGAAATGGGTTACGACGATCTTGAGAGTTATTTGAGAGCAACAGAAAATGCCGATCATGCCGACTGGATAGATGAAGATGGAATCACTATAGTAAAACGTACAAAAGGATATACTGCAAAAGAGATTCAGGAACATTATCAGGTGTTAGATGGAGATTCATATAGCTCAGCTACTTCAGCTCTGTCTAGAAAATTTGGAAGTATATTAATGCCTCCTCGAAGCTTTGGAAGAAAGTCCAATAAAACTGATAAAAATAAAAAAAATGTCAAGAAGAAAAAATCAACAAGACGAACGTCCAATCTTAATATACTAAGTACAGATTTTATTAATACAGAATACGTTAAAGTGCGTTTCTCAGTTATACTTAAACCTGAATCTCAAAATCATATTTCACTGCTAGTTCTTACACAAGAAAAAAAGATGAGCAGTGAAATGTGGGATAAGTTTATGAATGATGTTATTCCATTTCCATTTAAGATAATTGATGAACCAGAATTGTCAAAGAACTCTCTAAGTGAAGATAACCTGAACATTGAAGTTTATAAAAATAATGATTTTAGCGTAGTCATTAATAATAATAATACGCAGGAAGTTGAGCTTACAGGGAGTGTATCAATTAAAGTATACTCTAATCAGTACATGCCTACCCTTACAGTTACTTCAAATAAATTAGCTAAGGAAGATATCTAAACATGGTTACTAAGAATAGTCAAATTGCGCTCTACAAGAAAATTGACAGACAGTTGCTTGAAAAAACACGAATCAACCTGGATCCCTCGCTTACTTATAATAATGGAATTGAAACGTCAGTAATTGAGATAGATGAAGATATTATTGCTATAAATGAAAAAGATGAACAATGGGCTCCTGATGATCACGAGCTAACAGTTAATCTTGGAATTTCTATTGAAGAGCCTTATAGACTATACGGTAGAAACAGTGTTACGTCTCAGCAAAATGAATTAGGCATAGCATGTCACATATATAGTAAAGAATCTCATTTTCAGAAAACAGTTCCGGTAGGCATTATTAACAACACTCGTGACGGTAAATATATAAATTTTAGCTATGTGTTTCCTAAGTCATCCCTACGGGGAAATGTTTATCTTGAATTCTATATTTATTTAGCAGAAATAAGAGAAGAGATTCCTTTCCAGGCTAATAAAGTAGGAATGATACTAACTGAAGAAAATCTCTATGATCTCGAACTAATTATTGATGGCGACGGATCCGTTTTCCCGATGACCGAATTTGAAGAAAAAGATGGACCTTTATGGAAATTAGAAAAGCATTGGGTAGATGCAAATGATGCCATATTCGATGCATCAAATGTTAATTTAAGTTTAAATACATCACATCCTCTATTTGAACAAGTAAAAAAAGGAAAAACTCGGATTAGTCGTGCAATGATGGGAGATATAATGATCCAAGCTATGTCTCAAATCATTCAGCAGGTAATTATTGTAGAAAATAATGATATTGAGGCAGACGATACTTATCCGAATAGTGTATTAGCAGCAGTAAAATACTGGATAGAAACATTCGAAATAACTGATACTTCTTCCATCTTCTCAATTAGTAATACCTTACGGAAACATTGGGAAAGGAAGTTAATGAGTGGAGTGAGTGAAGATGATTAACTGGGATGCAATACAATACTCCGTAACAAATGCAGAAAGAGATTTTGATAATCTTAAAGTTAACACTACCTCGATGGAACCAATCGATTTGAGTGAAGAATTTAAAAACATTCGCTCTCTATTAATTAACAGTAGAAATAAAGTGTTTGAAGAAGGTGAGTTTGATTACGCTAATAAATTAGATTATAAATTTGACCTGAAGTTTGGTTTGCAGCTTTATAAAGTTTTAAATGAAGATATAGGTTTCTCTTTAAGAACAGCCTCAAGTAATGATGTCTGGAGATATTTATCAGTACACGTAGTGCCGGATATAGTACATTCTAGATGGGGATTAAATGAAGATCACTTTTATAAATCACCAAGAAGAATCTGGTTGAAAACAATATGGTGGTATATACACTTGTCATGGTGTAATAATGAAGAGCAGACATATTTATTACTTGAAAATAACTCTACAGATACGATACTTCAATTAGTCGAACGACCGGGCATAGGATATAATATAGCTATATACAGAGAAATAATGAAAAAATACTCGAAATATACTGACAGAGATTTATTCAGGAGAATACTAAAGCTGAATACAGCGAGACTTTTAGTGATTTCTCCTGAATTGATGTCAGGAGGAGTAACTTTATATGTAGAAGAGTTATATAAGGATGCATTGGGAGGAATTGGCGATAATACTAAATGACCTTTATAATTCAATTATTATGAATAACAGTAAGTCTCACAGTAAACTTCGAGTTATAACAGGCTATGCATCTCCAATATTTTTAAGAAGAGTCAAGAGAGATTTCCCAGAGTTGGCAGTTGAACTTTATATTGGTATGGCTCGAGAAGGTATTAGTCAGAAAAGCCATCAGCAGTTTCTCGAAATCTCTGATACTTATTCCAATGTAAATGTATATTATCAAGTTAAGGGAGTGCCTACACACAGAAAATTATTGGAGTTTTACTCTAATGTTTCTCGTAAAGTATATGTTGGATCAGCGAACTTTACTGAAAATGGATTTTTAAGGCAAAATGAACTCATGATTAATATCCATTATAATCCTTCTCAATTATTTTTAGAGCAAAATAATGTATCTTTAAATTGCAATCATGAAAATATTACTGATTACATTAAATTAATTGAGGATGAGAGTCTTAAAGAAGACAACGAGTATGTAGTAGACAATAAAGAAACTGAAAACATAATAAAAGAAGAATTAAAAACTGGAATCAACCATAAAGTTAGTTATTCAGAAAAAATTGACTTTAATGCTTCTTTTGAAATAGAAGCAGTTCTAGATCCGCACCATAATCGCCATTGGGAAACGACAGGATTGAATGCTTGGATGAATAACAGGAGTCCGTATATCATGCAGACACCCAAACTTTTTTTTGATACAATATTCCCTGTAGGAGTAAGATTTAAGATTATAACCAAAGAGTTTGTTTTTGAAGCTGAACTTCAAGGAGATTTTAATAAAGAGCTGGTTATTACAAATGGTAACATTTATGAATACGTAAGAGAGAAGATCAACCTTAAGGAACGTCGTCCTATAAGCAAAGATGATCTAATTAATTATGGAAATACAAAATTCAGATTTACTAAGATAAATGATTATCTCTTTAAAATGACCTTTTAATTTTTAATGAAACTGGAAAGTAGGATATAAATGTTAAGAGTAGTGGAAACGTTTAGTGGCATAGGGAGTCAGGTTCAAGCTTTAAAAAATGCTGGTTTGAATCATTCCGTAGTAGCTACCGTGGAGTGGGAAATAGGAGCTCTGTATGCTTATGATATAATTCATGGCGGCCCTCAAAATTTGGAAATGTACAGACATCACACTCGAGACTCTATTGTTGAACATCTAAGTCAATATAATCTCTCAAGTGACGGGAAATCAGAGATCTCCATAAGAGGATTAAAAGCTATGAGTATGTCGCAGTTAAAGGCAATTCTCCACTCGATAGAACGGAATAATAATCTAGTAGATATTAATACAGTCACAGCAGCTAATCTGCCGGATACTGATGTATTAACCTACTCGTTTCCATGCCAAGATTTGTCGGTAAGCGGTCATTGGCATAATAATACTGGTGGAATAAATAGAGATGCTAACAATAGGTCTACCCTGATTTGGCAAATTGAGAGAATACTAATTGACTTAAAAGAAAGTAAAAAAGAACTTCCAAGTTTTCTTTTAATGGAGAATGTGAACAATATATTGTCTCATAAGCATATAGATAATTTTAATGAATGGCAGAAGTTTCTGGAAAGTCTTGGTTATGTTAATCAGCTGTATACACTTGATTCTAGAAACTTTGGTATACCACAGTCTAGAGTTAGGACATATTTAATAAGCGTTTTAGCTGAAGATAGCGATAAGAAAGAGAAAGTTAATCAGTTTTTCTTCGAAAATAATCTTCAAAATGTAAACTTGACAGAAGACAAGATAGCGCCCATATCAAAATTCCTCAGACTCGATTATTCTCAAGAAAAATATAGAAATGAAGCGATTGAAAGTACTCCAATGTATACCCCGTCTAGGAAGAAAATATATGAAAATAACACAATACTAGCCACCGACCATCAAGCATATGATGGTATATTTGCTAAGACTGTAACTACAAAACAAGACAGACATCCAAACTCCGGATTAATAGAATACGATAAAGTAATTTTAACCGATAAAAATAAGCATTACAGAAATCTCACCCCAAGAGAATGCTTCTTGCTGATGGGATTCGATGAGGAACAATATGAATTATTATTGACGAATAATCTTAATATCAATAAGGGAAGAAAAATTTTACCTCCTTCAAAACTTATTAAATTAGCAGGAAATAGTATAGTAGTGCCTGTGCTGGAAGAAATATTCAAACAAATTGATGGAATTAACAGTAGGATCCTAAATAATCATTAAGAATTTTTTAGCACTTTTAACTGATAAACTTAACTTGGATACTGTTAGTGTATTCCGTTAGATCATCTGTAACATATTTTTATACTTGCTCACTTGGTATAGCGATGAACTACTTGACCATTTTCATATGCTAGGGGCTTATCTAAACTACAGGAGACAGAACATAGTATCTGAATCAACATGTGGTCGACTGAAAATGCCGGCAAAATGTTGGACTTCAACGCCGAAGTCGAACTGTGGACACGGGCCGGCCATCTTAAAATCAACCTGAAAAAAGGTGTGGATATCCGGAAGTTTGATAACCTGATCGCAACAGCGGTTTTATAAAGAGTTTCTTCTTAAAAAACAAAGAGAAGGGTATATCAGAGTATGAATAAAAGAGAATTCATTGTGCAGGATCTTTTGAGTAAAATATACCAGCAGGATTTCAAGGATGAGAAACTTCCAAACCAGCGGGAGTTGGCTGAGCGGTATCAGGTTTCCCGCTATACGATACAGGAAGCGATCAAACGGCTGGAGGAGATCGGGATCATCAAAACGGTTCAGGGATCCGGGATGTATGTCCAGAATCACTATCAGACGAGTCCGCTGGTCTTCAACACATTGACCCGGACGCCCTATGAACGAATCGCGTCAAGGGTCCTTTATCTGGATAAACGCAAAGCTACACCGGAGGAAAAGCAAATTTTCCAGCTCAGTGAATCAGAGGATATCTGGACGTTCGAGCGGGTACGTATCGTTGATTTCAAGATCGAGCAGATCGAAAAGTCAAAGCTGCCGGTATCGCTGTTCCCAGATCTGAGTAAAAAAATACTTGAGGGCTCCATTCAGGATTATGTCCAGTCATGCGGATACGAAATTTCGCACTTCATCACCAGCTACAGTCCGGCGCTATTAACTAAAAGTCAGTCCGAATTATTGATGGCCAGGAAAAATACGCCGGCGATGAAGATCGAGAACCGCTGTCTGCTGAAAGACGGCCGGGTGTATGAATACAGTGAACTCATCGCCATCGACTATGCCTGTACCTATGTCACGCCGTTCAATAAAGAAAGTCATCAGTCACGTAAAAACACGTGAGTGATGACTTTCTTTTTTTATTATGATCTGTACGTCTTAAGGGGTGAACAATGTCCCGTCAGGCAACCGGCTCTGCGTCCAGTCATGGGATCGGTAAACGACCGGATAGTCTCTGGCCAGTTCTTTGTCAAAGTCAACCCCGATACCGGGCCGTTCGATGGGATAGAAATGTCCCTGTTTCGGTTCGGGCGAATGCTTGAAAAGCTGTTTCGTGTTGTCTTTCAAGACCAGCGACTCCTGAACAGCCGCATTGTGCAGGTGCATGTTGAGGTGTGTATTCACCGCCAGGCCAATGGGTGATATGTCAGACGGAGTGTGCCAGGCGACCCGGACACCAAAGGCATCGCAAAGATGTGCCAGCTTGAGGGCAGGTGTAATCCCGCCGATCTGGGAAACATGGACGCGAAGATAGTCCAGCTGATGACTGGCAATGAGCGCCTTCCATTCCATCGGATTGTTGAAGAGTTCGCCGATCGCGATCGGCGTCGCTGTCTGGGTACGGACGAGTTTCAGCCATTCTGTCTGGTCGGGTGGCAGGATATCTTCTAAAAAGTAAACATTGAAAGGCTCCACTTTTTTAGCGAATTGGACAGCCTGATTCGGGTGCAGTCTCTCGTGAACGTCGTGCAGCATCTGAAAAGAATGACCGTACTTAGCTTCTATGGCCTCGAACATTTCAAGCGTCCGGTCCATATAGGTCTGCTGGTCATAGTAGACGCCGGACAAGGCCTCGTTTTCTGTTTCAGCGTTTAAATCTGTCCCGCCGTAAAAGCCCAGCTGACAGCGGATATAGCGAAAGCCGTTAGCCAGGTGGGTATCGATCTGTTCAAAAAGTTCGTCCAGAGTATCCCCAACAGCATGTGCGTAAGCCGATACCTTGTTCCGGGATTTGCCCCCCAGAAGCTGGTATAAAGGCATGTCAGATAGCTTCCCTTTAATATCCCACAAGGCCATATCGACTCCTGAAATAGCATTGTTGATGACGGGTCCGTTGCGCCAGTAGGCATTTACTGTCATCAGATGCCACAAGTCCTCAATATTATTAGCGTCTTTACCTACCAGTAAAGGTTTCAGATAATCATCGACTAGACTCTGCACAGCCAGCGGTCGGAACTGAAAGGTCGCACAGCCCAAGCCGCTCACGCCTTTATCTGTCTCCACTTTCACGACCACCAGATTATGGCGGTCTGGCTTGATGCCGTAGCTTTTAATGTTTGTAATGATCGTTGGTTTCAAAATAATCGTCCTTTCGGGATTAGATAGCTTAATGTTATTAGAACACGCACGGAGTAAAGAAGTCAATTTGGACTGACATTGTGTGTGTAAAGGGTATAATACCAGTCCAATTATTTATAAAAAACGTTAAAACGCTTTAAAATCAACGATAATTTGGATTATTCACATTTTTAGGACTGGTTTACTAAAGCAGGATCGTCTGATAAGATAACTCATGTAAACAAAAGCGATACAAAAATAGGAGGAATAGTCAAAATGAGACATGAGGAGATAGTCAAGCGAATAATAGAAAATGTTGGTGGGCAGGACAATATTCAAAACGTGTGGCACTGTATGACGCGGCTGCGCTTTAAACTGAAGGATCATAACGTGGTGGACCACGAGGCGCTGACGGCTGAAAAGCCGGTAGTGGGAACGACCGATAGCAATGAACAGTTACAAGTCGTGATCGGAACAAATGTAAACGAATACTACGAAACGGCAGCAGCCATTTTAGGGCTGAATACAAGTGAGTCGGCCAGTCGTGATAAACAAGAATCAAAAAGTATGATTTCAGGTTTTATGGATATCGTATCCGGCGTGTTTGGGCCCATTGTTCCTGCAATAGCTGGAGCAGGTATGATCATGGGGTTGATGTCGGGATTAAAGGCATTGGAGATCATTAATGCAGAATCTCAAACGTATATCGTGATCAACATGATAGCCAGCGGCGTCTTTATTTTCCTGCCATTCTTTGTAGCCGCTTCATCCGCCCGGATTTTTAAAACCAATCAGTATCTGGCCATTGCGATCGCAGCCAGTCTGCAGGTGCCGGCCATGACCAATGCTGTCGCGGAAGGTGTTATCTCTCAATTCAATGTGTTTGGCTTTTTACCCGTCCCCGTCTTTAACTATGGCGGAACAGTCATTCCGATCATTATTGCAGTCTGGGCGTTAAGTCACATCCGGAACTTTATAGATGACCGTCTTCCCGAAGCCCTGCGTACGGTCTTTACACCGACGCTTTCCTTGTTTGCAGCTGGCTTGCTGACCTTGGTGGTAATAGGACCGATGGGGATCTACTTGGGGAATATGCTGGCTTATGGTATCGAAGGACTCTTTAATGTGTCACCCGTTCTGGCAGGGATCGTTGTAGGGGGAATTAGACCGATCGCGATATTCACAGGCCTGCATCATGCAATGACGCCTATTGCACTGCAGAACTTTGCTAATCAGGGATATGACATGCTGATGCCGATGATGTTCATGGCTAACCTATCGATCACCGGTGCGACTGCAGCCATGTATTTCAAATTGAACACAAAAGAAGAAAAAAGTATCGCCGTCTCCGCCGTTGTTTCCGGCTTTTTGGGCATCACAGAACCAGCACTCTTTGGCGTCTTGACTAAAAATGCGAAAGCCTTTATCGCCGCTACGATCGGAAGCTCTGCTGCCTCTGCCTTCATCAGTTTCTTTGGCGTAAGAATCTATGGCTACATTCTTTCCAGCGTGTTCAGTCTTCCAGCCTACATTGGCGAGTACTTCGTCTTTATCATTCTAGGCATGCTCATCTCTCTTACAGTATCCTTTGCCATTGCCTATGTACTCATTCCGAACGTAGAGGTTAAGGAAGAGAAAGAAGAAAAGAAACAGCTGGTAGAAGCTTAATACATTTTCAGTCATAAAGTACGGATAGTGTTACAAAACGAATAAGTGAACAAGATTAAAGTTGTTATCTAGATTTAGTCTATGTATAAAGTTGGGGTCAGGTATATAATGTTAATATTAAAACACGTCAGTGAGTAGAACTCATTGATGTGTTTTTTTATAAATAGATTTTGATAAGGAAGATTGAAAACGTGCTAATTCCCATAAACACGAACATTAACCACTCTACCACTAAATTCATGCGATATTTTATTGACCTGGGCTCCATGCCTCTGATACCATTGTTCTGGTATCAAAAGTGAGTGATTTTTGATACCGCTAATGAGGATAAGTGAAGGCTCATAAATAGAGCGATTTACTAAGGAGGACAATGAATGTCAACGTTTGTCGTGTTAGGTGCACAATGGGGAGACGAAGGAAAAGGGAAGATGACGGATTTTCTGGCAGAAAGTGCCGATCTGGTCGTCCGCTTTCAGGGAGGAAACAACGCCGGTCATACGGTGATCGTCGGTGACAGTGAATACAAACTTCACCTGATTCCTTCAGGTATATTGTATGATGATAAACTAAACATTTTAGGAAACGGCACGGTGATCGATCCGGAAGCTCTTTTCAAGGAAATCAGCTATCTGGAGGACTTGAATGTAGCGGTGACGCCGGAAAAACTTTTAATCAGTGACCGGGCGCATGTGATCCTGCCTTACCACCGTCTGCTGGACAAAGCCAGTGATAAACTGAGAAAGAACGCCATCGGCACCACCGGCAAAGGCATTGGACCTGCTTATACGGACAAGGCCGAACGATCAGGTATCAGAATGTGCGACTTGATCAAGCCTGATGTATTTAAACGAAAACTTGAAGAAAATATCAAGAAAAAGAATGATTTATTAGTGAGCGTATATGATGAGGAACCGCTGGACTTTGATGAAGTTTATGAAACTTACAGCGCCTATGCTGAAAGGCTGATCCCGTTCGTCAAGGATACGTCTGTGCGACTGTATGATGAGATCAAAGCCGACAAGAAAGTCCTGTTCGAAGGCGCCCAGGGGATGCTTTTGGATATCGATTACGGGACCTATCCGTTTGTAACGTCGTCCAACACGATCGCTGGCGGCGTCTGTACCGGAACGGGCATCGGTCCGACGATGCTGAAAGGCGCTGTCGGTGTGGCCAAGGCGTATACGACGCGTGTCGGTGAAGGACCATTCCCGACGGAACTCACCGATGAAACGGGCAGATGGATCCAGGAAAAAGGCGGCGAAGTCGGGGTAACGACCGGCAGACCACGACGCTGCGGCTGGCTCGATCTGGTCATATTGAAAACTTCTGCTAGAGTTTCCGGACTGACGAATCTGGTCGTGACCAAAATAGATACGCTGGCCGGTCTGGACACGATCGAAGTGTGTGTCGGGTATAAATTTAAAGGTCAGGTGATCGACTACTTCCCGGCTTCTCTGGAAGATCTGGCTGCGTGCGAACCGGTCTATGAAACGTTCGAAGGCTGGGGAGAAGAAGCGGCGACGGCTAAAACGTATGATGAACTGCCGGAAAACGCCAAGATTTATCTGAAGCGCATCGAAGAATTCACGGGCGTGGAGGTGTCGATCGTTTCAGTCGGACCGAAAAGAGACCAGACGATCGTGGTCAACGAGATCTAGAGAAAGTCTTTAACTAGATACCTTTTAATGGTCGTCAATCACTAGAGAAAGATAGGGGAGCTTATGAGAGATTCTTACACATCACCACTGGAAACGAGATACGCGTCAAAAGAGATGTCCTACCTCTTTTCAAATGACAAGAAATTCAAGACCTGGCGCAAACTATGGGTAGCGTTAGCTGAAGCGGAAAGTGAACTCGGGCTGCCTATTTCAGAAGAACAGCTCGATGAACTGAGAACGCATGTCGATGACATCAACTATGACGTAGCTGAACAGAAGGAAAAGGAAATCAGACACGATGTGATGAGCCATGTCCATGCCTACGGGGTTCAGTGCCCGAATGCAAAAGGCATCATCCATCTGGGCGTGACGAGCTGCTTTGTGGGCGACAACACGGATTTGATCGTCATGAAAGAAGCACTGCTTTTGACACGAAAAAAAGTGATCAACGTCATCAATGAACTGTCTGAATTTGCGAAAGATTATAAAAACGTACCGACACTTGGTTTAACGCATTATCAGCCGGCGCAGCTGACGACGGTCGGGAAGCGGGCCACACTCTGGATCAACGAGCTGGTCATCGATCTGGAAAAACTGGATTACGTGCTGGACTCTCTGAAATTCAGAGGGGTCAAAGGCACCACCGGGACCCAGGCCAGCTTCATGAACCTGTTTGACGGCGATGCGGATAAAGTGAAAGCACTGGACCAGAAAGTCACGGAGAAAATGGGCTTCAAGGAAACGTATCGAGTGACGGGTCAGACCTATTCAAGAAAAGTCGATTCGATCGTTCTGAACACCTTATCTGAAATTGCTCAAAGTGCCTACAAGTTCAGTAACGACTTGAGACTGCTTCAGGGGATGAAAGAAGTGGAAGAACCGTTTGGCAAGAAACAGATCGGCTCTTCGGCGATGGCCTATAAACGTAACCCGATGCGTTCGGAACGGATGAGCGCCCTGTCAAGACACGTCATCGTGAATGCCCTGAATCCGGCGATAACCGCTGCGACCCAGTGGTTTGAACGCACGCTGGATGATTCAGCCAACAGACGGCTGTCTGTCTCGGAAGCCTTTCTGGCGCTGGATGGGGTACTGAACTTATACGAGAATGTTTCCAGTCATTTAGTCGTCTATGAAAAAGTGATTGCCGCGCATGTGGAGCAGGAACTGCCGTTTATGGCAACGGAGAACATCCTGATGGAAGCCGTGAGACGAGGCGGAGACAGACAGGAACTCCATGAGAAAATTAGAATGCATTCGATGGCATCGGCCAGACGTGTCAAAGAAGAAGGTCTGGACAATGACCTGATCGACCGAATTGCTTCAGATGAGGCGTTTAATATTTCAAAAGAAGACCTCATGAAGGTGCTGAAGGCAGAAAACTATACCGGAAGAGCGTCTGGACAAGTGGATGAATTCATCAGCGGATATGTGCAGCCGATACTGGATGCGAATAAAGACCTGCTCGGTATGGATGCAGAAGTGAAGGTATAAAATTTTGTGAAGCTTTACGATAAAAAAACAACTGTAAGAAAAGGACCCGCATATCATGTGCGGGTCCTTTAATAGTCTTATTAAATATCTGGTGCCGTTACTGTTTCCCCAATACTTTTCTGATATCCTGTTCGATGTCTTCCGGCTTCTTCGCCGGGGCATAGCGCTTTATGACCAATCCGTTTTCATCGACCAGGAATTTAGTGAAGTTCCACTTGATTTTATCGGAGAACAGGCCTTTCTGCTGGTCCTTCAAGTGTTTATATAAGGGATGAGCGTTTTCGCCGTTCACGTCGATTTTCGCGAACATCGGGAAAGACACGTTATAGTTGACCTGACAAAACTCCATCGTCTTATTGATGTCATCAAATTCCTGCTCCTTGAACTGACCGCAGGGAAAGCCCAGCACAACAAGTCCGTCGTCTTTATACTGGTCATATAATTTCTGCAGGCCTTCAAACTGGGGAGCGAAGCCGCAGTGGCTGGCCGTGTTCACGATAAGTAAAGGCTGCCCTTCATACTGCTTCAGGTCGAATTCCTCGCCCGCAGGTGTTTTGACAACGTAGTCAAAAGGGGTGGTCATAAGTATCTACCTCTTTCAGTGTATTTAGGATTTAAGACTTTTTTCTGACGAAAACCTTATAAACCGGTTAGCATTATCCTTCTAGTACATACGTAAAGTAAACCATAAGCATCGGTTTTGTGCAACAGATAGTAATTTAAGGCAAAATTGAGTCGGCCTGAGCTTTAGGAAGGAGCCGGTAGTCACAAGTGATTTTAATACTGTCCACTCAAAACTTCTGCGCAATGAGACGGTCATAGTGAGGAGAGTTAGTGACTGCTCAGAATCTGGCGATCTGTCACCGGCTAATAGATTGTCCAACTTCTAACTGGTTAGGATGTCAATGATTTCGAGTGGCCATCAAATCACCTTTTTATTGCCGGCCCGATAAAATTAAGTCTCCGAGCAGTTATAACAAGCGGGTTGTAGATCCCGCTCAGCACCGTGTGCATTTCGAGTATGACTTAAAATGTCAAAGTTGTGCCTTCTCGATCAGAAAAACATATGACAAGGCACGACCCAATTTACATGGCTATTTTCAAATGTACAATCTTTACCAGTAGTAACTATATTGCTCTGAAATGCTTTTGGATAAGGAAAGCCTTCGACCCTCAAAGTCGAAGGCCTCTTTATTTTTCCCTTTATGAACCCTAAGTCTGAGTGGGATCCTTTTCCGGATGAGAATTCTCTCAATATGGTTAATCTCAGAGACGCTGTACCGATTATAATAGAGTACGGTTCATTATGTAATAAAGTGATCCATAAGAAATCATCAAAAATATTGGGGGAAATAGAAGTGAAAATCACAACGAAGTTACTTGTTTCGTACATAGCGATAGCCCTGCTGGTCGTCATGCTGGGAGTCATGTCCTTTTTGGGACTCAGGATGGTGAATGAGAATTCGGAAGAACTATATACCGATCGTCTTCAGCCGGCTATCATCTTATCAGAAGTATCGCAGTTGATGGAAAACACGCGTGTGCATTTACTGACTGGTGTCGTCGGAAGTGTACCGGCGCGTGGTGAAAGTGCGGTAGAAAATTTAGAAGAGGTAGATCTTTTACTTGAAGAATACAGTGCCAGAGAGTTAGGGCAAGACGAACAGGAAATCTTTGACTTGATGAAAGTCAACTGGGACCTGTTTGCGGAATCCATACGCACCACAGCGGCCAGTTTATCGGCAGGCGATTATACGGCCACGATGGAAGGGGTGCGGGACAGTGGCGCACGATACGGGGCGGCGAATATGTATCTGGAAGACCTGCTTGCTTTGACAGATGAGTTATCCAATGAAACATATAACCAGAACCTGAATACGTATGAAACACTGAGAAATATCATTATCCTCATCAGTCTGATCGCAACAGCCTTGGCCATCGTCATCGGTGTTCTCATGGGGAGGATGATCGGTGCACCGCTTAAAAGCCTTTCGCATAATTTGAATGAAGTGGCAAAGGGGAACTTGACAGTTAAACCCCTGAAAACTAAGCGCAAAGATGAGATCGGCACACTGGTGAACGCCAGCAACACGATGCAGAGTGAACTGCGCAATATCATCGCCTCTGTTTCTCAGGCCACGACTCAAGTCATGAGTTCCAGCGAAGAACTGACCCGATCGACGAATGAAGTCGGTCAGGGCGCGGAACAGATCGCGGTCACCATGCAGGAACTGGCTTCGGGCTCCGAGTCCCAGGCGAATTACACAGGTGATTTATCCATGAACATGCAGAACTTTGTCCAGACGATCGAAGATTCTGCCGATCAGAGTGATCGGATCTACAAGACCTCCAATGATGTCAGAGCTCTGACTGAAAAAGGAAAAGAACTAATGGATGCTTCTGTCATGCAGATGCAGATGATCGACAACATTGTCAAACAGTCGGTCGACGGGGTAAAAGAACTGGACAACAAGTCGGGTCAAGTCACTAAGCTGGTCTCGGTGATTGAAGAAATCGCTGAACAGACTAACCTTTTGGCTCTGAATGCGGCGATCGAAGCGGCCAGAGCCGGGGAGCAGGGTAAAGGGTTTGCCGTTGTCGCTGAAGAGGTCAGGAAACTGGCAGAACAAGTCTCTAACTCTGTCGGTGATATCACAGAGATCGTTTTAAGCATCCAGTCCGAGTCATCCCGTGTGGCCTTGAGTCTGGAAAATGGATACGAACAGGTGGCTAAAGGAACGACTCAAATCGAAAGCACCGGAGAAACCTTCAATAAGATTTCCTCATCTGTTCAGTCGATGGGGACCTCGATCAAAGAAATTTCTGACAAGCTGCAGGCCAACAAACAGCAGACGCTTGACATGAACGCTAGTGTGGAAGAAATCGCCAGCGTTTCCGAAGAATCCGCCGCAGGCATCGAACAGACCTCGGCATCCGCCCAGCAGACCACGAGCACGATGCAGGAAGTCTCAGCCAGTTCAGAAGAATTAGCTAAGATCGCCGAAAAACTGAACCAGATGGTCGACCGGTTCAAGCTGTCAGCGGTATAATATCAAACAAAGCATAGCCCCGTTAAA
Organism: Alkalibacterium subtropicum; assembly: GCF_900112455.1. Taxonomy (GTDB): domain Bacteria; phylum Bacillota; class Bacilli; order Lactobacillales; family Carnobacteriaceae_A; genus Alkalibacterium; species Alkalibacterium subtropicum. Next base: position 172,525 of record NZ_FOLT01000002.1, on the reverse strand, counting down.
CTGACTACAGTCTTAACGGGACTATGCTTTTTTTATGAGAAAGAAGGGATTAAGCCTGAGACTCTTAGCATCCGGGGAGATAAGGCTGTAAACAAAGGCTCCAGCAGGGCAACACTTCCTGACGGGCCTGATCATTAGAGGCGAGTGGGAAATATCCCAGGAATTGGGAAATAAACCTTTGAATGCGCTTTCTTACCCGAAAGGTTCCAACCTATTGTCTGGAAGATAAGGGCATGTTTAAATAAACGTACAAAATAAAAAAAGGAAGTAGGAGAAACTGATGAAAGAAAAATTACAGCGTTTCGGCGGGGCTATGTTCACACCTGTGCTGCTCTTTGCCTTTTCAGGAATAATGGTAGCCCTTGCATTGATGTTCAATAATCCTCTGATCGTCGGACGTATTGCAGCTGAAGGAACAATGTGGAATATGTTCTGGACGATTATTGAAAATGGTTCCTGGACAGTATTCAGACAGATGGAGCTGCTCTTTGTGGTCGGTATCGCACTGGGACTGGCTAAGAAAGCGAATGCCAGAGCCGTTATGGAAGCCGTGGTCACTTACCTGACATTCAATTATTTTCTTTCAAGTATCCTGGAACTTTCCGGATCGACATTCGGTGTTGATTTCACTCAGGAAGTTGGCGGGACCAGCGGCCTGAAGATGATCGCCGGGATCAAGACACTGGACACGGGGATACTCGGAGCCATTGCGGTTTCCAGCCTAGTCGTATTCCTGCACAATCGCTATTTCGATAAAAAACTCCCTGAATGGCTAGGGATTTTCCAAGGGTCATCCTTTGTCGTGATCGTCGGCTTTATTGTGATGTTACCCATCAGTTTTCTGACAGCCAGTATCTGGCCGGCTGTCCAGTCAGGCATCGAATCAACACAAGTATTGATGGCAAATTCCGGGATATTTGGTGTCTGGCTCTATACATTCATGGAACGGATCCTCATTCCGACAGGGCTTCATCACTTTGTCTATACGCCCTTCCTGTTCGGTCCGGCGATCGTCGAGAGTGGTATCGTTACGTCATTTATAGAAAACCTGCCGGAACTGGCGACCACGGAAGCAGCGTTGATCGACGTCTTTCCACAGGGCGGGTTCTCACTGCACGGTAATTCGAAAATATTTGCTGCACCGGGGATCGCGCTGGCTTTTTACGCTACAGCTAAAAAGGAGAACCGCAAGAAGGTGGCCGCTCTCGTCATTCCTGCAACACTGACAGCAGTGTTAGCGGGGATTACAGAACCGCTTGAATTTACCTTCCTGTTCATCGCACCTGTTTTATTCCTGGTCCATGCGCTGCTTGCCGCAACCATGTCTACTGTAATGTATGCCTTTGGCGTTGTTGGTGATATGGGCGGGGGCCTGATCGAAATAGCCTCTAAGAACTGGATCCCGTTATTCGGAAATCATGGTGAAACATACCTGTCTCAAATAGCCATCGGTCTGGCCTTTACAGCAATATACTTCTTCCTGTTCCGTTATCTTATCAAGAAGTTCAACTACATGACACCGGGACGTTCAGATACAGAAGGGCCGAAATTATATAAAAAGGCTGATTATCGTGAGAAGCAGGCCAATGGGAAAAAGAAAACAGCTGCTGACAAATACACGGATCAGGCTCTCGCTTTCATCGAAGCTTTAGGTGGCGCTGAGAATATCGACACGGTCAACAACTGTGCGACACGTCTGCGCGTAAAAGTGAAAGATGCCGATAAAGTTCAGGATGATGCAGCTTTCAATGCCGGAGGGGCAATGGGGATCGTCAGAAGTAAAAATGCATTTCAGGTCATCGTTGGCTTATCAGTCCCTCAAGTAAGAGAAGCCGTGGAAAATCAGATCGGGAAATAAATAATCTAAAAAGACATTAGGAGATGACAATTATGAAAAAACATTCAATCGTTATAGCAGGTGGAGGAAGTACATTTACACCGGGGATCGTTCTTATGCTGCTTGAGAATCTGGATCGCTTACCGATAAGACAAATCAAGTTTTACGATAATGATAAGGAAAGACAGGATATTGTCGCCGATGCGTGTGAAATCATCATGAAAGAAAAAGCACCGGAGATCCAGTTTCTTAAAACGACCGATCCAAAAGAAGCCTTTACCGATGTTGATTTCGTCATGGCGCACATCCGAGTCGGCAAATACAAGATGAGGGAGATGGACGAGAAGATCCCGCTGAAATATGATGTCGTGGGACAGGAAACATGCGGACCGGGAGGTATTTCATACGGGATGCGATCGATCGGTGGCGTGATCGAACTTGTCGACTATATGGAAAAGTATTCGCCGGATGCCTGGATGCTGAATTATTCCAATCCGGCTGCTATCGTTGCAGAAGCTACACGGAAATTGCGTCCGCAAGCTAAAATACTGAACATCTGTGATATGCCTATTGCCATTGAGAATCTGATGGTGAAAATCCTCGGATTGAAAAGCCGTAAAGACTTGACTGTCCGTTATTATGGTCTGAATCACTTTGGCTGGTGGACGTCCATCATGGATAAAGAAGGCCATGATCTGATGCCAAAGTTAAAGGCACATGTAAAGGATAACGGCTATGCTGTAGACTTTGATGAGTCTGGCCAACACGTCGATGAGAGCTGGAAGCATACGTTTGAGAAAGTGAAAGATGTTTATGCCCTGGATCCGGACACTCTGCCTAACACGTACTTGAAGTATTACATGTATCCTCAGGACGAAGTGGCTAAAGCCAATCCTGAATACACACGGGCAAACGAGGTGATGGATGGCAGAGAGAAACATGTCTTTGGCGAATGCAAGAAAATTACTGCCAATCAGTCTACTGAAGGGTCTACGCTTGAAATCGATGAACATGCTTCGTATATTGTCGATCTGGCTCGAGCGATCGCGTACAATACGGGTGAACGCATGCTGCTGATTGTTGAAAACAAAGGGGCCATTGCCAATTTTGATGATACAGCCATGGTAGAAATCCCTTGTATCGTCGGGGCGAACGGTCCTGAACCTATTACTCAGGGAGAGATACCCCGCTTCCAGAAAGGTTTGATGGAGCAACAGGTCGCTGTTGAGAAACTGGTTGTTGAAGCCTGGGAGGAAAGATCACGTCAGAAATTATGGCAAGCCCTTACACTTTCCCGCACAGTACCAAATGGACGAGTGGCTAAAGAGCTGATGGAAGAACTGATCGAAGCGAACAATATGTTCTGGCCGGAATTAAACTAAATAAGTACAATAAAAACTGTTTATTCATCTGATGGGGGATAAGCAGTTTTTTGTATGAGGATGACCAGCGGGTATGATATGATGTTTAAAAGAGCAGATTCGTCGAAAGAGGAGGGGCAGCATGCTGCATGAACTGATCAATAAACATGCCGGAAAGTTATCTGAAAATGATTACTATATGTTGAATTATGTACAGAAACACACAGACAAGGTGAAAAACATGACCATTCTGGAGCTTAGTAAAGAATGCAATATGTCAAAGTCATCTGTTCTCCGCTTAACGAAAAAATTGGGTTTTTCAGGATATAGTGAGTTCAAGTATTATCTGAAAGAACAAACATCCAGAAAAACGGTCAGCGAAGATATCTTTGACTTGAGTATGACGGATGTACAAACAACGCTGAATTTATTCAAAAAAATCAACAAGGTGCCCATATATGAACTCATAAAAAATGCAGAGACGATTTATGCTTACGGTACAGGCTGGGGACAGCAGAATGCCCTGCAGGAACTGAAACGTTACCTTCTGTCTATGAATAAATATCTCTATATCATACCGGCTAAAAAGGAACTTCAAGTCACGATCAGCCACATGAAACCAACTGATCTGGTGATTTTCACGTCATTAAGTGGTGAAATCGACGAAATAATGACAGACTTAAAAACGATCCATTATAATCAGGTACCGACAGTGTCGATCACCAATTTTAAAAACAATCATTTAGCTAAATTGACGACACACCAGCTATACTTCCAATCCACGGATTTTGGATACGCGTTTAATGTTGAACATAAATCATTTATCGGCCTGCAACTTATCATCGACCACTTAGTCAGAGGCTATCTGACTCATGTTAGCAGCATGGAAGAAGAAAACTGAACCCTATGGCATGACTCGATCTGATTCTCTCTTTGGATAGTTAAAGCTTAGAAAAGTCGTCTCAGCCAGTTCAGAAGAACTAGCTAAGAGCGCTGAAGAATTGAATCAGCCGGTCGACCGGTTCAAGCTGTACAGAATAGTGCCAGGACTTTCCGACGCTCTTGAGCGGGGAGTCTTTTTGATTTTCACTCAGTTCTGATTGGCTAATCTGCCTGTCTTTACTATATAATAAGGTCAAGAAAGCGTTTCAACAGATACATAAACCAATGTTATGGAGTGATGAATGATGATAAAAAAAGGATGGGCTTTATTGCTGTTTTTGGTTTTGGTGCTGACTGGTTGTGGCAGTGGAAACAATGATCTGTCGGATTCGACCGAATCGGACTCGGGTGCCGGCTATATGGACGAAAGAGCAACTGAAGATATGGCTGTCGAAGAAGAGATGGGAGAAGTGGATTTCACCGATGGACAAGGCAGCCAGCTGATCGGTGACAAGGTCATCCGCCGGGTCCAGCTCGAGTATGAAACACTTGATTTCCAGGAAACGACGACCTATGTTCTGGACACAGTCAGTGACTATGACGGCTACATCGAATATTCCAATGAGTCAAGCTACTCCCCGTCAGGTATCGCGCCAAGGGATCAGTCACGCCAGTACAGACGGGTGAACTATCTGTTCAGGATTCCTACCGATGCATTAAACGACTTTTTAGATGACTTGGACGGCATGGATGCCTATAAGTTAAGCGAGAATATTGGCGTGGAAGATGTGACACAAACCTACCGGGACACGCAATCCCGTATTCAGGTATTGGAAAATAAAGAAGAACGACTGAATGAACTTCTGGAACAGGCCGAAACGGTCGAAGATATCCTGCAGATCGAAAACAGCCTGAGTGAAACGATCGCCGAACGCGAAGCTCTTCAGTCGCGTCTGGATACCTTTGATGACCTGATCGATTATACCGAAGTCCATCTGTCAGTAACTGAACGCCCGCGCATCGCGAATACACGGGAAGATGGCCTGTCATTCCTGGCACGTATCCGAGAAGCGTTCGTGGATTCCTTCTACGCTTTCTATTATTTCATTCAGGACGCATTTATTTGGTTTATTTATGCCATTCCGTTTATACTGATATTAGCGTTACTGATTGGTATAGGATTCTATATCCTTAAAAAAGTATCGAAAAAAAGAAAGTAGTGAAGCAGAGTGAGAATCGAACATATCGGTCTATGGACCATCGATTTGGAAAAAATGAGAGAGTTCTACGAGACCTATTTTTCAGCCAAATGCGGCAAACCTTATCATAATCCCAAGAAGGGGTTCCGGTCCTATTTTTTGACCTTTGATTCAGGGAGCCGGCTGGAACTGATGCATCGAGAAGATATCAAGCGTCCGAATGTGGAAAGCTACGGGTACGCACATATTGCCCTGACTGTGGGAGATGAAAAGGCTGTGGATAACCTTGTGGATAAGTTGAAGACGGACGGCTATGCCTTGATAGACGGACCGCGCACGACGGGGGACGGGTATTATGAAGCGGTGATCGAAGACCCTGAAGGCAATCTGGTCGAGCTGACCGCTGAATAAAATGGATCGAACACGATAAGGAGGACGTTATGGGCTTACTGGTAGATGGAGAGTGGCATGACAAGTGGTATGATACGGAAAAAAATGACGGACGTTTTATCCGTGAAGAGTCCCAGTTCAGAAACTGGGTGACGAGAGACGGCAGTGCCGGTCCAACGGGTGGAGCGGGCTTTAGAGCCGAACCGGGCAGGTATCATCTGTACATTTCCAATGCCTGTCCCTGGGCAAACCGCACGATGATCATGCGCAAGCTGAAAGGACTGGAAGACATGATCTCTGTGTCCGTCGTCAATCCACTGATGGCGGAAAATGGCTGGACCTTTGAGGCGGATGACGGGGTCGTCCCGGATCCGGTGGACGATGCGGATTACTTATATGAAGTTTATACGCGCGTCGAACCGGATTACAGTGGACGCGTCACGGTCCCGGTTTTATATGATCTGAAGCAGCACAAGATCGTCAATAACGAGTCATCTGAGATCATGCGCATGCTGAACAGTGCCTTTGACGATGTTGGGGCTAAAGAAGGTGATTATTATCCTGAAGACTTGAGAGACGACATCGACAGGATAAACGACCGTGTCTACAATGCCATTAACAACGGCGTGTACAAAGCAGGCTTTGCGACCAAGCAGGAAGTGTATGAAGAGGAAGTCACGAAACTCTTTGAAGCTCTGGATGAAGTGGAAACGATCCTTGAAAAACACCCGTATCTCACAGGCAGTCGGATCACTGAAGCGGACTGGCGCCTGTTTACGACACTGATCCGTTTTGACAGTGTCTATCATGGTCATTTCAAGTGCAACCTTAAACGCATCACGGATTATGAAAATCTCTGGCTCTATACAAGAGAACTCTATAACTGGCCGGGCGTTTCTGAAACGATCAACTTCAGACATATCAAGGAACACTATTACCGTAGTCACACAATGATCAACCCAACCGGCATCGTACCCAAAGGACCTGACTTGGATTTCAGTATGGACTAGAAATCGATACAAAAGGAACGACTTTCTTCCCTGATTCAGGAAGCCGGTCGTTCCTTTTTTAGTCAAACGTATTGAGCAGTGTTTTCATCCGTGATTTTCGCTCTCTTTTGATTCGAACGGAAAAGATTAAACGGAACGCGTGACTCGCTGTTTCAAGTTGAACAGGTGGAGTAATTCAAGCAGGCTAGTGATCGTATACGTGCTTTGGGCGAGTTCAGTATTGGCCGACAATTCAGCATAGTTGTACCAGACACTGTCTATCCCGGCATTGTTAGCGCCTTTGATATCCGAAGTAAGACTGTCTCCCACCATCAGGAACTCATCTTTATTGTGGTCATTCAGTGTCTCAAAGATGTGAGTAAAAAAGTGTGGATCCGGTTTTTCGACACCGATATCTTCAGAAATGAAGACCTCTTCAAAAAAGTGCTGAATCCCGGCGCCTTTCATTCGCTGCCACTGGATTTTTGCGACACCATTCGAGCCGGCATAGAGCTTATAGCCATTGTGCTTAAGGACGGTCATCAGCTCATGGGCATGTTCCATCATCTCGTAGCCTTCGCCGAGGTGTTCGCTGAAAAAGGTGTCCACTTTTTTTCCGTCCACCTGAATACCAAATGTTTCAAGGAACAAGGCGAAACGGCTGGAAAAGAGCTCTTCCCGGGTAATGATCCCCTGCTCGAGCTTCCGCCACAATTCATGATTGATGTCTTTGTATGTCTGAACTGTTTCCTTCGTATAAGGAAGGTCATAGGTCTCTATGACTCGCTTCAAAGACTTTTCTTCTGTATCACTAAAATCGAGAATCGTGTTGTCCAAGTCAAAAATTATTTTTTTATATCTCATGAATCCTATCATCCTCATTCGCTTTGTCATGAAAACTTTTTTCCATTATACCTATTCTATCTATCTGTCCCACTAAATTCAAATGCTTTTTAACCTGAAAGGCTGACTCAGAACAGTTTCGGTCTTGTGGATCCTTATAAAGTGAAGGCAGAGAAGGGGGTGCCCGTTATTCTGTCTATTCTTTATGGATTGTCTTATACTATAAAGTAACAAAGAGTTGCAGTACAAGGGATCATGGTGAAAGGGGCCGATTATGCGTTACACGATAACAGGAGCCACAGGACGTTTGGGTAAAGAAGTCATGACAGTTGCTTTGAACAACTTATCTGCTGAAGATTTGCGGGTCTCTGTCCGCAATGTCGATAAAGCCGAAGACTTTAAAGAACAGGGGGTGGAAGTGAAGAAAGCAGATTACCGGAAAAAATCGGAACTGGTTTCGGCCTGGCAGGGTACCGATGTCCTGATTTATATCCCGAGCATCGTTCATCCAAGTTTTGAGCGGCTGCCGGAAATCGAGAACGTCGTCACGGCTGCAGAGGAAGCGCAGGTGAAGCAGCTTATTTTTATCAGTTTCTATGCGGATCAGGAGAACAATCCGTTTCAGATGAGTCCTTTTTACGGGTATGCCAGCAGACGACTGGCCAGTTCGTCGCTTTCTTATACGATTATTAAGAATGCGATGTATGCAGATCCGCTAGTCGGTTATCTGCCTGAACTGATTGAACGGGGAAAAGTGGTCTATCCTGTTCCGCATGAAAAAGTCAGTTACATTTCACGGGAAGACAGCGCCAAGGCGATCGTGGAAGTGGCCAGAGATGAAACACTTCAGAACCGGATATACACGCTGACTCAGGATCGTTCGTACACGATGAGAGAACTTGCCGACACGCTCAGCGAGGTTTTGACAGAGAAAATAGCTTTCGATCCCATGTCTCTTGAAGAATTTGCAGAAACCTATGATGAGCCGGAAGGGTTTGGTGTGTTGCTGGCCTCTATGTATGAAGCAGCTAATCAGGGTCTTTTGGACATCGTCACGGATGACTTCCGGACCATAACGGGGAGAAAAGCAGAATCCCTGGTCAGTTATTTGAATCGTCACTATCCAAAGGGTTGATTTGTGAGTAAAAAAGCTGATCGATCGGTAAAAGGATGGGAGACCCCATCCTTTTTTCGTTATGAAAGCAAGGTGTGCCTCTTGCGTGTAGAAAATCGGGCTGAAGGTCACGCAAAGAGGTGGCGCGTGCCCTTCGTGATGAGAAATCCGAGCCGAAGGGCACGCCATCAAAATCTGTCCCATAATGAAAAAGAAAGAAGCCATCCGGCTTCTTTCTTCAACTTGAAAATATTAAATTATAGTGAGCGGTTAGGTCCGTTATCTAAGGGAGTATCATCGGGCATTTTCATATCATCAGAATAGCCGATCGCCTTGTTGGAGCGGTTATTGGAAGGATCTGTGTTGCTGTTTCTGACATCTTCCAGTAATTCGGCATCATCCGTGTAGGAGCCTTCTTCTGAAGTCAGACCAGAACCATCATAAGCACGGTCTGCCTGTAAAGGATTGATGTCGGGCGACTGTTCTTTCGATTCGCCTTTGTCTTCCGTCACTTGAATGACAAAACGTCCGTCTTCCAGATCTTCCAGATGCTTGCCTAACTCTTTCTTATCCTGCTCAGTCAAATCCGAGACCTGTTTGACTGTGATATCGACGGCTTCAAGCTGAGTTTCCTGATGCGCCTTGCTGCTGATCAGTGTAAGTGATTCCGCTTCATAACCGCGCATGATCAGTGTATCCACGGCGCGTAATGCATCTTCTACTTTGGCATAACTGCCTTCTACGTGGGTATTCACAAGTTTATCCTCCTCGTCTATTGTCTGGTTTAAGCGTCGTTTTCTTTATCGCGGATGAGTCCGCGTAAATCTTCAGCTGTCTCAGGTGGATTCTTTAGCACCTCTCTGACTTTGTCCAGATCGGCGTCCACGTTCCAAGTCAGGATACCGACCGGTTTTCCTTCTTTAAGATAATAAGCGACTTTGCCTTCATCGACATGATCGATAAAGATATGCAGATCGGGATCGAGCGTGCCGATGGCTTTCCATGAAATATCAAAGACTTTTGAATAGAAGTAAGGGGTATAGTCATACGGTTCGCCTGCGCCAGCCATGCTTTTTCCGACGGCCGTCCCTGATTTACGGGCATGATCGACGTGTTCGATACGGTGTCGACCTAAAATCGGATCCGGATAAGCAGAAATGTCACCCGCTGCATAGATGTCAGGATCAGACGTCTGGAAGTATTCGTCAACGATGACCCCGTCTTCAACATCCAGACCGGCTTTTTCTGCCAGAGCCAGTCGCGGTTTGACGCCTAAACCCAGCACCAGCGCGTCGCCTTCAACTGTTTCTCCGTTATTCAATTCAAGGACCAGTTTACCGTCCTTTTTACTGTAGGAATCGGCCCGACTGTCATGCATTAAAGTAACGCCGGCTCCTCGGTAACTGTCTTCGTACTCTTTTGCCAGCTCAAGCGGGAAACGCGTGTCACCCAGTACCTGCTGCGGATAGACTAGAGTCACCTGAGTATTGTTCAGTTTCAAGTTGGCGGCCAGTTCCGTACCGATATAACTGCCCCCCACAACAATGACATGCTGATTGTTTCCGGAGACGTCTCTTAATTTGCGGTAGTCTTCAAACGAGCGGAAAGCAATGACGTGATCATCTTCCGGACCTTCAAGTGTCTGGGGTTCGCCGCCGGTAACCAATAGAAGCTTGCCATAGGTATAAGATTTACCGTCTTCCGTGGTGACTGTCTTGTTTTCCCGGTCGATTTTTGTCACCACCGTATCAAGGATGACGTCTGCCCCTGTTTCTTCTGCTGTGTCGAAGGGCACATCTTCAGTAGTGAACGCATCATCTGTCCAGATTTTTTTCGACAAAGCCGGACGTGTGTAAGGTCCGTCCTGGTCAGAAGACAGGATGCCGATGGAACCTTTTTTATCGATTTCCCGAATGCCTTCTGCAGCGTACCCGGCAGCGATCCCGCCACCGATAAATAAGTAGTCATAGTTAGTTTCTGTCGAATCCTTCATTAACTGATCTCCCCTTTACAAAAATAAGTGCGTGCCTTATATGGTCGCAACGGATCCGCCGTCTACCCGGTAGTTGGCTCCATTGACGAATGAGGCTTTTTCTGAACATAAAAAGGCAATGACGGCAGCCACTTCTTCGGTCTGACCGCGGCGCTTCAATTCAATATGAGGACGTTCTTCTTCAAGGAAGGAGTCTACCGCTTCGTCAAAGGAAACATTTTTCTCTTCCGACCGCTTCTGCATCATCCTGTCTGTCATCGGCGTTTCAATGAATGCCGGTGATACGGTGTTGACGAGCAGGCCTTCCATGGCATACGAGCGGGACAGCCCTTTGGCGAATGATAAGACCGCCGCTTTGGCGCTGTCATAAGGTAGTTCGTTGTCGTAGGGCTGCACCGCATTTTCTGAAGTAATGAACAGGAGGCGTCCCCAGCCACCTTCTCTCAAATCGGGCAGGAATTCTCTGGCAACACGCACAGGGCCGTGCAGGTTCTGTTCGATGGTATAGACCCAGTCGTCATCCGAGAGTGTATGGAACAGTCCCTGGGCCCCCGTGACGCCTGCATTTTGAACTAAAATATCAATAGTCCCGAGACTCTTTTTGATGTATTCATGTAACTGCTTAAGGGATTCGAGACTTCTAATGTCTGCCGGAAAATACAGCAGTCTGTCATTTTCAGTCAGTTTCACTGCTGTTGCTTTCAAGTCTTCCTCATCTAAATCAGTCATCACGACCGTTGCACCTTCATCTAAAAGGACTCGGGCCGTCTCTTTACCGATCCCTGAAGCTGCCCCTGTGACCAGTGCAACTTTATCTTGTAAGCCTAATTCCATAGCACTTCTCCTTTCACAAAACATACCGTTAATCATTGAAGCTGTTTGCGCCTTGTTACTATAAAGATTACTATTCAAAGCCTGAAACTTCAATTAATAGCTATTGTAAGGCTGTTTGAGGAGGGACTTGACAAGCTCAGGCGATTTAGAAAAGACGTTCTTCTGCATGCGAAAAAGACCAGACGACTTTGCCTGGTCCTGTCTCTTTTACTGTAAATAAAATAGCGGTCCTTAATTCTGCTTCAAGTCCACGTATCCGAAGGGGTTGTGAACCGTTTTAGGATCTTGAAGCGTTCGGGTCACGTAGTCTTCAAGTTCCATAAAGGAAAACATTTCAACAGCTGAACTGAAGGTGATTTCACTGGCTTCTGTATCTCCGGTTTCTCTTAAAATCATGCCTTTTCTAACAAGAGCTGATGCCAGATCGATAAGGTGATACCCCTGCTTACTTTCCTCGATCAGGTGCTCCACATAGACCATGGCACGGCTGTGCTGTTTGTTATCTATTAAAATAGAGGCCATGTTCGACAAATAAGAGAGTCTTAAATCGTCTGCTTCTTTGAACATCTGATATAACTGGAGGTCGTCCAAGGCCTTGTTTGTCATGGAAACAGCTGTTTCCAGTTCAAAGAAATAGAGCATCCGATTCAAAAGATGATATTCTGCAAGATAAAATTTATCCAGTTTTTTCAGTCGGTTCCATACTTTACCGGCATGTTCCTTTGCTCTTTCCAGATCATGATCTTGTAAAAGTGCGTAGTAGCCTAAAGACAGATTGAGTACGTCCGAGACCATATGATCATCCCTTTTACTTAATAAATCATGAGAGAGTTGGATAAGATTCTGTAAATAGGAAGGAGGTGGAGACTGGGCCATATTTTTAAATAGGTAAAGGATATGTTCCTTGTCGTTCAGGCTATAATCATTAAGAATATAGGAGAATTCATCCACTGACATATCCATATGGTCAAGGATAGCAAAGAACTTTACAATATTTGGGTTGATTTCGTCATTTTCCACTTTAGTATAGTTGGACCGCGACATTTTGCTGTCTGCGATGTCTTCCTGGGTATAGCCTTTGTTCATTCATATCGTTTTCAGTGTCTGTCCAAAATGGTAATATATATTATCCATAAGTATTCTCCTTAATAGAGTATGAGTGAGTATTAAATTAGAAATGAATAATTTAATAAGCGGAATAGTTTATATATGGGGCTTTTCGAGTTGTCAGTAGTATATATTATACAGTTTATATGTATGGCGTTCAAACTTTGTTAAAATTTGAACATATATTAAAATAGTGCCAAAAATGTGGTATAATATCACTAATTTAACACGTAGATAGATTAACGAGTTGAGTTGTTGGTTTTTGTAATTCTGATGGGGTGACTTGAATGAAAGAAGAATCGAAAATAACGCTGCATCCGTCAAAGACACTGATGATCGTTATGACTGGAACGGAGAAAGAAATCACTTTAACAGTAGATGAGAATGATCTAGTGAGGAATGCGGAGGGTGAGTTGGACTGTCCGATGGAAGTAACGTTAAAAAAGAATAAAATTAGTGGCGAGACTATAGATCAGTGGGGGATCGAATCCATTCGATTAGTAGAGATGACAAATATGGAAGAAAACGTTCTGTATGAATTTGAACCTGAAGTTATTATAGATTTGTTACAAGTTTAACACAAATTAACAGGAAAAGACAGCTTTATGAAAGGTGGGTTTTTTCTGTCTGTATAGAAAAACCGCGAGAATTAATAAATGAAGTACAGTCCTGCACTTTGGACTGTACTTTTTTTATAAACATATCAACTGCTGCAGAGAGCAGAACGGATCTATACGAGAGTCCAGACAAGATATCCCTGTTTTCGTTATGTTATTCTATAAGTAAGCAGGTCCTGAAAAAAACCGTAGAGAGACAATGGTCGTTCTATAATAGAAGTGATTCTATTAAACGGCGGGACCGGTTGAGAACAAGCAAGGCCCGGGCTCTAGAGGTGAAGACAGAGATGTATAAGTACAGACTTTAAAATAAGCAATATGCTTGTAGAGTGTCTTAAAAACTTACGAACAGGAATATAAACACGGCAGGGACCAGGCAAGGACTAAAGAAATATTCTATTTTAAGCATAAAGAAGGGGAGTTTATGGCTGACAAAAAATGGTTTACTTTAAGTCATGAAGAAGTCGAGCGGGAACTTGAAACCAGCAAACAGACGGGATTGAATTCAGAAGCAGTTGATAAGCGAAAAGAGGAATATGGCCTGAATAAACTGCCTGAAGATGAACAGACACCTGAATGGGTCAAGTTTTTGAAACAGTTCAATGATATCCTGATTTATATTTTACTGGCTGCAGCTGTTGTGACGTTTTTCCTTGGTCAATATATCGACACGGCAGTTATCCTTCTGGTTGCTGTCGTCAATGGGGTCATTGGCTACGTGCAGGAAAGCAAGGCTGAAAAAGCACTGGAAGGGATCAAAAATATGCTGTCTCTGGAGGCGATGGTTCTTCGAGGCGAACAAAAAGCAGAAGTGGACTCTATAGAAATCGTTCCCGGAGATATCGTTATCTTGAATTCCGGGGATAAAGTTCCGGCAGATCTCCGACTTTTTGAAGAGCATAAGCTGAAAGTTGAAGAATCACCGCTGACAGGGGAATCGACCTCAGTTGAGAAACAGACGGATAAACTGGATGAAGACACCCCGCTTGGCGACCGGACGAATATGGTGTTTTCGGGAACGACGGTATCATCTGGAAAAGCCAGAGGGATCGTCGTGGAAACAGGTGAGTCCACTGAAATTGGCCAGATCAACCGTTCCATGAATGAAGTGGAAGAAATCAAGACGCCGCTGCTCAAGCAGACGGATAAATTCGGCAAGACAATATCAGTTGTTATCCTTGTTCTAGCCGTACTGTTATTCATTGCGGGTTTGCTGATCCATGATTATGAATGGGGAGAACTTTTACTTTCGGTCATCAGTCTGACCGTGGCTTCGATCCCGGAAGGTCTCCCGGCTATCCTGACGATCATTCTGGCGCTTGGTGTGCAGTCGATGGCAGATAAGCATGCGATCATGCGTACACTGCCTTCGGTCGAAACGCTAGGGGCGGTAACAGTCATCTGCTCAGATAAGACAGGGACCTTAACGAAAAACGAAATGACCGTCCAGTCTGTTGTAACGAGAGAAAAAGCATACACCGTGACTGGTCTGGGTTACGAGCCAGAAGGCAAGATATTAGATGAAAAGGAAAAAGCTGTCGATGTGGCAGAAGAAAATGATTTGAAAGAACTGCTGACGGCCGCCAAAACAGTCAACGAAGCAGATATCTATAAGAAAGGCGACCAGTGGGAAGTCAGTGGTGATCCGACGGAAGGCTGCCTGATCACGCTGGCTGAAAAATCAAATGTGGATATCGAAACGCTTGCTATTCAGTCAAAAATACCTTTCGATTCAGAATACAAATATATGGCAGGCTTAGTGGAAGAGAGCAATCTGAAAAAAATTTACATCAAAGGAGCACCTGACAGACTGTTTGATATGGCAGGCCTCGGTTCAGAAGAACGCGCGTACTGGGAAGAGAAGATGAGCGAGCGTTCGAAAAAAGGTGAGCGTGTCCTGGCGGTGGGGCTGAAAGAGGTTTCAGAAGCGACTGATCGTATCGGTCACGACGATGTCCAGTCCGGCATCACGCTCCTGGGTCTGACGGGGATCATCGATCCACCACGGGAAGAAGTGATCGAAGCAATAAAAGTCTGTAAAGAAGCCGGCATTCAGGTTAAAATGATAACAGGAGATCATAAAGAGACAGCTTTGGCGATCGCGAGAGAACTAGGCATCACAGACCAGGATAAAGTCACAGAAGGACGCGAGCTGGATGAGTTGTCCGAGGAAGAGATCCGGTCACTGGTAGAAGAAGTGGATGTCTTTGCCCGGACTAGCCCCCAGAACAAGCTTCAGTTAGTTGGAGCGCTGCAGAATAATGGACACGTCAGTGCGATGACTGGGGATGGTGTAAACGATGCGCCGGCCCTTAAACGAGCAGATATCGGCGTGGCTATGGGAATCAAAGGTACTGAGGTAGCCAAGGAAGCCTCGGAGATGGTTTTGGCGGATGATGACTTCTCCACCATTGTCAATGCAGTGAGAGAAGGACGCCGGGTTTATGATAACCTGAAGAAAACCATCCTTTTCATCCTGCCGACGAACGGTGCAGAAGCACTTTTAGTCATGGCGGCACTGATGCTCGGCATAGAGATGCCGCTGACGCCGGTTCAGATCCTTTACGTCAATATGATCACAGCAGTAACGATCGCGCTGGCATTGGCTTTTGAACCGCTTGAAAAAGGAACGATGTCCAAACCGCCGCGAGACCCGGATGAACGTCTGTTGAGTCCTTACTATGTCTTTCGCATCATCTTTGTCTCAGTACTTATAGGTGGAGCCATTATGTGGATCAATCAGGGGCTGCTGGCAGGGTATGACAGTCAGCACTTGAATACCATCACCCTCCATTCGCTGGTATTTGCTCAGCTGTTTCATTTATTCAATGTCAGAAACGAGCGACACTTCAGTCTGAACGATCAGTTTTTCGACAACAAAGCCGCTTTTTTAGTGTCCGGCTTGCTGATCGTCTTCCAGCTGCTCGTGACCTATGTACCGTTTCTGTCTAATGCGCTGGGACTTTATCCGATCGAGCTGAATTACTGGGTATATCCCGTGCTGGTCGGTTTAGGTGTGTTCGTCATCGTGGAAATAGAAAAGTTCATTACGCATAAAGTGTTAAAAAAAATCAAGGTTAGGGAATGATATATTAGAAAGTGGGGAACAGTGACATGATGGAAAATCAGACATCCGAATATGATGTTATTATCGTTGGCGCAGGGTTAGCAGGTTTAGCGGCAGCGAAAGCGATGCACGAGGAGGGGAAAAGCTATGTGGTCCTCGAGGCAACGGATCGTTCAGGTGGGAAGGTCTGTTCAAAGGTGTCGGAAGACTCATCACGGTACTTTGAACTGGGTGCCCAGTTTGTCAGTGAAGAGATGACAGAAATGGTCAAACTGATCAAAGAAGCCGGAATGGTACTTACCAGGACAGAAGGCACGCAGGACAACAGAGTCATCAGTGATAAGAGCAAAGAACCTATTTATCTGGATTTCCACGACATCACGGATACTCTCGGAGCTATTTCAGGTGAACATTTCAGCTCGAAACCGATGGATCAAGTATTGGAAAAGCATATCAGCCAGAAAAGAAAGCGTCAGATACTGAAAAGTTTTATAGCTGCAGAAACGACTGTAAACAGCAGATATATCAATGCAGAGGCGATAAAAAATCTGATCAGCCGGGTCACCACCACGACCAGCGGGCTGGATCATCAAGCCTCAGGTCCGCTTTCAAACGTTGTCAAACACTTGGAATCACTCAATAAAGATGCCATTCACTACCTTGAACCTGTAGTGAAAGTGAAAGAAACGAAATCCGGCTACACGGTGAAAACCAAAAACAAATCAAAATACCATGGCAAAGCGCTGATTATGGCGGTGCCGCCTACAGCAGCCGCAAGGATCACATTCAGTTCCGCCCTTGCTGATCATTATAGGCCTTATCTGGACAGCTATACTGATGGCGCTGTGATCAAGATGACCTTCGTCTATGACAAGCCTTTCTGGCGTGAGAGTGCAGTCAAAGGGAAGCAGAAGAGCATCTACGGTGTTGTTTACAGTGCCCATGAAGGTGTCAATCTGATGGATTCTTCGATCAAAGGAGGAGAAAATAGACTGACCCTTTATATCGGCGGCGAAAAAGCTATCGAGCTTGCCGATGTGCCGACCGAGGTGAAAGAATTCTATGCCAGAGAGCGTCTGATAGAAGTGCTGGGAGAAGATGCAGAGAACTACAAAGATTATGAAATCAGTGAGTGGCAGCAGTCTCCTTATTATGGTGGCGGATATGGTGCGATCATCCATCATCATGGCCTACCCGATGCAAATGAGATTTTAAGGGAACCCTACCACACTATGGTGTTTGCCAGCACAGAACTGGCCACTGATTTCCCTCTCTTCATGGAAGGCGCTGTTCTTTCCGGACAATATGCCGCGAAACGACTGATTGAGAGTATGAGTGAGAGCGTAACCGAATAGAAGCAAACAAAAAAGATGGAGCTGGGACATTAAGTCTCAGCTCCTTTGTGTTTCCGACTGTTTTTTTAAAACGTGCTATGTTCCAAAAAGCAGCCCCGCTGTCCACAGAAGGGGTCTCAACAACGGTCTAGTAACCAGTTAACGATGTGATCCTTCAGGAAGTGGTCTCAATAGCTGTTTAGTAATCAGTTAACACAATAATCCATTAGGAAGTAGTTGTTTTATATTGCAGTTAATCGGTAGAAAGGGTTTCTATTTTAGAGTAATCTTAAAAGGAACTGAGGCTGGGAGTTTTCCCAGCCTCAGTTCCCTCTAATACAATTGTTAGATCAGTTGTTCACGGGAGGCACGACTTCAGCCTGTGACTTAACTGTTTCTTTCAGGAAGTATTTGTCATATACCTTGTCGATCACAAGCGCAATGGCATTGTCGCCGGAAACGTTGGCGGCCGTGCCGAAGCTGTCTTGGGTAATATAAAGAGAAATAAGCAGGTTGCCTAATGAACCTGTTGGATCGATGCCGACCATATAAACGAATGGTAGAGCACTCATAATGGCTCCACCCGGTGCACCCGGTGCTGCAACTAAGGCCACACCTAAGGTTGCGATAAACGCAGCCATCATACCGAAACTGTGTGTCATGTCGAACATCAGGAGGACGGCTGTCACACAGGATGTGATCGTTACGACACTACCCATGAGATGAATCGTTGCGCTCAATGGAATAACAAATTCTCTGATTTCTTTGGAGACGCCATTTTTTTGCGCACATTCCATATTAACTGGGATAGTAGCGGCAGAAGACTGCGTGCCCAGCGCTGTAAAATATCCGGGGATCTGATTTTTCAGCAAAGTGACCGGGTTCTTCCCAGTATACAGACCTGCGAAAATGAAGAGCAGAGTAATCAGCAGGAGCTGAAGACCGATAACGACGATGAAGACTCTCCAGAACACGGATAACAGAGAGAAGACAGACCCGCTGTAGCTTAAGTTCAGGAAATTACCAAAGATGTAGAAGGGTAAGCCGGGAATAATAAGGGCTGATAAAATTTGAGTGATGATGGACCCGAATTCTGCAAAGAAAGTATACATCACTTCGCCTTTTTCCTCTTTACGGAGCCATGAGATAAAGACACCGAACAGGAAGGCAAAGACGATGGCAGAAGTGACTCCGAACAGCGGTTCAAGCGGGAGATCAAATAGCGGTTCTAAGGCGGTTCCTTCTGTTTGAACGGTTTCTCTCACCGATGCATCAATGAAGAGCGGAAAAAGGTTGGAAGCGAGCAGGTACGCAATGAAACCACCGATCAATGTATTAGAGTAAGCCATTAAAGCATTAAGGCCCAGTAACTTGCCTGCCCCATCTGTCAAATCAGAAATGCCCTTGACAACAAAACCGACGATCATTAAAGGAATAATAAAGGCTAACAAACGACTGAATAAGGCTGAAAAGGTCACGGGTATTTGAAGAATGAAATCAGGTATAAAGTTCAGCTGCCCCACCAGGACCCCTAAACCAATAGCGATGAGTAACTTTGGAACTAAACCAACTGAAAACTTCTTGCGTTTTTCCATTGTATCTCCTCCAATTTTATCCGCTTAATTTATAAACAGATTGTGTAATTTTTTACAGTATACTACATTAAGGCGAAATAAGATATAACAAATTATATTTTTATTTAAAAGTTTTGTCATGGACTTATAATCGAATTGTTAACGCATACATCACTTATTTTGATGCATTTATCAATATTAAAATTAGATGTGAATATAATGTGTTAACGCTTTTTTTTGATTGTGAATAATTATTTGAAAAGATAAAAGCAGTTCATTATACTTTAATCAAGTAGTAGAAAGGAAGAAGCCGATGTATTTAAAATCCATAACTTTTCCAGATAAAGAATCAGAGTTTGATTTTTTTATCGGAATCAAACGGAAAGTATACAATACATATTATCCTTTTCAGGTCCTGTCAAAAAAAGAACTGAGTCGACTGGATCTGGCCCCCGTTACGATCCTATATGGTGGAAATGGTTCGGGAAAAACAACCGTACTGAATATCGTTGCGGAGAAAATCGGAGCTCAGCGTGATGCCCTGTATAATAAATCCAGTTTCTTTCCGGCTTATCTGGATTTCTGTTCCGTTGAACAGACCTTTGATGAACCTGTACATAAGCGGATCATTACCAGTGACGATGTGTTTGATTATATCCTGACTCTGCGTTCAGTCAACGATGGGATCGACGAGAAAAGAGAAGAGGTGTTTGATGAGTACCTTGAAGCCAAATTCGCCACATTCCAGTTGAAGTCTCTGGATGATTATGACGAGTTGAAAAAAATGACCGAAGCTCGCCGGAAAACCCAGTCCAGATATGTCAGAGAACATCTAATGAGTAACGTGCGTGAACAGTCCAACGGGGAAAGTGCCTTCCGCTATTTTATCGAAAAGATGGATGAGAATAGCTTGTACTTATTGGATGAGCCCGAGAATAGTCTGTCCCCGGACAAACAGCTGGAACTGAAACAGTTCATTGAAGACTCTGCTCGATTTTTCGGCTGTCAGTTTATCATCTCGACCCATTCGCCGTTCTTGCTTTCCCTGGAAGGAGCTAAAGTCTACGATCTGGACTCGGAACCGGTAACTGTCAGAAAGTGGACGGAGCTGGAACATGTGAGGAGCTATTACGATTTTTTCAGTAAATATAAAGATTCTTTTGAAAGCTAAGGGATCAGCTAGGAAAAGTCTCCTGAGATGGAGACTTTTTTCATTTATAAAGAGGTTTGATCTTTTCTTTGTATTTTTTGGACTATGTAGTGATCACGGGATGATCACGGAGCGATGAGTGGGGCAGTGTTGCTATGCATTCTGACTGCTGAGGATTAATTCAGTTTGAGCCGGTCCTATATAGGGGATATAGTGACCGGTCAGAGAGTAGAGCGGGTTCGGTTAGTCATAAAAGTGTGATGTAGTGACCTCTCACAAGGAAATTTATTCTGGGCAGCTAAAACAAGGCCCTTCTAGTGACTGCTCAAAAATAAAAGAGCTTGGGCAGGCGCTACCTTAACGATTTAGGGACGACTGGGCGAGGAGAAAAGGTTGAGAGGGACATACAGGGTCAATATAGGACCGACTCAACCTTGAAACGGTACGGGTAGTAAAAACTTATTTGACTTGTGACGACTCAGCATGTGAGCGGGGTTCAGCAGCTAAAACGGATCTCTACTCTGCAGGATAGAGGAGCCCTTTTCTCATAAAGAGGTATGATTAGTTGAATCAGTGAGATACTTCTGATTTAAAATGATATAGTAGGGATAATGATGATGGAAAGGAAGACGATGGAAATGAGATTGAGTGTACTGGATCAGGCACCGATAACGAGCGGGTATACGGCTCAGGAAGCGCTGGAAAAAGCGGTGGAGCTGGCCCGGTTTACAGAAGAGCTGGGTTATTACCGCATGTGGATGGCGGAGCACCATGGCAGTCCAAGTTTTGCCAGCTCGGCGCCTGAAGTTGTGACGGCGTATCTGGCGGCTAAAACCGACCGCATCCGCTTAGGTACCGGCGGGACGATGCTGATGCATTATTCACCACTTAAAATGGCTGAGGTATTCAAAACGTTAAGTGCTCTGGCTCCCGGACGGATCGACTATGGGGTCGGTCGTGCGCCGGGAGGTGACCAGAATGCCATCTATGCACTAGCCCAGGGAAATAATCCGGATTTTGATCATCTATATGAGAAACTGGATATTACTCTGGATCTGATCAAAGATGTCGTTCCTGATGAAACGCTATACAGCAAAACGCCCGCTTCACCGCAGAATGTGACCTTGCCGGAAGCCTGGCTTCTTGGTTCGAGCGGGAACAGTGCGATTCAGGCCGGACAGAAGGGTCTTGGTTATTCCTTTGCCCAGTTCTTCATGCTTGGAGCGATGCGTAAAGAGAATTTTGACTTATACCGGGACCGGTTCGTGCCTTCTGAATTTATGGAAAATCCGGAGATCAGTGTCGCTTATCTGGTGACCGTGGCTGAAACGAGAGAAGAAGCCGAGTTTCAGGCGAAACCTCAGGATATCGCTCGTATCCGACTGGGCCAGGGCCGCATGTCGCCGTTGATGACGCCTGAAGAGGCACGCGACTATCCACTGAATGAGGATGAAGAGGAAGCGATTCGGACGAATCGTGAGATCCATCTAGTCGGTACGGCCAAAGAGGTTGCTGAAAAACTATGTGCTGATCAGGAAAGATACGGCTTTCAGGAAGCGATGATATGCAGTATTGCCCATTCACAGGTTCAGCGTCTGAATGCCTATAAACTGCTGGCCGAAGAAATGCTTTAAACAAAAGACTTGTAAAGATAGAGAATCGACACGAGAGGAAGAAACATATGAAAGTTGCTTTACTGGAACCACTGAGAGTCCCAAAAGATATGATAGATAAATTGGCTCAACCCATCAGAGAAGCTGGTCATGAATTCGTTTATTTTGAGGAGAAAACAACGGATCCCGATGAACTGCTGAAACGCAGTCAGGCTGCAGATGTGGTGATGATCGCCAATAATCCGTATCCAAAAGAAGTCGTGGAACAGCTGAAAGAGACCAAACTGATCAACGTCGCTTTTACTGGTGTAGACCACGTCGCACAGGAAGCCGCGCAAGATAAAGGAATCCAAATAGCTAATGCAGCCGGCTATTCCGACCAGTCAGTGGCTGAGCTGGTCATTGGTCTGACATTGGATTTGTACCGGTCTATTTCACAAGGAGACAAAGAGATTAGGAAAGAGTCGTTTCCTGGTATGATTCAGGGGAACGAGATCAGAGGCAAGACCGTGGGCATCATTGGGACAGGTAATATAGGTCTGAGGACTGCGGAATTATTCAAAGCCTTCGGTGCAAAACTCATCGGCTATAATCGGACGGAAAAAGAAGCCGCGAAGGAGTTGGGACTGACCTACTTGTCGTTGGATGATGTCCTTTCACAAAGTGACATCGTATCCGTCCACTTACCGATGAATGACGAAACACGAAACTTTTTGTCCAGAGAAAAGCTGGAAAGAGTGAAGGACTCTGCCGTACTCATCAACTGTGCCCGGGGACCGATCATTGATAATCAGGCCCTGGCAGATTTATTGAATGAAGGAAAACTGGCGGGTGCCGGCATTGACGTCTTCGATATGGAGCCGCCGTTGCCTAAGGACTATCCGCTATTGCATGCGAAAAATACTGTGCTGACGCCGCACGTGGCTTACCTGACCGATGAAGCCATGGTGAAACGGGCTGAAATCGCCTTTGATAACACACTGGCTTTCTTGAAGGGTCAACCACAGAATATAATTAATTAATAAAGAAGACACCTCTAAACGTCTAGAGGTGTCTTTGACCGTTTTAGATATTTTCTAATTCATTTTTCAGATACTTCGCCAGTTCGAGCCTGGCGAATTGTCCGGCTGCTTCTTCATGTACTTAGTTTTAGTGTCGAATTGCGAACTACCTCATTGTCTGAAATAGACACGAATCATGATAAACCTGGACTTAATGAAATAAATAGAATGAATTAGTTAACGTACAAAAGCGTATCATGCCTATAATTGACACGATACGCTTATGACTACTGATTCAGTTTGATCGTGAATGGGTCGCCATAAGAAGAGAAGTCTAGCATGCCCGCATCTTCTGGAAACTCGGCAGAATAAAACTGGAGGTGAAGTTCTTCTGATTCCAGCATTTGCTCACTGGTAATGTCAGAATCTTCTTCAGATAGGGCAAGCCGTCCAGTATAGTGAGTCTCAGCTCCGTTATACGTGTAGCTGTGTTGAGTAAATAGTAGCTCATTACCCCGGTTATCTTCTCCGCGTATTTCAATTACTTCAAACGGTATATCGGTCCAGTCGCCTGAAGTTATTTCAATGAAACTGAAGAGTGGGTGTGTGTTTAAGCTTTTAATGGAATAACCATAGAGATCAGTGTTTAACTCTTGATTAATCGAATAGCTATTTGTGTGTTTCTGTAGTCCTTCCCTTGTCGTATCAACAGAAAATGTAGCTCTCCCTTCAACGGGTGGTACACGTTCGTCTCTTTTGGCAGTGTCTTTCATATCAGTAATGAAAAGATCTTCCAAGGTTAGTTCTATGTTGTAATTGTCGGTCATTGAAAAATCCTCATCGAGGTCTATAACTAATATTCGGTTATGAACAGCCTCGTCTTCGCTGACTGTTGTTCCGTAACTTAACATTGAGTCGGTGACTTCTTTTCCATTTATAGAAAGAATTTTATTCTCTATCCCTCCCAAATGATAGTCTTCTAAAGACTCTCCCAAATCAACGAGTATGTTGATGAGTAATAAATCATCGAAAATAAGCATATCCTCAACTTTTATTTCAGCATCTCCAATCGTCTGGACCTGATCGACGTCTATACTTGTATCGTCAGTTGTCCGTTCTTCTATACCTAAAGCATCAGTGATGGTATAGCGGAAGCTTTCTAAGAAAGAGGAGGCAGCCGCTTGAACCCGCTGGCCGACAGGTGTCTGAAGACCTAGAAACGCTAGAAAAAGTGCAGCGGCAACTAACAGGACAGGTCTTTTCCAGCTGGAAGTTTTCGGTTGCTCAGTGGATGAATGGTCGAATCTGTGCTTTACAGAATCGAGGAGTTCGTCTTTCTCTGCTTCGGATAAAGTTCGCTCTTCGTATTTACTCGTATCTAGCTTGATTTTATTAAGTAAGCGATAAATTTCTTTATCATTATTCATTTCTTGACTCTCCTCTCTTTTTGAAGTGTCGTCTTAGTTTTGATTTGCCCCGAGAGAAACGGCTGTACAAAGCGCCTCGACTTAACCCATGTTTTTCAGCAATCACGTCAGTCGAATCTTGTGATTCAAAGAGATCTTTAAATAGCTTATGATCTTTTTCGTTAAGGGGAGCAAGTAATTCTTCCAGTTTAATTTCCCATAATTCTTGAGATAAGGGTTTGTCGTTATGTACATATTCTGTTTCCAGCGCTTCTTCCCAGCTAACAGTCTTTAACTCGTTCTTGTATTTTTTCAGTGTATTGATAGACCGGTACCTTGCAATAACAGCTATCCAGTTTTTGAAACTTGATTTTGATACATCGTATTGTTCGATGTTGTTCCAGACGGCCAGAAAAACGTCGTTTAAGCATTCATCCTGATGACCAGGGAGTGCATAAAGTTGTTTTTGGATAATGGCTTTTAGTAGTCCGCCATATTTATGGATCAACTCTTCAAGACCCTGCTCGTTCCGTTTTTTGATTGTTCTGATTATCCATTCATCTTCTGCCAAACTATTCCCCTCCTTTGTTCGTTCACTTATATATACAAGGATAAAGCCGTGTATCTGTCAAAAATTCAAAATTAAATCTTTATTTTTCTGCTTCTAAACAAAAGCAGGTAAATTATGTAACTTTGGTACTTAGGAAACGGATTGAAGGTGGAACTTACCGAAGTGCTCGAAGTTCGGTAAGTTCTGAGATAAGACAGGCTGCTAAGTGTCGAAGATACCTTAGGTTCGGTAGATAGAAAATGATAGTTCATATCTAATAGCCGAATATAGTCGATTTCGGTAGTTAAGATTTCTTCATTCATCTCTAAGTGTCGAACTAAGCCAAACTTCGACACTTAGTAGGTGTAGTATTTACTCAAAGTGTCGAACATACCTGAGTTCGGTAGGTTCAGTACTTATACGTACTGAAAACTACCGAATACAGTAAATTCAGCACCAGTAGTCACGACCGAGAGTATTTATTGCAATGATTTATATTTTAGATAGCATGTTCCGAAGAACATGCTTCCGATTTGAATTTTTTGATCATAACTTTCCTCAGTATACCAAATAGATAATAGGTTGCCATGCTGATATATGCAGCAGAAAGACCTTGTAACTCATCTCGTATTTTTTAAGATGATCACACAAAAAAGCTCTCAAACATGACGTTTGAGAGCTTTTGATTTATGAAGGATTCATCCCAGATAGGAAGCGACGGCTGCGGCCATGGCCTTGGCGCTGATGAGGAGGCTGCGTTCATCGATTTCGAATTTAGGATGATGGTGCGGAAAGCCTTCCTTACCTTCAGGCTTGGCACCGACATAAATGAACGTTCCGGGTTTTTCCTGAAGATAATAGGCAAAGTCTTCCGAAGGAGCGATCGGGCCTGTTTCCAGAACGGCATTGATTTCAGGTATATTTGCCTGTTCGATCGCTTCTTTTACTTTTAAGGTGACGTCTTCGTCATTGACAAGGACGGGGTAGTCATTCACATAATCCAGCTGAGCCTCGACGCCGTACATCGCTTCGATCCCCTTGGTGATTTTTCTTACTTCCTCTTCCACTTGTGTTCTGGATTCGGAAGAAAGAGTGCGCACGTCTCCTTCCAGTTCAACGGCGTCTTTGATAATGTTGAACTGACCTTTACCGTCAAAGGAACCAATCGTGACCACGGCTGAGTCAAAGGGATCGATGCGGCGGCTGACGATCGTCTGCACATTCATGACAAAGGCGCTTGCGGCGACAATAGCATCATTGGCCGTATGAGGCATGGCCCCGTGACCGCCTTTACCTTGGATCTTAAGGCTGAATTTCGCTCGTCCGGTCTGTGTCTGGCCACTGCGGTAATATACTTTTCCGGTTTCCATAGCCGACATCACATGAATGCCGAGGACTGCATCCACATCGTTCAACACACCGGCTTCGACCATGCTTTTGGCCCCGCCCGGCGGCATTTCTTCTGCTGGCTGATGGATGATCCTGACTGAGCCATTCAATTGGTCTTTCATTTCGGCTAATGTTTCAGCAAGGATAAGCATATAGGCTGTGTGTCCATCGTGACCACAGGCATGCATGACACCTTTGTTCTGGGAAGCGAAAGGCAGGTTGGTTTCTTCCTGAATGGGAAGGGCATCGAAGTCGGCACGTAATGCAAGTCGTGGACCGGGCTTTCCGCCTTTAATATTTACAACTACCCCGCGGTTCCCACCGAAATCTGTTTCGATGCTGTCGACAGGGACATTCTTATAAAAATCTTTTAAATAAGCGGCTGTCTGTTCTTCCTGGAATGACAGTTCGGGATGTGCGTGAAGATAGCGTCTTACTTCAATAAGCCGATCCTGCTTTGCCTCCAGCTTTTTTGTCAGTTCATCAATTAATGACATATTTCTTCCTCCCTGTAAATTCTATTAGATGTTTGAATGGTGTTAATAGGATAGAATCTTTATCTATAGTATACTAGTTATAGATAGACTTTGCACAAATCAAGTCAGGATTCAGGAAGCGGAGGGAATTGGAATGGAAAATGTAATTTTAGCCAATGGACTTAAAATGCCGGTGTTGGGGTTTGGCATGTGGCAGAACACGAATGAAGATGAAGCCGTTAAATCGGTGTTAAAAGCAATAGAAGTCGGTTTTCGTCATATTGACAATGCGGCCGCCTATCAGAATGAAGACCTCGTGGGAGACGCACTTAGGGAAAGCGGCTTTCCAAGAGAAGAACTTTTTTTAACAAGTAAACTGAGAAATGGTGCACATGGGTATGATAACGTGAGACGTGAAGTGGAAGAATCACTGAGAAAACTGGGTACGGATTACCTTGACCTCTATCTCATTCACTGGCCTGTTGTCGAAGGACACGGGGAAGACTGGGAAGAAGATAATATCGACACGTGGAAAGCAATGGAAGAACTGTATGAGGAGGGAGTACTGAAAGCGATCGGTGTCAGCAATTTTTCCATCAATCATTTAGAAAACCTTGTTGATCATGCAAGGATCAAACCGATGGTCAATCAGATGCTTATTCATCCAGGCGTCACGCAGGACGAGTTGAGAGAGTACTGCAGAAAGAACGATATCGTTGTCCAAGCTTATTCCCCGCTGAATCCGCTGAATGTATTGAAAAAAGAGGATCGCATGCGAGAGATGCTGAACAAGTACAATAAAACCATGGCCCAGATTTTACTGCGCTTCTGTCTGGATCTGGATACGGTACCGTTGACGAAGTCCGCGCATATGTACCGCATTGAAGAGAATTTCGATATCTTTGATTTCAAACTGGATGAAAAAGATTTTGAATACTTGTACCAGTGGCAGCACTCTGATTTCCAGGAATCCAACAACCAGAATGAACGTCCACCTCAGATCAGCTGACTTATTATGAAAGGAAGAAGGATTTGAAGTTATTAGGTAATATCGTATGGTTTATTTTAGGAGGGTTTGTCAGTTTCTTAACCTGGCTGATCCTGGGTGTGCTCTGGTCGATCACGATCGTGGGCTTGCCAATCGGCAGACAGTGTTTCAAATTCTCGACGATGGCAGCTGCACCTTTTGGTAAGGATATTGAATTTGGACATGGCGGAGTCTCTTTTATGTTCAACGTTTTGTGGCTCGTTCTCGGCGGTTTTGCTCTTGTTGTCGAAGAAGTCACGATGGGGGCGGCCTTTTGCCTGACCATTGTCGGTATCCCCTTTGGGCTCCAGCATTTTAAGCAGGCTAAACTTGCCCTGCTTCCTTTTGGAGCGCGTATCGTCAGAACCGGAATGTAAAAAAGAGAAAGAAAAAATCGCCTGTTAACCCAGGCGATTTTTTTGTTTTCTATACCAGTTTGCTGCGGCATCGATTTCTGTGCCGGTAAGCTGATGACCGTGATTTTCCCAATGCAAAGTTACGTCAGCTCCGGCTTCAGAGAGCAGCTGCTTGAGTTCTTCTGATTCTTCTGACGGGCAGATCGAATCGTTCTTTCCGGCCCCGATAAAGACAGGAGTCTTTGATAAATCAGGAAGCTGCAAACCTCTTAGAGGGACCATCGGATGGTGCAGGACCGCCCCCGTCAGGGCATCACTGTAATGGAACAGCAGGCTTCCGGCAATGTTGGCCCCATTTGAATAGCCGATAGCGACGATCTGTTTTCGGTCAAAGCCATATTCATCTGCCGCCTCATCCAGAAAGTCGTTCAGTTCATGTGTTCTGACTTTCAGGTCTTCTTCATCGAAGACACCCGGTCTTAGACGCTTGAAATAGCGGGACAGGCCGTTTTCGCTGATGTTTCCTCGGACGCTCAGGACATTGGCTTTCGGGTCGATGCGTTCAGCTAATGGAAGCAGATCCTCCTCTGAACCGCCTGTGCCGTGAAGCAGGAGAAGGGTCGTGTTCGTCAAGTCTGTACCTTGTTTGAAAATATGTTTCATTGATCTTCACTCCTTAATGGGTTAATGGTATGAGGTTTATCTCTCGTTCTGTTCTTTTTGCTTCGGACTGTTCCGGCAGTTTGAGTGAATCTCCGAGCAGGCCAGTTTCTTTCGGACTGGTAGGATACAGTATGGAGCCACCGAATCCTTTGATGGCCAAGTTCTTAATGCCAGCACCGTTCGACCAGCTGTTCTACCCACCCTTTTTTATCTCTAATTCGAACTGATTCAAGTGTACCAGAACCTTTCTTTTTGTCAATGATTCTGACAATGAGTATGATTAGAGTAAGGGGCCTGACTTTAGTATACTGGATAAATGAGGTGGTATCATTGGAAAGAATCGCGATCATTGGCTCATCGGGTGCGGGGAAATCCACGCTGGCCAGACGTTTGGGAGAACAGACAGGTCTGCCTGTATATCATTTAGACGTGCTGCACTGGAAACCGAACTGGGTGCTTATATCTAAAGAGGACCAGCGTGTTATCCAAAAAGTTCTGGTTAAACGGCCAGAGTGGATCATTGACGGCAATTATGGTGGGACGTTGGATATCCGGATCGAAGCGGCCGATACGGTCATATTCCTGGACTTCAAGCGCACGCTTTGTCTTTATCGGGTCATGAAACGCGCTTTTCAGTACCGGAATAAAAGACGCCCGGACATGCACGAAGGCAACAGGGAACATATCGATCTGGCTTTTTACAGATGGATCTGGCGGTTCCCCCTCGACCAGCGCCCAATAATCATTGACCAGCTCGAGCAGCTTTCTGACGAGACTGAAGTGATCTGGCTGCGCACACCGAAAGACGTTGAAGATTTTTTAAACAGAGTGAAAGAAAAGGATGAATGTGATGAGAGCATGGAGCATTGAAAAACCAGGCGGCAGACAAGTCCTGCAGCAGATCGAAGTGGAGAAGCCTGTACCGAAGCAGGGGGAACTCCTTGTCGAAGTCAAGGCGGCCGGTATCAACCGTACGGATACATTGACCCGACAGAACACAGCGTTGACAGAACCTTATCCGATCTTAGGCGTTGAAGTCAGTGGAGTGGTCGTCGAAAACCAGTCGACCGATTCCAAGCTGCATGCCGGGACTCGTGTGTGCGGGCTGGTCAATCACGGCGGTTACGGGGAATACGTCACCATGCCGGATGAACGGGCAATAGTACTGCCGGATGAACTGACTTTTGAAGAAGGAGCTGCAATCCCGGAAGTCTTTTTGACTGCTTATCAGACGATGTACTGGCTGGGTGAACTGAAGGAAAAAGAGAAAATCCTGATCCATGCCGCAGGAAGCGGTGTGGGGACGGCGGCGATCCAGATGGCGAGCCAGCTGAGTCAGGCAACGATATTTGCCACAGCTGGTCATCCTGAGAAACTGGAAAAGGCAAAAGAACTCGGCGCACACGTGTTAGTCAACTATAAGGAAGAGTCATTTGCAGAACGTATAAGTGGAGTGACGGAAGGGATCGGCGTAGATGTTATTTTAGATTTTGTGGGGGGCTCATACTGGAAGATGAATCTGGAAAGCTGTGCAGTGGATGCGCGGTGGATCCTCATTGGGACGCTTGGTGGAAGCGAAGTGGATAAAGTGTCGTTAGGCGACGTGATGAAAAAGCGGATCGTTCTTAAAGGCACTCTGCTCACACCAAGAAGCGATGACTATAAAGCTCAGCTCTCACAGGAATTCGCTGAAGTCGTCATGCCTTTCTTTAAAGAAAAGAAATTGAAACCGGTCATCCATGTGGTGATTCCTTTTGAAGAGCTGCCGGAAGCGCATCGCATGATGGAAGACAATGAAAATACAGGGAAAATCATTATGAAGGTAAGTGACTGAAACGTCTCTGCTGTGTCCGAGTGGATTCACTGGAAGATGAGCGGTATCATAAAGAGTAGATAGTAAATAATATTAGGGGTGAAAAGAGAATGAAGAAGCGTATGTTGGGAAATACAGGGATAGAAGTGTCAGAAGTGGGTTTTGGCGCCTGGCAGTTGGGAAATGAGAACGATTGGGGACGGATGAGTGATGACGAAGCAATCCGTCTGGTCCATGAAGCGCATATGAACGGCTGTTTCTTTTTTGACACAGCACCGAATTATGGTCTGGGAAAAAGTGAAGAACTTTTAGGAAAGGCTTTGAAAGAAAACAGAGAACAAGTCGTTATCAGCAGTAAGTGCGGACATCAGGCGAATGATGAACAGAGTTTTGATCCGGACGACTTGATCGCTTCGGTTGAAAGCAGTCTGAAAAGACTGGATACCGATTACTTAGACAGTCTGCTCCTGCACAATCCGCCTTTATCGGCTTTGGATCAGCAGTCTCCGCAGTTTCAGGTGCTTGAAAAACTTAAAAAGGAAGGAAAAATCAAAGCGTATGGGGCTTCTGTCGATACAGGTAAAGAAGTCAACCAGCTCCTTGATAAAACAGACAGTCAGATCATTGAAGTCATGTTCAACATCTTTCACCAAGAACCCCTTGAAGCCATGAGCCGTGCTTATAATGAAGGCGTCGGCCTCATCGTCAAAGTGCCGCTGGATTCGGGCTGGCTGACAGGGAAATATGACGAAAACAGTTCGTTCGATGGTATCAGAAGCCGCTGGAGCAGGGAAGATATCCAGCGACGTTCAGAACTGGTAAACAAAGTGCGCCAGATTATTGGGGAAGACGCTTCGATGACCCGAGTGGCCTTACAGTATGTCCTGTCATATAAAGAAGTATCCACAGTCATACCGGGAGCCAGAAACAGCGAACAGCTGCTGCATAATCTCTCAGCCTCGCAGGATCTGCTTCCTGAAAAGATGGTTCAGGATTTGAGAGGACTCTGGATCGAAGAAATCAAAGGCCGTCCGCTGCCCTGGTAAGGATTTTACGCGTTCAGTTTTATCTGAGAAGGTGAATCTTACAGAATAAATCGGGTAGCAATAGTACGTTGAGTACTCACAGCAGCAAACAGGCGACGTACTCAGGCTAAAATGCGTCTGAGCAATGCCAATGAAGCGTTCATTGGACGTACTCAGGCTAAGATGTGTTTGAGCTATGCCAATGAGGCGCCTATTGGACGTACTCAGGCTAAAATGCATTTGAGCACTGTCAATGAGGCGCCTATTGGACGTACCCAGACCAAAATGCGTTTGAGCAATGCCAATGAAGCGCCTATTGGACGTACTCAGGCTAAAATGCGTCTGAGCAATGCCAATAAAGCGCCTATTGGATCTACTCAATGAGAATAAATCCGTGAGTAAGAAGAATACCGGTTTTGATAAAGGTTTAAAGTACGCTAAAGAGGCTTACTTTTCTGATAAACATGATCACGAGCTTTAATCACTTGCTTTAATCACGAAGAAACTGACCTCTATAGGTCAGTTTCACCATCATAAACAGACAAAACAGCGGGCGCTCTCAACAATAACTGAGAGCACCCGCTGTTCGGTTTGCCTTTAATAATATAACTGAAGTTCTTCCAGCTTTTTCTCTAATATCGAACGGCGAGCTTGAAGCTGTTTTTGAATGCGGTCGACTTCGATATAGATCTTGTCGAGGTTGTTCATATTACGCTGGATCGTGTCTTTCGTGCTCCAGTCAGAAAAAATGTTGTCAAAGAAAACGTCGAATATCCGCCTCATTTCACCGAGACTTTCGTAATCCAGGACATTATGCAGATCGACGTCTTTCAGTTCTTTCTTGTAGCGGTCGATCAATCCCTCCAGATAAAAGAGTTCTTCTTCAGCTTTGTCGATTTTGTCATATTTGAACATATCAACGAGGAAGCTGTCGGTGAACATATCCCAGGTGGCTAAAGAGTCGGCGGATTCCAATTTCTCCAGGGTCGTGTCCAGACTGTTCAATACACTCTGGCCGGCGTTCAGCGCTTCATTGATTTCACGGATCTCGGCTTCCATTACGAGACGCTGTTCTTCTTTTTGGGAAAGGGTTTCCTGGAACGTCGGATCAGTCGCCCTCAGTTTTTCTTTCAGTGCATCCAGTTCGTCTTTAAGCAGACTGATTTCATCGATGATCCGGGTAAGTTCTTCACGAGATTCCAGATATAAAGCCGAGGCTTGATCCAGTCTAAGCTTGGCCTGGATCTGTTCCTGCTTTTCTTCGTAAAGCTTTTTGTCGTGGGTACCGATCACCGTTCTTAAAAAGGTAGTGAAAGACTGGGATTCCAGTCTTTCCACATCTGCTGTTTCTCTCTGAAAAACAGCTTTGGCCTCATTGTGATGGCGTTCGTTTTCCCGGAACCGTTCTTCGGCAGATTTTTCTTTTTCGACCAGTCTTTCCAGCTTGATACGCAGTGTTTCATATGTATGGTTCATAGTGGTTGATTCTCCTTCTTCAGTCTTTCATTAAGTATAGCACAGCGCTTTCAAGATTGAATGGGTCTGAGGAAGTATTTCTAAAAAATGAGACCGTGGACGGATTATTATGCATAAAGGTCATGGTATACTGTATGTAATATGGAACAGGAGGTGTATCTGCATGTTTTCGATCATGATCGTAGAAGATGATGATGTGATCGCATCATCCTTGCAGGAAGAACTGATCAAGTGGAACTATGACGTACATAAGCAGGAAGACTTTACGGCTGTAATGGATGATTTTATTCGAATACAACCCCAGTTAGTGCTTATGGATATTCAATTGCCGTCCTGCAACGGCTATCACTGGTGTCAGGAAATAAGAAGAATGTCTGAAGTCCCTGTCATTTTCATTTCTTCCCGAACCGATGATATGGATCTGGTCATGGCCATTCAGATGGGGGCGGATGACTATATCCAGAAACCCTTTCAGATGACAGTGGTGGTCGCAAAGATACAGGCCATGCTAAGACGCACGTATGATTTTTCTGACACTGATCATTTCTATTCAGCAAGTCAAGTGATTTTAAAACCGTCGGAGCTGAACCTTATCTATAAGGATAAAAAAGCCTCTTTGACAGGAAATGAAATGAGAATAATGGAGATCCTGTTCAAACACAAAGGAGAATATGTCTCGAAAGAACTGATCATGCGGCAACTATGGGAAGACGAAGCGTTCATTGATTCCAATACCTTGGCGGTCAATATCGCACGCCTCAGAAAAAAACTGAAGGCAGTAGGGAAAGACAACTTCATCTTGACGAAAAAGGGTGTCGGCTATGCCATTTTTGAATGAGCAATCAGGTAAGAAGGGGTGGAAACGCTGGGTCAGGCCTTTTATAAAATCAGTCGCCCCACAGTTTTTTCTGTTCTTAACGATCCTGTTTATTTTTGCTCTCCTTATCTTCTTTACAGCAAGTCCCTTTTCCTTATTCTGGTATGGTGTGCAGCTGTCGTCATTCTTTTTTGCTCTTTCACTGATCATGCAATGGGCACAGTATCTGAACCGTGTCCAGGCGGCAGTTTCCATCCGTTTCGGATCAGAGACACAAAATAAAAACAGGCAACTCAATGCGCTCGATGCACTTTATCAGGAAATGTACCAGGAGCTGTATGAAGAGTATCAGCTGTTCAAGAAGGAAACCGTCGAAAAAGACAGAGAGCAGATGGATTACTTCACCCTGTGGCTGCATCAGATAAAAACACCGATATCAGCCATGAGCCTGCTCCTTCAGAAAAGTCCGGAAACCAAAGACGGACTTCGTCTGGAGCAGGAACTGATCCGAGTCAATGACTATACCCACATGGCCCTGAATTATCTGAAACTCGAAGATAGTGGGAAAGAACTGCAGCTGGAGGATATAGTTGTTGCGGATGTCATTAAAATCATTTTGAAAAAATATGCAGTTATTTTTATCTATAAAGATATCAGCGTGGAATACAACCCTTCGGTGCAGACGGTCCTGTCCGACAAAAAATGGCTGGAAGTGCTGATCGAACAACTTTTATCCAACAGTCTCAAGTACACGAAAGCAGGAAAGATCCGAATATACTTTGAAGATGAACAGACACTGGTCATCGAAGATACCGGCAGCGGCATTAGGCAGGAGGATCTGCCGAAAATCTTTGAAAAAGGGTACACTGGGTTTGACGGAAGACTGCACAGCAAGTCGACAGGACTGGGCTTATTCTTGTCCAGGAAAATATGTCGTCGGCTCGGTCATACGCTGATCATTGAATCTGAGATCGGCAAAGGAACGAAAGCGGTCATTGATTTCGGCGAGAAGTCATGGGAATTGTTTGAATGACAGTCGAATCGGAAAGAATCTTACATTTCTGTAAGGTTCTTTTCGTTTTTGTAAGCTTAGATAAATGCTGGAAATCCAGGTTTGACGTATGATAGGCCTATAGCTAAGGAGGAAACGATCATGACATTTATGGACGTTAAACATATAAAGAAAATCTACACATCAAAATTGGGTTCAAAAGGGACAGAGGCGTTGAAAGACGTGAACTTTGCGGTGGAAAAGGGCGAGTTCATTTCGGTGATGGGGGAATCCGGTTCCGGAAAAACGACCCTGCTGAATATTCTGTCTACGTTAGACAGCGCAACAGAGGGAGAAGTGTACCTGGGTGACCAGCCTTTATCTTCTATTAAAGATAAAGAGGTTTCAAGGTTCAGAAGAGAGCAGCTCGGGTTCGTGTTCCAGGATTTCAATCTGCTGGACAACTTCACTTTAAAAGATAATATCTTGCTCCCGCTGGTCCTTTCAAGAAAGTCAGTGGATGAGATGGAGAAGACGCTGCAGCCGCTGGTCGAACGTTTAGGCATTGCGCATTTGCTGCATAATTACCCTTATGAAGTATCCGGCGGTCAGAAACAGAGAGCTGCTGTAGCGAGAGCATTGATCACTCAGCCTAAAATCATTCTGGCGGATGAACCGACGGGCGCTCTGGATTCGAAATCTTCGCAGAATCTGATGGAGATCCTGCAGGATGTGCATCAGAATGGTCAGACGATCCTGATGGTCACGCACAGTGCACGGGCAGCCAGTTATTCCAGTCGGGTACTCTTTATACGGGACGGTCAAGTGTACCATGAACTGTATCGTGGGCAGAAAGACCCCGATGTCTTTATTGACAGTATCTCGAAGTCGCTCCTGGTTTCATCTAAAGGACGTGTCTGATATGAAAATAAGTTTTTTCTCTAAAATGGCCTGGCGGAATATAAAAGCAAACCGGAAGCTTTATTATCCTTACAGTCTTTCATCCATATTATCGGTCGCTGTGTTTCAGATGATGGCCAGTCTCATGACCAACGACTTTGTCAGACAACGTTCGGCTGCGCTGCCATCTCTTTTTGAAGTGGGGACGCTAGTCATCGGCGTGTTCTCCGTTATATTTATTTTTTATGTCAATAGCTTTCTGATGAAACGGCGCAAGAAAGAGATCGGTCTGTACAGTGTGCTGGGGCTTGAAAAAAGACATGTCGCTCGAATCTTAGTCATTGAGAACGTCATGGTAAGCGGCCTGAGTATTCTTACGGGGCTACTGGTCGGTGTCTTGTTTGGGCGCTTGAGTTTTCTGTTCCTCAATTATCTGCTGGATCTCCCAAATGCGATGGGCTATTCCACATCGTGGGAGATGACGGGCATGACTGCGTTGCTTTTCATAAGTATTTTTACGTTGACGCTCCTCTATAATATTGCACAAGTGACCTTTTCAAATCCTATCCGTTTGCTTAAAGGAGGTAAAGAAGGGGAGAAAGAACCGAAAAGTTCCCCGATCCTTTTTGTCATCGGCCTGCTTTCTCTTGGAGCGGGTTATTATATTTCCCTGACTATCGATAACCCTATCAGTGCGGTCAATCAGTTTTTTATCGCAGTACTGCTCGTTATCATCGGGACCTACCTGTTGTATACAGCAGGCTCCATTATTATTCTGAAGGCACTCAAGCGCAACAAGGCCTTTTACTATAAGCCGGGTCCGTTTATTTCTATATCAGGCATGCTTTACCGGATGAAGCAGCATGCTGTCGGTCTGGCTAATATCAGTATCTTGTCAGTCATGGTGATCATCGCCGTCTCCACGACGGTTACGCTTTACGCCGGGACAGAAGAGACCTTGAACAATCGTTTCCCGGAAGAAAACAATCTTTCTGTCATGACAGATGAAGAGATGAGCAGCAGAGAACTGAAAGAAACGATAGAAAGTGTTCAAAGTGACTTGAACGAGATAAGCAGCGAGGAAGGCTATACGATGACTGACCAGTATTATTTCCGCTATATGACACTTTGGGGAGAAATGGAAGGCAGCACACTGGCGTTCCAGGACTTTCAAGGTGGCAGCGAAATACCGTTGATGGTGCTGGTCATGCCTATGGATGACTATAACAGACTTGCTGAAGAGCCTGTGACGTTAAGCGGGAACGACCTTCTTTTTTATACCCCAGATCCTGATCTGAACAGAGACTCGCTCACCCTGTTCGATAAGACGTTCGATTTGAAGCAAATAAATGACATGCCGGGGGTCATGAACGGAATGAGTCAGCTTATCGATCCGATCCTGCTGGTGACGCCGGATGACAGCACTCTTGATACACTTAGGAACCAGCGTAATAGTGAATTAGCGGAATATCCGGTCACGCTTTCGGCTGATTTTTTCTGGTCGCTTGAAAACAGTCAGAACAGCACGGAATATGCCACACGCATTCAAGAATCACTGAGAGACACCGACTACCCCGTAGGCTTATTTTATGAATCCAGAGACGGTAACCGGGAAGATTGGTACAGTACGAACGGAGGGTTCTTATTTCTCGGTATTTTCCTGGGCGGACTGTTCACGATCGGTGCGGTACTCATTACTTATTATAAGCAGATTTCAGAAGGGTACGAAGACAAAGAGCGCATTCAGATCATGCAGAAAGTCGGACTGGATAAAGAGACGACCAGACAGGCTACACATTCCCAAATACTCTGGATGTTCACCTTGCCCATTCTGACTGCAGCACTGCACACGGCATTTGCTTATCCGATCGTTCAGAAAATGCTGATGCTGTTCGGCATCACGAGCAATACCCTGTTCACGCTGACGACGTTAGGTGTCGTTATGGGCTATTCACTTATCTACTGGATCATTTATCGTGTCACGTCCAAACTGTATCTCAGCATAGTCGAATAAAAAAAGGTTCAGGAGTGATTTCCTGAACCTTTTTGTCCTATTTTGTTTACTCTGCCGGTTCCAGATCTTCAATCGAATCGATGTCCATGTATTCTGGAACAACTAATCCAATGACTGTTCCTTCCATGTTAGGCCCCATATCGACGATCTCATCACCGTATTCTTCAAGGTACGCGCCTTGTGTGGTTGGCAGCCATGGAGCGACAGTGACATCTACTTCGCCTTGAGCCAGTGCCTGGAAGAGGATAGAAGGATCCACATTATTGACCGTTACTTCAAAGCCGTGTGCTTCCAGTACTTGAGAAATCACAGCTGAAGAGGCACGTTCGGAATCCCATGGGAAAGAGCCGAGTTCGAGTTCCTGTCCGTCCACTTCATCCACGCCTTCTGTCCAGCTGTCAACAGTATCCTGATTTTCTTCGATCCAGTTTGCCGCAGCTTCTTCGAAATCGACTTCCTGCGCTTCCAGCATGATGCTCTGCATATCATCGACTTCCCAGGAGAAGTTTTCCAGAATAGCATAGGCTTCCGGCATATCTTCTTCGAATCCTTCACGGGCCATTGTATGAACGAATTCTGCTTCGCCATATACGCCTTCCGGATCTTCCAGGAATTTCAGATCATACATTTCAAACATATAGTGAGGCGTCCAGCCGGTCACAATGATCGGCTCTTCGCCGTCTATAGCGGAATCCAGCTGTCCCATCATGCCTGCTGTCGAGCTGGTCTCAAGCTCCCAGCCTTCAAGACTGTCATACGCTTCAAGGGCACGCTCAGTCGTTTCTGTAATGCCGGCACCCGGCTCGATCCCAGTTATTGTATATTCCAGTTGTTCGCCGAGGCTGGCATCACTGTCATCTGCGGTATCTTCGCCGCCGCATGCCGCAAGTAATAATGATGCTGATGCAAGTGAAATAAGTTTAATAGGTGTTTTCATTTTCATAAAAATTCCTCCTGTATTTATTATTTGGCTATGTTGATAAATAATAGTTACCTTCCGCGAGGTTGCTGAGAAAGCTTACACGCACACAATAAGCATAGCATAAATGATATTTCTGATAAAATAATACGATCAGCGGTTAGTCACATGAAAAGCAGCAGCCTTTCACATGTTCAGCAATACTGTTGGGGTATAGCTGCCGCTTTCTTTAGTTATTTGGCAGGAATATCTTCAATGGAATCGATATCCATATAAGCGGGCACAACTAGCCCGGATACTGCGCCTGGGAGGTTGGGGCCTAAATCGACCAGGTCGTCTCCGTATTCTTCCATGAAGGCGCCGTGAGTGGTGGGTAACCAGGGCGTAACGGTGGCATCTGCTTCTCCAACTGCCAGCGCCTGGAATAAAACAGACGGGTCTACACTGGTGACGTTGACGTCGAATCCATGATTTTCCAAGGTCAATGACATCACATGCGCTGAAGCACGTTCAGTATCCCATGGCATTGAGATCAGATCGATTTCCTGACCGTCACTTTTAGGCACGCCATTGGTCCATTCACTGACGAGGTCCTGATTCTCGTCGTACCAGTTCTGAGCGGCTTCTTCAAAGGACACATCCTGAGCGGCAAGGACGATCTGCTGCATGTCTTCTGTTTCCCATGCAAAGTTATCTAAAATGGCCGTAGCGTCAGGCATATCTTCTGCAAGACCGGTACGGGTCATCGTGTGGATGTTTTCAGCAGCGCCAAAACCCTCTTTGGGATCTTCAAGAATCTTCAGGTCATAAATTTCAAAAATATAGTGAGGCTGCCAGCCGGTGATGATGATCGGTTCCTCGTTTTCATAAGCCTGCTGCAGTTCAACCATCATACCGCCCGTTGAACTTTCCTGAAGCTCCCAGCCCTCGAGGTTGTCATAAATATCCAGTGTGTTACGTGCGCTTTCGGTTATGCCGGAACCCGGTTCGATACCAGTGATCGTGTAGTCCATTTCTTCAAAAACAGTCGTGTCTTCTTCAGCAGCTGTGTCATCACTCCCGCATGCTGCCATCAACAGTGATGCTGAAGCGATTGATACTAATTTTAACGTTGCTCTTTTCATCCAAATCCTCCATTTAATTTATTTTATCCGTTATTATTGACCAGTCAGAAATTTGCCGCAAAAAAAATCGGGAAGAGTATCCCCGATTTTATGTACTTTTTCATGAAAATTTCAGAAAGTCTTAAATTGCCTATATAAGCGTAACATAAATTTTTGATATTTCAAAATGGCTTAACAGCGGAGTTATTAAAAGGAGGTTGGAATTATTCTGAAATTTATTCTAGAGCCGGGTCACCCCACTCGATGGGCAGTATTGTAGTGAACGAGTAAGCACAGTGCCAGGCCTGCCAATTTATCGATTGGAATTTTCTGAGTATGTAAAGGGGGAACGGGGTCTGCCAGCTCGATAATTGACTGACAAATAAGCTGGTAAGCGCAGAGCTAGGCCTACCAGCTCAGTGTGAAGGTTTGAGGTGAACGAGTAAGCGTAGGGCAGCGCCTGCCAGCTTAATAAGAAACCCGGCAGCGAGTAAGTGTGCGCAATGCCAGGCTTCTCAGCTCAATTAAAAACACCAATGGGAGTTGGTAAGAAAAGACAGAGTTCCCCAATCTTATAGTGATGCAGAAGAGGTTAAGGGACTCAGACTTCCCAACTCATTTTAATGAATGCCACACTGTGAAGTGCTTTTGAAGACTGGAAGCCAAGGGAGGTATAAAATGCCTGGGTTTTCTCAGTATCATCGGTCAGCAGGACGATCTGTCGGATATGAGCATGCTTGTCCAGAACCTTGTTGACCAAAGCCGATCCGATCCGCAGACGCTGGTGGTCTGGATGCACGAGTATGTCTTGAATATAAAGAATAGACGCATCATCGCCGACAGTTCGAATGAGCCCGACCAGCTGGTCACCTTTCCAGGCGCTGAAATAAGTGAGAGATCCTGCGAGAATCTTTTCCATTTTTTCCGGGTGCTCAGTATAACCAACCCACCCGACACTTTCATAAAGCGCAACGAGTTTTGATACATCGATTGGATCATTTGCATAATAAGCTATCGTGTGATTTTCATGATTCATTTTTTTCTCCTTCTAAGCTGTATTCTTCTCTTCTATTATACTAGATAAACGCTATAAGAGCTAAAACTAGAAATGTTGTTCCTTTCTAGTGTATAGTGAAAGAGATAACAAAGGGAAAGGAGAAGACAATATGTATCGGGCAGATATGTTTGAACCAGAATTAGTCTTTTACGCCGGCAATGCGTTGATTGAAAGCCCTTTCTGGGATGGTGAAAATGAAAGGCTTTACTTTATAGCGATATCCGATGGACTCATTTATCAGCTGGATATTCAGACGACAGAGCTGAAAACATTCAAGACGGAAGGTCAAGTTGGAGCAGCTGTGCTTGATGAAGAAGGCATGCTTCTGTCAGCTGAGAAAACAGGCATCTACCGTATCGATCCTGACACGGGAGAGCGGACGTTTGTGACCCATCCCAATCCGGATGACCGTTTGAGGTATAACGATGGAAAGCTGGATCCCAAAGGCCGCTTCTTCGTCGGGACGATGGGACAGGATGACATCATCAAGAATGCGGCGGCTTTGTACGTGGTTGAAAACGGTGAATCGGAAGTCATTTTGAAGGACCTGTCACTTTCGAATGGCTTAGGCTGGTCCCGCGACGGCAAAGCTTTTTATCATATCGATTCGACGGAAAAGACGGTGACGAAATACGATTATGATGCCGAAGCCAAACGTTTAGCTAATGGACGCATGCTGATCCAACTGGAAGACAGTACACCTGACGGCTTGTGTGTAGATAAATGTGATGATATTTGGATCGCTGAATACGGAGGCGGCAAAGTCTGCAAGTGGGATTCTGACACCGGAGAGAAGATTTTTGAGATTCCCATGCCAGTAACGAATGTGACGTCCTGCTGTATCGGCGGAAAGTATGATGAGTTTCTTTACATCACGACGGCAAGAGATGATGAAGATGACGAAGACCTGTCAGGCGGACTGTTCAGAGTACGAATAAGATGAAAAAGTGCCGGCGGGAAGCCCCGCCGGCACTTTCAGATTTGTATGATCTATACTGCAGCTTTAACAGCTTTAGTCAGGATGTCTTCTACTTTGGCAGCGGCCTCATGCAGCGAATCGTTACCCACCATATCGATAAGGACAGTTGGCTTCAATACACCGGCGTAAACATCTTCGCCTTTTTCATAGACAACGACTTTGCAGGGCAGGAAGTAGCCGACTTCGATCTGCTCGTCCAACACTTCTTTAGCCAGTTTAGGGTTACAGACATCTAACACAGTAAAGTTCTTGTCGAACTCAAAGCCTTTACCTTCGATTTTGTCTTTCAGATTGACTTCATATAAGACGCCAAAAGAATTGTCAGCGATGGCCTGTTTCAACTTGTCCAGTGTGTCCTGGTATGAGTGAGAACTTTTTTCTTCGTATGCATAATTCATGTTTAAATTCCTCCAGTTTTATTAATCTTACAACTTCTATTTTCTCTCAATTCTGAAAAAAAAGCAATCAGTATGCTTACAAAAAGTAAGGTTGTGTGCAACCGAAAATCGGTCTCTGGTCCCTAGTAAAAAAAGGGATTTCATGGTTAAATTAATGCATAACGAAATTTAAAGGAGACGAGATAATGTTAATTGAGATCATGGACTATTTGCCTATTATTATTCCGCTTTTACTGTTGCAGCTGGTACTGATGACAACGGCGCTGCTGCACCTAGTTAAAAATGAAAGCTTGGATAAAAACAACAAAATCGTCTGGGCGCTGGTGATTATTTTTGTGAATACGATCGGTCCGATCCTTTACCTCGTATTTGGAAGGAAAGAAGACTGATGGCTGTACTTGAGATAAGTCACTTAAAGAAATCATTTGGCAGTCAGACCGTGCTGGACAATGTCTCTTTTTCAGTTGAAAAAGGCTCTGTCTTCGGTTTTATCGGGAAAAATGGTGCAGGTAAAACGACCACAATGAACATCGTTCTGGGCCTTCTGAAAGCCGAATCCGGCGAAGTGAAAGTGAACGGAGAAGCTGTGACCTATGGCGACACGAAGACTAACCGCTTTGTCGGTTACCTACCGGATGTGCCTGAATTCTATTCGTTTTTGACGGCACGGGAATACATGCAGTTGAGCCTGGATGTCAGTGGGACTACCTACCCTGATGGCGATCAGAAAATCACCGACCTGCTGTCGATGGTAGGGCTGGAAGATACAAAAAAACGTATCAGCAATTATTCCCGCGGCATGAAGCAGCGCCTTGGTATCGCACAGGCCCTGATCAATGATCCTGTTCTTCTGATCTGTGATGAACCGACGTCTGCTTTGGACCCGATCGGGAGAAAACAGCTTCTTTCCGTTCTGGAAAGGGTGAAGGAAAAAACGACGGTCGTTTTCTCTACACATATCCTCAGTGATGTGGAAGCCGTCTGTGACGAAGTTGCTATTTTAGATCAGGGGAAAATCGTTACACAAGGTTCGCTGAGTGAACTGAAGGGTCATCTTTCCTCGAAGCGATGGAGTGTGACGCTCGAAACGTCTGACGAAGCAGACAAAGTCAAAGAAGCAATGACTGATGAGACGGTCGTCTTTAATATTGTTCAAAACGGACAGACGATAGAAGGGGAAACCACAGAGGGCAGACAGGCCATACATTATATTTTGGATATCGTCACTCGTCTGGCTATCGTTCCGGAGAAAATCGAGAGAAAAGAACCGACGATGGAAGAAGTTTTTCTGGAGGCGATCAAATGAGGGGGACACTGGCGTTTATTAAAAAAGAACTGATCGAACATATACGCAACTACAAATTGTTCATCTTTTTTATCGTTTTTGCCATTATTGGGATCCTCAGTCCGTTAACTGCTAAATTCCTGCCAGAGCTGCTGGAAAGTCTGATGGATGAGAACATTACGATCATCCTGCAGGAACCGACGCATGTGGATTCATGGATACAGTTTTTCTCCAATGTCAATCAGATGGGGCTCGTCGTCATGGTCCTTGTCTTCAGTCCGCTAATGGCAAGGGAATATGAAAAAGGGACGCTGGTGCACATGGTGACCAAAGGGCTGCCCAGACTTTCAATCTATTCAGCTAAACTGGCTATGCTTTACTTAAGCTGGACCCTGTTTTACTGGATGAGCGCGCTCATCACGCTTGGCTATACGTTTTACTATTTTCCTGACAGTTCAACAGAGGGACTGCTGCTGGCCACGGTCAGCATGTATGTCTTTGGCCTGATGCTGCTGGCGTTATTGCTGTTTGCGGCAGTCGTTCTTGAAACGACATTTGCCCCCCTGCTGGTCGTCGGGGGATTCGTCGGTCTTTTATTCCTCGGCGAACTGGTACCGGTGATACAGGAATGGAGCCCTCTGCAGCTTAATTCACGCAATGTACAGTGGCTGACAGGTCTGGAACCAGGCCGGGAAATCATACAGAGCTTCGCTGTCACAGGGGTCTTGACTGTGGTGTTTATTGCAGCCGGTGCAGCGCTGTTCAGAAAAAAAGCCATCAATTAAGGGGGAATCTGGTTGAGCGGTGCTTCAGTTTCCTTCTGTCGATGTACTCACGACAGAATAGGTATGAGTGGTGCCATTGTGCTCTTCATTGGACGTACTCAGGAAGAATCAGCTCGAGTAAGGCTTATACGATACATCTATTAAAGGAAGCAGGACCCTCACTATGAAGGTCCTGCTTCCTTTTGCTTTTAAGTAAACTGTACGAATATATCCAGTCCAAACGGCACTTCGTCTTCGATAACTGTTTCTTTACTAGTATCGTAAGCCATGTACGGACCACCTGTAACGTATACAAAAGCC
Source organism: Alkalibacterium subtropicum (assembly GCF_900112455.1). GTDB lineage: Bacteria > Bacillota > Bacilli > Lactobacillales > Carnobacteriaceae_A > Alkalibacterium > Alkalibacterium subtropicum. The sequence goes on along the minus strand of NZ_FOLT01000002.1, from coordinate 127,891 downwards.
GTCAGCAGGTACTTATCCTGGTAAGACTGCAAGGTCAAGGCTGTCTCTTCCGGAAGAAAACCCAGGGTGATCCCTTCAACTTTCACCAGTGTTTTCCCTTTATCCTTGTTTACGAAATCAACATTGACTGTCGTAATGTTTTCGTACTTATAGGTCTGTTTGGACAGGGGGGTCATATCATCTTTTGTCTTGTCGGAATAGAAGTTTTTAAAAGGATCTTCCTCGACCATTTTCTCGACGATGCGGTCAACGGTTTCTTCATCTGCCTTCAGGTCTTTATCTGTGATCTGCATTTCGTGTTTAAGGGTGTGCTGGTCATTATCTTGTAGATTATTTTGTGCGGACGTATCAGGTGTATCTTTTTTACTTTTGAAAAAATCAAATAGTCCCATGATCAATCTCCTTTTTATCTTAAATGCTGTAATATAAGAATACTGAAAGTGCTTTATTTAGTCAATTGACAGTGATAAATAAATTCGGAGGAGGAAGTGCTATCAGTTGAAGTTCCGGCGCCACGATGACAAACTAAAAGAGTAAAGAGTATTAAAGGAGGAAGATCAGATGGCACGAGCAATTAGAATAGAAGAAAACCCGCCTTTTCCCAATCATCCACTCCCGGTCCTTTATTATCCCAACGCTTTGACGGATCTGCTGAAAACATCGGAGTCTCCTGAAAGCGTTCTGGATTTTTTCAGTGACAATGGCTACAGCAATGGCTGGATTAACGGGATTTATGACTATCACCATTTCCATTCCAATACACATGAGGTGCTGGGGTGCATTGCCGGGCAATCGACCGTACAGCTGGGAGGACCGGGTAAAGATGAATACGCCTTTAATAAGGGGGATGTCATTCTTATCCCTGCCGGTGTGGCCCATAAACTGACTGGTTCGACAGATGACTTCAAAATAGTCGGGGCCTACCCGAACGGACAGCAACCGGACATGCAGCGCGGGGAAGCTTCAGATTACGATGCAGTGCAGAAAAGGGCCTACGATACACTCGTTCCGGCCACAGACCCTGTAACCAAGTTCAAAGGTCCGGTGCAGGAATACTGGGGTCTATAATGATGTGAAAAGCTGAAGCGAGCGCTTCGGCTTTTTTACTGCATGCACTCTTGCGGTAAGTTTTTATCAGCAGGTCGATATGAAAAGCAGTGCATAGTGAGAATTGAGTTAGGACGAAATACCCTAGCGTGAGCGCAGTCTCTCCAAGAGTACGGTGCTTGTCTAAACGCTTCTAAAGTCGGTATTTAGCTTGTTTGTGAATGGAAAACTGATGAATAAACCGAATAGGGTCCATATTCAGACTGTTCGAAACTGAAAAATAAACAGAGGGACCGAATCAGCCCGGATTCGGTTCCAAAAAACGAATGAGCTGAGGAATAAGCCGAAAGGGGAACTGATTTGGTGCATCCACGCGCAGTGAGCTCTTGAATCAGTCGTATGTATTGTGGTTCAACGCATTCAGCGGCTTTTATCGGACGGATAAATCGATTGGAGTCCTCCGTCCTCTTTCCCTTCGAGACGCTATAAAGAAGTTCTGCAGCAGCCGAGCCTGATCTTCAGAGCAAAGGGACCAGTAGGAACGCCTTCGCATCGAAGGCGTTTTTCATCACGCAAACATAAACCGCTTACATATAAGTTTTTATTATATGTCCTATAAAAATAAACAGTTAGACAAGTTTGTGAAAGGCCTTTATTATTAACTTGTAAGCGATTACTACAACTAAAAAACAAAGAGATTGTACAGCATATAGTCTAGTATAATAAATCATAAAAACTTATAGGAGGAAAACGATGAGAGAAGTAGTTATTGTGGAAGCTGCCCGTACACCCATAGGGGCTCACGGTGGTGCTTTTAAGAATGTTTCAGCGGTTGACTTAGGTGTGGCAGTTGTCAAAGGGGCCATGGAGAGAGCAAAACTGAATCCTGGTGATGTGGATGAGCTGATTTTCGGAAATATTCTGAGTGCCGGTCTGGGACAAAACGTCGCCCGGCAAGTTGCTATCTATTCCGGTATCCCTAAGGAAGTGCCATCCTTTGCGTTAAACAAACTCTGTGGATCAGGTCTTAAATCAGTAGCTCTGGCAGCCCAGGCAATCATGGTCGGCGATGCTGACGTTATTATTGCCGGCGGAACGGAAAGCATGAGCAATGCCGCACACGTCATCGAAGACGCAAGATGGGGCAAGCGTATGGGTGACATGAAAGTCGTTGACACGATGCTTAAAGACGGATTGATGGATGCCTTCAATGATTATCATATGGGTATCACTGCTGAAAACATCAACGACAAGTACGGTTTCACACGAGAAGAACAGGACAAATTCGCTGCGACGAGTCAGCAAAGAGCGGAAGAAGCGATCAAAGCCGGAAAATTCAAAGAAGAGATCATTCCAGTCGAAGTCCCTCAGCGTCGTGGTGAGCCGGTGGTCGTTGATACAGACGAGTACCCACGATTCGGTACCACATTTGAAAAACTGCAAAGCATGCGTCCGGCCTTCAAGAAAGACGGATCAGTCACTGCAGGGAACGCTTCAGGCATCAATGATGGTGCTGCGGCACTGATCCTGATGAGCAAGGAGAAAGCGGAAGAGTTAGGCATGACACCTCTCGTCACTTTAACAGCTTATGCTAGTGCTGGCGTCAGCCCGACGATCATGGGCTGTGGCCCGATCCCGGCTACTCAGAAAGTATTGAAAAAAGCTGGGCTGTCTGTGGAAGACCTGGACTTGATCGAAGCAAACGAAGCCTTTGCAGCCCAGTCATTAAGTGTTGTGAAAGACTTGGACCTGAACACAGACATCGTCAATGTCAACGGTGGAGCAATCGCCTTGGGTCATCCGATCGGCGCAAGCGGCGCACGTATCCTGGTCACCCTGATTCATGAAATGCTTAAACGGGATTCTAAAAAAGGCCTGGCAACTCTGTGTATCGGCGGCGGAATGGGTATTGCGGTCACAGTAGAACGATAGGAGGATTAGAATGGATAAAGTAATAGGAATAAATGAAGCGATCAAGGACATCAGAGACGGCGATACACTGATGATCGGCGGCTTCATGGCCAACGGGGCACCGGAGAAGCTGATCGATGCTCTTATAGAAAAAGGTGTCAAAGATATCACGCTGATCAGCACAGACACAGGGCTGATCACCACTGGCTCAGGAAAGCTGATCGCTAAAAAGCTGGTCAAGAAACTGTATGCGTCACATATCGGCACAAATAAGGAAACGGGACGTCAGATGAACGAAGGCGAAACCGATGTCGAACTCGTTCCTCAAGGGACTCTGGTTGAACGCATTCGTGCCGGCGGATACGGTTTAGGGGGGATCCTCACTAAGACGGGCTTAGGTACGCTTGTCGAAGACGGCAAACAAAGAGTCACGGTCGACGGCGAAGATTACCTGCTGGAAAAACCTTTGAAAGCAGATTTTGCACTCATTCATGCCGCTAAAGCGGATCGTAATGGTAATCTGGTGTATAAAGGATCCACAAACAACTTTAATAACGTGATGACTGCGGCTGCGGATGTAACGATCGTTGAAGCTGATGAAGTGGTCGAAAACGGCGACATCGATCCAAACTTCGTACACACCCCCGGCGTCTTCGTCAATCATGTTGTAGATGGAGGTGCAATCAATGGATAAACTGGAAATGCAGGAATTTATTGCTAAACGTGTCGCAAAAGAACTGGAACATGGTCAGGTCGTCAACCTGGGTATTGGTCTGCCGACCAAGGTAGCCAACTACGTGCCGGATAATATCGAAGTCATGTTTCAATCTGAAAACGGTTTTGTGGGACTTGGCCCGACGCCGACAGAAGAAAACCTGGATCCGAACATCGTCAATGCAGGCGGGATACCCGTATCCATCAAACCGGGTGGCGCATTCTTTGACTCCTCGACCTCATTTGGGATCATCCGCGGCGGACACGTGGATCTGACAGTCTTAGGTGCCCTGCAGGTGGATGAAAAAGGGAACATTGCCAACTACATGATTCCCGGGAAACTGGTTCCCGGCATGGGGGGAGCGATGGATCTTCTGAACGGGGCCAAAAAAGTGATCGTCGCCATGGCACATACAGCTAAAGGTAATCACAAAATCTTGGAGGAATGTAACCTGCCATTAACGGCTCAGGGTGCAGTGGACCGTATCATCACTGAAATGGGTGTGATCAAAGTCACGACTGAAGGACTGGTATTGACTGAAATCAATCCCGAATTCACAGTCGAAGAGGTGCAGGAAGCGACCGGAGCAAAACTTTACGTGGATAAAGAGTTAAGAAAAATGGAAGTTTAATCAAACTAAAAAACTATAAATGGAGGAATAAGACATGGTAGAAGGAAAAGTTGTTTTCATTACAGGTGCAGCAAGCGGGATCGGACATGCGATCGGACTGGAGTTCCTGGAAAAAGGTGCCAAAGTTGTCTTCACAGATGTTAACGAAGAAAAATTGAATGAAGTCGTTAAACGCCTGCAGGACGAGGGCAAAGACTGCATAGGCGTCAAAGTCGATGTGACGAATGAAGAAGACATCAAAAAAGGGTTCGATAAAACGATCGAAAAATACGGCCGCCTGGATGTATTACTTAACAATGCCGGACTGCAGCACGTTTCACCACTTGAAGACTTCCCTACAGAAAAATTCGAGTTTATGATCAAAGTCATGCTGACTGCGCCATTCATGGCAACAAAACATGCCATGCCGATCATGAAGAAACAGAAATTCGGGCGTATCCTGAACATGGCTTCGATCAACGGCCTGATCGGCTTTGCCGGTAAATCTGCTTATAACAGTGCCAAACACGGTGTTATCGGTTTGACAAAAGTTACCGCACTGGAAGGAGCAGAACACGGCATTACAGCCAATGCGATCTGCCCTGGATACGTAGATACTCCGCTTGTTCGCGGACAGCTGGGAGACTTGGCTAAAACACGTAATGTGCCTTTGGAAAGTGTACTTGAAGACGTTATTTATCCGCTTGTACCTCAGAAACGTCTGCTTGACGTATCAGAAATCGCAAACCTGGCAATATTCCTGGCAAGTGATGAAGCAAAAGGTGTCACAGGACAGGCTTCTGTTCTTGACGGCGGGTATACCGTACAGTAATCAGTGAACATACTCGGGAAACGGTAGAAATAAAATGGGTTTATTTCTACCGCTGTTTCCTTGTTAAATAGTAAAACAAATAGGTGAGGGAAAGCCTACAGTATCCAATGAGTACTTATTAGATAAAAGGAGTGACAAAAAGTGGAAGTATTAGGTATTATTATCGGGTTAATTATATTGATGGGTCTGGCCTATATGGGTTATTCGATCATCTGGGTCGCACCACTTGCTGCCGGTTTCGTTGCATGGACAGGCGGTCTTGATTTATTGGAAGCCTATACAGGTATTTATATGTCCGGGCTGGTCGGGTTCCTGCAGACATGGTTCCCCGTATTCATGCTCAGTTCCATCTTTGGGAAATTGATGGAAGACACAGGGATGGCACGTTCCATCGCTTTGACCCTTTCAAAAGTGTTAGGTGAAAAAAGAGCTATATTAGGTGTGTTTTTATCCGCTGCTGTACTGACATACGGCGGGATCAGCTTGTTCGTCGTGGTATTCGCAGTATATCCACTGGCATTATCTTTATTCAGAGAAGCGAATCTGCCGAGACGACTCATTCCGGCAACCATTGCTTTAGGTGCCTTCACCTTTACAATGACAGCGCTGCCTGGAACACCTCAGATTCAGAACCTTATCCCTATGACTTATTTCTTCACCACACCAACGGCTGCTCCGATCATGGGTGTTGCCGCTGCCTTAGTTATGGCCATCGGCGGCTATCTCTATTTGATGTGGAGACAGAATAAGTTAGTAAACAAAGGTGAATTGTTTGTTGAACCAAAAGATAATACGGTCGTCGAAGTATCAGACGAAGCTCCAAATGTTTTATTATCTTTGATTCCTCTTCTATCTGTATTGGTGACATTGAACTTGCTTGAATGGAATATCGTCGTAGCCTTGCTGGCAGGTATCATCCTTATTCTGCTGTTGAGTTTACCAAGAATCAGACATATCGGAATATCAAGTTCGATCAACGGCGGAGCAAAAGGTTCCGTTACAGCTATCCTGAACACCAGTGCTGCGGTCGGTTTTGGTACCACAGTACAGGCGGTTCCCGGATTTGCTATCTTGACATCTGCGTTGATGTCTATTCCAGGTACCCCGCTTGTTTCTCTTTCAGTAGCAGTCAATCTGCTAGCCGGGGCAACAGGATCTGCTTCCGGTGGTATGGGGATCGCTCTGGAAGCATTGGGTGAACAGTATTATAACCTGTCACAAACTTCGGGGATCTCTGCCGAGGCCTTCCACAGAGTCGCTTCGATCTCATCCGGTGGTCTGGATGTCCTGCCGCATAATGGAGCAGTCTTGACACTGTTGACGATCACTGGCTTGACACACAAGGACAGCTACATGGATATCGCAGTTGTAGGGATACTGATTCCAATTGCCTCGGTCGTGGTGGCTATTATCTTAGCTTCTATGGGCTTGTATTAAGATAAAGTAATTTAGAAAAAATAATATAACGAGTGGACTGTGTAAGATCACGGTCCACTCGTTTTTTCTTATGTAAAAACTTCGGGTGTGCCTTTTGTTTGTGAGAAGAGCCAGTGAAGGTCACGCAATTGCCTCGCGCGTGCCCTCCAGCACTCAAAAGCAGCAGTGAAGGTCACGCTACTTATCTTCTCCGTAAACAAAAAATGCAAAATGAAAGGATAGGACAGCCGTCCTATCCTTCTTTAATGATCATTTCCGTTCGGCTAACCTTTATAGTAATCTCTCATATAATTGAACACAAAATCTTCAACGCGCGAATACCGTTTCTGCTTTCTGCGGCACAGCACCACTTCCCAGTATATCGGGCTTTCAAAATCCTTTCTCACCACATCTGGAGAAAAATAATAATAATCGACAGGGGTGGGCAATACGGTGATCAGATTGGAGTTGCGCGTCGCATTAAGCAGCAAGTCCCAGGACGCTGACTGCAGATATAATTGCGGTTTCACCTGCAGACTGGAAAACTTGTTCATCAGCTGATGATGGATCATATAGGTGGAATCAAAAATAGCCATGGGCTGATTATGTAAATCTTTCCACTCCAGTTTTTCTTTCTCGGCTAAGGGGTTTCCCTTGCTCATAAATGCCGACAAGGTATCCTTCCTGATCACCACTTCCTCGACAGATCCCAAATCCAGTCCGGTTGGGCGGAGCAGAACAACGATCGGCAGTTCCTGAAGGAGCAGGTCCTTTTTCAGTTCGACGGCCCCGGCTTCTTTGATCTCAAACCGTATCTCAGGATTAGAGGAAATCAGCTTCGGTAAGATCTCCGGAAAGACGACTGAAATAACCACAGGAGGAATACCGATTTTTATATTCCCTCTGAGCTGTGCTGATTCCTGCTGCAGATCTTCGATCATGGCGTCATATTTCTCAACGATTTCTTTGGCATACTGGTAGAGCACTTCTCCGGCAGGCGTCAATGTCTGCAGCCTGCCGTGTGCCCGTTCAAATAAGGTGAGGTTCTCATTTTTTTCAAGGACAGCAATAGTCTGACTTAAAGCCGGCTGAGACACATGAAGGGTTTTTGAAGCCTGCGACATATTAAAGTCGGTTTCGACGATAGAAATGAAATAATGCATTTGTTTAATATCCATGAAGCATCCTTTCTTCGGCTATTCAACTGAACAATTAAATAACCGATTTCTTTATCATTTGATCAGGCAGTCAGTATCAGGACTTCTCTCGGATTGATGATCATACGATGGCCTTTGATGGTGCCGAGTGAAGACAGACCCGCGGCATGCCTGTTAGCTACTATGGTCCATTCGTCAGGGAGCGGATAACTGCTTTTGAGTTCGACTTCTTCCGGATGGAGCGTCGTGTTGACAATCACCGCCATCATGGTCCAGTCCCCTTTCTTAAGCGTATTCGGGATAGTATAAGCCAGCATATTTTCGTTGAGCTGTGAAAAAGTGATGGCGTCACCCGTTTTGTTAGAAGGGTCGCGGAGTGGTGCATAAGCTTTTCTGATCGCGATCATGCCTTTATAGTACTCCACCAGATCTTTATTTTCATTGGCTTGAGCCCACTGAAGCTGGTTGATCGAAATGGAGGACCGGAAACTGTTTTCGTCACCGAGCTTCGTCCGCCCGAACTCTTCGCCGGCCTGCAGGAAGATGCCGCCTAAAGAAGTGAACAAGAGAGCTGCATTGATTTTATTGAGCTGGATGACCGTTTCGTCCCTCGTATAGTCCGGTTCATTTTGAAGAGATTTCATCAGTTTGTCATACAGGGTCAGGTTGTCGTGAGCAGAAGCGTAAGTGATGACCTGAGCCGGGTGACGTGCCCACTGTTTTTCTTCAGGCAGTCTGAAACGACCGACGTCTGATTGCGTATTGGCGAGGATGCTGGCTACCAGATCACCTGTAGCATAAGCGCTGTGTTCGAAACCGTTGGCGCCCTGCAGGAATCCACCGGCCCGTTCATCAAAGACTGGACCTTTGATCGCATCCCTGAATTCATCATTGAACAGAGCGATGCCGTCAGCTAAATCATTGACATGAAACTTGTCGGCAGGTTTATTTGGTTCATAAATGGCTACACTTCCGGCATTCCAGGGTTCACCATACAGAAGGACGTCAGCATGTCCGTTTTCATCAAGTGTCTGACGAAGCATGTTCATGGTATCCACATCATGCAGTCCCATCAGGTCAAAACGGAAACCGTCGATATGGTATTCGTCGGCCCAGTAAAGGACCGTGTCGATGATGTACTTGCGCATCATCCGGCGTTCGCTGGCTGTTTCATTGCCGCAGCCGGAACCGTTGGTGAAGTTGCCCTCGTGATCCTGACGGTAGTAGTAATCTGGAACGGTCAGCTGAAACCAGGCATCGTCTGTTGTATAGGTATGATTAAAGACGACATCTAAAATCACGCCGATATTGTGCTGATGCAGGTGGCTGACCATATCTTTGAACTCTTTGATGCGCGTCTTGGGATCGCTGGGATCTGAAGAATATTTTCCTTCAGGGACATTATAATTTTTTGGGTCGTATCCCCAATTGTAGGCCGGAGAAGTTTCGTCGTTCTCAAAATCAAAGGCGGGCAGCAGATGGATATAGTTGACGCCCAGTTCTTTCACATAGGATAAACCCGCCGGCTGATCCGGATCACCGTTCACTGTCACACCTTCTTCTGTGAAGGCTGAATATTTTCCTCTGCTCTGAGGAGAGAAGGTAGCCTGTTCATCACTGGAGAAGTCTTCGGTATGCACTTCCCAGATCAAGGCATCGGTGATAGATGAAACACCGCGATAGGCATCCGCTGACCAGTGATTTGGATCCGTTTCACTGAGATCAATGATGGCCGAGCGGTTACCGTTCAAGCCGACTGCTTTCGAGTAAACATCGGCGGTTTCGACTTCGGCCTCATTATGGATAAAACTGTAGGTATAAAAGCATCCTTTAAGATTTTTATTGATAGACAAAGTCCAGCAGTTGTTTTTCAGTTTCATTTCGCGCTTGTATAGAGGTTCTGCTGAATCAGCTGTTTCGTATATATTTACATAAGCATGCTGCGCTAAAGGGGACCATACTTTAAACAGGGAATTTTCTGGAGTATAGGTAAGGCCCAGATCATCTCCGGTATATTCATGATCTTCAAGATACGGGATGCGTTCTTCAATAGGGTGTTCAGGTGTCATGATCATAGTCCTTTCTGTGAATCTGTAGTTCCAGTATACCATGCTTCGATCCTGAGAAGAAAAAAATAGAAGCTGCCCGTCAGCCTGAGGTGCCCATTCATGTGGGAACATCCAGATCAGCGTGCAGCTTATGGCTTTATGTTTAAAGTATGCCGGTTACGTCTAGAAAGGTCGTCCATCCCGTACTATAGAAAACAGAGGATAAGAGACAAGAAAAGGCGGTTGAATCTTCATGGTTTAAGTATCATAGCTGTTTTCTGTTTTCGTATCTATTGAGAAGAGAGCATCTTCAAGACAATGTCTCATCAAACGACATAATCCACCAAGATCTTAAACGCGGCTTTATGGCCGATGAGGATTTGTCTGCCTTCAGGTGTCTCGAGAGTGAGGGGGCCGTCAAACGATTCGACATCAGTCAATGTGTAATGGTCGCCCAGCTGGATATCTTTTTCGAGCAGATAGTTAAGGAATTCTTCGTCATCGTCGACCTCCTTGATCGTAAACGGCCTGCCGGTGCTGACATCTGTCAGGGGAAAGGCTGAGGTTTCAGGAAGTGATCCGTCCTTATTGGGGATCACGCCTCCATGAGGATCAAATTCCGGCTCGTCTAAAAAGTCATTCAGGCGTTCGATCAAGAGATCGGACGACACATGTTCCAGCAGATCAGCATCGGCATGCACTTCATTCCAGTTATACCCCAGCTTTTCAGACAGAAAGACCTCCCAGATGCGATGCTTGCGGATGAGCTGGTGAGCGATGCGTATGCCTGAAGCAGTCAGCTTAACGCCGCGGTAGGGCACATGACTGATCAGGTTTTCTTTCAGTAAGCGTGCATTCATCTCAGTTACGGAAGCGGCTGAAATGGATAAGTTTTTTACAAGTTTTTTGTTTGAAATGACAGAGTGATCTCCGCCCAGTTCGTAAATTGCTTTTATAAAATTTTCTTTATTTGGTGTCATGTCAGTCCATCCTTTGCTATCTCTCTTATTAAGTTTTACCACAGTTGTCGAGTGATTGTCAAAATCAAAGAAATTTTTAATTTGGTTGACTTGAATATATTTTTAGGATAGACTAAAAATGTTCGAAAAGCAACTTAAAAAATAATATCTAATACCATTGATTTTCAATATCAAAGAAACTGAGAAGGAGGGATATGAATGAAAAAGAATTTGCTTTTTATCATAATAGGAACCGCACTATTTTTCTTGGCGGGATGCAGCGAATCAGACCAGAGCGGAGATGAAGGCAGCGATCAAACCCAGATCGTGACCACCACATCATTTTTGACCGATTTAGCTAAAGAGATCGGCGGTGATCACGTTTCTGTAACAGGACTTATGGGCCCCGGCGTAGATCCCCATTACTACCAGCCGTCGACATCAGATATCATTGCTATGGGGGAAGCTGAGGTCGTCATCTACAACGGCCTGACATTAGAAGCACGATTCACCGAGGTATTTGAACATCTGGGTGAACGGGATGTGCTTACACTGAAGGCAGCTGACGGTATAGCAGACAGTAAGGTTCTGCATGAACTGGAAGAAGAGGATACTCAGGCAGTCGATCCCCATATCTGGTTCAGTGTTTCCAGGTGGAAACAGGTCACCCGGTATGTCGCAGAGGAATTGATTGGACATGACCCGGAAAATGCCGCGCATTACAAAGAAAATGCGGAAGCCTATATAAAGGAACTGGATGAGCTAAGTACCTATATTGAAACACGTGTGGCCGAAGTTCCTGAATCATCACGATATCTGGTCACTGCTCATGACGCTTTTCAATATTTTGGAGAAGAATTCAATTTTGAGGTCGTAGGGCTGCAGGGAATAAATACCCAAACTGAAGCCGGAACTGGGGACATCAGTCAGATGGCCAACTTTATTGTCGACAGAGACATTCATGCTGTATTTGTGGAAAGTTCGGTTTCGCCGAGAAGTATTGAGGCGCTGATCGAAGCGACAGGAAGCCGCGGGCACGCACTGAGAAATGCCGGGGAGCTGTATTCAGATGCTCTCGGCAGTCCAGCGGACGATTCGGACACGTATATATCGATGTTTAAAGCGAATATCGATACGATCGTAGATGCCTTGACTAGAGTAGAATAGATGAAAAATTAGAGTGTTGAAAGAAGGGTTACTATGAAAGAAGATATAGCAATACGTATTGATAAATTGACCGTAGCATATGAAGCACAGCCGGTATTGTGGAATATTTCACTGGCTTTTAAAAAAGGCAAGATGACAGCGATCGTTGGGCCTAACGGTGCCGGAAAATCTTCCATGATCAAAGCGATGCTTGGACTCGTCAAGCCAGTCACAGGTGAAGTCGTGTATCAGGACAAAGACCAGCAAGCCGTCTCCTATAAAGAGTTGAAAAACCGGATCGCGTATGTTCCTCAGAACACCTCGGTCGACTGGGATTTTCCAACGACTGTCCGGGATGTGGTCCTGATGGGGAGATATGGACATTTGGGCTGGTTTAAACGACCCAAAAAGGCCGACAGAGAAATAGCTAAACAGATGCTGGGAAAAGTGGGTCTGCCGACCTTTGCTTCCCGTCAGATCAGTCAGCTATCGGGCGGGCAGCGCCAGCGTGTATTCCTGGCACGTGCACTTGCTCAGGAGGCTGAGGTCTACATTATGGACGAGCCCTTGGCCGGAGTCGATATGAAGACGGAACGTATCATTATGAAGCTTCTGAAGGAGCTGGTATCGGAGGGGAAAACAGTCCTCGTAGTCCATCATGACCTGCAGACAGTAGAGGATTATTTTGATGACATCGTCTTTATTAATCAGGAAGTGATCGCCGCCGGACGGGTGGAAGATACTTTTGATAAGCAGACGGTCAAAAAAACCTATCACCGCGACCGTAATTTAGGGGAAGGTGAGTAGGATGCTGACTGAAATAGTTTCGGTTTTATCTGATTACACCTTCCAGCTCGTCGCCCTTGGTACGGGGATAATCGGGCTCCTCAGCGGAGTGATCGGTACGTATGCGACCTTACGCAAAGAAAGCCTGCTTGGGGATGCTTTGAGTCATGCCGCCTTACCAGGAATCGGCCTGGCTTTTGTCCTCATCCAGCGGAAAGAACTGCTGTTTCTGATGATGGGAGCCATTGTTTCGGGTCTAATCGCCACAGCGATCGTACAGCTTATTACAAAAAAAACGCTGGTCAAACTTGACAGCGCCTTGTCGCTTGTCCTGTCCAGTTTCTTTGGACTGGGGCTCGTGGTCCTGACAGCTATTCAGAACAATCCGAATGCCCAGCAGGCTGGTTTGAGCAGTTTCATCTTCGGTCAGGCGAGCGCGATGCTGAGTCGAGATGTACAGCTCATCGCTGCTGTGGGAGTAATCCTTTTAGCCCTTGTGGTCTTATTCTGGAAGGAGTTCAAGTGTTACACCTTTGATCCGATGTTCAGCCGGTCTCTGGGGTTTTCAAGCAAACTCATCGAATTTCTGCTATCGATGATGATCGTTTTAACGATCATCATCGGACTGGAATCCGTAGGGGTTATCCTGATCAGTGCCCTGCTGATCGGACCTTCGATAGCTGCCAGACAATGGAGCCACCGGCTGAGCAGTGTGATGGTCCTTTCCGGCCTGACTGGGTTTCTTTCCGGTGTGATCGGGACGCTCGTGAGTTCTATGGGCGAAAATATCCCGACCGGTCCGGTCATTGTGGTCGTCGTCAGCCTTTTTGTTTTTGGCAGTCTTCTGTTCGCACCTAAGCAGGGGTTAGTTGCCAGACGTATCAAGAAACGAAATAAACAGAAACAGTTTCTCAAACGATTGAACGAACTGAAGGAGGGTCATTCATGAGTATGATAACCGAAATCACCATGATCGCTGTCGTCGTGGCCATAGCCTGTGCGCTGCCCGGCGTATTCCTGGTACTCAGAGGTGTGACGATGGTGTCTGACGCTATCACGCATACAGTTTTGCTGGGTATCGTCTTGGCATTCTTTATCACTCAGGATCTGAACTCGCCCCTCCTGATGATCGGAGCGACCCTGGTTGGCGTCGCAACCGTATGGCTCATCGAAACCATACAGCGTTCCGATCTGGTATCCAACGATGCGGCGATCGGGATCGTCTTTCCCCTTTTCTTCAGCATCGCGATCATTTTGATCACGCTCTATGCAGGCGATGTCCATCTTGATGAAGATGCCGTTTTGATGGGAGATCTGGCGTTTGCCCCTTTTCGCCGCTTTGATGCATTCGGATATGATCTGGGACCCCAGTCGCTTTGGGTGATGTCAGTGATCCTGGTCATCAATGCTTTGTTCATTTTCTTTTTCTACAAGGAGCTGAAGATCACGACGTTTGATCCGGCTTTCGCTGCCGCTCTTGGGTTTACGCCATTGATCATCCACTATGCACTCATGACACTGGTATCGCTCACAGCCGTTGGCGCCTATGATTCTGTAGGATCAATCCTTATTGTCGGCTTCATGGTGGGACCGGCGCTTTCTGGCTATCTGCTGACGCATTCGTTAAAGAAAATGATCAGCATCACAGTGCTCATGGCTGTCATCAACAGCATCAGCGGAGTTCAGCTTGCTTTCCTTTTCGATACGACGATCGCCGGCATGATCGCGGTGGTAACAGGAGGTACAACTTTGCTTATCCTTGTCTTTTCTCCAGGAAAAGGCTTGTTCAAACAGCAGCTGAATCAGAAGCGGGCGCATAATAACTTAAATAAACGGATAGAAACTTTAATTTAAAAAAACATCCACCATTCCAGTAAAATCAGAATGGTGGATCTTTTTTATCTCAGCTGTCTTTCGTCGTGCCGCGCTTGATCAGCCGGAAAGTGAGGGGCGTTAAATCCTCGGACTTCTTGTCGAGCTGTTTCAGCAGGGAGCGGCAGGCGTTTCTGCCTTGTTCTTCGATGCCATAGTCTACAGTTGTCATGTTCATGACGTCGCTGACAAACAGATTATCAAAACCGATTATGGAAAGATCATCCGGTACCTTATAGCCTCTTTTCTTAAGTCTCGACACAAGCAGCGCAGCGATGTTATCGGAATGGGCAATGACTGCATCCGGACGGAGAGGCTGTTCTTCGATCCAGTCTACGACCCCGTCGACATCGTCCGGGGAAAGGATGCGCAGGAATGGACCGGAAGGATAGGGGGTGAGGTCCTTTGAGGCGCAGAAGTCAGTGTATGCCTTGATCCGGCGGGCAGTGTTCAGTCCGGCCGGTGTCCCGTAAACATTCAATATCCGCCGGCAACCGGTATTCCAGGCATAGGAGAGAGCCAGCCGGTTTCCTTCATAATGATCGATAAACACACTGGGGATTTCAGGCCTATCGACATTATGTAAGGTGACGATGGGGCCATCCTCGAGATATTTTTCCAGCACATCCCAGTCGTTGGCCCGGTAGACCAGAAAAATACCGTCCAGTTCTTTCGCTCTTAATAAATCAAAGGCTTCGCGCTCGCGTTTTCGATCGCCGTTGGTTATGAACAGTGTCGTCGTATAACCTGCTGTGTGAGCCTCAGCGATAAAAGAATTGATACGTGCCACAGCTGTTTCATTGAATTGTGTGCTGATGATACCGAAGTTTTTTGTTTCGCCGGTACGCAGGAGCTGGGCATGTTTATTGGGCGCATAATTGAGCTCCCTTATAGCCTGTTCTACTTTCCGGCGGGTTTCGTTGCCCACATAGCCGCTGGTATTGATGACGCGTGAAACGGTCGCAGACGAAACACCTGCATGCTTGGCGATATCCAGAATAGTGGTAGCCATTTGAGCACCTCCTTCTTGTTCAGTATAGCAGATTTAAGGGGATTAAAATCAGAAAGAAGGCAGCTGCCGCTAATTTTTCGTCCCGTCAATATTAAACGGTCCGAAAGAGGAGCGGAAAGTCTGCCTTTTTACTGTGTTCTTTTCGTCACGAATGAGCGGATCCGCTGCAGGACGCTGCGTTTCGTCGATGTCACCAGTGACCTTTCAAGATGCATGAGTTCTTTCTGGGCATGGATGGGTTTGCGTCCATCGGGCTCCGTTTTTTCATAAAGTCCGTCGGCCCTAAGGATCCATGCTTTGACGTTATCATACAGGTACATCTTGAGGATGGAAATGATGTGTCGTTTCCATTTTTCATCTAAAACGGGAAAAGCGATCTCCACCCGCTGGATCATATTACGGGTCATCATGTCTGCCGAAGAAAGATAGAGGTTTTCTTCGCCGTTGTGATTGAAGTAATAGACACGACTGTGTTCCAGGAAACGACCGATAACGCTGCGGACGGTGATATTCTCACTCACGCCCGGGATGCCGGGGATCAGACAGCAGATGCCCCGGACGATCAGTTCGATCTTCACACCGGCCTGACTGGCTTCATAAAGTTTCAGCAGCATCATTTTATCTGTCAGTGAATTCATTTTCGCAATGATATGGCCGTTCCCGTAACGTCTATGAAGAGTGATCTCCTTTTCGATATTTTCAATGAACGCATCGCGGATATCGAAAGGTGAGACATGCAGGTAGTGATAAGGCGGCTGTTCGTTATATCCGCTCAGATAATTGAAAAAGTCAAAGACATCCTGTGTGATCTCTTTATCTGCCGTGATCAGTCCCATATCCGTATACAGTTTGGCGGTCTGTTCATTATAGTTGCCGGTCCCAAGATGAGCATACCGTCTGAACCCGCGTTTCTCTTTTTTTATGACGAGTGTGGCCTTGCTGTGCGTTTTCAGCCCTTTGACTCCATAAAGGATATGGGCGCCGGCTTCTTCAAGCTTTCTTGCCCAGTGGACATTGTTCGCCTCGTCGAACCGGGCTTTCAGTTCGACCAGAACGGTGACCTGGATGCCTTTCTTTGCAGCATTTTCCAGTGCCCGGACTAAAGGAGAATCCTGGCTGACACGGTATAAAGTCTGTTTGATGGCCACGGTCCGGTCATCTTCAACCGCCTGTTCAATAAACTGAATGATCGGTTTGAAGGAATCAAACGGATGATGGAAGAACAAATCCTGATCGGCGGCCAGGCTGTAGACCGATTGGTTCTCATAGACTTGCGGATAAAAAGGATCGAAGGCTTCGAAGGAAAGACTCAGACCGGCATCTTCCAGTATGTCCACCGCTTCATGCAGACACGTCAGATCGATGGGACCGTTCAGATAATAGATATCCCGCTGCTTGATGGACAATTCTTTTTTTAAATACGCGATGTCTTTTTCTACGGACTGGCTGGTGCTGCGGTTGTCGACTTCCAGTCTGACGGCCATGCCGTTTTTCCGTTTTTCGAGATAGTCTTCGATAACGGACAGCAGATCCTCCGCCCCTTCTTCCTGTATTTCCAGATCAGCATTCCGCGTGATACGAAACGTAAAGGAGTACGTCACTTTATATCCCTTGAATAAATCTGAAAGAAAGGAATAGATCATGTCTTCAGAAAACAGCAGCAGGATCTCTCCGTCTTTTTTGAGAGAAAAGAGACGGTTCAGCCGCTGAGGCACAGGCACGATGGCGATGAAAGGCTTGCCGGATTTTTCAAGCCGGACGAACAGATGCAGCACACCGTCTGTCAAATGCGGAAAGGGACGGTAGGCATCGATACCGTAGGGTGTGATGGCCGGATCGATCTCATATTTGAAGAGGCCTTTGGCCCGTTCCTTATCGGCTTCTGACAACGCATCGATCGTTGTGAAGGAGATGGCGTAATTCTCAAGCTCCTTTTTCTTTTTTTCAAAAAGAGCATACTGGCGTCTGACTTGCTTTTGATTCTTTCTGGTTATTTCCTGAAGCTGTTTTTTTGGTGTCCATTGTTTCTTCGTATCAGGCTCACTGACGCCCATCTTCAGCTGATCCTGCAGCCCCGCCACCCGGACTTTGTAGAATTCATCCAAATTCGAACTGCCGATCGCCAGAAATTTCAGCTGTTCCAGCAGCGGATTGGTCGGGTCGTCTGCTTCTTCTACCACACGGGCATTGAAATCCAGCCACGACAATTCTCTATTCTGATAGTATTCCGGATTTTCCAGTGAATTATCTTGCCCCTGCATAGCTATACCTCCGTTTGGGGTGAGTCATTTATTTCTTTATTGAACGTGATCTCAAGTGGTTTCCCCAAAACCCGTTCGATATGATTTTTATGGCGATTGGCCCGATACTCTTCAGCGATCGCATCGCCGCTGTAGGTGACCTGAAGCACATAGCCGTCATCATCTGTTTCTTTAAGATCCATCTCCTGGACAAAGTTGACGTGCGAATCACTCAGAGCTTCTGCGAACTTGATGATGCTCCCCATATAAAGCAGCAGATCAAGTTCTTTCTCATCATACCAGTCTTTTACATCACTGGTGTACTGCTTGAACAGTGACCGGTTCTTGTAACTGGCTAATAAGGCAAGGCGCACACGATCGCGGTGATTGAACCCATGCAGATTCGTATTGGAGATGATATAAAAAGTATGCTGTGATTTCGAATCATCTTCGATGTAACTGCCCAGGTAATAGAGAGTAGCCCCGTAGTGCAGCAGATAGAGGTGTTCGTCCGCGACCTCCAGGATCCCTTTCTCTTTTATCAGTTCGATAAGCCGGTCAGCCAGGATGATCCGCTGATGGGCACTGATCGGACGGATATCGTATTGCTTGAACATGCGCTGTACCGTTTGACGTTTGATCCCGAACAGGTCATAAGAATCTTCATATCGCTGATTCAGTTTCTCAAGTATGATACCTTCCCGCAGACCTCGGTTACTGATGGCAAAGGTTTCAGAATCCATGACCTCAAGCAGTTCAGAGAAGACGATGCCAGCCGGAATGATGATATCCCGGCGGTCTTCACTCAGGCCGTCCAGGTCAGCCATGTCGTCCATAGAACTCTCTTCAAATAGTTCGAAGGTCTCATATAGGTCATTTCTGGACATGTAATATTGGTGGATGCCCGCGATCGGGTAGTCGTTCTGACGCTGGTAAACTTCGGCATAGTTGCGTGCTGAACCGCCGATCCCGACTAAAGTGACTTCCAGTCCTTCGAGCCAGTCCAGCGTTTTCAGCTGTTCATTTACCCACTTGCGGGCTTTTTTTATTGCCTTTTCATCATTGTGATCTTTTCCATCAAAAAAATCTTTCTGGAGAGAGACTGTGCCAAAGGGGAAACTGTGCATCTCTTTGACTTCCTTGTTTTTAAAGTAAGTGACTTCCGTACTGCCCCCACCGATATCGACACTGACACCGTCAATGACATCCATGGTGTGTCTTACGGCATAATTCCCGTAATAGGCTTCTTTTTCTTCAGGCAGTATGCCAAGGTCCAGATCCACTTCTTCTTTTACACGGTCGATGATCGCCTCTTTGTTCGTAGACTGTCGGATCGCAGCTGTTGCTATAGAAATGAGATCTTCGATATTATAACGTTCAGCGATATCCGTAAAGCTTTTCAGCACTTTTATCAATACCTTTATGCCGTCTTCGGACATTTTATTTTCACTGTCCAGATACTGAACCAGGCGGGCGGGGGTTTTTATGTTCTGAAGTTCCGTAATACCCTGATAATCATCTTTTTCAAAGATGACTAACCGGATGGTATTCGAACCGACATCTAGTAATCCAAAACGTTCTCTTGACATAATAGTCACTCCTCATAAATTTCAAACTAACGTAAAGGCGGGGTAAGTATCTTTCTCTTTAATCATACTATTTCTTTCTGCATAAAGTCTAAAAAAGCACACTTCATTACAATCATATTACAAAATGACGGAAAACGCTATCATAACTGGTTCTTTTACATAAAACAGCTGTTATCTATGTGAAACGCTCTCAATGTTCAAGTTTTTGTAACAAATTGTAAGAGAACCGAAATGTACAATAAAGGTTTTACCGGTATAATAACTGGGCATTGAATACTGATTGCGTATACAAACCCTTAATTCAGAAAGGATTGTCCGATAAATCATGAAAAAACGACTAGTGAGCTTGGCTGTGATTGGTTTAACATTCTTGCAGTTGAATAATGCTCAACCTGCTTCAGCTGAATCTTTAGATACGATCAAAGACCAGCAGGAACAGACTAAACAGGAGATCCAGTCACTTCAGGAGAATGTCAATACAGTTCTCGAAGAAGTCAACACATTGAACGAGACGCTGGTCACATTGGAAGAGACCATTACTGAAAAAGAGTCTGATATAGAAATGACTGAAAAGGACATCACCAAACAGGAAGCGATCGTATCAGCGCGTCTGGAACAGGCCAGCGAACGCCTGCATTCCCTGCAGGTCAATGAAATATCCCAGAATATCGTGCTGACACTGCTGGAATCTGAAAGCATCTCAGACATGTTCAATCGTGCGCTTGTTCTCATGCGTTTGACCGATGCAGGTAATGAACAGATCGAACTGGCTAAAGAAGAAGCGCAGAAACTTGTCGATCTGAAAGAGCAGCTGGTAGAGGCACGTCAGGAATTGAAGGGGCAGCAGGAAGAAGCTGTAGCGCAGAAAGAGGAGCTGGACGGTAAGGTCGCTTCCCTTCAGACAATGATCATGGATAATCAGTCAGAATTGTCTTCACTTGTGCAACGAGAAGCTGAAGAAGTGGCACGCATCGAAGAAGCACGTCGCGCGGCAAGAGAAGAAGCTGCTCGAGCTGCCGCTGAGAGAGACACAGATGCTCAGGATGTCTCCACTTCATCATCTGATAATCAAACGAGTGCCAGGCAGACAGTTAAGACCTCAGCACCCGAAAAAGTGGAGTCGAAACCTGCCGCTAAAAAAGAATCAAAACCAGCACAAACATCTGGCCGTACATTGAGAGTCGAGGCGACTGGGTATTCAACGAAGCAGCCGGGATTGAGCACACACACGTATATGGGTATCGATTTACGTATCAATCCGCGTGTCATCGCGGTCGACCCTTCAGTCATCCCGCTTGGCTCCATGGTGGAAGTTGAAGGCATGGGCGTCTACATTGCCGGCGATACTGGTGGAGCAATCAATGGAAAAATCATAGATATTCACTTCAAGACAGTAGCTGAAGCGCTGCAATGGGGCCGCCGCCATGTGACTATCCGAGTCCTGAACTAATAAATAATAAAGAGTCGATGGACCAGCGTGTGGGATCTTAACGGATCTCCCGCTGGTTTTTTATTTTTCTATTGTCAGGCTATAGGCTGAGTCACGGTTTGGCTTGTACAAATATGGATGTGTGCTGAACAAGCTGAACTTTCCCAAGTTCGGCTCATTCAGGATAGAATAATATCGGGAAAAGCTGAACTATGGCGAGGTTCGGCTCGTTCAAATCGAAGAGCGCTCCCTGTGCGTCCAAGACTTTCATGTTGGGTTTATTTAAATCTGTTGCATGTGCGAATAAACCGAATGCAGGCAAACTTTGGTCTGTTCTGCCAAGAGTGGAAACTGAACGGGCTGAACGTTGCTGCTGTCTTTAAAAAGAGTCATCCTGATCCGTTTGCATTTTCACCAACTATCCTGTTTAATCAGTAATATAGCGAATAGATAAAAGAGGTGAAAACATGCATACAAAAGAGTCACTGATTCCTGATTTAAAACAGCTGGATATTAATGTGGAAGGCACACTACTGGTTCATTCTTCCTATAAAAGCATTGGAGCAGTTAAAGGAGGTCCGGACGCGGTTCTAGACACCTTGAGTGCGTATATGAAGGCTGGCCTGCTGGTCCTGCCGACACATACATGGGAATACATCAATAAAGAGAATCCAGTTTTTGACGTCAGACGATCCCCCTCGAACGTCGGGATATTGACCGAGAGATTCAGACGGCGACCGAATGTCTTCCGATCTGAACACCCGACGCATTCGGTCGCTGCACTAGGCAAAGAAGCTGAATCATTTACCAAAGAAGAATACAGACACGATACGCCCTGTGCCCGGCAGTCTGTCTGGGGAAAACTTGTGGACAGAGACGCTAAGATTTTGCTGATCGGGGTCGACTTGACGAGAAATACTTTTATTCATGGCATCGAGGAGTGGGTGGACACTCCCGGACGGATGACCGAGTCATATGAAGACTTGTACAGTGTCCTTCGCACAGGAGAAAAAGTCCGTGTTCCGTCCCGCCGCCATTCCGGTTCACATGCGTCCGAGCATTACTGGAAAGTGGAAGAGATCCTGCTGGAAGAAGGGGCCATGAGCAGAGGAACGTTCGGCGATGCAGACGTGCGCGTCGTGGATGCAAGGAAAACGGCAGACCTGCTGACAGAACTGCTTCTGAAAAATTCTGATTTATTTTCAGATAACGAGCCGCTTGCTGATGAGTGGCGCTATTACTTTCAGAATAAACACAGTAAAAGCTGACCCAAGAGGTGAAAAAATGAAGTTGACGATACGCAAACGTACATTAGGAACGATTCCTTTGCTGGAAGTGGTTGAAGAGGCTAAGCGGAACGATATCCTGCCGTTGATCGTTTATTATCACGGCTGGCAGTCCTCGAAGGAACTCGTGCTGACCCAGGGCCGCTATCTGGCCGAGGCAGGATTTCGGGTCCTGCTGCCGGATGCAGCCAATCACGGGGAGCGGAAACAGCCGATCACCAGGATCCCTTCACTGACTTTCTGGCAGAGCATTCACACCAATCTATTCGAATTTGGTTTCATCGTGAACCATTTCAAAAAACTGGGCGTCGTGGATGACCGGCTAGCAGTGGGCGGCGTATCGATGGGTGGGATAACGACCTGCGCGCTGCTTACGCATCATCCCGAGATTAAAGTGGCAGCCTGCATCATGGGTTCGCCTCAGCCGGCAAAATACCGGGACCGGATCATGGATCACGCTTCAAAGCTCGACCGCTTTTTCCCGCATGACTATGAATCCCTGCTGGGCTGGATACCGGCGTATGATTTGTCCTATCATCCCGAAGCGCTGGGTGACAGACCTGTATTATTCTGGCATGGCATTCATGATGTGATCGTGCCCTTTGACCACGTCGAGGAATTCGTCAAAGAGAATCCTGACAGGAATCTGACCTTTATGGAAGAGGACGAAGAACACCTTGTCAAAGTGCCGACGATGAAAGAAATCACGGCCTTTTTCGTGAAAGAAATGCTCACGCTGGATGCTTAAGGGATGTTCATGGAAATATTGCAAGGACATTGTTTTGAATCACAGAGTTGGAGAAAAAAGAGCAGGCCACTGCTGAGTGGTCTGCTCTTTTTGTCACTTTTTATATGTAGAATCGGACCTTAGCGACCAGCTGCAGCATATCCTGTCAGAAATCGTTATTCAGCTTTTAGTAAAGGTCAAAAATGCGGGAATACCTGTAGGTTTTTACTATTAGATTTCCGACTTGTCCTGTTCGGTAGATAGGGTGCTGAGACTGTCACCTAAGTGTCGAAGAAGCGGGTATTCGGTAAGTAGGAGGAAGGGAAGGAGATGTAATGACCGAAACTGGGACAGGTTCGACAGTTTGAAAACCAGTTTCCTGCCCTACTAACCGAATGGACCTGCCATTCGGTTAGTAGGGTAAACCGACAGGGCGGTAAGTACCGAACCCATACCATGTTCGGTACTTAGGAAAGAATGTGACTATCCTAAGTGCCGAATATAGGGCTGTTCGACACTTACATGAAGATGTCGGTTCAGTAACTACCGAACTTGTTAAAAACGGTCATCTTTCAAACTAAATAGACGTTACTGAACACTCTAAACGGCTTTGACAATGAAAAACACCCCGGGAATCAGTAGTCACTGCTGATTCCCGGGGTGTTTCAGTAAGTCATTGAATTAAAAAGCAGTCAGGGCCCAGATAACGACATCTCCATCTTCTGGAATAAATTCGTCTGCAGCTTCTTCAACCATCTCATCATTAGCCTCGAAGATCCACCATAAATTTTCGTCTGGATTCTGTTCGTATCCTTCGATCGCTTCGACAAAGCCTTCATCCGATACAGTAACGTCAAAGTTTTCTTCCATGATCTCCATCAGCGTGGTGTCAGGATCGACTTCGAATGACTCATTCGCGATTTCTTCCTCATCCGCATAGATAACGATATTCACTTCGTTCGTCTCATCAGAAGTTACCGGACCAGCAGGATCGGCAGGGTCATCCGTGAACATACCGTTGAAAACAAGTGCTAAGACGACCAGGATAATACCTACCCCAATAGCAATTAACGACTTCTGTTTATTTTTCATAGTCATCTTCTCCTTTTTTTATATAATCTTCTTAACTGACGTTTGAAGTGTTCTGGTCTGCCCGCTGAAAGACCCGCATGGCTATAGGATAAAGCAGCGCAAAGAATACGATGTTCCCGCCGGCATGCATGATATCATAAGGCAGACCTGACAAGTAGTAGGGAACAAAAATATTCCATCCGAAAAACGGTGCCTGAACGAGCGAGATGATCAGTCCGTATACGATCCCCAGAAAGGCAACAAAGAACTGCATCACTGGCAGCGGGAGCGCTTCATAGGAATCCTCCAGCAGCCAGGTCAGGCCGATCAGTACGGAGTAAGCCGCAAACTGAGCGATCGTCCATGGCCCCATGCCAAGATAAAAGTTGGTGAGCAGAACGGATAAGAGGGAAACGGCCAGACCGTTTTTCCAACCATAATATAACGTGATGCAGACAAGCAGCACGGTCATCGGCTGGACGTTGGGAAGAAAGGAAAAGCTCAATCTTCCCACAGAAACAAGCGTGGTCAGCAGGGCGATACGTGTCAGTGTGTACGTACGGCCTCTCGAGAACGTGGAGTGTTTACTTAATGGTGCAGATTTCACTTTTCATTCTCCTTTCTATCATTTTTTATTTGATTATCTGATTGGGCAGACACCTGACGAACAGGCTTCCATCGTTTCCAGATCAGCTTCTGTTTCACTTTTCTCAAATTGATGAAGCAGTCCGGCGTCAAACGGTCGCATGGACGCTTTGAGTTCTTCATAGGCTTCTTTCGTGCAGGCTTCATAAGGTGCCAGCGTATACGTTCCGCCGTCATGGCTCAGGAAGGAGACTCCGACAAAGTCGTTCCAGCCATCCCAGACGCGTTGTTCGGCCTGGGCCCATTCGCCCGGCTTTACATCGATCGTATTGGATGCGTTGTGTTCCACATAGTTTCTCTGGAAGCGGAAGTAGGTATCAAACTGTTCATCGACTGACGTATCTTCTTTTGTACGTTTGGCACCGCTGGCGACAGGGAAGTCGATAACAACTGTACGGGCCTGTTCGATCACTTCAGGTTTAGCCAGTTCATTCTGGTCGTAAACATTATTCGTTCCGATTTCAGCATGGATCTTCCAGCCAAGTTCTTTCGCCACTTTGACAAGGGGATCTGTTGCATTGATACGGACACGTCGGATGTAGTATGGGCTGTGACTCATGTGGACACCAGGAGAAACGCCGCCGGCCACTTGTGACAGTGTACCTTCAGGTTTGACTGTCGTAGCCAGGAGCGGTGCATTTACACGGAGTGCTTTAGCGTACGCATCTGCAGCATTGCGTGAAGCATCGCGCAGTTCGTTCATCCATTTGATCTCATCTTCTTCCGAAGCACCAACAAGGGCCAGGGCATCTTTCCAGCCGGTGACAGACGTACCGATCAGACGGTCGCGCTGCTGGATCTCGTTCCATGAATCGATTTCGAGCGGTGTCAGGGTCATACGCAGACCGATACGGGCAGACAGCTCCTGTGCACGTTTCAGTCCGTCCAGATCAAGGCTGTGTGTGCCGTCTTCGTTTTCCTGAACAAAGGCTTTCACGTTGATGGTCGTCAGGTTGCAGACGCCTTTGGAATCCAGGATGATCTCGCCGCAGGGGTTAACACCTTCAGCATTCGGACGGCGGCGACGGGCTTCTTCCATGTTGAAGAAACCAGGTTCTCCTTCAAGCTGCATCATTTCAAAGACCAGGTGAAGGAAGTCGCGCTCCGGTTTTTTCTCGAAAGCGATCGAGTTGTTGCTCATACGCCGGTGATCCAGCCCTTCACGGCGGTCACCGACAGCTTTCAAGTTGTCGAACCAGCGCGGTTTCAAGCCGGATTTTTCTAATAGCTTACCGATTTTTTTGTGATGTTCAAGCTGCTCTTCGGTCCAGATGCCGTTCATGCCGTATTTAGCGAACATGGACTCATGATCATCGGCGTCGAACAGGAATATTTCAGCGGTTCTTCTAACCATGATTATATTAGCTTTATGTTGCCATAAAGATTAGACTATCTCTTCAATAAAGGCGTTACCCTTTAAAGCTCCCCGTTTCCACCATAAAGGTGTACTCTACTCGCTTCTTCACTCGTGCCCCACAGGCAGGAGCTATGCTTTCGATAGTCGTTACAGGTTCCCTGAATACTCAAGGCTTCCCTCGGGATCGTCCATTTAGGAGTTCTCCCGATAAAGAGGAGTGTTTTTTTATGTTGGAGGCATTAGAAGATTCGTTTACCACCAACAACGACATTCGCGCCGATAAGGTTTCCGATATCCAGGATATGTACCGGACGGACGTTACCGTAGCCTTTGTCGTCAGTTTCGATCGGAGCCAGATAGGGATCGATCTCGTTTTTCAGCACCTTGTTGATGCCTTCGAACATCTCACGCAGAGGTGAAGGACCAGAAGCTGTTCCGCCAAATGTTTTCAGGCGTTCGCCTTCCGGACGGACACTGTTGTAACTGATTTTGATCGTATGGATATCCTCGTTTTCCTTTTTAGTGAGCAAGTTAAGGTATTCGTTGAGGGATTCTACCCATCCTTCTTTGGAATCCCCAACGTAGATCTTGGCATAGCCGTTCTCCATTTTGACGACTTTCGTATTTTCCAGTCGTTTTTCGACGGGAACAGGCTTGTATTCAGAATGAAGCAAAGTCGTATTCGTTCTGATCTTCGTCAAGTGTTTGATCGTTTTTCTGGTTGCTTTAAATCCTACGCCAGTCAAGCGTATACTTGGACTATATCTTACTTATGAGCGTTACCTCATAAGTCCTTGCGCTTGGCGGCACGAGTTTCACGTGACCGCTACTCTACTCAGTTATCATATGATGTCCTCGCGACAGCGCATGATCTTTTCGATAGTCTCTACACCTTCCATATCCTGTCTGAAGTCTTTCCGTTCGACGATTAAAAAGACAGAACATAGCTTGGCACGATATCAGCTTTAAAGCCTTCATCGTCAGCACACTTCCGTGCACACCCTGTTAGTACAGGTTCACAAGGTTTAAAGTCGGCACTGGGCTATTTTACCTTACCGACCATAAGCAGATAGAAAAGTTCGCCTAAATCTTCCCATGTCTCGATCGACAGGAAGGAACAGTTGAAGTTTCCTAAGGCAAAATCTTTATTGACTTTCTCATTGGCATTTCCCAGCCACAGGGTCCGTCCGGAAGTAAACTGTTTGGTATTGTAGATGTTTTCAAACAGTTCTTTGGCTTCCTTGCGCATCTGTTTCAGGTGGATGGAATAACCAATCTTTTTCAAGTGTTTGTACTCAAGGGCCATATTGTATTCGATCGCACGCTTCACTGTTTCATGCCAGTATTCTCTGCGGCCTTTGTCTTCGAGCCAGCGGGAATAGGTACGACTGTAGACGAATTCTCCGAGTTCGTTGAGCGGGTTGGGACGCGTTGCTACGTATTCTTCTACGTAGGAAGTAGGTAAAAATTCCATGTGTATAACTTCCTCTCAAATGTTTTTTTACACTATATATGGTATCAGATAAGGAACATGCATACAACATATATGTATTTATTAAATTTCTATTACAATGGATGTTCTCTATTGACATGGCTCAATGGCAATGAAAAAAGCCCTTGATCAGAAATTATGACTAAGGGCTTTTGTCAGAAAAATTAAATTTTAGTAAGGACCACGGATATGATCATGAACATTTTCCCAGTAAAAGTCATTCAGGCGTTTCAGTTCATCCTGACTGAAATCTTTGACTTCCAGCGACTTCAGGTTATCGATGACCTGTTTTTCATTCTTGAATCCGGGGATCACACTGGTCACGGCTTCCTGCTGCATGACCCATTTCAGGGCCGCACGCACGCGACTGCCACGGTCATCAGCCATCCAGGCCAGCTCCTCGCTCAATTCCACACCTTTTTCAAATGGCAGACCGCCGAA
Source organism: Alkalibacterium subtropicum (assembly GCF_900112455.1). GTDB lineage: Bacteria > Bacillota > Bacilli > Lactobacillales > Carnobacteriaceae_A > Alkalibacterium > Alkalibacterium subtropicum. Next base: position 100,103 of record NZ_FOLT01000002.1, on the reverse strand, counting down.
CGTTTCACCGACGTTGAATGCCTGACCATCTTTGTTGAAGTTGCGGTGATCGTCTTCCTCAAAGGTATGGTCTTTAGAGAACTTGCCGGTCAGCAGGCCGCTAGCTAAAGGCACGCGGGCCAGGATACCGACGTTTCTCTCCTGTGCTTCTGGAAACAGCTCCTTGAGCGGTTTCTGTCTCAGCACGTTGAAGATGACCTGCAGCGCACTGGCATCCGTGTTGTTCAAAACGTAAAGGCCTTCTTCGTCCGTCTCGACGCTCACGCCATAGCTTCTGATCTTCCCTTCTTTCTTGAGTTTGTCAAGAATAGGGAAGACGTCTGTTTCTTTCAGCATCTGAAGGGGGGCACAGTGGATCTGGTACAGATCGATCCGCTCGCGGTCCAAACGTCGCAGACTGTCTTCCAGATAAGTCCGGATCTGCTTCTCCGAATAATTCGCCGGATCATTGACATCGCCCTGACGGATGAATTTTGTTGCGATATGGATAGAATCTTCTTTTCCTTTTGTGGCCTTGGCCAGAAGTTCTTCACTGTGTCCGCCGCCGTAGACGTCAGCGGTATCGAAAAAGTTCACGCCCGCTTCCATTGCACGATTCAAGCCTTTTAGAGCTTCTTCATCGTTATGGGAGCCCCAGCTGCCGCCGATAGCCCATGTGCCGAAACCGAGCTCGCTGATCTCCAGGCCTGAATTGCCTAATTTGTTGTATTTCATTCTATCTACTCCTTTTGTCAGTCTATGGGTAGTATACCACACAAAAAGTAAGCGGTTAACTTATTTATCTTTATTCCTGGAAAAACCTTTTCAGTATAGTCGGGCTTTTCCAGAGGCTGACAAATGTTCCCGTTTTTGGTAAAATAACGATGACTATAAGGAATACAGGAATGGGGGAGGGGAACATGGAAGAGGTCATGATAGAGTTTTATAAAGGAAAAGATGAGCAGGACTTTCTGGATAGATGGCAGGAAGAACATGACGCATTGAGTGAAGATCAGATCGATGAGCTGTATGCGGATATCGCTGATGCCATCGATGAAGCAGTGAAAAAAGGTGAACACGAACTGGGGGAGAGCTATACCTACAAAGGCGTACCGGTCGGACGATCGGACTTCAATGCTTTTTATTCCCTGTATCTATTTGAAGCGACAAAAGACTGAATGGAAGGAGGTGTTTTTTTGTCGAACGAACTGATCGAGAACAAGCTGAAACTGCTTCCGGATCTGCCGGGGTGCTATATCATGAAAAATAAACAGGACGACATCATTTATATCGGTAAAGCCAAGAATCTCAAAAACCGGGTACGCTCTTACTTCCGTGGTGAACATGAAGGGAAAACCAAGCGTCTGGTCGAGGATATCGTCGATTATGAAACGATCGTGACAGGTTCAGACAAAGAAGCCCTCCTTTTAGAAGTGACACTGATTCAAAAGCACCAGCCGAAATACAATATCCGCTTGAAACGCGGAACGAGTTATCCTTACCTGAAGATCACGAATGAACGGGATCCTCAGCTGGTTATCACATCAGAAGTGGAAAAGGATGGCGCACATTACTTTGGACCCTATCCCGATGTCTGGGCAGCGTCTGAAACCAAACAGCTGATTCAGAAAATCTATCCGCTGCGTAAGTGTAACGGGCATCAGAAACGGGCGTGTCTGTATTATCACATCGGCCAGTGTATCGGTCCCTGTGACCACGAGGTGCCGGTGGAGGAATATGAAGAGCAGATCAAACGCATCAAATCCTTCTTAAATGGCAATGTCTCGGATATCAAGCGGGATCTGAAACAGAAAATGCAGGAAGCGGCTGAAGAAATGAACTACGAACGGGCAGCTGAATTCCGGGATCAGATCTCTTATATCGAACGGACGGTAGAGAAACAGTCGATCATTTCCAATAATTATACGGCCAGAGACTTCTTCAACTATTATATGGATAAGGGCTGGATCTCCATTCAGGTCTTTTTTGTACGTCAGGCAACCCTGATCAAGCGGGAAGCGACGATGTTCCCGATCATCGATACGCCGGAAGAGGAACTGATGAGTTTCATCCTTCAGTATTATGAAGATAAAAATAATCGGAAGCCTAAAGAGGTCTATGTACCAGAAACGGTCGATACGGATCTTTTAGAAGAAGCTCTGGAAACAAAAGTCATTATTCCTCAGCGCGGACGTAAAAAAGAGCTGCTGGACTTGACGGGGAAAAACAGCGAGATTTCACTGAAGCAGAAGTTCCGTCTGATCGAGATGAAAGAACAGAAAACGACAGGGGCGATCGAAGAGCTTTCTGACGTGCTGGGTCTGCCTTATATCGAACGCATCGAGGCCTTTGACCATTCCAATATTCAGGGGACCAACCCTGTTTCAGCGATGGTCTCGTTTAAAGACGGGGTCCCGGACAAAAACAATTACCGAAAGTATAAAATCCGCACAGTGGTGGGCAGCAATGAGTTCGCGACCACTCAGGAAGTGATCCGAAGACGGTACTCGCGTCTTTTGAAAGAAAGGAAAGATATGCCTGATCTGATCCTCATGGACGGCGGAAAAGTGCAGGTCAATGCGGCGCGTGATGTGCTGGCAAACGAGTTCGGACTGGACATCCCTGTTGCTGGGATGGTCAAGGACAAGAAACACCGTACAGCTGGGCTTATTTTTGGGAACGAACTGGAGCCGGTCGTTCTGGACCCGAGAAGTCAGGCCTTTCACCTTGTCCAGCGCATACAGGAGGAAGTCCACCGGTTCGCGATCACCTTTCACAGAAATGTGAGGGGGAAAAACAGTTTCACGAGTCAGCTTGATGAGGTCGAAGGGGTCGGTCCAAAAACACGGACGAAAGTGCTGCGGCACTTCAAGTCGATGAAACGACTCCAGGATGCAGAACTTGAGGAGATTACAGCTTTAGGTATTCCTGTAAAAGTGGCGGAGCGCATCAAAGATACAGTAAAACAGAACAGCTAGAACGTGTATGGAGAGGACCTGACCTGATCAGAGCGGCACAAAAAGAGGATGCGGAAGCGGTCATCGCGTTACTCAAAATCATACTGAGGGATAGGCAGCTTCCTGTCGTGCTGAAAGTCGCCTGGCAGGATCTGGAGACGACATGCCGGTCGGGGTAGCCCGCGCGCCCAGGCCCTTTCCACATGCATGGGATTCAAAAACGGATGAGGTCGTTCTCGCAGATCACCACGATGACCCCTTGCAGAAACAGCTGTAAAAGAGACCTTCATGACCTGTCGAGGCGTATTGAGCGCTCCAGCAGTAGTCATGAGGGTCTCTGTGTTTAATCCAGCTTCTCTTTTTGAAGCAGCTTCTGTTTTAATCGCATCCAGATCGGGTGCATGAACCCGAGGCTGTATTTCTGCTGCTGTCTGCGCTTCCACACAAGTTCTCTGTTTTCGGCGTAATGATCGAGCAGAACAGTCACAGCACAAGCAACGGGCACTTCCTCTTCTTTAAGAAAGTTGACGGTATAGAATTCACCCAAATATGAAATGTTCTTGTCTATTGTCCCTATCTTTTTACCCAGATGTCTGACAGTAAAGCGTTTCTTTTCGTAATCACCAGTGATCACCCAGTTCAGTCCTGTGAGAGTGAAAAAAGGATTTTTAATCCCTCTGATCCCGGGCCGTTTTTTCAGGCTTCCGATTTTTTTGGCCTCGACATAGAAGTGAAACTTCGGAAAAACGGATAATGCCACCTGTCTGACATCGAGTAACCGCGAACCATCTATGGCAAAGACAGACAGTTTGTCAGCTACGCGTCCCCATTTGCCGACGATCAGATAAACCTCTTTTCCCGTGGGATCTGAGACGACCAGTCGGTCCTGTTTCGACATGAATTCCTGCTTTATAAATAAACGAACCATTTCTAATCACCTCGAGTACGTTTAGAATCATCCAGCTTTTTCTTTATTATAACACTAGTTGCTCAAATTATGAAAGAAGTGTGAGGACCGAAAAAGAGTGCAGCGGTTATGATACGCTGCACTCTTTTTCTTTGTTATTCGCTGCTGTGAGACATGACGGTCGTCAGTTCTTTCAGGGCAACGACGATCGCATCGATCTTGTTTTCCATCCGGTGGAGCAGAAACAGCGAAATGAAGATTGGAAAGCCGACATTCGCTATCATGTCCAGCGCCGTTGTGAACAAAGTCAATTGAGTGTCCATCGTCTTCCTCCTCTCTAACTACAATAACGGAAAAAGAGGAGCAAGTGTTACCTCCGTTTAAATGGACGACTGTCTGTTTAAACGGTAGCCGCTGTGGAAAACAGGGCCCACAAACTGATTGTATTCAAAGCCGGCTTTAATAGCTTCTGTAACGAAGTCTTTTGCTTTTCTGATAGCCTCGATCGGCTCGAGCCCCTGAGCGATACCTGCCGTGATCGCTGCGGCAAAGGTACAGCCGGCGCCGTGGTTATGGGCATTTTCAACTTTTCGGGATGTGAGCGTGACATACTCATTTCCGTCATAGACGAGATCGATCGCTTCATCGCCGGCAAGGGCCTTGCCGCCTTTGATCACGACAATTTCCGCGCCTTTCTCATGAATGATCTTGGCGGCTTTTTTCATATCATCAAGATCGAAAAGAAGCCCCAGATCGGCCAGCTGACCGGCTTCAAACAAGTTAGGGGTCGTAACGGTTGCCAATGGGATAAGCCTGTTCTTGATCGCTTCCACATTCTGCGGGTTAAGGACTTCGTCTTCGCCTTTGCAGACCATCACTGGATCAACGATTAATGGTGTCTCCGGGTGCTGTTCCATTTTATCAGCGATAACATTGACGACATCTGCATCAGGCAGCATGCCCGTCTTGGCTGCACCGATTGTCGGACCGGCAAAAGCAGTGATCAGCTGGTCTTGGACCACCTGTGCACTCATCGCGGTCACCCCGTGGCTCCAGTTGTTTTCAGGGTCCATTATAGCAATCGTCGTTAAAGCAGCGATACCATAGGTGCCGTATTCGGCAAAGGTCTTCAGGTCAGCGGCGATCCCTGCGCCCCCGCTTGCATCGTTCCCGGCAATAGTCAATGTTAAGTTTGGTTTGTTCATGATTTAACCTCCAAAATTTGATGGTAAGATACTAAATAGTAGTCAGTAATCGTATGATTACTTTACACTATAAGTATAAGGCTTATAGTGAGGATCCGCAAAACATTCAGGAAGTTTCTGCTTAAGAACAGGAGAGGATAGTATGGATGCAGTTGAATGCGCAGCAAAGTGGTTCCAAACCAGTCAGAAAGTCGCAGTGATCACCGGTGCAGGAATATCCACAGAGAGCGGGATCCCGGATTTCAGATCTGGGGAGGGATTGTACAATGAAGAAACGGAACAAGGGATTCCCATGGAAGACGTCCTCAGCTGGTCATTTTTTTCGGAGCACCCCAGAGAATTTTATCGTCTGTTCAATGAAAAACTGCTGTTTCCGGATGCCAGACCCAACACCGGTCACTTTTTTCTGAAACGGCTGGAAGACGCGGGGCATGACGTGACGATCATCACGCAGAACATCGATGGCCTCCATCAGAAAGCCGGCAGTACACGGGTGCTGGAACTGCATGGCAATGCCGGGAAAATCATAACAGAATACGGCAGCGAAAAATCCCTGGATGAAGCCGTGAGAGATGAGAAAGAAATGCGTGTGGATGGCGAATGGGCCCGTCCGGCTATTACGCTTTACGGGGAGGCATTAGACCGAAAAGTCCTGCAGGAAAGTGTGCAGGCCATAAGCGAAGCAGATATTCTGCTGGTCATGGGGACGAGTTTAAACGTGTATCCGGCGGCAGGTCTGATTTTCGAGTATAATGGAAACAGAAGTGTTTTGGTCAATAGAGAGGGTACACCGTTGAGTGATGGCTTTGCGTGCGTGTTCAGCAGACCGATCGGCGAATGGGTCGAAGAGGTGCAGCAGTACTTGGATGCTGATCAGCATACGAGTGATCGGAATGAGTAGAATATGATTGAGAGGAACAGCTGGACTGATATAATAGACTCTTAAGAAAGCTGATTAGGCAGGTGAGAATGTGATAGAAAAAATCAGTAACATTATGGCCGGGCACGTCCCGGATGCCATTACCAAACAGAGTAAATATGCTGTTTTATTACCCCTCGTACGGGTGAATGATGAGATCCATATTTTATATGAAGTGAGGAGCCACCGTGTGTCTCAGCCTGGAGAAACATCTTTTCCCGGCGGGGCTCTGGAGGCTGGAGAAACTTTCAGGGAAGCAGCGCTGAGAGAGACGGAAGAGGAGCTCGTCCTGGACCGGAAAGCCATAACCGTGCTTGGAGAAATGGACTATATAGTGAAGCAGAACCACATCATCAAGTGTTTCGTCGGATGGCTGCCAGAAGTGGATGTAGATAAACTTGAACCGAATGAAGAAGTGGAAGGGGTGTTCACGATTCCACTGACGTACTTTTTGACAATAGAGCCCAAGTACTATGAGGCACGGATGAAAATGGAACAGGATGCTGACTTTCCGGTCGAACTGATCTCCGGCGGTCAGAAATATAAATGGCGGAATGTCAACCAGCAGATTCCTTTTTATCATCTGTCAGACCATTATCTCTGGGGCTATACTGCTCACCTGACACACCGGTTCAGTGAACTGATAAAAGATGAAACAAACGAGTCAGACAATTATATATAGAAGGATGATAAAAATGACAAATGACAACCGGAAAGTATTGACCTGCAATGAGACCAGAGTCGTCCAGACCCACCGGATCCTGCCCCCTGATCTGAATGACCATCAGACCCTGTTCGGAGGTAAACTGATGAGCATGGTCGATAATACGGCCTCGATATCAGTTTCACGCCTCGCACGCACTAACGATATCGTAACGGCATCGATGGATGAACTTCATTTTATACATCCGATCAGATCGGGACATTCTGTTTGTGTGGAGTCTTACGTCACAGGAACAGGACGCACATCAGTTGAGGTCTTTGCCAAAGTTCTCGGAGAGGACTTGATAACGGGGAAACGCTACATAGCGGCGACCAGTTTCATCACATTTGTCGTTGCTGGCCTGAGTCAGGATGAGGCATTGCCGCTCATCCAGCCAGTAGATAAGGAAGAACAGATGATCTGCGGCAATTATCAGGACCGCCGGCAGAGACGTCTGGCAGACCGTCAGGCCAATGAAAAACTAGTCGAAGCCATTTCGATTTTACCACCCTGGATCAAAGAAAAAAGTTAGTGACTCGAGCAAACAAAAAAGGCCACGATAAGAAGTGGCCTTACGTCAATATTTTCTCCGATAAGGATATTACTCTGTAGACATTTTTCCGCTCAATACACGTGAGATGGCTTCAGCCACCCCGTTCTGACGATTGCTGGACGTCTCGAAGCGGGCTGCTTCTTTCGCTTCAGGTTCAGCATTCGCGACAGCAACTGAATAGCCGGCCCATTCAAGCATGGAGAGGTCATTGAGGTTGTCGCCGATCGTCATGACTTCATCGGCTTTGATGCCGAGCTGTTTAGCCAGCTGCGCCACAGCAATACCTTTTTGAGCCGCTGCGTGATTGATTTCCAGGTTACGTTTACTGGATGCAGTAATGGCCAGATCTGGTATCTCGCGATGCAGCTCTTCTCTGAGCGGACCTAACACCTCTCGCCCCTTGCTGGAATGAACGGAGACCTTGAGAATGATGGCACTGTTGTCACTGATGATCTCCTGATAATCATCGACAAAATTTATCTGCAGTTTTTCTGCATAACCAGCTGCATTTTCCAAGGCTTCTTCATAAGTCGTGTCCGGGTTCATGTCATAAATCATCATGGCAAGCATTTCCAGCCGTTTGTCTTTATTATCAGAAAAGATCCCTTTGTTTGTCATGAGTTCTTCATGTATATCGTTATAGTCGGAAAAAATCGACAGCATCTTTCTGACGGTACTTTTTTCCAGTCCCCGATTGTAGCGGTTATTGCCGTCTGCATCAAAGTACTGAGCCCCGTTCTGGGCGATCAGGGGACACTTTATCCCATTTTCTTCCAGCACAGGAGAGGCAAGCGGATAATCCCGTCCGGTCGCAATGGCAAAGTGGATGCCCTGGCTTTGTACCCGTTTGATGGCCGAGACATTGGCCTGGCTGATTTCCATTTCTTCATCAAGTAAGGTACCGTCCATATCTGAAACGATCAATTTTATCATGTGTGTGCTCCTTTTCTTCTTCATAATCATCTAAGACTAGCATACCAAAAAAAGAGCGGCAGGGCATGAAGATTATCTATTATTTGAACAGAATAATGAAAAAAGAAAGGAGAATGACAATGGCGATACCTGTAGAAAATGACTGGAAACCCATTCTGGAAAGAGCGGCAGAAAAGGAATCATATCGGGCGCTGAGAGCGTTCCTGAAAGAAGAATTTGAAACGACATCGGTCTATCCGAAAAAAGAAAACATCTGGCAGGCCTTTCAGTGGACGCCTTACCACAAAGTAAAAGTCGTCCTGCTGGGGCAGGATCCTTATCATGGTGAAAATCAGGCTCACGGTCTCAGTTTTTCCGTCAATCCGGAGGCAGCCATTCCACCGTCCCTGCGCAATATGTATAAGGAACTGGAAAGTGATCTGGGTATTCCGCCGGCTCCGCATGGGTATCTGAAGAAGTGGGCAGAAGAAGGGGTGCTGCTCTTAAACACAGTCTTGACTGTCCGAAAAGGCGAAGCGCATTCGCATCAGAAAAAGGGCTGGGAAGATTTGACAGATGAGGTGATCCGGGCGTTGAATGAACGTGAAAAACCGGTCGTCTTCCTGTTATGGGGCAACGCGGCCAAAGCGAAACAAAAGATGATCGATGAAGATAAACATGCCGTCATCACTTCAGCCCACCCCAGTCCCTTGTCCGCCTACAGGGGGTTCTTTGGGTCAGAACCCTTTTCTAAAACGAACGAAGCTCTGAAAGAAATGGGAGAAGAACCGATCGACTGGAGACTTCCTGAAAAAGCGGAGCTATAAGTAAAACTTCAAGGAGTATACTGTAAATTATTGACTGAAAGTGGTAAGATTGAATATGTAGAAAAACAACAATGGAGGGAAAACCCGTGGAATTATTTGACAGTTTAAAAAGCAAGATCAAAGGAAAAGACCTGAAGATCGTCTTTCCTGAAGCAACGGATGAACGTATTTTAGGAGCAGTCGTTCGTTTGTACCACGATGAATTACTCACACCTATTCTGATTGGAGACAGGGATGAAGTATTAGGCGTAGCTAAAGAACACGGCTTCGACTTGACCGGTATCGATATCGTGAACCCGCATGCCTATGATGAATACGATGAAATGGTCAATGCCTTTGTCGAACGCCGCAAAGGCAAGGCAACAGAAGAGCAGGCAAGAGAGCAGCTTCGCGATGTCAACTATTTTGGAACGATGCTTGTTTATATGGATAAAGCAGACGGTCTTGTCAGTGGAGCGATCCATTCGACCGGTGATACAGTCAGACCTGCCCTCCAGATCATCAAAACTCGTCCAGGCGTCAGCCGTACCTCCGGCGCATTCATTATGCTGCGTGGCCGCGGCCAGGAAAAATATGTCTTCTCTGACTGCGCGATCAATCCGAACCCGGATGCTCAGGTGTTGGCAGAAATCGCTGTGGAGAGTGCCCGTACAGCTAAGATGTTCGATATCGATCCAAAAGTCGCATTATTGAGCTTCTCTTCTAAAGGGTCTGCCCAAGCTCCGGAAGTTGAAAAAGTACAGGAAGCCACACGTATCGCTAAAGAAATGGCTCCTGAATTCGAGATCGACGGTGAACTTCAGTTTGATGCTGCCTTTGTTTCTTCAGTCGCTAAGCAGAAAGCTCCTGATTCAAACGTCGCCGGCCAGGCAACTGTCTTTGTTTTCCCTGAATTGCAGTCAGGAAACATTGGCTATAAAATCGCTCAGCGTTTCGGTAACTTTGAAGCCGTCGGACCTATCTTGCAGGGTCTGAACAAGCCGATCTCCGACTTGTCCCGTGGTTCTGTAGAAGAAGATGTTTATAAAACAGCCATCATCACTGCCAACCAGGCGATCCAGGACTAAGCTGTCTCAGTAGAATGAAAATTTAACAGATATAAAATCACAAGTGCCCCTTTATCATTATTGGTGATGGGGCACTTGTGGTTTTATATATAGGCCGTTTAAGAAGTCGTTCAATAAAACAGCAACAGTTGGCGGTCTAAGGTCTCTTGTGTAGGGGGAAAAATCTGTGTGTGCAGGCCAAATAAATAGCTTGTCTTTTTTTTATAGTGTTATACTGAGTTTAAACTAACGTTTCTCATAAAAAGGAGTCGATAGCACAGTGGCCGATTATATTATGGCAATAGATCAGGGAACGACCAGTACACGCGCAATTATTTTTGATAAAGAGGGAGATCCGAGATGGACCTCTCAGAAAGAGATCACGCAGCACTTCCCAGAGCCCGGCTGGGTGGAACACGATGCGAATGAGATCTGGCTGAAAACGCTTCAAGTCATCGCCAGCGTTATGATCGAAGCAGAGCTGGAACCTGAAGAACTGGACAGTATCGGGATCACGAACCAGCGGGAGACCACCATCATCTGGGACAAGGAAACAGGCGAGCCGATCTATCATGCAGTAGTCTGGCAATCCAAACAGACCTCAGGGATAGCTCAACAGCTGATCAAAGACGGACATAAAGAGATGATCCATAAAAAAACAGGGCTGATCGTCGATTCCTATTTCTCGGCCACAAAAATCAAATGGATACTGGATAAAGTGGAGGGGTCAAGAGAACGGGCTGAAAAAGGTGAACTGTTATTTGGAACGGTCGATACCTGGCTGCTCTGGAAACTGACAGGCGGTGAAGTCCATGCGACCGACTACTCGAATGCCAGCCGGACCATGCTCTATAACATCTACGAGATGCAGTGGGACAGAGATATTCTGAAGCTCCTGGACATCCCGGAGAAAATGCTGCCTGAAGTAAGGGAGTCTTCGGGGATATTCGGTAAAACGATGGAAGCCGTCTTTAAAGGCCACCGGGTGATTATTGCCGGAATGGCCGGGGACCAGCAGGCTGCCTTGTTTGGACAGACAGCTTTTGAAAAAGGGATGGTCAAAAATACGTATGGCACCGGCGCGTTTATCATCATGAATACCGGCAAGGAGCCGATTCAATCGGAGAATGGGCTTTTGACGACGTTAGCGTATGGGCTGGATGGGGAGATCACGTATGCCCTGGAAGGGGCTATCTTCGTGGCCGGTTCGGCGATCCAGTGGCTGAGGGATGGTCTGCGTATGTTCAGGGAGGCCCCTAAATCAGAAAAGTATGCCATGCGCGTAGCCGGCACAGATAACGTTTATGTGGTCCCGGCATTCACTGGACTCGGTGCACCCCACTGGGATCAGGATGCACGGGGGGCTGTCTTTGGTCTGACGAGAGGCACATCGAAGGAACACTTTGTCAGGGCTACACTGGAGTCGCTCGCTTATCAGACACGAGATGTCGTTGATGCAATGAATGAAGATGCCGGGCTTAAAACGAAGACCATGCGTGTGGATGGCGGGGCCAGCATGAACGAGTTTCTCATGCAGTTCCAGGCAGATATCCTTGATGTCACCATCGAACGCTCGAAAATCATGGAAACGACAGCCCTTGGCGCCATTTACCTGGCGGGGCTGGCTACCGGTTTCTTTAAAGATCTGGATGAGATCAAGGAGAAATGGGAAAAGGCCGGAACCTACGAGCCGCATATGTCAGAAGAGGAGCGGGAAGATCTTTATGAAGGCTGGCAGGCTGCCGTAAAAGCGACCCGTGCCTTCAAGTTCAAACCGAAAAAATTCGATAAGAAAGATGACGCGCAATAAAATTTGAGAGAAAGGGCTGACAGCCATATGACTTTTTCAGCTCAGACAAGAAAATCGACGATCGAACAATTAAAAAAACAAACGCTGGACCTGCTGATCATCGGAGGCGGAATCACAGGCGCAGGCCTGGCTTTACAGGGGGCCGCACGGGGAAGCCAAGTAGGCCTTGTTGAAATGCAGGACTTTGCCGGAGGAACGAGCAGCCGGTCAACAAAACTGGTCCACGGCGGTCTGCGTTATCTGAAGAAGTTTGAAGTGGAGCTGGTAGCGGATGTCGCAAAGGAACGGGCGGTCATTGCCAGGAATGCCCCGCATATCGTTCAGCCGGATTATATGCTGATGCCTGTGTATGATGAACCCGGGGCCTCGTTCAATACCTTCTCTGCCGAAGTCGCTTTGCACTTGTATGATTATTTGGCTGAAGTGGACGAGACATGGCGGCATTATCTAACTGAGAAAGCAGAAGTGATGGAAGATGAACCGTCACTGAAAGCAGAAAACCTCTTGGCCGGCGGCTATTATCTGGATTACATAAATGATGATGCCCGCCTGACGATAGAGACAGTCAAGAAAGCCCATGAATCGGGGGCCTGGCTGGCAAACTATGTCAAAGCGGTGGGGTTTGTGTATGATGATAAAGGTCAGATCAAAGGGATCAAAGCCATGGACACCTTGAGTGATGAGAGTTTTGACATCAAAGCTTCCGTGGTGGTCAATGCAACGGGGCCCTGGTCAGACGAACTCCGAAAAAAACAGAGGGATGAGAACGAAAAGAAAATGTACCCGACTAAAGGGGTGCACTTTGTCGTGGACCATGAGAAACTGCCTGTGAAACGGGCGATCTACACGGACACGGGGCTGGGTGACAATCGGATGATCTTCGTGATCCCCAGAGGGAATAAAACGTATTTTGGGACGACGGATACCCCTTTTGAGGGTCCGTATGAAGATCCTGAGATCACACAGGAAGACATCGATTATCTGCTCAAAGCTGTCAATCACCGGTTTAATGTGGCTGATCTGTCCCTTGCCGACATTGAATCGAGCTGGGCAGGGCTGCGGCCGCTGATCAGGGATGAAGATAACAGTGACCCTTCCGGTATATCCAGAGGCCATGAGGTCTTTTTATCAGATGACGGTCTGATCACCATCGCGGGAGGGAAGTTGACTGATTATCGTGGAATGGCAGAAGATACCTTTACACTGATCGACCAGCAGTGGCAAAAGGAGGGGATAAGCTATCCGGCTAAAGATACAAAAGAGATCCGGCTTTCGGGTGGAGACGTGGAAGGAACGGTGCCCGACTTTATTTCTGCAAAACGGGCTCGTGGGGTGTTTCTGGGTCTGGATGAGGCAGAAGCGGATTACCTCGCTGACTGGTATGGGTCGAATATCGACAAGGTGTATGACTTGGCGGATAAAGCAAAAGCCATGGACATACCGCTCCTGGATGCCCTCCAGTTAGCATACGGACTGGCGTATGAAATGGTCATGACGCCCGAAGACTTTTTTGGGAGACGAACGGATTCTCTGCTGTTCAATATCGACAAACTGGAACGTCTGAAAAGACCGGTCCTGTTATACATGGAAAGTGAATTGGGCTGGAGCCGTCAGGAGAGAGAAAGCTGGTCAAGTCATTTGACTGAACAAGTCGCAGCAAAAAAACTGGTGCACTTAAAAAATAATAAGTGAGAAAGTATGCCAAAAACCGTTTTAAATAACCTTTTTCTTACCTGAACATAAAAATAACGGCAGAGTCAGTTTAGAGACTGTGCCGTTTGTATATGAATTAATAAGAAACACTGTCGAAAAGCAGTGCAATAATTGCCAATCCCACCGCAGTGATGTTCATTTGCTTGGTGTCTGCTTTCAAGAAGAAACCGATAATACCTAACACGATAGCGACGATCGACATGATCGTTGCCTGCCAGAAAAAACCGACGATGGCAGCAAGGATCGCTACCCAGCCTATAATTGTTCCCATTGTATTCATTCTTTTCGCCTCCTTACCTTTTGATAGTGATAAGTTACACAAATCATTCTCACTGTAAATTTTACCATAAAAGACCCGTTTTGTGCTACACTAGGATGCAATAATATATAAAAGTTAGGGGATGCTGTAATGGATATTTACAGGCATAAAGTACATTATTACGAAACAGATCAGATGCAGATCGTGCATCATTCCAATTACATAAGATGGTTTGAAGAAGCCCGTACGCATTTGATGGACAAGATCGGCTTCAGCTATCAGCGGATGGAAGATGAGGGTATTGTCATTCCTGTGCTGGGCGTGAATGCAGAATACAAGACCATGTCGCGCTACGGTGAAACGGTAGAGATCGAAGCCACAGTCAAGCAGTTCAGCGGTGTCAAGCTGATCGTGGCTTATGTGGTAAGAGATCAGAAAACTCAGGCTGTCCGTGCTTTGGGAGAAACAAAGCATGCGTTTCTGGACAAGGCGACCTATCGCCCGCTGTCACTGAAACGCAAACATAAGGAACTCTACAACTTGTTCAACGGGATGGTCAGAGAATAAAAGAGAAGGGGGGCGGGAGATGGAACTGATTTTGATCGTAGGACCACAAGCAGTAGGGAAAATGACAGTCGGACTGGAGCTGGAGAAACTGATCGATGCGGAGCTCTTATTCAATCACCAGACCATAGATTTATTTGCCCGGTTTTTAGGCTACACATCAGACACCTTTCAGTTGTCCGAAAAGGTCCGGCTCGATTTGTTCAAGGCGTTCACCTCTAATGAAGAGACGAATGCAGCCAAAGGGATCATCTTTACGGTCGTGGCCGGCTTTGATCTGGACAATGACTGGAAAGTGATGGAAAGCTGGATCGAGCTGTTCAAACACGCCCAGGGTCGTGTTTATTTTATCGAATTAGAGGCTGATCTGGAAGAACGACTGAAACGCAACACGCATGAAGAACGGCTGTCTGCCAAACCATCCAAACGGGATATTGCCTTCTCAAGAAACGAACTCCTGGAAAGTTCCAGGAGTCACCGCTTGAATTCTTATGAGGGGGAAGTTGAAAAGCGACTCCCGTTCGTCAACTATATAAAAATAAATAACACCTCACTGAAAGCTTCCCAAACAGCAAAAGTGATCCACGAGTGGATGCTAAGTGTGGGCTACTGATTCTTAAGAGGTACTGTGCTGACTGAGACGGATCATCCTGTCAGCAGGAACAGAACTGTATTGCTTTATTTTTCTGATTGTTTAAAGCGCAGAGAACAAACGCACCTCTTTCTATGCCGAGATTATGTTTTCTCAGAGTGAAAAAGACAAAGTCACGATAAGAAACCAGCTGAGCTTGTCATTCCAGAAAGAAAACGACGAGGCCGCATAAGGAAAGTACGCGGGGCCTGTCTTACGGAGAAAAAGTACTTAATTTTTATATGTAGAATGCGTGAATCAGTCGGTTTGGGAACAGAAATGTCGCACTCAGGCAAGCGGAGACTCGCGAGTGAACAGTTTGAGAACAGAAATGTCGCACTCAGGCAGGCGGAGACTCGCGAGTGAACAGTTTGAGAACAGAAATGTCGTACTCAGGCAAGCGGAGACTCGCGAGTGAACAGTTTGAGAACAGAAATATCGCACTCAGGCAAGCGGAGTTTCGCGAGTGAACAGTTTGAGAACAGAAATGTCGTACTCAGGCAAGCGGAGACTCGCGAGTGAACAGTTTGGAAACAGAAATGTCGCACTCAGGGAAGCGGAGACTCGCGAGTGAACAGTTTGAGAACAGAAATGTCGCACTCAGGCAAGCGGAGTTTCGCGAGTGAACATTTCTGGGCCGAGGATGTCATACCCACTCATACTGACCTTCCTGAGTCGACATTTTTCCATAAAAAATCGATTCTAAAGCAGTAAATTTACGAAAAATCAAAATGACGTATCAAAAGGAACAAACCGGAAAGTCCTGTTCATTTATGGGGCCTTCCGGTTTGGTCTGTTTATAAATCTCTTTTGCCAGGCGACTTCTAATGATTCACTTCTCTAATATAGATTTGGTATACTTAAGTTGCTTAATAAAAGACTAATCAGATATACAAGGAGAATTACTTTGAAAACTTTGATTATTGTCTCTCACCCGACGGTTGAAGAATCGGGCAGTCAGCAATTCCTGATTCAGTCATTGCCGGACGATGGAGAGATCACTCTACACGTACTTGAACAAACCTATCCTGAAGGTGAAATCGACCTGGAAAAAGAACAGGCACTCCTTCGCGAACATGATCGGATCCTTTTTCAGTTTCCGTTTTACTGGTACTCCTCGCCGCCGCTGTTAAAGAAATGGCAGGATGACGTCTTGACGGATCATTTTGCGTTCGGCTATCGCGGGACCAAACTTCACGGCAAAGAATTCGGTCTTGTCCTGATCATTGGCCTGCCTGAGAAAGAATACCAGACAGGTGGGGAGGAAGGTTTCTCTATCAGTGAACTCACCAAACCCTACCAGGCCATGGCTAAAAAGACTGGGATGACATATCTGAAACCTTTGACGATTTTTCAATTTCCTTATTTGACGGAGCCAGAGAAAAAAGCACTGCTTATCGCCTATCAGCAGTATATCAGTCTGCCTCAGCCCATATCATTGAAGAGAAAGGAAGACTGGGTGCTCGACCAGCTGGCAAAGACATCGAAAGAAACCTTGCCGACTGAAGGTGCCGCATTCGTTCTTGAAGCGGCTGCGGAGGCGATTGAAGACAACCGGATGGAACTGGACGAGCTGCGTCTGCATATCGACAACTACGATGTATAAAGGAAGAAGAGGGATAGCATGCAAGAGAATCAGTGGCTGATAAAACAGCTGGAACAGCTGGAAAGTGACAGTCGGGACTACAAGCAGAAAGCGCTGCTTCAGGCGACGATCGCTTTGCTCGAAGAACAGGAAAAACGGAGAGGACAGCTCCAGGGAGAACTGGACGGAACACTCTGGAGCCCTGGAAACTGGAATATTTAAGCATTTATAACTGACAAAATGAAAAATCAGTCCTAAGACCGTTATCATTCAGACCTGTCTTTTATATACTGGTAACAAGAGTAAAAAATGGAGGACGTACTAATGAAAAAAAGTTGGGTAGGTTGGTTGCTGGTTGTATTATTCAGCTCAGTAATTGTCAGTGGGACTGTTCATGCTCAGGAAAATGAAATGACTGAGATGCGTGTATCGGTCGAGCTGCTTGAGAACGGGACCGGTATCATCACGGAACAGAGAGACATTGTCCTGGAAAGCGGCACGGAACTTTATATCGTCATCAATGAGGAAGATGGACTGGAAGTTCTTGATTTTCAAGTGGATGGTTTGAGGGAAGTCGAGGACTGGGATTCTGATTTATCTCGAGAAGAAAAGGCCGGCACTTATGGAGTGATCCAAACCAGAGAAGGTGTCGAACTTGTCTGGGGAATAGAAGCATACGGCGAGCAGTCGTATACACTGTCTTATACTGTCGCTAATGTAGTGAGACAGTTGAATGATGGGCAGGCTCTGTTCTGGGATTTCAACACTTTTGGTGACCTTGAACCGGAAAATCTTTTTATTGAAATAGGTGGGCCACAGCCTTTTTCTGAAGAAGATACCCGCCTCTATGGTTTTGGATATGAAGGACAAGTGGATCTGGTGGACGGCGTCCTGCGCTCAACTTCAGAAGGCGGGGTCGAAGAAGACCGGCCGGTAGCAATCTTGATGCAGTTTTTAAATGATCCGTTCATACCTTCTTATTATGTCGATGAAACGCTGGAAGAACAGATCGAACGCGCTGAGGCGGAAACCAGCCGGGGCGGCGAGGGGACTTTTGACAGTTCCGTGCTTGTGACAGCCCTCGCTTTTATCGTTGCCGGTTTTCTCGCTTTTGTCTTTGCTTTGTATAAAATCGATGCCAAGAAAAAAGAACAGGGAAAAGTCCCGTCAGCCCATGCACAGCGCAAGCGCAACAAGGGGCTGATGTTCACTGCGATCCCTTACAAAGACGGGGAACTGACGGATATTGCCTTCTTCCTGCAGCAGCTTCAAAAAGGGACCTATGAACAGTATATCTTTGCCTATTTACTTAAATGGTCAAAAGAGAAACTTGTGTCAATTCAAACAGAAGCAGATGAGTCAGCTGATGCAGAAACAACAGTCTTGACCTTCGCTCCACACACTTTCCGGAAAAAAAGAGAGAACAGTCTGAATACGTCCCATTTCGAACTGGAACTGTGGGAGATTTTCATGAAAGCAGCGGATGACAAGAATCAGCTGACGAATGAAGAAATGACGAGCTGGGCAGAAAAGAATGGGAAAGACCTTCAGGCGCTTCAGCAAAGCCTGATGGATGAATCGCAGGCTGTACTGGTTAAAGAAGGCTATCTGAAAGAGAAAACGCTGAGATTCATGACAATGAAGCTGCCCTTTCTGGGTATCACTAAAAAAGGGCAGAAGTTGTACGATCGGTTGACCCAGTTTGAAAATCATATCAATGCGCTGAAAAAGGACCCCTCTCTTTCTTACCGTCAGCTTATTGAAGAAAAAGATTTTCTGATTTGGGCAAGCCTCTACGGTAAAGAAGAGGACCTGATCAGCCAGTTGGAAGAGGTTGTACCTGAATGGCAGACTCAAGAAATCGATGGTCTTCCTTATTTTTACACAGGCTATTATGGGCTTCATATGATGTCGACCAGCGTGCATACCGGATTGTCCAATGGCGGCTATACTCATACAAGCGGCACGGTTGGTCCGACGTCGATCGGCGGTGGCGGCGGCGCGATCGGAGGCGGAGGCGGAGGTGTCCGCTAAGCGGGCACCTGTCCGTTTGATCAGTAGAAAAAAAGAGCAGAAAGGAAGTTGAACGATCTAAGTTCACCTCCTTTTCTGCTCTTTTTCCTTGCACCCATTCAGTGCTTCCCGTATGATAAAAGCAGTTTCAGTCAATTTTACATAGAAATGTTTACAGAAAGAGGCAATGATAATCATGAAGAAAAACTCTATAATGAAAGGGTATCCAAAAAAGGAGGAGCATTTCAGTTTCGCCCCTGACCTTATTGCACAGGCAAATGTAAAGGGTTTAGCGATTCCGTATGAGTTTCACTCCCATCAGCAGTTCGAAGTTTACGTTCTTCAGGAAGGAAAAGGACAGTATCTTATCAATAACCAGATAGTCGAACTTCATCCTGGGATGGTCATCCTGCTTGATGGGACGGAGCTGCATAAAGTTCAAGTGACCGGGAACGAGAAAGAGTACGTCAGAAGTCATATTCACTTTGACCCGAAGTGGCTCGAGGATTTAATAGCCGGCAGTAACTCTTCGTATCTTCTCGATTATTTTAAAGCGTTTCACCACAGGATATTCACCTTCGACAAGCAGGAAGACTTGAATGAAGTCATCTCCCTGATCGAAAAGCTGAGCCATATCACTCAGAGCGAACAGTCCGGGGTGGATGAAGCTGATGGCAGGATCACCCTGCTTTATCTGCTGATGAAAGTTTATCGTTCAGAGAAGTCGGATGTGATGAAAGACAGTTTCGCCAAGACAGACAAAGCCATAATGGCGGAAGAGATCGCTTCTTATGTCCAGCAGCATTTTAATCAGAAGATGACCATAAAGGGCATAGCCCAAGCACTTAATTTAAGCGAGTCATACGTTTCGCACCTGTTCAAAGAGGTCACAGGCTATACGGTGATGGAATATCTGATGAACTATCGGCTGATTCAGGCTAAAGCCTACATGGGTCTGGCTCCGCTTGAGTCGACGATCAAGGAATGCGCGCTGGAATGCGGATTTGAAAGCGATGCCCATTTTAATCGCTTTTTCAAGAAAAGAACGGGAATGACTCCAAAACAATACAAAAAAAAGATCATAACTGAAAGGGAATAGGTGAATGGAATGAGTAAAAAAGTAAGATTAGGTATTATCGGTTTAGGCGCACAAGGAGGTATGTATGCCAAGTTCATCAAGGACGGTATGGTACCGAACATGGAGATCGGTGCGATCTGCGACATCGACACGTCTAAGAAAGACGTCGTTGAATCAGACTACCCAGATGTTCCATTTTATGAAGACTATATCGAAATGATGGAGAGCGGCGATGTTGATGCCGTTGTAACAACAGTCCCACACTACCTGCATCCGGAAATGGGTATCGAAGCACTGAAACGCGACATTCATGCATTAGTAGAGAAACCAGCCGGCGTTTACACCAAACAGGTCAAAGAGCTGAACGAATTCGCTCAGACCAAGCCGGAAGTCACATTCGGGATCATGTTCAACCAGCGTAACAATCCATTATACAAGAAAATCAAAGAGATCGTCGACAGCGGCGACATCGGCAAGATCCGCCGTACCAACTGGATCATTACGACCTGGTGGAGACCTCAGCCTTATTACGATCAAAGTGCATGGCGTGCAACTTGGGGCGGCGAAGGCGGAGGCGTCTTAGTCAACCAGGCACCGCATCAGCTGGACTTATGGCAGTGGATCTGCGGTGTGCCGGAATCTGTGTATTCTAAAGTGTCTTATGGCTTCCGTCGCAATATTGCTGTTGAAGATGAAGTGACAGCAGTTGTCGATTACGGTGATGGCGCTACAGGCACATTCATTACGGCTACGCACGACCTGGTCGGGACAGACCGTTTCGAGATCCTTGGAGATAAAGGTAAGATCGTCGTAGACGGCAGTCAAGTGGCTACAGTGACTCGACTGAAGAAACCTGAACAGGAACTCAGTGAAGAAATGGACTTTGAAGACGTTAAGAAGCTCTTCATGGGTCAAATGGACACCGATGAGTTATACACTCAGGAAAAAATCGAATTTGAAAGTTCCTGGGGCGAACAGCACTCTGGCGTACTGGAGAACTTTGCAGCTAATATCCTGGACGGCACACCGCTTCTTGCCCCCGGTTCTGATGGGATCAACGGCGTACGACTGGCCAATGCCATCCACTTGTCAAGCTGGACTGGCGAAGAAGTCAGCCTGAAAGACCTGAATGAAGAGGTTTATCTGGAAGAATTGAACAAGCACATCAAAGAAGAAGGAAAGTTCGAAACTAAATAGTCAATAAGCCAAACGAAACGGGAAGTGAGTGTTTTATGTTAAGAGTAGGATTGATCGGTCTGGGCGATGTGTCGCCGGTACATGTTCATGCGATTCATGCCAGTGACTATGGTGAATTAGTGGCAGTCTGTGATACGAATATGGAACTCAGTTCAAATTTTCCTGAGATACCTTTTTTTGCCAATGTCGACCGAATGCTTGAAAAAATGAATCTGGACGTTGTGCATCTCTGCCTTCCTCATGACTTGCATTATCCTATCACACAAAAATGTGTGTCACACGATGTCCATGTTTATCTGGAAAAACCTGTGGCGATGACTTATGAAGAGGCACTCAAACAGCTGGAAGTTATGAAGCAGACTGACAAAAAGATCTGTGTCAGTTTTCAGAACCGCTATAATGCCAGCTTTATCCGCCTGATGGAAATACTTGAAAATGAAGATGTCGGAGAAGTGACCTCCATCAAAGGACTGGTCACCTGGTTCCGGCCGGAATCTTACTATACGTCCAAGCCTTGGCGCGGTCAGAAAGACAGAGCAGGCTATGGTTCGATCATCAATCAGTCGATCCATACACTGGACCTCATCCAGCTGATCGGCGGCGATCTGAAGAGCTGTAAAGCCGTCCTGTCTAACCTGACTGACTATGATATCGAAGTAGAAGATACGGCCAGCGCGACCTTTACCTTTACATCCGGAGTCAAAGCCTTTTTCCATGCGACGAATGCCTATACGGAGAATTCGTCTGTGGAGATCCAGGTCATTACTGAAAAAGAAAAATTCACGATCAAAGACAGCCGGTTGTACATCACCAATGATGAAGGCAGAAAAGAAGTGATCATTGAAGACGACAAGCTGCCGGGCTCCAAGTTCTATTACGGTGCCGGCCACATGCATCTGATCGACCGCTTCTATGAAAGTATCCTGAACGATACAGATGATTATGTAACGATCGAAGACTCGATACCTTCTATGCAGATGATCAAGCTGATGGATCTGTCTTCCAATAATACGAAACGACCTGAACGAATCGAACTGGAGGAGATAAACTATGTCACAAGCTAAAATTGGCGTGCAAGCCATGATGTTGAAAGAAAAATTTGAAGAACTCGGTGCGTACGATACGCTGAAGAAAGTCAGCGAACTGGGGTACCATTCGATCGAGATTTCTCAAATCCCGATGACACCTGAAAATGTTGAAGCGATCAGAAAGGCTTCGACGGACTTCGGTATGGAGATCGCGTCCATGTCAGCCGGTCTGAAGCCGATGACAGAAGGACAGGAGTCATTGAGCACACACTTTGATAAAATCGTTGAAGACTGTAAGGCTGTTGGCGCAGACATCCTGCGTATCGGTATCCTGCCGTTTGACGCTATGGCTTCTTTAGACAAAGTCATCGAATTTGCCCGCGAAGCAAACAGCTATGCCGAAAAGCTGGCTGAACATGGAATCAAGCTTTACTACCATAACCATCATATCGAATTTACAAAATATGACGGCAAGTTCCTTTTGGATATCATCCGTGAAGAAGCACCGCTGTTAGGATTCGAACTGGATGTTCACTGGATCCAGCGCGGCGGCCGCAACCCGATCGAAGTCCTGAAAGAATATGAAGGCAAAGTCGATCTGGTCCATCTGAAAGACTACCGCATCTCACAGCTTCCGGACGAAGCGTTTGAGGCACTTAACAATGGAGACATGAAAGCCTTCATGCAGGCCTTCACGAATATTATCCAGTTTGCTGAACTCGGCGAAGGGACACTGGATCTTCCAGGTATCATCGAGCAGAGCATCAAGAGCGGTGCCCGCTATCTGCTAGTCGAACAAGACGACCAGTACGGCAGAGATCCGTTTGACTGCCTGGCAACTTCACGCGACTACTTGTACGAAAACGGCTATAAGCATCTCTTTTAAAACAGCTGAAATAATTTTGAGAAGGTGAAATGGATTTGAGTAAACAAGATGGAATGAATTATGCACCGAAAGGGAAAGTGAACCGTGTCGTCGATGAAGGCGAATTTACCTTCGGCGTGGCGGCTTTGGACCATGGACATATCAACGGGATGACAAATGGTTTGGTTGAAGCGGGTGCGACGTTGAAATGGGTCTATGATCCTGATCCTGAAAAGGTCAAAGAATACAGAGAACAGTTCCCTCAGGCAGAAGTCGCTGAATCGATCGACCAGATCCTGGATGATCCGGAAGTGAAATTAGTCGCTGCTGCTGCGATCCCGAATGAGCGCAGTGCGTTAGGAAACCGCGTGATGAAAGCTGGGAAAGATTACTTCTCAGACAAGACAGCTTTCACGACCATGGAACAACTTGATGAAACGAAAAAAGTCGTCAAAGAAACCGGCCAGAAGTTCTGGGTCTATTTCAGTGAACGTCTGCACGTGGAAGGCGCAATCTTTGCCGGACAGCTTATCGAAGACGGTATGATCGGTGATGTCATTCAGATCACAGGATTCGGTCCGCACCGCTTGAACAAGGAAAGCCGTCCAGACTGGTTCTTTAATAAAGAACAGTACGGCGGTATCCTCTGTGATATCGGCAGCCACCAGATCGAGCAGTTCCTGACTTTCACAGGTAATAAAGATGCAGAGATCCTTCACAGTAAAGTAGGGAACTACGCCAATCCGGACAAGCCGGAACTGGAAGACTACGGCGATGCGACGCTTGTCGGCGAAAACGGTGCGACCTTTATCTTTAAAGTGGACTGGTTCACACCGGACGGCCTGAGCACCTGGGGCGATGGCCGTATGTTCATCACAGGAACTAAAGGGACGATCGAAGTGAGAAAATATGTGGACGTGGCTAAAGAAGAGAGCGGCGACCATGTTTATCTCGTCAATGAAGAAGGTGAAAAGCATTATCATGTCAGCGGAGAAGTCGGTTTCCCATTCTTCGGGGAAATGATCAAAGACTGTATCGACCGCACAGAAAATGCGATGACGCAGGAGCATATCTTCAAAGCACAGGAACTGTGTATCCTGGCTCAGGAAAAAGCTATCCGCGTCAAAAACTAAAAGATTTATTAGGAAACGAGATAACGATGCCGTTATCTCGTTTTTTCTATACAATGAAGGACAGTGTTAGTTATCAGAAGAGATCGCAGAAAAAGAGATGAGTGGGCCGGAGACACATCGAATAGGGCTTATAGCTGTGTATTTGCTTAAATTAGTTTTGTTCTTTTGACTTTTTTGCTCAAGTTCAGTGTACAATCTATGGAAGATGAATGAATAGACCTATGGCGGATCGATTTCGATTTAATGAAATATGTGGAAGGAGCGAACAAGCCGAACCCGGGGAGACTTCGGGTTATTAGATACAGGTCGTCTTATGAATAGACTGAACAGTGCTAGATTCGGTTCATAGAAACTCATGTACAGACTTGAATAAACTGAATATCCCAAACTTCGGCTTATAGAAACGATAGATGAAAATGAATGAACCGATGCTGACTGAATCAAGCATTCCCATATATTTTCTTAGACAGGAAGAAGGGAACAACTATTCAATAAGAAAAAATGCCGATAAAACCCATCGATTTACGCTAAATTTCGATAAAGTCTAACATTTCCCTCTCTTTTGTGTTATATTTTAAGATATTAGTATATAAGACAGCGATTACATAAAAAAAGAAGGAAGATAAAAAATGATGCAGAATATTACCCTACAAGATCAGACGTACGAAAAGTTACGTGAAATGATCATAAAAACAGAACTCTATCCCGGACAGAAAATTTCGGAATCCAGCCTGATGGAAATGCTGGAGGTCGGCCGTACGCCGATCAGAGAATCTCTGAAACAGCTGAAAAAACAAGGCCTGGTCTATACCTTCCCGCAATCCGGGACTTATGTTTCCAAAATCGATATGGAGCAGGCGATCCACTCACGCTTCGTCAGAGAATGCGTGGAAAAAGAAGTGATGGTCGAGTTGAGTGCCAATATGGACAAAAAAGCCGAACAACGACTCCAGACTATTCTGGATGAACAGAAAGTGCAATTTGAGAAAGGTAATATTTCAGGTTATCATGATCTGGATAACGAATTTCACCGCACCTGTTATGAGATCGTCGGGAAAGGTCAAATCTGGAGCTGGATCAAAGAGTTCAGTGTCCATTTGGATCGTTTCAGATGGCTGCACCTGAAAAACATCACGTTTGATTACAATCAGATCCTGGAAGAGCATAAAGATATCCTGGCAGCAATAAAAGCCAGGAAAACAGAAGAAGTAAAATACCTTGTCGTTAATCATATCCACTTTATGGTGAAATCTCAGACAAATATTATTGACAAGTATCCTGAGTTCTTTTTAAAAGAAAAGGTACAACCGCTAAATGAAGCTGAAGATGCCATATTGTGATAAAAAGTACAGATGGACATTACTTCAAATTCTCGTCAAAATTAAATGATTAAACAAACCTATAACAACAGCCTTGAAACTGATTTCTTCAAGGAATAGTTGTTGTAGGTTTTTTTATTTGAAAAGGGTGTAGACTTATCAAAACATGTATGCTAGTATACTAGTATACATGTTAGCGGAAACGGTTTTTTAGAAATAGCACTTATTTTTTAAACGTTTATGTAAGCATATACAAATAATGAAAATAGAAGGAGTTTTAGTCATGGATATAGCACAAGAAAATAACAGGGCTCAAGCCGAAGCAAAAGTGAAATCGGTATCAGGAAAGAAAAGAGAATTCAATAGAGCGAAGGTCTGGCAGATCGGATTTTTTGCGGCTAACAATACGGCTACGAACGCTTATATGTTTTTAATGATGAATGTGGCTTATTTTGCAACCGGTGTCGTTGGCTTAGGAACAGTACTTGTCTCAACGATTATTACAGGGAGCCGAATCTTTGATGGTATCACAGATCCGATCATCGGAATGTGGATCGACAAGACAAACGGCAAGTTCGGTAAATTCAGACCTTTTATGGCTGGGGGCTATTTGCTAATGACTGCAGTCATGCTGCTGCTCTTCTTTACGAACCAGTTGGTGCCTGATCCATTGAAAATGCCGTATTTTATTGCGCTTTACGCGTTGTACATTATAGGTTACACCTTCCAGACAGCCGTAACGAAATCAGGCCAGTCAGTTATTACAAGTGATCCGGAACAGCGTCCGCTTTTCTCTACATTTGATATTTCAATGACGTCGATCTTTTTTGCCGGCGCAGGCATCTACTTGTCAAACTACCTGGTACCTAAATACGGTGGATGGAACAGTGAAGGCTTGTTTCGCGAGTTTGCTTTGACTTTTATCATCTTCTCAGGCGTACTGACGACTTTGGCTGTGATCGGGATTTGGACGAAAGACCGTCCGGAATTCTTTGGGACGGGAGAAGTCAAGAAAATCACGTTCAAAGACATGTGGCAGATCCTCAAAGGAAACCGACCACTGCAGATGCTGGTCATCACCGCTTCCACAACGAAATTAGGTCAGCAGGTCGCAACAAACTCCATCGTTATGGTCATGCTTTTTGGGATCATCATCGGTGACTACGGTATGTTCGGTATCCTTTCGGCAATCATGCTCGTACCTAACGTGGTTATTGCGTTCTTTGGTACACGTATTGCCGGAAAATATGGTACGAAACAAGGGTACGTCCTGTCGACCTGGGCTGCGATCGCCACATTCGGCGGCATGTTCCTGCTGTTAGTTCTAGGCGATCCAAAAGCGATCGCGATGGACAACTGGGGCTTCATGACGATTGCCTTCGTTACGCTTTATGTCATCGGTAACGGTGTGCGTACACTATCAGGCGGACTGGTTATTCCAATGATCCCGGATGTCACCGACTATGAAACGTATAAGACAGGACGCTACGCACCAGGCGTGATGGGGACGATCTTCTCATTCGTCGACAAGATGATTTCATCTTTTGCACAGACGATCATCGGATTCTCATTAGCCCTGATCGGATACGAGCAGCTCTTCCCGGATGTGAATACACCCTATTCCGATAATATCTTGTGGGTGACTATGTTCCTTTTCGTGGGCACATTGGTCTTTGCGTGGGTCGCTTCACTGATTGCCATGTACTTCTATGATCTGGATAAAGATAAAATGCTCAAGATCCAAAACGAACTGCAGGATAAAAAAGATGAATTATCTGCTAAAAATAACCAGTAAGCAGTGTCTGGATTTTAAATGACATGTTAAGGATGTGAAAAAATGAGATAGCTGAAAAACTATCTCATTTTATTGAAAGAAAATGTAAGCCTTACCATAACAGCGCCAAAAAAATTCGGATCATTCTGTAAGGAAAATCAATGAAGTCTTGATATTTTAAATCGAAAGGAAGGCATGATCATGCTCAAAAATATAACGATTCAGGACCAGATATATGAAAAATTGAATGAAATGATCATAAAAACTGAGCTGTATCCAGGCCAGAAATTATCGGAGTCACGATTAATGAAACGTATGGAGGTCGGTCGTACCCCGATCCGGGAATCGATCAAACAACTAAAGAAGCAAAATCTGCTGTATACTTTTCCGCAGTCGGGAACCTATGTGTCAAAAATAGACTTGGATCAGGCGAACTATTCCAGATTTTTGCGGTTATATACGGAGAGAGAAGTGATGGCTGAACTATGCGACGTTCTCGATGAGAGCTCTGAGATAAGCCTGAAGGCTATACTCGATCAGCAGAAGCTGGAGTTTAAAAATGGGAACATATCAAAATATCATGATCTTGACGATGCATTTCACCGTACCTGTTATGAAATCCTGGGCAAAGGTCAGATCTGGAAATGGATCAGAAAGACCAGTGTCCATTTGGATCGCTTGAGATGGCTGAACTTGAAGAATATCACCTTTGATTACAATCAAGTTCTAGAGGAACATCAAAATATCCTCGCAGCGATGAACTCCGGAAATAAAGCAGAAGTAAAAATCCTTGTCGAAAAACATATCAACTTTATGGCCAGTTCTCAAACACACATTATTGACAAGTATCCCGACTATTTTCTGGAAAAAACAAAACGGTCTGTACAAGCTACGAAAGATACTGTGTTGTGATACAATCGCAGTAGATAGAAGCATTCAAATTGTTGTCACAAAATCATCAGCCGTTGGAAACCTCTTGACTAAAGACTTGAACTGAGCTGGTTTATAACAGAATTAAGGCAGGGCATCATTTTTTAAAAGAAAATATGAAAACGGTGTAGATTTATCTCTCCGCATATGCTAGTATACTAGTATACATGTTAGCGAAAACGCCTTATCGTAAAGAGCATTTATTTTTAAGCGTTTTTGTAAGCACATACAAATATAGATATAGAAGGAGTTTTTCACGATGGATGTAGGACACAGAACAAATGAAGCTAAAGCTGAATCAGATGTGAAAGCGGTAGCAGGAAAGAAGCGAAATTTCAATAGAGCTAAAATATGGCAGATAGGGTTCTTTGCGGCTAATAATACGGCAACAAATGCTTACATGTTTTTGATGATGAATGTAGCTTATTTTGCAACTGGTGTCGTGGGCTTAGGTACAGTGATCGTATCAACGATCATTACAGGAAGCCGAATTTTCGATGGCTTTACGGATCCGGTCATCGGGATGTGGATCGACAAGACAAACGGTAAATTCGGTAAGTTCCGTCCCTTTATGGTCGGTGGTTATCTCTTGATGACGGTGGTCATGCTGCTGCTCTTCTTTACGAACCAGCGGGTCCCTGATCCAATGAAATTACCTTACTTCATCGTTTTGTATGCCCTTTATATTATAGGTTATACTTTCCAGACCGCTGTAACAAAATCCGGTCAATCAGTCATTACAAGCGATCCGGAACAACGCCCTATTTTCTCTACTTTTGATATTTCAATGACATCTATTTTCTTCGCAGGGATCGGCATTTATCTCGCTAACTATCTGGTGCCGAAATATGGCGGCTGGAACAGTGAAGCGCTGTTCTATGAATTCGCTTTAACCTTTATTGTGTTTTCGGGGATTTTGACTACTCTAGCCGTTATCGGTATCTGGTCAAAAGACCGTCCCGAGTTCTTCGGTACAGGTGAAGTGGTCAAAATCACATTCAAAGACATGTGGCAGATCCTTAAAGGAAATCGTCCGCTTCAGATGCTGGTCGTTGCCGCTTCTACAGATAAACTGGGACAGCAGGTCGCAACAAATTCGATCGTTATGGTCATGCTTTTCGGTATCGTTATCGGTGATTATGGCTTGTTTGGGGTCCTTTCGGGGATCATGCTTATTCCGAACGTTATCATTGCGATATTCGGAACACGGATCGCGGCAAAATTCGGTACGAAACAAGGGTATATTCTAGCAACGTGGGCATCTATTGCCGCTTTCGTCGGTATGTTCCTGCTCATCGTTTTAGGTGATCCAAGCGCTATCGCAATGGATAACTGGGGATTCATGACGATTGCATTCGTTACATTATACGTTGTCGGTAACGGTGTACGCACCCTTTCCGGTGGACTGGTCATTCCGATGATCCCGGATGTTACAGACTATGAAACGTATAAATCCGGACGTTATGCTCCGGGTGTCATGGGGACCATCTTCTCATTTGTTGATAAAATGATTTCATCATTTTCTCAGACTGTTATTGGATTTACTTTGGCATATATCGGGTTTGAACAAGTTTTCCCTGATGTCGATACACCATACACAAGCGAGATTTTATGGGTGACGATGTTCCTGTTTATAGGGATCTTATTATTTGCCTGGATCGCTTCGTTGATCGCTATGAAGTTTTACGACCTGGATAAAGATAAAATGCTGATGATCCAGAATGAACTGCAGGACAGAAAAGATGAAGTTCTAGCTAAGAAAGAAAAAGCGAAACAAAACCAATAAGAAAAGAGCAGATTTGAATGCCTAGATTAGTCGACTTAACAAAGAAACCTTATCAGCTTGATGAAAGTCAAATCAGCTGGGTCGAAGAAACAATAAAAAATATGTCTGATGAAGAAAAAGTGGGTCAGCTCTTTACTAACCTCTTTTTCTTTGGAGAAGACAAGTTCAGCGGGAATGATTTCACCAATGAAGAAATCATCGAACGGTTCCATATCGGAGGGGCCCGCTATCACGGAAGTACCTCAAAAGAGATCCAGGAACTCATCAATTCGCTGCAGAAAAAATCTGATATTCCTCTGCTGGTAGCTGCCAACTGCGATGCGGGCGGGAACGGCGCCACGAGCGATGGAACGTATATTGCCTCAGGGGCTCAGGCTGAGGCTTCCAGAGATACCAAAGTGGCTTATGATGCCGGTTATGTCTCGGGACGAGAAGAAACAGCACTTGGTGCCAACGTCAACTTCGATCCCTGTGTAGATATCCTCAAAAACTGGCGCAACACGATCGTCAATACGCGCGCTTATGGAACGAATGCGGACGATGTCATCAAATACACCACAGCCTACTTGGAAGGACTGACCCAGAGTGAAGTCATCCAGTGCATCAAGCACTTCCCGGGTGACGGCACGGAAGAACGAGATCAGCATCTAGTATTAGGCGTAAATGAACTGTCAGTCGACGAATGGGAAGATTCTTTCGGGCGTGTGTATAGTCATCACATCGACAACGGTGTCGAAATGATCATGGCCGGGCATATCGCTTTGCCGGAGTATCAGAAAGCTCTTGATCCATCACTGGAAGACAAAGACATCCTTCCGGCCACCTTGGCTCCTGAACTGATCCAGGATCTTTTGAAAACAAAGCTGGATTTCAACGGCATGGTGATCACGGATGCCTCTCATATGCTCGGGATGACAGCTGCCATGCGACGCGAAGACTACGTGCCGCAGTCGATCGCGGCCGGCTGTGACATGTTCCTGTTCTTCAATAATATCGAAGAAGACTTTAACTTCATGCTTAAAGGGTACCAGAATGGCGTGATAACTGAGGAACGTATGACTGATGCGTTGCGTCGTATCCTGGGATTGAAGGCGAAATTGAACCTGCACGAGAAAAAAGAAGCAGGCACACTGCTGAAGTCAGAAGAAGACCTCAAAGTGATTGGCAGTGATGAACACCTTGAGATGCGAAAAGGTGCTGCAGACAAAGGGATCACGTTAGTCAAAGATACCAAGGACAACCTGCCGATCAGTCCGGAAACGCACCGACGTATCCGCCTGTATTACCTTGAAGGAGAAAAAGGCGGCATGATGGCAACCAGTGACGAAACAGTAACCTTCATTAAAGAAGAACTTGAACATCGCGGTTATGAAGTCACATTCAATGACGGGAACTCCCGCGTTAAAGGACGCACACTCGACTACCGTGAAAATGTCGATCTGGCGCTTGAAGTAGCTAATGTCGTGGGCTATGGTGCCCAGAACAACTACCGTATTCAGTGGACGGTAGCGATGTCCAATGAAGTCCCTTGGTTCGTTCATGAAGTGCCGACAGTGTTCGTGTCGTTGAACTATACGACACACCTGCATGACGCAACGATGGTCAAGACTTATATCAATGCTTATCATGATAATGAAGAAACGATCAGACAGCTGATCGACAAACTAGAAGGGAAATCTGAGTTCAAAGGCGTTCCTAATGAAAATGTCTGGACTAACAAGTGGCAGGCTAAACTTTAAATCAAATTAGGAATAACCTCCAATAATTAGAAAGGGTCTAATTTATTGGAGGTTTTCTTTCTGTGATATCATAAATAAAGAGGGACTATGACTTTTCTTTAAATAAGTGTTGTAAGTGAAGGGGTTTCATGCTAGTATACTAGTATACTAGTTATAATGATATTATGAGGTGAAAAAATGAAACAACGTTTAGAAGAGTTCGAAAAAAAGCATGAGTATTTAGTTTGTGTAGACTCTGATGGCTGTGCCATGGATACAATGGATATCAAACATTTTCATTGCTTTGGACCTCGAGCCGTTGACGTATTCGAAATCGATTCAGTAAAAGACGAATTTTTAGAAATCTGGAATGAAATCAACTTGTTCTCGATGACACGAGGCATCAACCGGTTTAAAGGACTGGCATTATCTTTCGAGATCGCTAACGAAAAAGGCCTTGATGTTCCTGAACTTGCGCATGTAAAAAAATGGACCGAAGAATCAGATGAATTATCCAAACCTTCACTGCAGAGAGAAATCGAGAAAACCGGTGAAGAAGAGCTGAAGCTAGCGCTGCTTTGGAGCGACCGTGTGAATGAGTGTATCGAAGGACTTTCTGGAGAAGACCATCCGTTTGACGGCGTTAAAGAAGGTCTCGCAGAACTGAGCAAAGTCGCAGACATCGCGATCGTTTCATCGGCCAATGGTGAAGCCGTTTACAACGAATGGACGAAGCATGATCTGGCCCCTTATGTTGAAGTGATGCTTGGACAGGAAGCCGGTTCGAAAGCGTTCTGTATCTCTCAGCTGAAAAAACACTATGAATCAGAGCATCAAGTCGTCATGGTCGGTGATGCGCCCGGGGACCTGGACGCGGCTGAGCAGAACGGCGTACATTATTACCCGATCGTTGTCGGTAAAGAAGCAGAGTCATGGGAACGACTTAAAACAGAAGCAAAAGATAAGCTGGTCAATGATGACTTCGACAAAGCTTATCAGGAACAGCTGATCAGAGAATTTAAAGCAGCATTAAGCAGATAAATCCTTAACTCACTCATATATGGAGGACTATTATAATGCGACAAATTTTATCATTAAATAAAGACTGGAAATTCACCAAAGAATCAGTCGACAGCAATAATCCTGAGAAAACATCAGGATGGACAGACGTCTCCGTCCCGCACACGTGGAATGCCGTAGACGGAGCGAACGGCTTTGATTTCTACCGCGGGGCCTGCTGGTATGAAAAAACACTGTCCCTTCCTATAGAGAAGAAAGACCAGCGTGTGTTTATCGAATTCGAAGGATCGAACAGTGTAACGAATGTGTACATCAATGGCCATCACTTAGGTGAACACCGCGGCGGCTATTCGACCTTCCGTTTCGATCTGACCGAACACTTTACATTTGGTGAAGAAAATACGCTGCTGGTCGAAGTGGACAACTCAGCATTTGAAGATGTCTATCCTCTGATGGCAGACTTCACTTTCTATGGTGGTCTCTATCGCGATGTTAATCTAGTACTCACAAGCGCTGTGCACGTGGACTTGATGGATCACGGTTCAAAAGGCGTCTACATCAAGCAGCAGGATGTATCAGACGACGAAGCCAGCTTTGAAGTGGAGACCGGACTGGCAAACGACTTGACAGAAGATAAAAAAGTCCGTTTATGGATCGATATTCTCGATCAAAACGGACAGGTCGTCAACAGTCGAGCCAAGGATGTACAGATGGAAGCGAACGGGAGGAAAACCGTCACCGTTCCATTCAAACTGAACGAGCCGGTGCTATGGAACGGTATCGCAAATCCGTATCATTACACGGCTAAAGTTACGGTCCAGAAGTTCAACGATACGATAGATGAACTGACGATTCCTTTTGGTCTGCGTTATTTCCACGTCGATCCGCAAAAAGGCTTTTTCCTGAACGGCAAGCGTGTGCAGCTGAATGGTGTGTCACGTCATCAGGACAGAAAAGACATGGGCTGGGCGATCACTGAAAAAGAGCACAAAGAAGATATGGAACTGATCAAAGAAGTCGGCGCCACATCTATCCGACTGGCTCACTATCAGCACGATCAGTATTTCTATGATCTCTGTGATCAGGAAGGCATGGTCGTCTGGGCTGAGATCCCATTCATCTCACGCATGTCAAAAACAGACTTGGAAGGAACCAATGCCGTCAGCCAGATGACAGAGCTGATCCGTCAGAACTACAATCACCCGTCCATTATTTTCTGGGGCGTCCAAAATGAGATTCAGATCGGCGGCGAGTCTCAGGAAGTTAGAGACGTTGTTAAAAAACTGTCTGAATTGACCAAGAAAGAAGACCCGAGTCGTCTGACGACACTGGCGAATGTCATGTTCGTGGATGATGAGGACGACTATAACTACATGACTGACGTTGTCGGCTATAACAAATATTACGGCTGGTACATGGGTGAAACGGAAGACTTCGGACCGTGGATGGACACTTTCCATGAGAAAAACCCTGACACGGCACTTTGTATCTCGGAATACGGCGCAGAAGGCATCATCGAGTATCACACGGATGAGCCGAAAGTCAAAGATTACACCGAAGAATACCACGCACTCTATCACGAAAAGGTCTGGAAAATGTATTCAGAACGTCCTTATCTCTGGGCCACTTATGTCTGGAACATGTTCGATTTCGGTGCAAACATCCGTGATGAAGGCGGTGTGAAAGGGCGAAACAACAAAGGCCTGATCACCTATGACCGCAAGCTGAAAAAAGATGCGTTTTATATGTACAAAGCCAACTGGACGACTGAGAAATTCGTTCATCTGACCGGCAAACGCTACATCGAACGTGTGGGAGACGAAACAAACTTTAAAGTGTATACGAACTGTGAGTCGGTCACCCTAGTCGTCGACGGCAAGGAAGTCGAGACTCAGAAAGTTGTCGATCACAAAGTCGTATTTGAAAATGTTGCTCTAAATGATAATGAGACTTTTGTAAAAATTGTTGGAGACGGGAGCTGTACCGACCAGGCTGTGTTTGAAAAAGTTTCGGAACTTCCAGAATACTACAAGGCACCTGACAGCGAAGAAGGCGGACTTGTATCCAACTGGTTCTCTATGCCTGAAGAAGAGGATATGGATGATAATGAAGAAGAAGTCGTTATAACTGATGATGTGTATTCGTCAAAAGACAAGATCGCTGAGCTTATGGAAAACGAAGAGACGAAAGCTGTGTTATCCAAGTTCTTCGGCGACATGGAAGCTTCACCGATGTATGAAATGATGTCAGGTATGAGTCTGGATATGCTGGCCTCTATGGATGAAGAAACATTGAATCGGAAACTGCTCAACCGACTGAATCGACAATTGACCAAAATCAGTAAAAAATAAAGGAGACGAAATCATGACTTTTATACATGACGATTTCATGCTGCAGAATGATGTAGCCAAGCACTTGTACCACGACTATGCTAAAGATCTGCCGATCTTCGACTATCATTGTCATTTGGATCCTGAGCAGATTGCAGAAGACCACCAGTTTGAAAACCTGACTGAACTGTGGCTGGCCGGCGACCACTATAAGTGGCGAGCCATGCGTGCGAACGGTGTATCAGAAGACAAAGTGACAGGAAATGCTTCGCCTGAAGAAAAATTCGAAGCATGGGCCGGGACAGCTGAAGCTGCTATCGGGAACCCGCTGTTCCACTGGACGCAGCTTGAACTGAAAAAATACTTCGGTATCGAAGATCTACTGACCAGCGAAAACTGGAAAGACGTTTATGACCGTGCCAACACGAAACTGCGTGATGAAGGATTGACAGCCCGCAAGCTCGTTGAAAACTCAAATGTTGCTTTCATTGGAACGACAGACAACCCAACAGATTCTCTTGAGTATCACGACCAGATCAAAGCCGACGACTCTTTTGATGTCACTGTAGCACCTTCTTTCCGTCCGGATGAAGCCTTCGCGATCGGCGAAGAGAAATTCACGAATTTCCTGAACAAACTGAAAGAGGTCACAGGGAAATCAGCTGACAGCTACGCTGAACTCGTTTCTCTGCTCGAAGAACGCGTGGAATACTTTGACGAGCGCGGGACACTGGCTTCAGACCACGGCCTGACAGAACTTCTCTATGCAGAAGCAACAGATGAAGAGATCGATACCATCTATGTCAAAGCTCTGGCAGAAGAAGACGTCACAAAAGAAGATAAAGCCAAGTATCTGACACGTTTGCTGACAGACCTTTCAGCGATGTACGCGAAACGCGGCTGGATCATGCAGATCCACTTTGGCGCTATCCGCAACAACAATGCCAGATCATTTGAAGCGATCGGACCGGATGCCGGTTTCGACTCGATCAATGATCAGACAGATGTCGCCTACGCACTGAACAACCTGCTGAACAGCATGCACAAAAACGGCACGCTGCCTAAAACGATCGTTTACAACCTGAACCCTATGTACAATCACATCGTGGCAAGTACGGTCGCAAACTTCCAGGGCAATGATGAAGGCATCAAGGGCAAGGTGCAATTCGGTGCCGGCTGGTGGTTCAACGATACCGAACAAGGCATGCTCCGTCAGATGGAAACACTTGCTGACCACGGACTCCTTATGCACTTCGTCGGTATGCTGACAGACTCACGCAGTTTCGTCTCATATCCAAGACATGATTACTTCCGTCGTATCTTATGTAATTTCGTCGGTGAACAAGTCGAACTGGGCAAATTCCCTGACGACGAAAAACTCCTTAAGAAACTGATCGAGAATGTTTCTTATAACAATGCCATTGAGTACTTTAAAAAATAATTTTGAGATATTAATAAAATAGAAGGTAACTAATTAGGAGGAAAAGAACTATGCAAATGTCATTCCGCTGGTACGGGACTTCAGATCCAGTATCGTTAGACTATATTCGTCAAATTCCAAACATGAAAGGGATCGTATCTGCTATTTATGATATACCGGTCGGTGAGGTTTGGCCCTTGGAAAAAATCCAGGAACTGAAAAAACAGGTAGAAGATAAAGGTCTTGAGCTTTCAGTTATCGAAAGCGTACCTGTTCACGAAGATATCAAGTTAGGTAAACCAAGCCGTGACAAGTATATCGAAAACTACAAGCAGACGCTGCGCAACTTAGGTGAAGCAGGCATTCCAGTTGTATGCTATAACTTCATGCCTGTCTTTGACTGGACACGCTCTGACTTGAACTATGAACTGGAAGACGGTTCACACGCATTGATCTTTGACGAAGAAGAAGTCAACAAAATGGATCCACGTACACTTTCACTTCCAGGCTGGGACGAAAGCTACACATCTGAAGAAATGAACCAGCTGATGGATGAATATAAAGAAGTCGATACTGAGAAGCTTTGGGAAAACCTTGAGTACTTTATCAAAGCGATCATGCCGACTGCAGAAGAAGCAGATGTCAAGATGGCGATCCACCCGGATGACCCTCCTTACAGCATCTTCGGTTTGCCGCGTATCATCACCAATAAAGAAGCTCTTAACCGTTTCATCGGCTTATATGATTCCAAATACAACGGTGTAACTGCCTGTGTCGGTTCCTATGCCTCAGATCCGAAAAACGACGCCGTCGCTATGCTGAAAGACATGCTTGAAAAAGACCGGGTAAACTTTGTGCATGCACGTAACGTCAAGCTGACTGGTGAAGGAAAATCGTTTGAAGAGTCTGCACACTTGTCTAAGATGGGATCGATCGACATGTACGAAGTCGTCAAGGCCCTGCATGAACATAACTTCGAGGGTGCGATCCGTCCGGACCACGGCCGCATGATCTGGGGAGAAACGGGCAAGCCTGGCTACGGCTTATACGACCGTGCATTAGGCGCAACGTATTTAAACGGCTTATACGAAGCCGTAGAAAAAGCAAGCAACTAAACTACAAACCCATAGGAGGAAAATAATATGACTAAGCAACACGCACATGATTTTAAAGATAAAGTGGTCGTTTTGACAGGTGCCGGAGGCGTTTTAGTTTCTGAATTCGCCAAACAATACGCTCAAGCAGGCGCTAAAGTAGCGCTTTTAGACTTGAACGAAGAAGCAGCACAGGGCTATGCGGACGAAATCAATAATGCCGGTGGAACAGCCCGCGCATACAAGTGTAATGTTTTAGAAAAAGACAGTATTGTAGCGGCTAAAGAAGCAGTAGTCAAAGATTTAGGCGAAGTGGATATTCTTGTTAACGGTGCCGGCGGTAACAATGCCCGTGCAACGACAGACAACGAATTCCACGAAACAGAAGGACTGGAAGACATGAAGACGTTCTTCGACCTTGATCAAGACGGTATTTCATTCGTATTCAACTTGAACTTCCTGGGCACACTTTTACCAACACAAGTGTTTGCTAAAGATATGGTCGGCAGAAAAGGTGCCAATATACTGAACATTTCAAGTATGAACGGATTCACACCGTTGACGAAGATCCCGGCATACTCCGGAGCGAAAGCAGCAATCTCCAACTTTACTGAGTGGCTGGCTGTACATTTCTCACACGTGGGTATCCGCGTCAACGCAATCGCACCTGGCTTCCTGGTCAGCAACCAGAACCGTGCTCTACTGTTCAACGAAGACGGTACGCCAACGGCCCGTGCGAACAAGATCTTGAACAACACACCAATGGGACGTTTCGGTGAAGCTGAAGAACTGATCGGCGGTCTCTTATTCTTGACCGACGAAAACGCAGCCAGCTTTGTCAACGGTGTCGTCTTACCGATCGACGGTGGATTCAACGCGTATTCAGGCGTTTAATAGGGTACGTGACATCTTCATGCTGCAGGAAATGCATTATAAATTCTTCTTTTAGTATGGATTTAGGAGTAAAATGAAGATGGATTGAATGAGGCAGCTTTCTGAAACTGGAAGCTGCCTTTTTTAAAACATCTTATATCAATGGGGAGGATAATGATGGATCAGTACTATTTGAATTTGCTCAGAGAAAAATATTCGACACCTGAAGCGGTTTATACGGAGCTTATCAATCTAGAAGCGATACAGAATCTGCCAAAAGGGACAGAGTTGTATCTTTCAGATGTCCACGGTTCTTCTGCAGCGTTCGAACATATCCTGCGTACTGGAGCGGGGAATGTACGGGAAAAACTGGAGAACTACTACGGAGACGAGTGGACAGCTGAAAAGAAAGACTGGTTCAGTCTGCTTATCAGCTACCCGGAATATGCATTGAAACACGAGCCTTTCGAATCTGTAAAAGACAATGACTGGTATGCAGATACGATCATTCATCTGGTGAAGTTCATGGGCTTCTGTGCAGTCAAGTATACCCGTTCGAAAGTCAGAAAAGCTCTGCCGCAAAAATATACCTACATTATCGAAGAGCTCCTTTATACAGACTTAACTCAGCGAAAAAAGAATTTATATTACAAGAATATCCTGAACCGTCTGATCAGTCTGAAACAGGCAGAGCCTTTCATCATTGCGCTGAGTGAAGTCATCCAGCGCCTGGTGATCGATCACCTGCATCTGGTGGGGGATGTTTTTGACCGTTCGAGTGGGGAAGAACAGGTGATGGAAAGGCTGATACAGCACCATTCCGTTGATTTGCAGTGGGGGAATCATGATCTGCTTTGGATGGGCGCTCATTTCGGTTCAAAAGCGAACCTGATCACCCTCCTGCGCATCGCCGCCAGATACGGCTATCTATTTGAACTCGAGAGAACGTACGGGTTGAATCTGCGTCCACTTTTTCTCTTTGCGGAGGAAAACTATGACGTGACAGAAGCCTTCAGACCTAAAGGGGCAAAACATTCATCTCTGCTTCAGGAAGAAAGTGAAGAGCTGCTGGTAAAAGCCCATCATGCCCTGGCAGTGATCCAGTTTAAACTGGAGGAACAGATCATTGAAAGACGTCCCGAGTTTCAGATGGCTAACCGGAAGTTCCTTGGAAAAGTGGATAAGGTGAATCAACGGGTCGAGATCGATGGTAAAGTCTGCGAGCTGACGGACTTTCCCTATGACCGGATCGATGAAAACGATCCTACACTGCTGTCATGTGAAGAAGAGCATATCGTCGACACCCTGATGGAAAGTTTTCAGCGGTCCGAAAAGATCCGCAAGTATATGGCCTTCCTGCTTGAAAAAGGGCGGATGTACCTGGTTTATAATGGTCATTTACTTTTTCATGGCTGTCTGCCGATGGATGCAAACGGTGATTTTCAGTCAGTTGAGCTGGAAGGCCGGAAGGTTCACGGAAAAAGCATGCTCGATGCCTTCGATATGTATGTCAGAAAAGCCAGTCAGTCTCCGGATTCCAGTGAAGATTATGCGACCGATGTTCTCTGGTATGCCTGGGCCGGTGACAAGTCTCCGTTATTTGGAAGAAACAAAATGACAACGTTTGAACGGTACTACATCAAAGATAAAGAGACACATAAGGAAAAGCGGAATGCTTACTTTGACCTGAGAGAAAACGAGGACACAGTGAAAAAAATATTGCACACCTTTGGACTGGAACATAAAAGTGCCAGGATAATCAACGGACATACACCCGTGAAAGTAAAAAAAGGGGAAAGCCCGATCAAAGCAGGCGGACGTCTGATCGTCATCGACGGCGGCATGAATGAAGCCTACCGGGCGGCTACGGGCATCGCGGGTTATTCACTCTTGAACAATTCCTACGGTTTCCAGATCGTGACCCATCAGCCCTTTGAGTCTGTCTCCGATCTATTTGAACGTGGAAAAGATGAAACCAGTCTGAAACATGTGATCGACGGGAAGCTGGAAAGAACACTGATCAAAGATACAACGATCGGGACGGCTATTCAGAAACAGATCGACATCTTACTTGAAGTCGTGGAATATATTCAGTCGCAGGAAATCTTGAATGAAGATAAGTTCAGCTTTGACATTTAAAGTAGCTGTTGAGCTGAAATAGAGAAAGCGGTATGCTAGTATACAAGAGTATGGAAAACAGGAGGAATATTATGACTAAAAAACATGGGATTTTATCTCAATTAAAAGAAAACTACTTATTCGCGGTCATTCGCGGTAAATCAGCTGAAGATGCAACAAAAATCTCAGAAGCAGTCTATGATGGCGGGATCAAGAACATTGAAGTGACTTTTACGACCCCTCAAGCGGATGAATCGATCAAAACACTGGCTAAAAAATATGCCGATACAGACATGGTGGTCGGTGCGGGGACAGTCATGGATGCCATCACTGCTCGTCTGGCGATCGTAGCCGGAGCGGAATTCATCGTCAGCCCGAACTTTGTACCTGAGATCTCAACAGTATGTAACACGTATGCTGTTCCATACCTGCCAGGATGCGGTACTGTGACAGAAGTAGCGAGCGCTATGGCTACAGGTGTCGAAGTCGTCAAAGTCTTCCCGGGCGGTATTTTAGGCCCTGCTTTCATCAAGAATGTACATGGTCCTATTCCGCACGTGGAAATGATGCCTTCAGGCGGTGTGAGTCTGGATAATATGAATCAGTGGATGGCAAACGGTGCATGGGCAGTCGGTATCGGCAGTGCACTGACTAAAGGACTGGAAGGCGACGATTACAGCAAAGCAACAGAAAATGCCAAGGCATTTGTAGATAAATACAATAACTTAAAATAGGATGTGCGAAATGGCTAGCGTTGTATTAATTGGAGAACCAATGGGTTTGTTCAGAGCACAGGAATACGGAGCGGTCAAAGATGTTTCACGCTTTACCCGATCTGTTGCAGGTGCTGAACTTAATGTAGGGATAGGGCTGTCACGTCTCGATCACAAGGTGAAGTATGTGACCAAGTTAGGCGTAGATCCTATCGGAGAACATATAGTGGATTATTTGAATAATGAAGGTATGGACACAAGCAGCGTGCTGTTTTCGGATAACCATGAAACAGGGCTCATGCTGAAAAACAAAGTGAGTGATGGGGATCCAGTCACCGCTTATTACCGTCGCTACAGTGCATTTACGACATTATCAGTTGAAGAAATCAAAAATCTGGATGTCGAATCGATCGAACTCCTGCATATTACCGGAATCCCGCCTGCAGTGAGTTTTTCTGTAAGGGAAGCCATATTCTATCTAATGAAAAAAGCTAAAGAAGCCGGGACGTTTATTACTTTTGATCCCAACATCCGTCCATCGATATGGGAATCGGAAAAAACGATGATTTCAGTTCTCAATGAACTGGCCAGTTATGCGGATGTCGTGCTTCCAGGCATT
This sequence comes from Alkalibacterium subtropicum, assembly GCF_900112455.1. Lineage (GTDB taxonomy): Bacteria > Bacillota > Bacilli > Lactobacillales > Carnobacteriaceae_A > Alkalibacterium > Alkalibacterium subtropicum. The sequence continues at coordinate 58,505 of NZ_FOLT01000002.1, read as the reverse complement.
GCAGAAGGCAAGCTCCTCATGGGGTCGGACGATGTCGAGGAGATCGCTCAGTTTTACCTTGATCAGGGAGCTCAGGTCGTCATCACAAAAAGTGGGGCACACGGCGCCTATGTGACAGAAAAAGGCAAGGAAACCGTCAACGTTAAAGGATTCAAAGTAGATAAAGTCGTCGACACAGTCGGAGCCGGAGACGGCTTTGCTGTAGGCGTCATTCATGCCTACTTGAATGGCCGGTCATGGACAGACGCGGCCATCTATGCTAATGCGATCGGATCGCTGCAAGTCCAGCATTCCGGAGACAATGAAGGCTTGCCGACTAGAAGTCGACTTGAAAGTTACATCGCCAATTATAGTTAAAGATTAAAAAAAGCCAGTACTGTTGACCCAGTGCTGGCTTTTTTCTAATATATCAGTTTTTTATGTCGGATTGTATTTCAAAAATGGAGCTGTCTATTTCTAAAGAGCTTAACAGAGTTGACCCCTTATACAACAAGGGTGATTGCTACTGATATACTAATTAGTCACAATTTAGTCACAAAAACAACAGGTTAGGCATGAAAGTTTTTGCATCAACGACTAAGTTAACTTTTTAAATTAAATAGTGGTTAATTTTGGAGTAAAATATTTCATGAAAAGGATTTATAAAATCCTAGCTTATCCTTTTTATATATGCTAATATACTAGTATACAGTATAAGAAAGCGCTTTTATATGTATGGGTTAAAAAGTTGGAGAAATTATTTTATGTTTACTGGCTTTAAAACAAAAAAAGGAGTGTTATATCATGCAAACAACGCACAAACCAACTGAAGCTGTAGCGGTAGACAAAGTCCTGCCTAAATCTGCCAATCCAAAGAACTACAGACGAGCAAAAGTCTGGCAGATGGGGTTCTTTGCCGCAAATAATACTGCGACGAATATTTTCATGTTCTTAATGATGAACGTTGCCTACTTTGCCACTGGGGTTGTGGGACTTGGAACAGTGCTGGTCTCAACGCTCATTACCGGAAGTCGAATGTTTGATGGGGTCACAGATCCGATCATTGGATTATGGATCGATAAGACAGATGGAAAATATGGGAAGTTCAGACCTTTCATGTTAGCTGGCTATTTAACAATGACTGTTGTGGTACTGCTGCTATTCTTCACAAACCATTTGGTACCTGATCCATTACGCTTGCCCTATTTCATTTTGTTATATGTGGTCTACATTATTGGATACACTTTTCAGACGGCAGTGACTAAGTCTGGACAATCCGTACTGACCAATGATCCTGAACAGCGTCCACTCTTTTCTACCTTTGATATCTCAATGACCTCATTATTGTTTGCGGGAGCAGGTATTTATCTGGCTAACTACCTGGTGCCAAAATATGGTACATTCAACAGTGCTGCGTTATTTGCAGAATTTACATTAACTGTTATTGCTATCTCTGGAATACTGACAACGCTTGCTATAATCGGTATATGGGAAAAAGACCGTTCGGAATTCTTCGGTACAGGTAAAGCAGTAAAAATCACATTTAAAGATATGTGGCAGATCCTCAAAGGGAATCGCCCGCTTCAAATGCTGATCGTAGCTGCTTCAACAGACAAATTGGGGCAGACGATCGCCAGCAACTCGATCGTTATGGTCATGCTTTTCGGAATTATTATTGGGGATTACGGTTTGTTTGGTGTGATTTCAGGGATATTACTGATACCGAATATTATCATCGCCATTTTCGGTACGCGCATGGCTGGTAAGTTTGGAACTAAAAAAGGGTATATCGGTGCGACCTGGCTATCAATGATCACATATGGCGGGATGTTCCTGCTGATCGTTCTGGGGGATCCATCAAAAATTTCAATGAGCAATATGGGATTCATGACGATCGCCTTCTTAAGCTTATATGTCATCGGTAACGGTGTAAGAACATTATCCGGCGGACTTGTTATTCCGATGATACCAGACGTAACTGACTATGAAACATACAGAACAGGACGTTATGCTCCTGGGGTCATGGGGACCATCTTCTCGTTTGTTGACAAAATGATCTCTTCATTCGGTCAGACTGTTATCGGAGTCACTCTTGCCTTTATTGGTTTTGATCAGATTTTCCCTGATGTTACTACACCGTATTCAGATGATATCCTCTGGGTCACCATGTTCCTGTTCGTCGGAACGCTGATGTTTGCATGGATCGCTTCACTCGTTGCGATGAAGTTCTATGATCTGGATAAAGCAAAAATGGAAGAGATCCAGGCTGAAATCGAATCCAGAAGACAAGAAGTGTTAAAGAATAAAGAAAACTGATTCTAAATAAATTTGCAGACGATCCCTTGAGCGCAGTCTCAGCGGATCGTCTTTTTACTGCTTGACTTGTAGAGTTTCATGTCTTTCATATTTAATAATAAAAGCCGATTTACTGATAGGCTGAGTGTTTGTCGGGTTTCAACTATCACTTGAGTGAAAAGTCATACTGGAGTGCATAAAGGCGTTCTTTTGGTCATCCTGTCTTCTTTTTGTTATGATTATACTAGAGTTCAAAAATGAAGGAGCGATAACATGAATGTATTGATCGTTGGCGCAAATGGACAGATCGGCCAGCATTTAGTGGATGAGTTGAAGAATGAAGGCAAACATACGCCCGTCGCTTTTGTCAGAAAAGAAGAACAGGTAGAAAAATTCAAAGAACAGGGAGTCGAAGCAAGGTTAGGTAATCTGGAAGACTCCGTAGATGAAATCAAAGAATGCATGGCTGATATTGATGCCGTCGTCTTTGCAGCAGGTTCAGGCGGCAGCACCGGATATGACAAGACATTACTGATCGATCTGGATGGTGCGGTCAAAGTCATCGAGGCAACGAAAGCTGCGGGTATCAACCGCTTTGTTATGGTCAGTGCCTTTGGAGCCGATAATCGTGACCGATGGAATGATGAACTGAAGCCGTATTATGTGGCGAAACATTTCGCTGACATGTGGCTGATGGATTCAAGTCTGAATTATACAGTGGTCCGTCCGGGCATGCTGGAAAATAAAGAGTCGATCGGGAAAGTACGGGTCGATGATGTCATTCTCGACAGCGACGTATTCACTATCCCACGCATCGACGTGGCAAAAGTGCTGGCGGCATCTCTTGAAAATGAAAACACCTATCATAAGTCATTCGATCTTGTCACAGGCGATAAAGCTGTCGATGATGCACTGAACGGTCTGTAAGCATACAGAGGATCTTTACAACCTATAAAACCAGAAAGAAGTATGGCCATATGGCTGTACTTCTTTTTCTTATCCGGGCTGCAAAAACTTTGCAATTCAATAAGAAAGCGATTACAATTAACTTGATTACATTTAAAGGAAGGAGGGGCATGTTTCAGTCTTTCACTAAAAAATCGATAAAGGTGGTTTAAGCATGTCAAAACGATTAGAAGGAAAAGTAGCAATCATCACAGGAGGTGCGGCAGGCATCGGTAAAGAAACAGCTAAACTGTTCCTGCAGGAAGGGGCAAAAGTATCAATTGTCGATATTAATGACGAGGATCTGTCTAAAACTAAAGATGAACTGAGTGAGTTCGGTGAAGTGATAAGCATCCAGGCTGACGTGTCTGATGAGGCGGCTGTTAAAAAGTATGTGGAAGAAACGGTTGATAGCTTTGGTACGATCGATGTGTTTTTCAACAATGCAGGAATAGAGGGAAAAGTAGCGCCGATAGTGGATCATGACGTCAAGTATCTGGATAAAGTACTGGCTGTCAATGTCCGGGGTGTGTTCCTGGGAATGAAACATGTTTTACCTGTCATGCTGAAAAATAAAAAAGGCAGTGTCATAAACATGTCATCCGTGGCTGGTTTTATTGGTTCACCCGGTGTGTCTCCTTATGTTGCAAGTAAACACGCGGTCATCGGCTTGACGAAATCAGTGGCTCTGGAAACAGCAGCTGAAGGGATCCGTGTGAATTCAGTGCACCCTTCCCCAGTGAACACCCGTATGATGCGTTCTCTGGAGAAAGGCTTTGATCCTGAGAATGCAGATGCAGTAAAAGAAGGCCTGGAGAAAGATATTCCGATGCAGCGTTACGGTGAATCGGAAGATATCGCCAAACTTGTCCTCTTCCTGGCTTCAGATGATTCAGACTTCATCACAGGCGCCCAGTATCGTATCGATGGAGGCATGGCAGCTAAATAATTTTACACGGAAAGCACTGGCAGAAGCCCGTCTGTCAGTGCTTTTTTGTGTCGATAGTCAAAAAAGCAGGATGGTGGTATACTATACATGCATTTACTAGAATGCGTTACTTCTAAAGGAGAGAACAAAATGATCAGACAACTAAAAAGTAAAGTGGGCTGTATTGCCGTATGGACTGTCTTGGCGCTGGTTCCCATCTCAACTGTCAGTGCTTCTGAAGGCATCGATACCAGTGTCGTGGATGAAGCCTGGGGACTGCCGACCTTTGTCTACGGCGGCGGGCTGGATGAGGAACAAATCGATGAAACAGCGGACTTATTGGGGATCGATAACAGAGAAAATGTTGCCAGTGTGGATGTGACGGGTGAAGATCTGCAGAATTATCTGGGGACCGGATCCGGAAACACGGCAAGCATGATTTCTTCCGTTCTGGTTCAGCGAGAAGATGAAGGCGACGGCGTCAGCGTACTGATCGAAACACCGCAAGATATCACGGAAATAACGGAAGAACAGTATGCCAATGCAGCCATCACAGCAGGTGTAGAAGACGTGACCATCATGGTTGCCAGCATCCGACCTGTTACTGGCGAAAGTGCATTGACCGGTATCTATAAAGCTTTTGATGTGAACGGTGAAGAGCTGGATCAGGACCGCATGGAAGTGGCTCAGGAAGAATTGGAAACGACCAACGATATCGCTCAGGCAAATGAAGGGAATGAAGCATTCAATACTTCCCGTTTTGACCAAGCGATCGTTGAGATCAAGCAGCAGCTGGCTGAACTCCGCGAACAGCAGAATGAGCTGGCCACACGTGAGGATATTGAGCGCATCATCAATGAAGCGCTGGAAAACAATAACCTGCAGAACGTGATCAGTCAGGAGCAGATCGACCGCCTGCTGGCTTTCTTTGAACGCTACCAGCAGACCGGGGCCATCGACTCCGCTCAGGTCAGAGAACAGCTTGAAAATCTGTCAGATAACATTAGAGACCGGTTCGGTGATGTCTGGCAAGACGCTGAAGACAGCGGTCTATTCGATCAGATCGGCAATTTCTTCAGTCAGTTATGGGAAGCGATCAGAAACTTCTTTAACTAGAACTAAAAGGGTCGAATCACAGTTTAAATGTGATTGGACTTTTTTGGTTTTTTTGCAGGTCGTCTTTTGATCACTAATGTAGTCACCGATAGGAAGTTAACAGAAGGATATAAAAGTTATAGAGACTAAAGTAATTATGGCCAGCGAGTTACTAGAACAAGAGGAAACTTCTATTAACTCAGTTAAAATTATAATAGGGGTCAGTAGAAGAACGGTCTTTTATAGTAACACAAATCGAAAAAAACCTGGAGTTATGAAAACAGAGGGTATCTTCTTATAACTCGATGATTAATGACTAAAGAATTACCCGAAGATGGCCGATTTTCTGTGATCTCATGCATCCTAAGTCTAAGCAGCTGCTAAAAGAAACCAATTCTCCTCTTGACCCGAAAAACAAATGCAGAAGAGTTAATAAAAGAGAAACCGGCTTTTATTAACTCTACAATTAAATAGCTTAAGTTAATAGAAAAAGGATCCAGCCTTCTTAATCTGAAGGCTGGATCCTTTTTCTATTACAGTGGTCCTTGTTTTTTTGTGACTATTCGGCTTATTCTAAGATGCCGGGAGCCTGAATGAGCCGAATAGTCATAACTTCGGTCCCTAGAAAAGGTCGTGCACTATGAATAGACCGAACCTGATCGAGGTACGGCTTATATAAAAGTACCGGGAGCCTGAATGAGCCGAATCGTCGCAACTTCGGTTCATAGAAAAGGTCGAGCACTATGAATAGACCGAACCTGACTGTAGTACGGCTTTTATGAAAGTGCTGGGAGTCTGAATGAGCCGAATCAGCACCTGCTTCGGTTCATTCAAAAGATGACACACAATGGATGGACTTAACCTGATCGGAATTTGTCTCATTGTTAGTTAAAAGACATCTGATATGCACTCACCTGTAGATCTCCTCGTCTAAGACCTGTTACTTGATAAAAAAAGCTGCTGTACCTCGACAGAGATACAGCAGCTTCATCATAGTGACTCTTTTAAACCAGATGAACCAGGAAGTATTTCTTTTTACCTTTGCGTACGATAACAAAACGGCCGTCGAAACTGTCGTCTTCTGTCACGATGTAATCGACGTCTTTGACTTGAACGCCTTTGATACGGATCGCGCCGTTTTTGATGTCTTCACGTGCCTGACGTCTTGAGGGTTCGATCTTCGTTACATCTACGAGAAACTCGACCAGACCATGCTCACCGGCCGGAGCTTCTGATGATGGCACATCTTTAAAGGTGGCTGCGATCTGGTCCGCTGTCAGTTCCTGGATCTCGCCAGAGAACAAGGCCTGAGAAATCTTGATGGCTTCATCCAGTGCTTCCTGACCATGGACAAAGCGTGTCATTTCTTCAGCTAAAGCTTTTTGAGCGGCACGCTTGTGCGGTTCAGTTTCCACTTGTTCAGCCAGCTCTTCGATTTCCTCTTTTGAAAGGAACGTGAAGTACTTCAAGTATTTGACGACATCGCGGTCATCCTGGTTGAACCAGAACTGGTAGAATTCGTAAGGCGTTGTCTTTTCAGGATCCAGCCAGATTGCACCGTCTGCTGATTTGCCGAATTTCGTGCCGTCCGCTTTCAGCAGCAGGGGAATGGTCAGTCCAAAGGCTTTAGCATCAGGACCTGCTTTTTTACGAATCAGGTCCAGACCTGCGGTGATGTTGCCCCACTGATCGGAACCCCCGATCTGCAGCTGAACATCCTCGTTCTGGAAGAGATGCAAAAAGTCCACAGACTGGATGATCTGATAACTGAATTCAGTAAAGGAGATGCCAGTATCTAAACGGCTTGAGACAACGTCTTTCGCCAGCATCGTGTTGATGTTGAACTCCTTACCGAAGTCACGCAGAAAGTCCAGGAAAGAGAGCTCTTTCAGCCAGTCATAGTTGTTGACGAGTTTGATGCCGGATTGTTCTGAACCAGCCTCAAACAGCTGGCGCATTTGACCGCTCAGTTTTTCAGCGTTCATCTCGATCTGGTCCATGGTCTGGAGGACACGTTCGGAATTACGTCCGCTGGGATCCCCGATCGATCCTGTCCCGCCACCGATCAGGATGACTGGTTTATGGCCGGCCAGCTGGAATCGTTTCAGGATCATGAAAGGGATCAAGTGTCCCACATGCATGCTGTCTCCGGATGGATCGATCCCGCAGTATAAGGCGATATCTTTTTCGTTTGTCAGTTCCCGCAGACCTTCTTCGTCTGTCTGCTGGTTGATGGCGCCGCGCCATTCCAGTTCGTCTAGTATATTCATAGTCAAGTATTCTCCCTTTTCATGATTTTATGCAATAAAAAAAGCCCCGCAAAAAGCCTATGCTTTCTGCCGGGACGAACAGTGCCGTGGTACCACCCAGATCAAAGTCAATGCAGACACTGACTTCACTCATCCCCATAACGCCGGGGTGCGTCTCCAAAGAGAAAAGCTCCAAGGTGTATTTCGTTTTAACTGATCATACGGATTTTCACCAGCCATCCGCTCTCTTGAAAAATCAGATAAACTACTGCGCCTGTTCATCGCTGAAAGTATTCATCTCAGTTAGTATAAGGGATTGCAACGGGGAAGTCAACAGTCACAAAAGGACGTCATGAAAAGATGGAAATCTTCTTCTACTTTCACGTTCGTTTATTAACATTGTTGATCGTTTTTAAGTGGAGAAATATTTGGTGTATGCTAAAATATAATTAAGAGTCAATGAGAAAGGATGATGAGACTTGGTCAAGCAAAGAAAAGAAGTGTTTAATTTAGATAGAGAGCCTGAAGCTCCTGTTGAGTCACAGGTTATCTGGAAAAATTATCGTTTTACAGTTTTAACCTCTGCGCTTTTTCGTATAGAGTATGCCAAGAGCGGGGAATTTGAAGACCGTGCCACGCAAACGGTTTTAAATCGTAATTTCCATACACCAGAATTCAATAAAAAAGAAAATGATGAATATATTGAGATCATCACCGCCAAAGCTCACCTTATCTTTCATAAGGAAGAAGGCGGGTTTACTAAAAACAATCTGCGGATAGAAGCCATCGGGAACTACAGTCTCTACCACAGTACCTGGTATTTCGGTGACCGTCCCGACACATTGAAAGGCACCGCACGGACGCTCGACTTTGCCGATGGGGCGATCGAACTTGAAGAAGGGCTGATGAACAAGAACGGGTATTCGGTCTTTGACGACAGCAAGTCCATGCGGCTGACAGACGATGGCTGGGTCGAAAAACGTCCGAAAGGGATCACTGATATGTATTTCTTCGGTTACGGCCGGGATTATTTAGGTACCCTGAAGGACTACCATCACCTGACCGGGAAGACGCCTATGCTTCCACGTTATGCCTTAGGGAACTGGTGGAGTCGTTATTACCCGTACTCCCAGGAAGGGTATAAACGCCTCATCAATGAATTTGAAAAAAGAGACATCCCGTTTTCGGTCGCTGTTATCGACATGGACTGGCATCTTACTGATGTGCCGGCGGAATATGGTTCAGGCTGGACAGGCTACACCTGGGATACCGATCTGTTTCCTGACCCCGATGAATTTCTGAGCTGGCTGGGGGATCATGGGCTGCGTACGACGCTGAACCTTCATCCGGCGAACGGTGTACAGCCTTATGAAGAAATGTACGAACCGATGGCCAAAGAAATGGGTGTGGATATCGAAGAGAAGAAACCGATCAATTTTGATATCGCGAATCACGAATTTTTAGATGCTTACTTCAGATATCTGCATCACCCGCACGAAGAGATAGGTGTGGATTTCTGGTGGATCGACTGGCAGCAGGGCAGCGTCACAAAAGTGGAAGGACTGGACCCTTTGTGGATGCTCAACCACTATCATTTCCTCGATAACGGGAGAGGGGAGAGCCGTCCGCTCGTGTTCTCGAGATATGCCGGCTTAGGCTCACACCGATATCCGATCGGTTTTTCCGGCGATACGGCTGCGACCTGGGATTCACTCGATTTTCAGCCTTACTTTACAGCGACCGCATCGAATGTCGGCTATGGCTGGTGGAGTCATGACATCGGCGGACACTATGGCGGCAAGAAAGACAATGAACTGTTCGTCCGGTGGGTCCAATTTGGAGTCTTTTCTCCGATCAACCGACTGCACAGTCAGGACGGTGAATTCAGCGGGAAAGAGCCTTGGCGCTACGGTAATAACGCTGAAAAGATCGTTAAGGAATTCCTGCAGTTGAGACACCGTCTGGTTCCGTATTTATACACGATGAATGTGATCAACCACTTTGACGATTTTCCGCTCATCCGCCCGATGTATTACCATTATCCATGGAAAGAAGAGGCATATGAAGTGCCGAATCAGTATTATTTCGGCACTCAGATGATCGTTTCGCCTATAACGACTCCTCTGAGAGAGGATCTGCGCTTGGGTAAAGTCAAAGTCTGGCTTCCAGAAGGCCGATGGTACGATTTCTTTATCAACCGTGCCTATGAAGGAGACCGTATGATCGATATGTACCGGTCGCTGTCCGCTTATCCGGTCTTTGTCAAAGCTGGGGGGATCGTTCCTCTTGACCAAAGCTATAGTAACCACACAGGTAATCCGGAACAGATGGAAGTGAAAGTGTATGCCGGGGACAACGGCAGCTTCTCTCTATATGAGGATGACGGCCTGGGCAAAGGTGTTGAGGAAGTGACCACGAAGATGTCCCTGATCTGGAAAGAGGACGAGGACGAGTGGTCCATCTTCCAGATAAATGAACCGGAAGGAAATCAGGATGTTCTTCCCGCTGAACGTCAGTTTACTATATCACTAGTCGGCTTTGCCTGTCAGACTATGCCGGAAGTCTATGTCAATGATGAATTTATCGACGTTGAAGTCTTCCGGAAAGGCAAAATAACGAACGTGGTCATACCAAAACAGCCGATAGATTCACAATATACTGTCTATTTAAAAGAAGTGAAACTAAAGCAGAACGATATGCACGGTGAATTGTTCCGCTTCCTCGACCGGGCACAGCTGCCGGCGAGTCAGAAAGAAAAAATCTACAACTCGATTTTAAGAGGGAAATCAAGCGCACGGGTCATCAGTGCACTGCTTGCTCTGGATTTAGGTGAGGATATCATCGATGCCATCAGTGAGATCGTCTGGGCTAACCCGGATGAAATCGATTGACAGTTAAGTTTAAGGGCTGAATAGCTGAATAGAGAAGAAGGCAGACAGTTTTTGGTATCTGCCTTCTTTTTCTGCTTTATTATAGGCCCCCTATGACCAGGCATGTTACAATAGAAGTGAAGTTTTAAAGGAAGTGGGATACTTATATGACAAAAATAGTCTTTCTCGATATAGACGGGACATTGGTGACCAAATACAACAATATTCCGCCGTCGACAAAACGTGCCATACAGAAGTTAAAGGACAACGATGTATGGCCTGTCATTGCTACAGGACGCGCGCCCCTTCTGATAGAAGAAGTGCGTCAGGAACTCGGCATTGATAGTTATATTGCAATGAATGGTCAGCTTGTGGTCCATGACGGTGAAGTCGTCTATCACAACCCGATCCAAGCAGAGACCGTCGAGCAGCTGGTCAGCCGGGCAGTAGACAAGAATGACGGCATCATTTTGTGCGGGGCTAAAGATATTTTCAGCAATTCCATCGTTTCTCTGGCTAAGCGGAGTTCTGTACTGACACTGCTCAAAGGGCTGGTGAAACTGATTCCCGGCTCCATTCAGCTGTCGTTCTTCAGCCGACTGATCAAGAAGCCGCCTAAACCGGAAGATTACGAAGGGAAACCCATCTATCAGGTCATTATCGAAACATCCGAGGGCGAAGAGGCACAGTATAAACAGGCCTTTACCGATCTGGCTTTTGCCCGATCCAATCACTATACCGTGGATGTCATCAGTAAAGGCATCTCCAAAGCGACGGGGATCGAACACTATCTGAATCATGTGGGTGTGGATAGAAAAGACACGTACGCTATCGGTGACAGCCCCAATGATCTTGAAATGCTGGGGTACGTAGAAACCAGTATCGCCATGGGGAATGGCTGGGACAACGTCAAAGAGATCGCCGATCATGTGACGGACGACGTGGATAAAGACGGGATCGAAAAAGCACTGAAGCATTTCGGACTTATCTGAGTCTCTTTATTCCGTTCTTTTTCGGCAGGGGTTCCTATGCTATACTAGTTAAGAAATGTGTGTTGCACACTGAACGAGCAAACTAAAGTAAATTAAAGGAGGACATTAAGTTGTCTGAGAGAAAGTCGTTTTACATTACAACCCCCATCTACTACCCGAGCGGCCAGCTGCACATCGGTAATGCCTATACCACTATTGCCTGTGATGTTTTAGCGCGCTACAAGCGTTTGAAAGGCTTCGATACCTTTTATCTTACAGGTACAGATGAGCACGGTCAGAAAATCGAAACAAAGGCGAAAGAACTGAATCAGACGCCACAGGAGTATGTGGACACGATGGCTGAAAGCATTCAGTCTCTATGGAAAACTCTTGAGATCTCAAATGATGACTTTATTCGTACCACCCGTCCTAAACATAAGGAAGTGGTCGCTAAGATCTTTGAAAAACTCCTGGCGCAGGGCGATATTTATTTGGGAGACTATGCCGGCTGGTATTCTGTCTCTGATGAAGAATTTTTCACTGAAACCCAGCTGGCTGAAGTCTTCAAGGATGAAGACGGCAATGTGACTGGTGGCGTCGCTCCCAGTGGACATGAAGTCGAATGGGTGAAAGAAGAATCTTATTTCTTCAAAATGAGCAAGTATGCCGACCGTCTGCTCGAGTATTATGACACGCACCCTGAATTCATCCAGCCTGAATCACGCAAAAAAGAAATGATCAATAACTTCATTAAACCGGGTCTGGAGGATCTGGCTGTGTCACGTACGACCTTTGACTGGGGCGTTGAAGTACCTTCGAATCCAAGACACGTCGTGTATGTCTGGATCGATGCCCTGACGAACTATATCACAGCCTTAGGTTATGATCCGGATCTGGGCGGCTTTGACGAACAGCCGGCAACATTCAGAAAATACTGGCCGGCCGATGTGCATATGGTCGGTAAAGAGATCGTCCGGTTCCATACGATCTACTGGCCGATCCTTTTGATGGCACTCGATCTGCCCCTGCCCAAACAAGTCTTCGGACACGGCTGGCTCCTGATGAAAGACGGTAAGATGTCCAAGTCTAAAGGCAATGTCGTCTACCCAGAGAAACTCGTTGAACGCTACGGCGTGGATGCAGTCCGCTATTACCTGATGCGTGAAGTCACGTTCGGCAGCGACGGCGTATTTACTCCGGAAGATTTCATTTCCCGCATAAACTATGATTTAGCCAATGATCTGGGGAACCTGGTCAACCGTACAGTGGCCATGATCAATAAATACTTTGACGGCGTGATCCCGGATTATGAAGGGGATGTGACCGCCTTTGATGAAGCCCTGCGTCTGCAGGCACTGGAAACAGTTGAAGAATACGAAGTCAACATGTCTGAGATGCAGTTCAGTTCTGCTTTGCAGTCGGTCTGGAAGCTCGTTTCACGGACCAATAAGTATATTGATGAAACGGAGCCTTGGGTATTAGCCAAGGATGAAACGAAGCGGGAGGAATTAGCCAGTGTCATGGCTCACTTGTCTGAAAGCCTGCGCATTACTGCTGTGCTGCTTCAGCCTATCCTGCTGCACACATCAAAAGCCGTTGCTGAACAGCTCGGGTTCTCAGAAGAAGATGTTGCCTTTGACAAGGTATCCTTTACGAAGCATGATGAACCGAATACGGTCGTTAAAAAAGGCACACCGATCTTCCCGCGTCTAGACGTGGAAGAAGAAGCGGGAGTCATCCAAAGCTGGATGAGCCAGACAGCTACAGATGAAGGAGAAACAGAAGATATGGAAGCATTCGTTCCGGAAGATACAACATTGACATCGGTCAAGGACAAAGAAATCAAGTACGACGTTTTTGACCGCATGGAGCTTAAAGTAGCGGAAATCGTTGCGGCTGATAAAGTTGAAAAGGCAGATAAACTGCTGAAATTCAGACTGGATGCCGGAGATGAAGGCGGCCACCGTCAGATCTTATCAGGTATCGCAGCCTTTTATCCTGATCCACAGGAACTGGTCGGAAAGAAAGTCGTCATCGTAGCCAACTTGAAACCGAGAAAAATGCGCGGTGAAATCAGCCAGGGGATGATCCTGTCTGCTGAAGATACAGAGGGCAACCTGACTGTGATCGAAGCGCCAGCTCATATGCCGAATGGCTCCATCGTGGCTTAAGACAGACATAACGTAATCAGAAATTCCAGCAAAGAGAGGAGATGCGTCTTTTGACTTTGTTGGAATTTTTCTGTTCATGGTGTATTCTGAATGAGACGAGCGAGACAAACAAAGGAGAGAAACCATGCTTTTTGATACACACACACATATAAATGTCGACCGGTTCAAAGGTGAAGAAAAGGAAGCCATTGAGCGAGCCAGAGAGAATCAGGTGACCCGTATGGCGGTGGTCGGTTTTGATACGGAAACGATAAAAAAATCTTTGGAATTGAGCCGAGCCTACGAGGGCGTCTATTCCATCATCGGCTGGCACCCGACTGAAGCGGCGAGCTATACAGACGCGGTCGAGGATCAGCTTATGGAACAGCTGCAAGGGGACAAAATCGTTGCCATGGGCGAAATGGGCCTGGATTACTACTGGGACACAGCCCCAAAGCCTGTTCAGCATGATGCTTTCAGACGTCAGATCCGAGTCGCAAAAGAGCTGGATCTTCCCATCAGCATCCATAACCGGGATGCGACAGAAGATACCTATAAAATACTCAAAGAAGAATATGCCGGGGATACTGGCGGGATCATGCACAGTTTCAATCTGGACACTTATTGGATGGAGAAATTCCTGGATATCGGCATGCACATTTCACTAAGTGGAGTCGTTACGTTTAAAAATGCGCCGGAAGTGAAAGAAGTGGCGAAGCAGGTGCCTTTTGAAAAGCTGCTTGTGGAAACCGATGCCCCTTATCTGGCGCCGATGCCTAACCGGGGCAAGCGGAATGAACCAGCCTATGTCAAGTACGTAGCTGAAGAAATCGCCAGACAACGCGGGCTGACACTCGAACAAGTCGCTGAGCAGACGACTCAGAATGCTATGCGTCTTTTTAGACTGGAAGAATAAGGTGAGATAGCAATGGAAAAGATCAAAGAAATCATCGTGGTCGAAGGAAAAGACGATACGAAGCGTCTCGCTTTGGCGGTCGACGCGGATACGATCGAAACACGCGGTTCCGCGATCAGTCAGGAAATACTGGAACAGATCGCTTTAGCCCAGGAGACCAGAGGCGTCATCGTCTTTACCGATCCGGACGGTCCGGGTGAAAAGATCCGTAAAATCATCTCGATGCATGTCCCTGGGGTCAAACACGCCTTCATTACACGAGATCAGGGCCGTCACAGAAAATCGGCGAAAGCAAGTCTAGGCATCGAACATGCTTCAGTTGAAGACATACGCGAAGCTCTGGATCAGGTCGTTGAAGAACGTATCGATGCAGAAGAGACCGTGAGTCAGTCTTTTCTGATCAAAGAGGGACTGATCGGCTCTGATAAAGCGCGGGAATTGCGGGAAGCCCTTGGCGAAGAACTGCGCATCGGCTACACCAACGGCAAGCAGCTGAAGAAGCGCCTGACCATGTTCGGCTTTTCAGAAGGAGACGTTGAACAGGCATTAGCGAAGATACGAAAGGAACAAGCAGACAATGACGCATAAAGATATCGCAACACCTAATCGTACCAAAGAAATTCTGCGGACATACGGACTTTCCGCAAAGAAAAGTCTGGGACAGAACTTTATCATCGATACCAATATATTAAGAAACATCGTTGAGGCGGGTGAGGTTTCTGACCGCACCACAGTAATCGAAGTCGGGCCCGGAATCGGAGCCTTGACGGAACAGCTGGCCAAGCAGGCAGGAAACGTGATCGCTTTTGAGATAGATGACCGCCTGCTGCCCGTCCTTGCGGATACCCTGTCTCCTTACGACAACATCGAAATCATTCATGAAGACATATTGAATGTGGACCTGGAGGCTTTTTATGCATCACATCTAAAGGATGCCAAAGAAATCGTGGTCGTCGCGAATCTGCCTTATTACATCACGACACCTATTATTATAAGATTCCTGGAATCGCAGCTGCCCATCGACCGCATGGTACTGATGATGCAGAAGGAAGTGGCCAGCCGTCTCTCCGCACAGCCTAGTACGAAGGCGTATGGTTCCTTGTCCATAGCTGTCCAGTACTACATGGACGCAGAAGTGGCCTTCACAGTGCCCAAGACGGTCTTTATGCCGCAGCCGAATGTGGATTCTGCCATCATCAGACTGAGCAGAAAAGCGACGATGGGTATAGACGTCAAAGACGAGGAACTGTTTTTCACACTGACCCGAGCGGCTTTCGTCCAGCGCAGAAAAACTTTATGGAACAATCTGCAGGTGGCATTCGGCAAAAAACAGACGGTTAAAGAGAAAATGTCTGAGGCACTGACGTCTGCCGGCATCGATCCGAAAAGACGGGGGGAAACCTTGTCTATCGAAGAATTCGGACGCATGTCCAACGCGTTCAGTGCGGCCGGCTTGTCCAGAAAAGATACGGCTGTCTAGATCCGCTCCAGGATGAGAATAAGTCAGATGTGGAAAACACGAACGTTAGCGCCTGCCAGTTACGCCTTTTATTAAAAAGGTTTCATGATTTCCGGCATTATATCTGGTATAAAAGGAATAGTCACCTCATTATAATTTAATCTTCACATAAAATCCTATCTTTAACCGTCCGAAAGCTTTTAATTTTCGGTTTTTAGTGGTATAATGAATATACTACTTTGTGAGGTGAGTCGAAATATGCCAACTACTTTAGCGAGCATTAAGAAAACCTTGGACAGTCAAATAGGAAGAGAAATCAAATTGATTGCCCAGGCTGGAAGAAAAAAGACGACAGAACGCAAAGGTATTTTAACAGAAACGTATCCTTCAGTTTTCGTCGTAGAGCTTGATCAGGAAGAAAATGCAGTGGAAAGAGTTTCTTATAACTATACAGATGTATTGACGCATGCTGTGGAAGTCGAGTTCTCTGAAGAAGTCGAACGTGTACTGAGCTAAACAGAATTTACAGATCCGGTAGTGTAATTTATTCTAAATTATGCTACTTTTTTTATGCGCGAGAATATTTTCATTATGTGGAACGGTCCTTTCTTTTTCATTAAAGGGTAAACTCATTTACAATAGGAAATAGATAATCCAATAATGAGAGGAGGAACGTTCTTGTCTCTATACGAAAAAGCACCGGCTAAAATCAATCTCTGCCTGAATGTTCTCAGCAAAAGAGAGGACGGCTTTCACGAAATGGAAATGCTGATGACGTCTATCGATCTGGCCGACCGGCTGACGTTCAGTGTGCTTGATGGGAGGATTTCATTAGATTCGAACAGCTCGTTCATGCCTTTAGATGAACGGAACATCGTTTACAAAACAGCCCAGCTGCTTAAAGATACGTATGAGGTCACTTTTGGAGCGGATATCTATATAGAAAAAAACATACCCATCGCAGCCGGACTGGGTGGGGGAAGCAGCGATGCGGCAGCGACGCTCAGAGGACTGAACCGTTTATGGAAGCTGGAACTTTCTCTTGACGAACTGGCTCGGCTGGGAGAACAGATCGGTTCGGATGTACCTTTCTGCGTCTATAATCAGACCGCTTTTGTGTCCGGCAGAGGTGAAATCGTCGAACCCATCCCTCCGTTCCCTAAAGCATGGGTGATCCTTGTCAAACCACCGAAAGGGATCTCCAGCTGGACAGTTTTTAAGGATCTGGAAATCAGTCGGCTTTCATCGTATGATATCAGAGCGATGCGTGAAGCCATTGAACACCATTCTTTTAAAGAGGCTGTCCATTATGCCGGGAATGCCCTGGAAGTTCAGGCAGTGAAACAGAATCCTTTGATCATCGAAGTCAAAGATAAGATGCTGCAATTCGGTGCAGATACTGCGCTGATGAGCGGGACAGGCCCGACGGTTTATGGCCTGACTCAAAATATGAAGAAGGCTCAGCGTATCGTCAATGGCCTGAAAGGCTTCTGCAAAGAGGTCTATCTGGTTCGAACGTTATAAGGAAAAAAATCTTGACAGCAGACAGAGAAAAATGCTATTCTTTAAATCGTAATGATTACGATTTAAAAAATTTGGAGGATAACACAAATGAAAATTTTAAATAAAGTACTTATCTCACTTCTTTCTCTGTCGGCACTCGCCGCTTGTGCACCTGAGTCGCAGGAAACGACTGAAGACAATGCAAGTTCTGAAGGAAATGCAACAAACGAAACGAATGAAACGAACGAAGAAACAGATACTGCTTCAACAGAAGAGGAAAAGGTATCTGTCGTCACTACATTTTACCCGGTCTATGCGTTCACTGACCAGGTAGCTGGCGATCACGCCGATATCGAAATGATGATCACCGGCGGGACCGATGTGCATCACTATGAACCGAGCGCCAGAGACATGGCAATGATCAATGATGCGGACATGTTCGTGTACAGCAGTGATGAAATGGAAACATGGGTACCGAGTATGCTGGCCTCTCTGGATAATGAAGATCTTATAGTGGTTGAACAGGCCGAGGCAGTCGAGCTGATCGAGGCTGGAGAAGATGATCATGCTGAAGATGAACATAATCATGACCACGAAGAGGAAGAGGTTGAAGAAGATCACGCACATGCAGTCGATCCGCATATTTGGCTGGATCCTGTTTTGGTTCAGGAACAGGTGGAGACAATGAAAGAAGCCTTCATCGACCTTGATCCGGATCGTTCTGAAACTTACACAGCGAACGCTGAAGCCTATCAGAGTGATCTGCAGGACCTGCACGAAGATTTTGTAGCAGCCTTCAGTGATGCTGAACAACGACGTTTCGTCACTCAGCATGAGGCCTTCGGTTATATAGCGCACCGTTATGATCTGACTCAAATGGCTGTAGGTGGATTGTCGACTGAGGTCGAAGTCAGTCCTTCAAGGATCGCTGAAATCAATCAGCTCGTTGAAGAATACGACATTCCTGTGATCTACTTCCAGGAAGGCGCCAATTCGGCGATCGCAGAAACCGTGGCCAACGAAACAGGCGCTGAAGTCGCTGAATTATACAGTCTGGAATCTTTACCGGAAGCTGTAGAAGATGACGGTCAGGGTTATATCGAAGCTATGAGAAGGAATCTGGAAGCACTGAAAATGAGTATCCAGTAAAACCATATTTTAACAGGAGTTTAAAATGAAAGCAGGGAATCGTATGCAGTATATAAAAGTGGATGACTTGGCCTTTCACTATGAAGATGAGCCCGTACTTGAAAATATTTGCTTTGAAGTCAATGCGGGGGACTTTGCCATACTGACGGGTGAGAATGGTGCAGCGAAATCCACACTGCTGCGCAACATTCTCGGTTTACTGAAGCCGACAAAAGGATCCGTCACTTTATCTAAAAAAAACACAGAGGGTGATAAGCTGGTCGTTGGTTATATCCCTCAGCAAGTGGCTTCGTTTAATGCCGGTTTTCCAAGTACAGTCTTGGAGCTGGTCAGTTCCGGACGTTACCCAAGAGGGAAATGGTTCAAAAAGTTAGATAAAGAAGACAAAGAACATGTGAAGAAGTCACTTGAATCTGTAGGCATGTGGGCGATGCGCCACAAAAAAATCGGCGAACTCTCCGGAGGACAGAAACAGCGCATTTCCATTGCGCGTGTTTTTGCCATGGATCCCGATCTGTTTATCCTGGATGAGCCGACGACCGGTATGGATGTCGATTCAAGAGAAGAGTTCTATAAACTCCTTCAGCATGCCAGTGAGTATCATGATAAAGGCATTCTGATGGTGACCCACGACCATGAAGAAATCCGCCATTATGCCAACAAACATATCGAGCTGATCAGGAAGGAGGGATCGCCGTGGAGATGTTTCTCTATGGATTCATGCAAAGAGCGTTCCAAGCATCCATCCTCATTTCACTGATCGCACCTATGCTGGGACTGTTCCTCATCCTGAGACGTCAGTCACTGATGGCAGATACCTTGTCTCATGTATCACTGGCGGGGGTATCTTTAGGTCTGCTTCTTGGGTATGACCCGACCTGGGTGAATATCCTGGTCGTCGTGATCGTGGCCGGGATCCTTGAATACCTCAGAAAGGTTTATCGGACGTATTCTGAGATATCGATCGCGATCCTGATGTCTGGAGGTATGGCTACTGCCCTTGTACTTATGGGACTGAACGACAGCGGCGCCACAGTCAGTATCCAGCAGTTTCTCTTCGGTTCCATAGTGACGATATCTGTCCAGCAGGTCTGGATGCTGCTCATTCTGACCGTGGTTATCATCGTTCTGTACAGTATCTTCCGCAAGCCGATGTACACTCTGACGTTTGACGAAGAAACAGCCTACACAGCAGGGCTTCCGATCCAGTTCATGTCGGTGATGTTTAACATCCTGACCGGTGTGACGATCGCCTTGATCATGCCGATCGTCGGTGCCCTGCTGGTATCTGCGATCCTGATCCTGCCGGCCGCGATCTCCATAAGGCTAAGCAAGAGCTTTAACGGGGTCATCTTCATCGGTATCGGTGTGGCGTTGATCGGTATGATAATGGGACTTATGGGCTCTTATTATCTGGGGACGCCTCCGGGTGCGACCATCACACTGATCTATATCGCTATCTTTTCTCTGATCGCGGTGTTTAAGTAGATTTAAAAAAAGGAATAGCTGAGCGAAAAGGCTGGGACAAGACGTCCCAGTCTTTTCGCTTTATAAAGGTCTTTTCATACCAGAACAGTTACCTGATCAGGAGGAAGTGTTTTGCGGGGCTAAGAAAGTCCCCCTAAAACGTTACGAAAAGTGGGTCATAAAATCCTGTGGAGCGAACCTGTGCAACATGTGTAAAGGAAATGTTTTCCTCTAGCCCTGAGCTGTTGAACCTGCACCGAGTGGGGAAAGTCAGCTTCAGACTGAAAACGTATAGTTGAGCACCTCAGACCTATGAGTGAACGGTCTGCCCAACCGAGCTGCACGACCCAAAAGGACTGAAGCCGTTTTGTCTCCAGGCAAAGAACATGATACACTCTTATTATGTAAAGCGATAAAAACGCAGGATCTGACAGAATGTAGAACCGAATTGAACCTGATTAAATTTAAAGTAATAGAAGGAGTATGTAATGGTTCCTGATTTGTTTGTTAATTTTTCAATCGTTATTTCACTGATTTTCATCTACATGCAAGTGAGATGGCGTAGTCATAAGAAGTCTTCAGTGCCGGGACTTTCAATGATCATAGATGGATTGAGTGGCGGCTTCCTGGGGTATCTCCTGATGTACTTTTCTATACGAGTCAATGGCGACACCATTTTAGATTTCAGATATATCCCGGTCATGCTGCTTGTCCTCTTTGTAGGGAAACGACCGGCTTTGATCAGCAGTCTGGTGATTGGGTTAAGCCGTTTTCAGATCGGTGCAGGGCGATCGGCCGAAAGTGCCGTTTATCTGATCGGGATTTTGCTGGCAGGATATTTAGTATTGGATGAATTCTTCAAAAATAAAGAAAACATTTTGAAGAAAGGGATGTTCTTCACTTTATATTCCAATATTATCGTGACTTTTTTCCTGATTTATTTGATCGAAGGGATGAATCTGGCACCGCTGATTCTACTTTTCTGGTTGATTTCCACACTAGCGGGTATGTCCGCGGTCTACCTCGTTAATTACATAAGGAACTCCGAATATCTCTTCAATAAATATCAGATCGAATCTTCAACGGATTTTCTGACTGGTCTAAGTAATGTCAGACGATTCGAGGCTTTCTGGGAAAAAGTTTCGCTCGAAGCACAGATGAACCAGGAATCTGTTGCCCTTATCATGCTGGATATCGATCATTTTAAGCGGACAAATGATGCCTACGGTCATTCTGCTGGAGATTATGTCCTTGTTGAACTTGGTCGTATCCTGGAAGAGGTGATCCATAAAAACGGGATGGCCTTCAGAAAAGGCGGGGAAGAGTTTGCAGTCGTTTTACCGAAAAGTGATAAAGCGGAAGCAGTCCAACTGGCTGAGGCGATACGCAGGAAAGTGGAGCAGCATCATTTCATTACGCACAACCTGATCAGTATCCCAGTCACTGTATCGATCGGGGTCACTGTTTATCCGGAAACGATCAATCAGCTGTCAGACATGATCGAGATGGCTGATGTCCTGCTCTATAAGTCCAAACATGAGGGAAGGAACAGGGTGAGTGTATGAGTGGAACAAATAGGCTGTGAGTATTCTTTCAAGCTGTTTTCGAATCAAATGAAGAAAAAGGGGGCTGAAAAGCGCTCTTTTTTTGTAGAGTCATCCGCTGCTTTTTTAAATTCTTTTTTATTTGAGGCTAAACTCTGGTAAAATAGATTGTAAGCTTAAAAAACGATGATAGATTATTCACATAAATAAAGACGAGGTGAAAATTTGATGAAAAAAGTATTGGTCGCCAACAGAGGTGAAATAGCTATCCGTATCTTCAGAGCGCTGGCTGAGCTGCACATCGAGACTGTGGGAATATACGCACTGGAAGATGAAGCAAGTGTACACCGCTTTAAAGCTGATGAAGCTTATCTCGTGGGTAAAGGTAAAAAACCGATCGAAGCCTATCTGGACGGTGAAAGCATCATTCAAGTTGCCAAGGAGGCTGGCGCAGATGCGATTCATCCGGGGTATGGTTTCCTTTCAGAAAACTTGAAGTTTGCCGAACGGTGTGAAGCAGAAGGGTTGACCTTTATCGGACCGGACACGCATCATTTAGATATATTCGGAGATAAAATCAAAGCGAAAAACGTAGCGAAAGAAGCCGGCATCCCGACCGTTCCCGGTACTGACGGACCTGTCCGTGATGTGCAAGCTGTGCTCGCATTCGGGGAAACATATGGCTACCCGATCATGATGAAAGCGGCAATGGGCGGCGGTGGACGCGGCATGCGTGTCGCAAACAATGCAGTCGAAGCAGCCGAAGGATTTGAAAGAGCGAAAAGTGAAGCAAAAGCGGCCTTTGGTCAGGATGATATATACATCGAAAAATATATTGCTAATCCGAAACATATCGAAGTGCAGATCTTTGGTGACAGTCACGGCAACATTATCCATTTGTTTGAAAGAGACTGTTCCGTCCAGAGACGTCATCAGAAGGTCGTTGAAGTTGCACCATGTGTGGACTTGGATCCCGCATTGAGAGAAGAGCTGTGTCAGACGGCTGTAAAATTGATGAAACATGTTGGCTATGTGAATGCCGGAACGGTAGAATTCCTGCTGGAAAATGACGCGTTCTACTTTATTGAAGTCAATCCAAGGGTGCAGGTCGAGCATACCATCACTGAAATGGTGACGGGGATAGATATCGTTCAGACTCAGATCCTGATCGCCCAGGGACAAGATCTGCATAAAGAGATCGGTATTCCAAAACAGGAAGACATTAAACTGCAAGGCGCGGCCATCCAGTGCCGCATCACCACAGAAGATCCGGCCAATGGCTTCCTGCCTGATACAGGAAGAATCAATACCTACCGTTCACCGGGTGGATTCGGCATACGTCTGGATGCCGGAAACGGTTTCCAGGGGTCAGTGGTCACCCCGTTCTTTGACTCGCTTCTCGTCAAGCTGTCGACAGAAGGCCTGGATTATGACAAAGCGGTACAGAAAATGACTCGAGCCCTGATCGAGTTCCGTATTCGTGGTGTCGTGACGAATATCCCGTTTCTTATCAATGTCCTGAAACATCCAACTTTCCGAAGTGGAAAAGTGACGACCCGTTTCATCGATGAGACGCCGGAATTGTTTGAATACCCTAAAATCAGAGACCGGGGCAATAAGACCCTTAAATACATCGGCAATGTGACTGTGAATGGCTTCCCTGGGATCGGTAAAATAGAGAAGCGTGCATTCAAAGAACCGAGAATGCCTAAAAAACTCATCCAGCCTTCAACAAAGCTGGTTTATCCGAAACATATCCTGGATAAAGAAGGACCTGAGAAAGTGGCTGAATGGGTCAGGGCTCAAGACTCGGTCTTATTGACAGATACGACTCTCAGGGATGCCCACCAGAGCCTTCTGGCCACCCGTATGCGTACACATGACATGCTGTCGATCGCGGAAGAAACGGAAAAAGCCATTCCTGAACTGTTTTCAGTCGAGATGTGGGGAGGTGCCACTTTCGATGTGGCTTATCGCTTCCTGACTGAAGATCCATGGGTACGTCTGAGAAAACTTCGTGAGAAAATGCCTAATACGCTCTTCCAGATGCTGTTCCGCGGATCCAATGCAGTCGGTTATGACAATTATCCGGACAATGTGCTGGAAGAATTCATTCGCCTGGCTGCACAGAATGGTATCGATGTGTTCCGTATTTTTGACAGCCTGAACTGGATCCCCCAAATGGAGAAAAGCATCCAGTACGTCAGGGACAACAACAAGATAGCCGAAGCTACGATCTGCTATACCGGGGATCTGCTTGACCCATCTCAGACAAAATATACGATGAATTACTATAAACGTATGGCGAAAGAGCTTGAAGCAACAGGTGCACATATCCTGGCGATCAAAGATATGGCCGGCTTACTTAAACCGTATGCCGCTTACCGTCTGATCGGTGAACTGAAAGATACTGTGTCTATCCCTGTCCATCTTCATATGCACGACACCAGTGGGAATGGTATCTACACTTATGGTGCAGCGATCCGAGCAGGTGTGGACATCGTGGATGTGGCTCAAAGTGCCTTGAGTGGAAAAACCAGTCAGCCAAGTATGGGAAGTCTATACTATGCGCTGGAAGGCACTTCGCATGCGCCCAAATACAATATTAAAAATGTGGAACAGCTTAACCATTACTGGGAAGATGTCCGTAAGTACTATGCTGACTTTGAAGAAGGCATGCCGGCGGCTTCAACGGAAGTCTACACGCACCAGATGCCAGGAGGCCAGTACACCAATCTGAAACAGCAGGCTAAGGGGCTCGGTCTTGAAGACCAGTGGGATGATATCAAAGATATGTACGCGGTGGTCAACCGGATGTTTGGAGATATCGTGAAAGTCACACCGTCTTCCAAAGTCGTTGGGGATATGGCGCTGTATATGATCCAGAATGAACTGACAGAAGAAGAAGTCTATGAAAAAGGCGAAGACTTGGACTTTCCGACATCCGTCGTGCGTTTCTTCAAAGGTGAACTGGGTCAGCCCGAAGGCGGTTTCCCTGAAAAACTACAGAGACTGGTGCTGAACGGGGATAAACCTTTAGAAAAAAGACCTGGCGAATATAAAGAACCGCTTGATTTTAATGAAGTGAGAAAAGAATTAAGCGAACATCTGGACCGTGAACCGACGGAAGAAGAAGTGATCAGTTATATCATGTATCCGCAGGTCTTCCTGGACTATACGTTCTTCTACAATATGTACGGTGAAGTAACCAAATTCGACACGCCGACGTTCTTCTATGGCATGCGGATGGGTGAACAGGTAGAAGTGACTCTTGAAAAAGGAAAAACGCTGATCATTAAATTGAATCAGATCGGCGATCCGGATCTGGAAGGAAACCGTGTCCTATATTTCGAGCTGAATGGACAGGGAAGACAGATCGAAGTCAAAGATAAAAACGTGACGAATACGAAAGCGGTGCGTAAAAAGGCTGAACCGACAAATAAAGGTCACGTCGGAGCCACCATGCCCGGTTCTGTCCTTCAAGTACTGGTCAACCGTGGAGACAAGGTCGAAAAAGGCGATCCGATCGTCATTACAGAAGCCATGAAAATGGAAACGACGATCCGTTCCGGCATTGCCGGGAAAGTCGAGCGTCTCTTTGTCAAAGAAGGCGACACGATCCAGACCAATGACCTGCTTGTTGAAATCGAAACAAAATAAAGAAAAGTCTGCGTCTTGCCTGCGCAGACTTTTTATCTGATGCCGGTGACTGCAATCATCATCCTTTCATGCTAAGGCCTTTCAGATAGGTGGGATCAGGCTAAGGCCTGATCCAGGCCTTATTCGATCCAGTTGCGCTGTGTTTACTATTGGGAGAGTAGTTGCGGCACCCGATAGACATTACTCACGCAAGATGCTTCTCGAGTAAGCTGAATGACGACTGCAATGACATCACTCAAGTAATTTTTTAGCGTGAGTACGTTAAAAGAAGTCAGCATTGGCATCGCTGAAGCTGTATTCTGCGTGAGTACGCCGAAAGAAGTCAGCATTGGCATTGCTCAAGTTGGATTCTTCGTGAGTACGCCGAAAGAAGGTGACATTGGGGTCGCTGAAGCTGTATTCTTCGTGAGTACGCCGAAAGAAGTCAGCATTGGCATTGCTCAAGTTGGATTCTTCGTGAGTACGCCGAAAGAAGGTGACATTGGGGTCGCTCAAGCTGTATTCTGCGTGAGTACGCCGAAAGAAGGTGACATTGGGATTGCTCAGCTCGGTATTGCCGTCAGTACCCTGAATGCCGACTCATTGGCATGCCGGAAGCTTTTACTGCCTGTCAGATAAATGTCACTCTTCCTGAGATATTTCAGGGATCTTCAGCAAGGAATCCAGCTAAATACGAACAATATTTAAAATTTATTGAATAATTACTGTCAATTACCGAATAAAAACGTTAAAATAAGGAACACAGATGAAAAAGTTTTATAAAAAAGAGGTGTCAATAATTGAAAACGAAACGAAGTGAGCGACTGATCGACATGACTCATTATCTGCTGGAGCATCCGCATACTCTGATTCCCTTAACATTATTTTCAAAGAAGTATGAATCTGCCAAATCCAGTATCAGTGAAGACTTGACGATCGTCAAACATACCTTTGCAGAAAGAGGCATTGGTTTTCTTGAAACTGTTCCCGGTGCTGCCGGTGGTGTGAAATATATACCGAAAATGAATAAGCAAGATATCGAAGCTTTTGTGAATGATCTGATCGATGAGCTGAATCATTCCAAACGTCTTCTGCCAGGTGGTTATGTCTATCTCTCGGATATGATGGGGGACCCGAAATGGCTGAGACGAATCGGACGAGCCATCGCTTCTCAGTACATGGATACGGAAGTCAACAGCGTCATGACCGTCGCAACTAAAGGGGTCCCGATAGCCCAGTCCGTAGCGTTTTATCTTAATGTGCCCTTTGTCATCGTCAGACGGGATTCTAAAGTGACGGAAGGATCTACCGTGAGCATCAATTATGTCTCAGGATCTTCGTTTGACCGCGTGGAAAAGATGGAACTTTCCAGACGCAGCTTGGATATGGGGTCAAAAGTTGTGATCGTAGACGACTTTCTGAAAGGCGGCGGAACCATCAACGGCATGATCAGCCTGATCGAAGAGTTTAATTCAGAAGTTGTCGGTGCGACGGTCATTGCTGAGAATATCTTTAGAGGCGAGCGATCCGTGAAGGATTACACAGCGCTCCTGAAAGTGGACAACGTCAACACAGAAGACCGTACGATCGAAGTATCAGCCGGTAACTTTTTGTCTTCGATAAAATAAAACATGCTTGAATAAGAAAAGGTTGAGACGACTGTCTCAACCTTTTTCGACTGTCATGGCTGTTCAAGATAACTAAGGCCAATGCTTTGCTGGAAACGATTTTTAAAAGAGGAAACTGTTGGGGAGTATATACAAGAAGCAAGTCGAACGAATGCTACTCTGGCATTTCGTCAGGCTCACACCCCCCGAAAAAAAGTAGTGAGCAGGCCAATGAAAAGCCCACTTCAGCAAACTGAGGGGAAAAGAACTGTAAGCTGTCCGATACTGGAATCATGTCCGCGTGGTCATGTCGGTGTGTTAGCTAAGTTCTAAGTCGACCATACCCAGTGTGTGAAAAGACCACTCTACTCGTTTCACCTTTCCGTCGTTTCTCCATACACCCCATACACCGCCTTCCTAAGCTCATCCCCATCTATCACAACCACAGGACCATCAAAGAAACAAAAAGATGGAAAGCCACGCGTAGATCGAGTCTTTCCACCTCACTGAGTTCAATTCTTATTTATTCGGGCGATTTTCATGTCGCTCCTGACTTAAGCGATCTTTCGTGGCAGTCTGTTCATCTGCCGCTGCTGCCGTATCTTCCAGCTCGGGAGGTGTCCCGTCTTCAGAGCGCGGCTCGACCGGGGGCTGTCCCCCGTCGCCCATTCCCTGAACGGACCCTTCATTAGGGAAACCGGCTGTCGTCCCTAAGGTTTCCAAAGGCGGGTTCTGTGCATGTGCCACTTCTTCATTGGAAGGTGTTTCCTCCCTCCGATCAGTCCGAGGTCGGTCGGCAGAATCATCAACTGCTACGATGTAACGGCCTTTTTGAAGATCATCTCTGTACGGCTTAAGCAGAGTATTCTCTGACTTATAGCTGGGGTCATCAAACCTATGGTCTTCTCGAACATGAAAGGCATCACGAATAGACTCCCAGAAATTTTTATCTTCCTCAGGTGTATCCATATTTTCATGGGTGTCAGTATCAGGTTGAGCTACTTGAACATTCTCTACCTCTGAAAACAGATGATGTTTCTCTTCGTTGGTGTATATCGTCAGCTGATCTTTTCTGTATCCCTGATCCATTAAATGACGGATGATCCGTTTCGTTTCCTTATCATCTTCATAGCTTCCGATAACGCGCTGGTCCTGGTTTTTCATGTTGGGCCTCCTTGAAATTTTAAAGTGGTCTAATTCTTTTTAAGCAAAAGTGTAAGCTTTAATTATCTTCATTATATGAAAGGTGAGCATTCAGCTCAAACAATAGACCTTATATACCTTGAAAACAGGCGGGTCATACAGTATGATGTAAGAAGAATTTGATAATAATGATGGTATATTTGTGTTAAAAACCAAGAAGTGGTCTAATACAGCCAACAAGATAGCCAGTTAGGAGAAAAAAATCAATGACAAAACGATTTGCAGTGGTACTTGCTGCCGGACAAGGTACACGTATGAAGTCAAAATTATATAAGGTGATGCACCCAGTTATGGGTAAACCCATGGTGGGGCATGTGGTCGACCAGGCATTGGAAGCCGCTATCGATAATATCGTGACCGTTACAGGCGTCGGAGCTGAAACCGTCCAGGATTACTTAGGCGATAAAAGTAAATATGTCTTACAGGAACAGCAGCTTGGCACAGCCCATGCGGTACAGCAGGCAGAACCGATCATCGGTGAAGAAGAAGGCACAACGGTCGTCATCTGTGGAGACACCCCTTTGCTGACGAAAGAAACACTGGAAGGACTCATGAACCATCATGAAGACGCCGGAGCGAAGGCCACAGTATTGACGGCCCATGCTGATGAGCCATTCGGTTACGGCCGTGTCATCCGTATGAATGACGGGTCTGTTTCAAAAATCGTCGAACAGAAAGATGCCTCAGAAGAAGAACAGGCCGTGCAGGAGATCAACACAGGAACGTACTGTTTCGATAACAAAGCGCTGTTTGAAGCATTGAAAAAAGTCGATAATGATAATGCTCAGGGTGAGTTTTACCTGCCTGACGTCATGGAGATCCTGAAAAATCAGCAGGAACTTATTTCAGGCTACCAGCTGCCTGTCAAGGAAGAAGCACTCGGCGTCAACGACCGTGTAGCCTTAGCGGAAGCTAACCGTTTAATGAAAAAGCGTATCAATGAGCAGCACATGAGAAACGGCGTCACCCTGGTCGACCCTGATCAGACATATATCGAAAACAATGTAAAAATCGGACAGGATACCCTGATCGAACCAGGTGTCTATTTAAAAGGTGAAACAGTGATCGGAGAAGACTGTTTCATCGGAGCCCATTCCATCATAGAAAACAGTACCATCCATTCAAACGTCAAAGTGACAAGCTCTCACATCGAAGAGGCTGTTATGGAAAACAACAGTGATATCGGTCCGAACAGTCACTTGAGACCGCAATCACTCATCAAAGAAGGCGCGCATATCGGCAATTATGTTGAAATCAAAAAATCGACCATTGGCAAGCGGTCTAAAGTAGGACATTTGACCTATGTCGGAGATGCGACCTTAGGCCAGAACATCAATCTGGGATGTGGCACAGTCTTCGTCAATTACGATGGCAAACAAAAGCATCACATCAACGTCGGGGATAACTCCTTCATTGGATGCAATACGAATCTGATTGCCCCCGTGGATGTGGAAGCGAACACCTATATTGCCGCCGGTTCGACGATTACGGATAACGTGCCGGCAGAATCTTTAGCGATCGCACGCGCCCGTCAGGTCAACAAGGCAGACTACTTTAAAAAAATGCCGCATAAAGATTAAATTTCTCTCTAAGAGAGGGCTTACATTGAGTTCTGTAGTTGATTTATTGAACACTTAGGCATAAACTGATAATAGGTAAATAAAAGAATAAAATTGATGGAGGCCGACATGTCTGAACAATATTCTGATCCAAAATTAAAAATCTTTGCATTGAGTTCGAATAAGCCCCTTGCTGAGAAGATCGCACAAGATATCGGTGTGGAGCTGGGAGAAGTTTCTGTAACGAAATTTAGTGATGGAGAAATTCGCATCAACATTGATGAAAGTATTCGAGGAGACCACGTGTATGTAGTCCAGTCCACGTCAGCACCAACGAACGATAATCTTATGGAAGTCCTGATCATGATCGATGCGCTGAAACGTGCGAGTGCCAAAACGATCAATATCGTTATGCCATATTACGGCTATGCCAGACAGGACAGAAAAGCCCGTTCAAGAGAACCGATCACTGCTAAACTGGTCGCTAACATGATCACGATGGCTGGTGCCGACCGCATGCTCACTCTTGACTTGCATGCTTCACAGATTCAGGGATTCTTTGACATTCCTGTGGATCACCTGCTGGGGGCATCCTTGCTTGCTAACTGGTTCCTGGATAAAGGACTGGGTGGGGAGGATACCGTTGTGGTTTCACCCGATCACGGTGGTGTGACACGTGCCCGTAAACTGGCGGAATTTCTGAAGTCGCCGATCGCGATCATCGATAAACGACGTCCAAAAGCAAACGTCGCACAAGTGATGAATATTGTCGGTAATGTCGAAGGTAAAACAGCTGTCCTGATCGATGACTTGATCGATACAGCCGGGACGATCACTCTCGCTGCGGATGCCCTGATCGAAAAAGGGGCAAAAGAAGTTTATGCCTGCGGGACACATCCTGTTTTCTCAGGTCCTGCAATCGAACGCATAGAAGCCTCTCCGATCAAGAAAATGATCGTCACGGATTCGATCATGCTTCCGGAAGATAAAAAAATCGACAAAGTCGTTCAGGTCAGCGTGGGCGAACTGATGGGACATGCCATTAAACGTATCCACGAAAACCGTTCAGTGTCTCCATTGTTCGAAAAACAATTCAAAGGCTATCTCAAAGACGACGAATAAAACAGAAAGATGCCCCTGTTTGGACGCGTATCATACTTGCAAAGATGTATGTGTCCAGACTTTGGTATCTTTTCTTTACAGAGGAGTGTAGAAGGATGCTTGATAAACTGAAACATCATTTAAGAAATATGAAGCCGCTGGATGTCGTCATCATTGTCGTCCTTCTACTCGGTTCTTTTATTCCGCATGTGGTATATGGAATGCAGCTGAGTCAGGTGGATGAGAATGCACAAATCATCGCTACGGTGAAGATCTCCGGCGAAGAAGTGTATCGTGTGGAGTTGAGCGAAGATACTCCATATGAAAAGTTCACACTGGAACCGGATGAAGGGCAGTATAATATCATTGAAGTGGATGGGACGCGTATCCGTAACAAAGAAGATAACAGCCCTGACCAGCTGGGAGTCAGACGGGGATGGATCAGTCAGCCGGGCGAAACAGCGGTCGTCCTGCCGCATCAGCTGATTATTGAAATCCATGCCGAATCGCCCGATGGAGAAGAAATCCATCAGGAAGAGGATGTCATCATACCAATGTAAACATAAAAACCAGCAGGCTCCGGATTTATTTCCGGAGCCTGCTGGTTTTTATGTTTTATTGTTCTAAAAAGTCCGGAAACTTAATCGATGGTGAAACCGAGATCTGGATTGTTATCCAAGACTTCCTTCAAGTGGGTACGAATAGTATTGACAGAATGGTTCATTTTTTCTTTTTCCGAATCGTTCAGAGGAATCTCAACGATTTTTTTAAGGCCATTGCTGGTGATGATCGCAGGCGAACCGATATAGATATCGTTCTGACCATATTCACCTTCCAAATAAACTGATAGAGGAAAAACTGCATGTTCATTGTTCAGTATAGCGCGAGTGATTCGTGCCAGAGAAGCACCGATACCATAAAAGGTTGCACCTTTGCGCTGAATGATTTCATAAGCGGCATCCCGGACGGAAAAGAAGATTTCAACGAGGGCCTGCTCATCTGTGGTAGGGTTATTGTTTACCCATTCGTTGATATTCAAGCCAGCGACATTTGCATGTGACCATACTGGAAATTCTGTATCGCCGTGTTCGCCGATAATATAGCCATGAACATTACGTACATCAACATCTAGTAATTGTGCGATGGCGTGACGGAAGCGCGCACTGTCCAAGGATGTCCCCGTCCCGATGACTTTGTGAGAAGGCAGACCTGAGAGTTTGTAAACAGCATAGGTCAGGATAT
This sequence comes from Alkalibacterium subtropicum, assembly GCF_900112455.1. Classification (GTDB taxonomy): domain Bacteria; phylum Bacillota; class Bacilli; order Lactobacillales; family Carnobacteriaceae_A; genus Alkalibacterium; species Alkalibacterium subtropicum. The sequence continues at coordinate 26,634 of NZ_FOLT01000002.1, read as the reverse complement.
CTACAGGGTTTGTGGCAACGAGGAAAATGCCGTCGAAACCGCTTTTCATTACATTCTCGACCACTGTTTTAGTTATACGCAGATTTTTTTCGGTAAGATCCAGCCGTGTTTCGCCGGGTTTCTGAGAAGCGCCTGCTGTGTAAACCACTAAGTCGGCATCGTGGCAATCTTCATAATCAGCGACATAGATTTTTTTAGGGGCAGTAAAAGCCAGAGCGCTGTTTAAATCCATGACGTCTCCTTCAGCTTTTTCCTTGTTGATATCGATGATGCCAAGTTCCTGTCCAATATTCTGATTGATCAGTGCATAAGCATAACTCGAACCCACGGCTCCGTCACCGATCAGGATGATTTTCTGCTGTTTTTCACTTGCTTCCATATTTATCATTCCTTTCCATACTTCTTTGATAAGTATAACACAATTGAGGGGTTTTTCTATCTCTAAACCTTGGAGAAATGAACAGTAAAAGGGAATTGTTTATTGACGGAACCCTTTTTAAATGAGAAGATAATTATAGCTTTTTAACACAAAATTAATCATAATAGGAGATGTACATTTGAAACCGATAACAAGTGAAAGTTTATTTGATTTGAAAAATGTCTCTCAGCCACTCGCATATGGCGATCGGCTGTTTTATCTGGAAACCCGGACAGACAAAGAGAAGAACAGCTACCTGACTTCGGTCTGGAGCTTACACAAAAAGACCCGGGAACGCGTGGAATGGATCAGTGAAGAAATGAATCCATCTCAACTGGAAATCAGTCCGAACAAAAAATGGCTGAGTTTCATTTCAGCTGCTGAAGAGAAAAAACCACAAGTTTACATCATGCCCCTTGAAGGCGGGGGTGCGACGCCTTTGACTAAGGAAAAAGAAGGAGTCAGCACGTATGAATGGACAAGCAACGGCGCTTCGATCTTTTATCAGACGTTTTTGAAACCGGAAGAGGAAAACCGTAAAGAAGAAGCGGAATCCGAAAAGTTCAAACCTAAAACCATTACCAAACTTCAGTATAAAATGGATGGCCAGGGCATTACAGATGTCGAGAAAACCTACCAGGTGAAAAAACTGGATGTCGCGTCTAAAAAGGATGCTGTCATATTGGAAAAAGACCGGCCCTTTAAACTTCAGTACGTCTCTAAAGATGAAAGTTTTCTGCTTTACGTGGATAAACTCAACCCGGATGATGAATGGGTCTACGGCGCAAGTGTCTATGAATACGATATAGCCACAGAAGAATCACAGCTTGTGACAAAGGATATCCCAAAAGGGAGTTTTTCCTTTGAAGCTGTCAATGAGAGTGAAACGTTCTTCCTGTTCACAGGCAACGATTTTTCCCATGCTTTTGTCACCCTGAATAAAGTATTTGGATGGGACCGAAAGGAACGCACATTCGAGGAACTATCAGAAGAAGACAAACATGTCGGCGACGTCATCATCGGTGACTTCCAGCAGAAAACGAACGGCTTTCCACTGGTGTGGCTGACGGATGATACGTTTGTTTATCCGGTAACGGAAGAAGGTAAACTAAAGCTTTATAAAGGTGATACACAGGGAAACAGCGAGCAGGTTTTCGACAAAGCTGTCCACCTGACTGATGGGGCGCTGATAGAAGACGAGACCTTTGTCATCACGTATTCAGACCTGACTACACCCAGCGTTCTCGCCACATTGGATATAAACAGCGGTCAGCTGGAGATCATATACGATCCGAACAAATCCTTTTCAAGGGAACATGCCTATGCTGAAATCGAAGAGTTCTGGTATAAAGGGGCCGACGACTGGGATATTCAAGGGTGGTATGTGGCTCCGGCCGATAATAAGAAGGACCATCCGGCGATCCTGTATATACACGGGGGGCCACAAGTGTGTTATGGGGAAACTTTTTTCCACGAGATGCAACAGCTTGCGAGTGAAGGCTATGGGGTGATCATGTTGAATCCCCGGGGAGGAAATGGATATGGTCAGGCATTCGTCGCTTCGATTTTAGGCGACTATGGTAATAAGGATTATGAAGACTTGATGCTTGGGACGGATTATGTGCTGGACAAGCACCCAGAAATCGATAAAGAACGCGTCTTTGTGGCTGGGGGAAGTTACGGCGGCTTCATGACCAACTGGATCGTCGGTCATACAGACCGTTTCAAGTCGGCCGTGACGCAGCGCTGTATCTCCAACTGGATCAGTTTCTATGGCACAAGTGATGTAGGGGCCTTCTTTGTCGAATTCCAGCTTGAAAAAGAGATTCGGGATGCACAAGCTTTATGGGAGATGTCTCCGTTGGCTTATACACACTATGTGAAAACACCGCTACTGGTCATTCATGGGGAAGAAGATTTGCGCTGTCCTCAGGAACAGGGCGAACAGATGTATACAGCGATGAAGAAACAGGGTGTGGACACGAAAATGGTACTGTACCCTAAATCCAGTCATGGCTTATCTCGCGCCGGTCTGCCGCACCTTCGACTCCACCGTATGAATGAAATCACTTCATGGTTTAAAAAATACGAATAAAGAAGACTGAAGAGACTGGATTTTTCCAGTCTCATTTTAGTGGACCGTAACCAGGATCCTTCTGTCAGGACAATGGTAACAGGCTTTGCTATACTTGAACTAACAGAAGTCACAAGACCGATTCGATGGGGGAGTGAATACAGTGAAAGCAGATATTGAAAGCCTGAATCCTTTTGAACTGAATGTATATCTTGAAAAGCTTGTCGGTGATGGAGAAAATGAAACCCAAGAATGGCTGAATGCCGGGAGAGGCAATCCCAACTGGACAGCTGCCGTTCCCCGGGAAGCCTATTATATCCTGGGGGAATTTGCCACGACTGAAACGCTGGATCATGAAGATGATATTATCGGGAGTAAGATAAAAGAAAAAAAAGGAAGGGTCGACCGGTTCCAGAGCTTGCTGGAGCAGAAAAAATCCAAAGGGGCAGATTTTCTGAAAGATGTGTGGGCAAACGGTGAACACCTGCTTGGAATGAAAAAGGAAAAGTGGCTCACCTATATCCTGGATTATATGATGGGGGATAATTATCCCTATCCGGTCCGCGTGCTGACAGCCTGTGAACAGCCGATCCAGCACTATATGCATCATGAACTGTTCGGTGCCAGACCTGTGCCTTTTGACGTGTTTGCAGTAGAAGGCGGAACGGCAGGCATCGTTTACTTATTTGAGTCTCTAGTGAATAATCACTTGCTTGAACCCGAGGACAAAATCGCTTTGATGATCCCGACCTTTGCTCCGTATCTTGAGATCCCGGAACTGCCAGAATACGGCTTCGAAACAGAATATATCAAAGCTGAGCTGATGGAGATCGAAGGGCAGGCAAGCTATCAGTTCTCAAAAGAAGAGATCGACCGTTTGAGAAACACCGACATCAAAGCCGTTTTTGTGGTCAATCCGAGTAACCCGACGGCCAATGCGATATACGATGAAACGATAGAACAGTTAAAAGGCATTGTCAAAACAGATAATCCCGATTTAATGATCCTCTCTGATGACGTTTACGGGACTTTTCTGGATGAGTTCACTTCCTTATTTACGTCACTGCCTTTTAATACGGCCTGCATCTATTCCTATTCCAAGTACTTCGGTGCGACCGGGTGGCGTGTCGGTGCACTTGCTTTATCCGAAGACAATGTTTTCGACAAGCGTCTGAGAGAGCTCCCGGAAGGAAAGAAAGAAGAATTGGACAAGCGATATGGCCCCATTTCATCCAGCCCGCGGGATCTCTTGTTTATCGACCGTCTGGTTGCGGACAGTCGTTCAGTGGCCCTGAATCATGTAGCCGGTCTTTCCGCCCCTCAGCAGGTCATGATGGCGCTGTTCAGTTTATATTCTCTGCTTGATAAGGAAGACAGTTATAAAAAGAAGGTCATGGAAATGTGCTATGACAGACAGAAGCTGCTGTTTAAATCTCTGGATCTGCAGCTTCCCCTTAAAGCGCTTGACACGGCCTATTACAGTGAAATCGATTTTGCGCTGTGGTTAGAGGATAAATACGGCGATTCTTTTAAAGATTTTATTGTAAAACACCATACCATGACCGATCTGATCGCTAAACTCGTCCAGGAAGAACGGCTGATGCTCTTAAAAGCTGAAGCATTCGGGTCGAGTGCCTGGTCAGTCAGGGTCTCGCTGGCGAATCTCGAAACAGCGGCTTACAGTGAAGTCGGAAAACGTATTGTAAACATGATGGATCGGATGCACAAGGATTGGAAAAACAACAGAGGCGACGGGGAATAAGCTCAGTTTTCAGGAGGAGCGGGAAAGAAGACATTTCTATTTGAATCATCTTCTTTTTGTTTACAACTAAATGAGAATACGATAAGACTATGATAAGGACGGGTCGATGAACTAGGTTTTAAGGAGGGTGTTTGTTATACTCACTAACGATTACCATTTAAAATCAGCATATTAATGACACACACAAAATAAAATAGGAGTGGAACCTTGAAGCAAAACCTAGAAAGTCTGAGCCCGTTTGAATTGAACCTTTACCTCGAAAGCAGAATGACCCATCAGGAATCAAATAAAGAATGGCTGAATGCCGGAAGAGGCAATCCAAACTGGACAGCACCGATTCCAAGAGAAGCGTATTTTCTATTAGGTGAATTTGCCACAAAAGAAACGATGCGTAAAGAAAAGGAATCCATCGGGACGATGATCAAGGAAAAAACCGGCCAGACGGAACGGTTTGAAGCATTTGTAAACCAGAAAGAGTCTCCGGGAGCAGAACTTTTACAGGATATTTGGGAAAACGGATCCCATTTATTAGGCTTGCCTAGAGAACAATGGCTGACACAAATGCTGGACTACAGTATCGGGGACAACTACCCTTATCCAGAACGGGTACTGACCGCATGCGAACAGCCGATCAAGCAGTATCTGCACCATGAACTTTTTAAAGCAGAAACAGAACCTTTTGATATTTTTGCTGTTGAAGGCGGAACTGCCGGGATCGTTTACACCTTTAAATCGCTGGTGAACAATCACCTGCTGGAACGCCATGACAAAATCGCGTTAATGATCCCGACGTTTGCGCCTTACATGGAAATACCGGAACTTCCGGAATATGGTTTTGACGTGGAATATATCCGTTCGGAACTGATGGAGATCGATGGTCAGAGAAGTTATCAGTTTTCAGAAAGAGAACTGGATCGTCTGAGAAATAATGAAATCAAAGCTGTCTTTGTCGTCAACCCAAGTAACCCGACAGCAAATGCCATTTATGATGATTCGATCGACCAGTTGAAAGATATCGTTAAACGGGATAATCCTGATTTGATGATCCTTTCCGATGATGTTTACGGCACATTTTTAAAAGACTTCACGTCGCTGTTTACGGCGATCCCCTACAATACTGCCTGTATCTATTCGTATTCCAAGTACTTCGGTGCAACCGGATGGCGTGTGGGGACCATTGCCCTGGCGAAAGACAATATCTTTGATAAGCGGCTGCGCGAACTGCCTGAAGCTAAGAAGGAAGCTTTGGACGAGCGCTACGGCACGCTGACATCAGAGCCGCGTGACATTTCTTTCATCGACCGTCTGGTGGCCGACAGCCGCTCGGTCGCTTTAAATCATGCAGCTGGCTTGTCTGCCCCTCAGCAAGTCATGATGACGCTGTTCAGTCTTTATGCCCTGCTGGATAAAGAAGATGAATACAAGCAGGCAGTCATGGATATCTGTCAGACACGCGGCGAGCTTTTATATGAGTCGCTTGAGATGTCTATTCCTTACAAGAGTCTGAACACTGCGTATTACTGTGAGATCGACTTTGACTGGTGGCTGGAAAAACGCTACGGACGTGCCTTTAAATCTTTCGTTCAGGAAACGTGGACCATGACGGATATCGTGGCCAGACTGGCTGAAGAAGAACAGCTGATGCTCTTGAAAGCCGAAGCGTTCGGGTCGAGCAAGTGGACCGTACGTGTATCGCTGGCCAATCTGGAAACAAAAGCCTATAAAGAGATCGGTGTACGCGTATCCGCAATGATGGACCGCCTGCACAGTAACTGGAAAAACAGCCGAAAATAAAATATATGAAAAGCATGCGCAGTCTTTCTTGTGCATGCTTTTTGTATCAGGAAACAATAATGAGGGACATGCTCGCCTAAAAGCGAGTATATCCCTTTTTTTAGTGACAGGTCGCAAAAACCTTTTGTTTTCTAGTGCTGATAGTCAAAGAGTGAAAAAAACAATATTGAGTAGCCAGAAGGGGGTTTCTATTATTATGACTCAGATGATTTTAGGGTGGAGCCTGCTCTGATTCGGTCTTTTTCTACCAACCCACCTTGTAAAATCCAGTGAGCTGTTACTAATCTGCTCTGATATTAACCACTCAGTCAGTCGTGTATTTTCAGAAGACATAACAAAGCTCATTTGAGTACCACCGAAAATAATTAAGTGAACGACTGGTAAGAACAAGGGGCTTTTAGTGACTTCTCACAGCATGAGTCATTTCGAGTGGTCACTATAAGAGTGATATAAGGCAAACTCACAGATATAGGTGTGTCGGTGGAAAGAACATTTGATATATGTGCCAGCCGAAGGATTCTGCTGACCTGACAGGACAAAATCAGTGTAAAGAAATAATGGGAAGTCTGAAAATTAGTGTAATCGTCAGGCTGATTCCTGAGAAAAACTGTTGCGATATAAAAAGCTGCGTTTCACCGAAGTGAAACGCAGCTTTTACTCATAAATTATTCTACAGTAACGGACTTGGCCAGATTACGTGGTTTGTCGACGTCGTTTCCACGGTGCAGACTGCAGTAGTATGACAGCAGCTGTGTGGGAATGACGCTCACTAAAGCTGATAACAGAGGATTGACATGCGGGATAACGATCTGGTCACCGGGACGATTCAAGCCGTCCATAGAGATGACCATCGTATGGGCGCCACGGGCCTGTGTTTCCTGAAGGTTTCCGCGGGTGTGACCGGCGACGCCTTTTTCAGTCACAAGTGCGATCACTGGTGTACCTTCTTCGATCAACGCGATCGTTCCATGCTTCAATTCACCGGCAGCAAAACCTTCTGTCTGAATATATGAAATTTCTTTTAATTTCAAGGCAGCTTCCAAGGCAACGTGGTAATCCATACCGCGTCCGATATAGAAGGCATTGCGGGAAATGCTCAAGTATTCAGAAGCAAGTTCTTCGATTTTTTCTTTATCATCGACGATCGCTTGCATGGCATTAGCAACGATACCGATATCATGCAGCATGGTTCCTTTTTTGATAAGGCCTTTGCTCATGCCGACCACTTCACTTAAAATAGCTAACACAGCGATTTGTGCCGTGTAGGCTTTAGTGGAAGCTACCGCTATTTCAGGTCCTGCATTCAGAAGCAGCGTGAAATTGGATTCGCGGGATAAAGTTGAGCCGGCAACATTGGTTACGGTCAATGAAGGATGTCCCAGTGCATTTGTCTTGACCAGCACCTGACGGCTGTCTGCTGTTTCACCACTTTGAGAAATAAAGATGAAGAACGGTTTTTCAGACAGGAGCGGTGTGTGATAACCGAATTCACTGGATACATGGACTTCAGTCGGGATGTGGGTCATGGACTCGATAAGCTGTTTACCGACCAGACCGGCATGGTAACTTGTACCTGCCGCGATGATATAAATACGGTCAGACTCCAGCATGGTATCAACGATCTCCTGATCGACAGTCAACTTGCCGTTTTCATCCTGATATTTCAGTAAAAGCTTACGCATGACCGCTGGCTGTTCATCGATTTCTTTCAGCATGTAGTAAGGATACGTCCCTTTTTCCAGATCATCCGAATCGATTTCAGCAGTATAAGCCTCACGGTCGATGATATCACCGGAGAAATTTTCAATAACGAGAGATTCGCGGGTGACCGTCGCTACTTCTTTGTCCATCAATTCGACGAACTGATCGGTTTCTTTGATCATCGCCATGGCGTCGCTGCAGATGACATTGAAACTGTCGCCTTTACCAAGTAAAAGCGGACTTTTATTTTTTGCTGCATAAATGACATCGGGATTTTCGGTGTCCATTAAAGCAATGGCATAGGATCCCTCTAAGGCAACAATAGCTTTTTTAAAGGCATCGATGGGTGAAAGACCTTCTTCTTCAACGAACCAGGCAATCAGCTGAACGATGATTTCAGTATCAGTATCACTCTTCAGCTCGATATCCCCTAAGTAAGCATCTTTGACTTCCTGATAGTTTTCAATAACGCCGTTGTGAACAATAGTGAACCGTTCACTGAAAGACTGATGCGGGTGGGCGTTGCGCACGCTTGGGGCACCATGAGTCGCCCATCGCGTGTGACCGATACCGGCGGTTGCCTCGACTGACGCGTCCACTTTCTCCCGCAGCGCAGCGATTCTGCCTTTCTCTTTAAATAAATGCCCCTCCTGAGCCTTATTCTGCACGTAAATCCCCGCTGAGTCATAACCGCGGTATTCCAGTTTTTCAAGTCCATGTAATAATATATCTTTAGCATCTTTTTTTCCAATGTATCCTACAATTCCACACATTAATTTTTCCACCTTTCAGAGAGTCGGTTTGGTATCTATTGGTATAGACCAGACATCGTGGGTGTGCGATGGGTCTTTATGACAAGCATTACTATAATAAAGGTATTAAAGTGCAAAGTCAACAGAATAAAAACGCTGAATAATTCTGCAGTGGTATAGTCGGGATGTGCAAAGGATCAAGCGCCGGCTTACCTTTTTGAAAATGCACAGTGTCCTTATGATATAAGTGAAAGCTTAGATAGTCAAGCATTAAAAATCGATAAAGGCAGATTTATGTACAGCGTTACCAATATTGTCATGCCGGTCTTAAATGATTGTGCTCATTTTTATGATGTGGTATGATGATTTCGAATGAAAGAATGTTCATTTCATTACAAAAAATAATGGAGAGAACATAAGAACATAGGAGGAATGTTTCAAAATGGATTACAAAAAATTAGTGAGTTTATTAGCGGTTTCTTCGTTTGCTTTAGCGGGATGCGAGACTGAGGAAGCGGAAGATGTTGAGCAATCTGTTGAAGATGTAGCAGATGAAACAGAAGATGCAGTCGAAGAAGGAGCGGACGAAGCCGAACAGAGTGCCCATGACATTATTGACGATATCGGCAGCGACTTAGATTATACATCACCTATCGAACTGACTGTAAGCGGCGGTTCATGGTCTCAGGACGGTTACGTGTTTACTCCTGAAAATGGAGAAGCAACCGTGAGTGGGCTTGCCGAAGGGAATGAAGAGGTCGAAGAAATCTTTGCATTCGTCATTCAGGACGGCGAGGTCGTTGAGAAACCGGAAGTTACTGAAGGTGAGTTCACATTCACAGCAAGTGCCGCTGATACTGAACAACAGTATCAGATAGGTGTGGCTGATGAAGACCTTTGGGAAGTCGGCGACGAAGCGGATGCTGAAGAATTAGTAAGATTTGAAAATGTTATTATCCCAGCCAACGAGGCTGAGTGACCCATCAATTAACGGCCGGCTGATTCGTTTAAACGAATCAGCCGGCTTTTTTTGCTGTTCTTCATTGTTTCTTTAAATTTATCCTGTATACTGACTAGTGTAAACTGTAATGAATCCAATATGACATGTGAAAAAGGATGGATATAATGCAATGGATGAGTAAGCTGATGTTTTATATGAAAGGCCGTTATGGCTACGATGAGCTGTCAAAGGTGCTGATTCTTTTCGGGCTGGTGCTGAGCATATTCAGTAACTTCACTGGCGGAGGCATTCTGAACCTGCTGGCCTTAGCGTCGATCGCATATGGTGGGCTTCGCGTGTTATCCAGAGAAAAAGGGAACAGGCGCAGAGAGCTTCAGCAGTACATCAAATTGAAGCAGTCTGTTTTATCCAGTTACCGCAAATACAGGAACCGCTGGATCCAGAGGAAAGCATTTAAAATAACCAAATGTCCCAGCTGTAAACAGAAAATAAGGATCCCGCGCGGCAGAAAAAAGGTGCGCGTGACATGTCCTTCCTGTCAGAATAAATTCATCAGAAAAACCTGATCTTTATCAAGGTGGTTAGTGATTGAAGATATGCTATAATAGTAGAATAATAAAAAAGACTGGACGTAACCGTTCAGCTTTTTTGTATGTTCAGGATTATTTCAGGAATTTAGAATCATCAGAAAAACAGTCGGGAAACGGATCCGTTTCCCGTACCATTTTGCACGATCGAGTGTAACGATAAGGAGAGCATTATGAAATTAATTATTGGCCTGGGGAATCCCGGCGGGAAATATGCAAAAACCAAACACAATATCGGCTTTATCACCCTTGACGAAATTGCTTATCAGAAAGGTTGGGTGTTTAACCGGACCAACTTCGATTCAGTCTATGCTGAAGGCATGATCGGATCGGAAAAAGTCATTTTAGTCAAACCGCAGACGTATATGAATGATTCCGGACGCTCAGTCAGACAGTGGCTTGATTATTATGACCTTAATGAGGAAGATATGGTCGTGGTCTATGACGATATGGATCTGCCGGCCGGGAAAATACGCTTGAGACAAAAAGGCGGTGCCGGCGGTCACAACGGCATCAAGAGCATCATCGATCATATAGGGACAAAGAAATTCAACCGTCTGCGCATCGGTGTCGGGCGCCCGTTTGAAAATCAGTCGGTGGTTGCTCATGTTCTCAGTCCTTTTCATAAATCGGACCATGAAGCTATGCTGTTCTCGGTCAGGAAAGCGGCGGATGCAGCCATATACTGGGCTGAAGGGCAGACGTATATGGATACCATGACTCAGTTCAACTGAGCAGACAAAGGAGTTGATCAGCATGCTACACTTACACACATTTTTAAGTAACAAGCCTTCGGTACAGGAGGTTTTTGAGACACTGACCGATCAGAGTCATCAGCTGATCACGGGGCTGGCGGGTTCAGCCCGGACACTTCTGCTTCAGGCGATGCTGGAAGAAAAAAAGAAACCGCTCGTTGTGGTCACTCAGAATCTTTATCATGCCAATCAGATGATCGCTGATCTGACAGGTTTAGTGCCTGATGAACAGCTCTTTCTCTTCTCGGTCGATGATATGATCCATGCTGAAATGGCGATCGCATCACCGGAAGCACGGGCTGACCGTGTCAAGGCACTGGATTTTCTATTAAAGGGAGAGCCGGGGATCGTCGTGGTTCCCCTTGCCGGCGCACGTAAAATCCTGCCAGACCCTAAAGTGTTTAGAGATGCCGAACTGTCTTTTGCTGTGGGTGACGAAGTCGAACTGGATGAAATCACATTCAAGCTGACCGAAATGGGCTACCGACGCGAACAGAAAGTGGCGGCTCCAGGGGAATACAGCATCCGCGGTGGGATCGTTGATGTTTATCCGCTAACTGAAGAGCAGCCCGTACGTATGGAATTGTTCGATGTTGAAGTGGATTCTCTGCGATATTTTGATGCAGACACACAGAGGTCCAGTCATAATATCGATCAGGTGACGATCATCCCTGCAACAGATGCGCTGCTTCCTGTCGATAAAAAAGAAGAGATACTGCAGCGCTTTGACAAAGCTTTCACCCATTCAATGAAGAAAATAAAAGAAGGGGATCGGAAGGAACAGCTGACGCACAGTGTGACGCCGGTCATGGATGCGATCAGAGAAGAAGCTTACATTGAAGAACTGGCAAAATACACGGACCTGTTGTACAGAGACAAGGCAACGGTCATCGATTATGCTTCTGGAGAGGCGGTCATCGTCATGGACGAGTATCCGCGGATCCTCGAAAACGAAGCACGTCTGGATCAAGAAGAAGCCGAGTGGGTAACTAGTCAGCTGTCCAGCGGCACGATCCTGTACGATCAGTCTTTCTCTGTTCCATTCAGAGAAACGCTCAAGCAGGCTTACCAGCCGCAGATGCATTTCGCACTGTTTCAAAAAGGGATGAAAGGTCTGAAACTGGATGCGATCCATGCATTCCAGTACCGGACGATGCAGAAATTTTTTGGACAGATGCCGCTCGTTAAAACAGAGATGGAACGCTGGAAGAAACAGAACTATACTGTTGTGGTCATGACTGACAGCGAAGAACGGGCCGAAAAAGTCCATCAGACGCTGCTTAACTTTGAGATCGAAAGTGTGCTGTCCAAAGACGGGACGATCGAGTCTGAGAGAGTGCAGGTCATAACGTCAAGTGTACAGACTGGTTTTGAACTGCCCCAGCAGAGATTGGCTGTTTTGACTGAAAAAGAACTGTTCAACCGGATCCCGAAGAAAAAACCCAGACGCCAGAATATTACCAATGCTGAAAGGCTTAAAAGTTATTCGGAACTAGAAAAAGGCGATTATGTGGTCCACGTCAATCACGGGATCGGGCAGTTCATGGGTATGGAGACGATGGAGATAAACGGCATACATCAGGATTACTTGTCTGTTGTATACAGTGATACATCCAAGCTGTTTATTCCGGTCTCTCAGCTCAATCTGCTGCAGAAATATGTATCTTCCGAAGGGAAGACGCCGAAGCTGAACAAGCTTGGCGGAACGGCCTGGGCGAAAACGAAAAATCGTGTAGCTGCTCAAGTGGAAGATATTGCCGATGATCTGATCGAGCTCTATGCCGCCAGAGAAAGCAAGGTGGGCTATGGCTTTTCAGAGGATGATGCCTACCAGCAGGAATTTGATGATGTCTTTCCTTATACGGAAACGGATGATCAGCTGCGTTCTATCCATGAAGTGAAAAAGGATATGGAGAAAAAGAAACCGATGGACCGACTGCTTGTTGGAGATGTTGGGTACGGAAAAACAGAGGTAGCGATGCGGGCGGCATTCAAAGCCGTGCAGGACGGCAAACAGGTCGCATTTCTGGTGCCGACGACTGTATTGGCTCAGCAGCATTACGAGACCATGATCGAACGGTTCGCGGATTTTCCTGTCGAGATCGGCCTTTTGAGCCGTTTCAGAACAGGCAAGCAGATCAAAGAAACGGTGAACGGATTAAGAAAAGGACAAGTCGATATCGTCGTTGGGACCCACCGGGTGTTATCCAAGGATATCGAGTTTCAGGATCTCGGTCTGCTGATCGTTGATGAGGAACAGCGCTTTGGCGTGAAGCATAAAGAACGGCTGAAGCAGCTGAAAAACGAAGTGGATGTCCTGACGCTCACCGCAACACCTATTCCGCGTACACTGCATATGTCGATGCTTGGGGTCAGGGATCTGTCTGTCATCGAAACACCACCGGCCAACCGCTATCCGGTACAGACCTATGTCATGGAGATGAACGGTCCGGTCGTACAGGAATCGATCCAGCGGGAACTGGCACGCGGCGGTCAGGTCTTTTATCTTCACAACCGCGTCAGCACGATCGAGCAACGGGCAGATGAACTGCAGCAGCTCGTGCCTGAAGCGCGGATCGCCTATGCACATGGTCAGATGAGTGAGAACCAGCTGGAAAACGTACTTTATGAATTTATTCAAGGAGAATTCGACCTGCTCGTGACCACAACGATCATTGAAACCGGTGTGGACATACCGAACGTCAATACCCTGATCGTTGAAGATGCGGACCGGATGGGGCTGTCACAATTGTATCAGTTAAGAGGACGGGTCGGTCGAAGCAGCCGCATCGCTTATGCCTACTTCATGCATCAGCCGAATAAAGTGCTGACTGAAGTGAGTGAAAAGCGTCTTCAGGCGATCAAGGATTTCACTGAACTGGGATCCGGCTTCAAGATCGCCATGCGTGATCTGGCGATCCGCGGTGCGGGGAATTTGTTAGGCCAGCAGCAGCACGGCTTCATCGACAGTGTCGGCTTCGATCTGTACTCGCAGATGCTGTCTGAAGCGGTAGCCAGAAAACGCGGAGACAAGACGCAAGCCAAGACCCATGTCGAAATGGATCTGTCTCTTGATGCGTATCTTCCCGGCTCTTATGTGGAAGACGAACGGCAGAAGATCGAGCTGTACAAACGGATCCGCCAGTTCTCCTCGGAAGAGGACTATGTCGAGCTGCAGGATGAACTGATCGACCGCTTTGGGGAGTATCCTCAGTCGGTGGCAGATCTCCTTTCCGTCGGACTACTCAAAATGTACAGCGAAACAGCACTCATAGAAACGATCAAGCGGGAAAACGCGACAATCACTGTGACCTTTTCCGCTGAAGGGACACGGAAATTTCCACTTCCTGAAATATTCAAGGCACTGAAAGATATCCCGATGAAGACAGACATGCAGTCGGGAGATAAACTTTCCGTCGCCTTTAAACTCACCAGACGCATGCAGGAGAACGTATGGCTGGATGCCCTGGTTCTGTTCTCGAAAAACTGCGCGGAATATCGTATGGAGAAAGAAAAACAAAGTGAAAAGCAGACCAGTAAAAAATAAATAAATGTCTGCTTATTATGCAGGTGAGTCGTAAAAATGAGTAAGATGTCGAACTCGGAGAGCTCTGATCAGTTGAGTGAGCACTTTACAAAGCGAAATGTCGAACTGGGAGAGTCCTGGTTGCTTGAGTCAGCACTTTTGCGAGTAAGATGTCGAACTGGGAGAGTCCTGGTTGCTTGAGTCAGCACTTTTGCGAGTAAGATGTCGAACTGGGAGAGTCCTGGTTGCTTGAGTCAGCACTTTTGCGAGTAAGATGTCGAACTCGGAGAACCCTGATCAGTTGAGCGAGCACTTTTCAAAGCGAAATGTCGAACTCAGCAAGTCGCAAATGGTTGAGTGAGCACTTTTCGATCGTGAATGTCGAACTCAGTAAATGTTAAACTTCTGAGTAGCACCTTTTGAAGAAAAACGAAGAGTTAGGAGGATAAAATGAACAGAATCAATGTAGTAGGGCTCGGTCCGGGGGATAAAGACCAGATGCCGATCAAAATAGAGAAAAAAATCAAAGAAGCCAAGGTCGTCTATTTAAGGACGGAGGATCATCCTGCAGTTACAGAACTGAAAGCAGAAGGTGTAGTCTTCAAGGCATTTGACTATCTTTACGAAGAGATGGGCAAAGATTTCGAGAAAGTATACGCAGCCATCGTAGATGAACTTATTTCACTCGCAGAAGAGCAAGAGATTCTTTATGCGGTACCCGGTCATCCGATGGTCGCTGAAAAAACAGTGAAAGATCTTCTGGACAAGTACCCGGAGGTCAACATCGTCGGAGGAAAAAGTTTTATCGACGATCTCTTCCAGTCTGTTCAGGTCGACCCGGTCGAAGGCTTTCAGCTACTGGATTCCTTTGATCTGAATCAGGATACGCTGCATACGGGTCAGCACGTCATCGTCATGCAGGTATTCAATGCCTTGATGGCCGGGGACGTGAAACTGACGCTGATGGAAAAGTATCCTGATGATCACAGCGTCGCCGTTATCGATGCAGCCGGAAGCAGCCAGGAAAACATCAGCTGGATGCCTTTATACGAAATCGACCGCTTTGAAGGGGTTTACAACTTGAGATCCTTGTACATCCCACCGCTTGAGCTGGATGAACAGGTCACGTCTCTTTCAACGCTCCAGTATTATATAGATAGAGTGACTGATGACGAGCAGGGCGATGTGTGGATCAACGAACAATCGGCTCAGTCGCTGATCAAGTACCTTAAAGAAGAAACGCAGGAACTGGTCGAGGCTATCGAAAAAGGTGACAGCGAGAACTGGATGGAAGAACTCGGAGATGTTTTAGTCCAGCTGTTATATCAGTCCAGTATCGCTGAAAAGGAAGGGCAATTTACCTTTGAAGACGTACTAGAAACAGTGAACAGAAAAATCAGACGCCGTCATCCGCATGTGTTTGATGGAGTAGAAGCGGCGACGGCGGAAGAAGTGGATGCCTTGTGGCAGAAAATAAAAGCGGAAGAAAAGAGGAAAAACGATGAGACTCGATAAATTTCTTAAAGTATCACGCATTATCAAGCGACGATCGGTAGCCAAAGAAATTGCAGACAAAGACCGTATACAAATCAACGGGAAGACAGCCAAATCTTCCAGTCAGGTCGCTGTCGGCGATGAGCTGACGATCCAGTTCGGCAACAAAACACTGAAAGTATCGGTGGATGATATTAGAGATACGACGAAAAAAGATGAGGCAAAGGACTTATACACAGTCATAGAAGAGACGTTTAAGCAGTCGTATGAGTAAAAAGCAAAAGGATTAAGTGAAACAGAGCTGCTTCATCAAAAAGAGTGGCAGACAATCAGAATAATGGACATCTTTCGACCTGCGAACAAAATGCGTCGGATGTCCATTATTCTTTTTTTATTAACTGCTGGTTCTTTTCATTGGTGGGGTTTATTGCTATACTTTAGTCAATCAGTAAACAGGAAGAGAATGAATCCAGGGGGCTATGATATGGATAAGAAGAAACAGAGCGTTACACGCATGGAGAATCCATACATAAAACATAAAACGCTCGAAAGCATAAGAGAATTCAAACAGAAAAGAAAATTAAAAAGAAGAATGCAGCTGATCGTGGCTGCGGGGATCATGCTCGTCTTACTTGTTGGAAGCGGACTGGTAAGGAATTATTACACCTTGCAGCAGCTGGAGGATCAGAAGGTCCAGGCCCAGGAAGAACTGGAGTCTCTGGACCTGCGTCAGGAAGAACTGGAGTATTACATCGGTCTGCTGGAAGATGAAGAATACGTAGCCAAGCTGGCCCGCAGCGAGTATTACTTGACTAAAGATAATGAAATAGTCTTCAGTTTTCCGGATGACAGAAACCCGGATCACACTAAGGTGACTGAAGAAGGATCAGGGGTTTTCGAAGATGAAGAAAATGAGTCAGAGGAACAGAGTGAGTGAAACACGAACATTAATCGAAAATAATTCACAAACATTTCATTAATCCTTTATTCTTTATTTTCAACATGCTATAATTAACTCAAATTATTTAGGAGGCAACATAGAAAACATGTCAATTGAAGTTGGAAGCAAAGTAGAAGGAAAAGTTACGGGTATTGCTAATTTTGGTGCATTTATCGATCTGGGCAACAACAAAACAGGTTTAGTGCACATCAGTGAGGTATCAGACAGTTACGTTGAGAACATCAACGAAGAATTAGAAGTCGGTCAAACCGTTACAGTAAAAGTCTTATCTATCGCCGACGATGGAAAAATCGGATTATCTATCCGTAAGGCTCAAGAGAAACCTGCAGCTGAGGCTTCCAAGCCAAAACCATCCAGCAGAGGACGTCAAAGTTCTTCGCATAAACGTCCGGCAGCGAAAAAAGACGATTTTGATTCACTGATGAGTTCATTTTTGAAAGACAGTGAAGATCGTCTGACATCTTTAAAACGTCACACGGAAAACAAACGTGGCGGCCGCGGTGGTCGAAAAGGTTAATTAGGCATTTATACTATATAAAATAAAGGGTTTAGGGGGGATCCCTGAATCCTTTTTACTTATTATGAAATAACACGCATTATCAGAAAAAGGGGGGATGGCAGTGAATCTCGCTGTACATTTTTTGGATCAGGTAAAGGCCGGCGGCTACTGGCGTCCAGGCGAAAACATCGTTGTGGGTTTGTCCGGTGGCGTTGATTCCATGGTACTGTTTGACTTATTGAATCAGCTCCCGAATGACTGCAGACCCACCATCCATGTGGCACATATCAACCATCAGCTGAGACATGAGTCGGATGAGGAAGAGCAGTTTGTAAACGAGTGGATGCAGAAATACGCCGTTCCTGTGCATACCTATACTTGGGATAAGGCCGACCATCCAGGATCGGGTATCGAACAGGAAGCGAGAAATATCCGGTACAGCTTTTT
Organism: Alkalibacterium subtropicum; assembly: GCF_900112455.1. Lineage (GTDB taxonomy): Bacteria > Bacillota > Bacilli > Lactobacillales > Carnobacteriaceae_A > Alkalibacterium > Alkalibacterium subtropicum. Next base: position 8,903 of record NZ_FOLT01000002.1, on the reverse strand, counting down.
CAAAGCCGTTGCCGAAAAAGTGGGCAGCCGGCTCATCCTCACCGCTCATCATCGTGATGATCAGGTGGAAACTGTCCTGATGCGGCTTGTGCGGGGAAATTCACTGGATGAACTGACAGGGATCTCTGTCATTAGGCCTGTTGATGATCGCTTTGTTCTGCGTCTCATGCTGCCCTATTCAAAAGAAATGATTGTGAATTATGCAAAAGAAAACGGGATACACTGGAGAGAAGATGCAAGCAATCAGTCGACTGCCTACACCCGCAACAGATTCAGGCATCATATCATTCCGGAATTGAAGCGGGAAAATCCTGCTTTGGAACAGCATATCTGCGATTTTTCACAGGATCTGGAAGATATGATTCACGTTGTAAAACCTCTAGTCCAAGAAGAACTCGACCGTTCGTTCGAGATCACGCAAGACCGGATGCAAGTGAACCTCTCCACTTTTCACACTCAGGAACACGGATTCAAGAAAATCGTCCTGCGCAGTGCTTTCAGGAAGTGGCGGGTCACGGAGGCTTATGCAGTCAGCCGGGTCCACATCGAGCTGCTGCTTGACTGGTTCGAGACAGGCAGGCCCAATACCTATCTGGAATTACCCAATGGTTTGACAGCGCAAAAAGCATACGACCGGTGTATGATAGAAAAAGCACGATACATTGATGAAACAAGCGGTAATACCGGTGCTGATCCGGCAACACTGCAGGTCGATGAGTGGCTCGTGCTCAGCGAAAGAGAGAGACTGGGCTGCTTCACCTATGAAATGTTCCAGGAGATGGGTGAAGTGGCGGGCCAGATCATTTATCTTGGTGACAAGCAGGTGAAATGGCCGCTCTCAGTCCGCCATCGTAAACCAGGTGATAAGATGAAAGTGAAGGGGCTCGACGGGTCTAAAAAAATAAAAGATATTTTTATCGACCAGAAAGTCCCCAGAAAAAAACGCGACGAAGCCTGGCTGGTAACTGACAGCCAGGGGCGAATCGTCTGGCTGGCCGGTTATAAAGAATCGCCGTTGTCACTCAACCCATTAACTGATACAATAATTTACGTACTTATATACCAGAAACAAACGGAAGCATGAACTGAATAGACAAAGGAGACGATAAACGTGAAAAACGATATGGAAAAAATTCTGATCAGTGAAGAGGAAATACAGGCAAAAGTTAAAGAACTTGGTGCCATACTTTCAAAGGAGTATGAAGGCAAGAACCCGCTGCTTGTTGGCGTATTGAAAGGCGCCTTGCCGTTTATGGCAGACCTGATCAAAGCGATGGATATTTATCTTGAAATAGATTTTATGGATGTATCCAGCTACGGCAATGAAATGGTGTCATCAGGAGAAGTCAAAATACTTAAGGATCTTGATACGAATGTCGAAGGCCGCCACGTTCTTTTCGTTGAAGATATCATCGATACAGGCGGGACACTGGCTTATCTGAAAGATATGTTCAAGTACCGTAAAGCAGCTTCAGTCAAAATCGTAACGATCCTTGATAAACCAACTGGCCGAAAAATCGATATTCAAGCAGATTGGGTCGGCTTTGAAGTGCCGCACGAGTTTGTTGTGGGATACGGTTTGGATTATATAGAAAACTATCGAAATCTTCCGTATATCGGCGTCCTCAAACCTGAAATCTACCAGTAGCAGCCTGATAGACGCTTACCCGCTGCCTTTTCATAGTGTTAAGGTACAATCATCAAACAAAATTCATAGTCAAAAATGGTCAAGTGTGTTAACATATATAAGACTATTAATTAAGCTTCTGCTTAAATAATAATAAAAATACAAGTGATAGATGGAGGATGACATGAAGAAAGGATTTTTCAAAAGTGGCCTCTTCTACGTCATCGTGTTTCTTGCGGTTATTGGTATTGCAAGTTGGGCGACGAGTGGCGGACAAGATCAAGCTTCAGAGAGTGTAAGTTCAACTGAATTTATAGAGTTTTTAGAAGAAGATCGTATAGAAGAATTTCAAGTGCAGCCCACAGCTGGAGTTTATGAAATCACAGGTCAATTACGTGAAGGACAGGAAATAGAACTAGAACAAGATCAGGACGTCAACTTCTTCGGAAGTCTGGAGCAGGAGGATGCTTCGACGTTTACCACTTATATACTAAGAAATGACAGCATTGTGGAAGATGTGTATCAGCTGGCAGAAGAAAACGATGTGAACATCGTATCTGTCGAAGAACCGACGACCGGTATCTGGACAAGCCTCCTCTTCTCATTCCTGCCGCTCTTGTTGTTTGTCGGATTCATTTATTTCATGATGAGTCAGTCAGGACAAGGCGGAGGCGGCGGCGGAGGCCGTGGTGTGATGAACTTTGGCAAGTCCAAAGCAAAAGAAAGTGACGCGAAAACAAGTAAAGTGCGTTTTTCAGATGTCGCTGGTGCAGATGAAGAAAAAGAAGAATTAGTAGAAATCGTTGAATTCCTGAAAGATCCAAGACGCTTTGCCAATCTGGGTGCACGCATCCCGGCAGGTGTTCTGCTTGAAGGACCTCCAGGAACAGGTAAAACGTTACTTGCCAAAGCCGTTGCCGGTGAAGCCGGTGTACCGTTCTTCTCAATTTCAGGTTCTGAATTCGTTGAGATGTTCGTAGGTGTCGGGGCCAGCCGTGTCAGAGACTTATTTGAAAATGCGAAGAAAACAGCGCCGGCTATCATCTTTATCGATGAGATCGATGCCGTCGGACGTCAGCGTGGTGCCGGCATGGGCGGCGGGCATGATGAGCGTGAGCAGACGCTTAACCAGCTCCTCGTAGAAATGGACGGGTTCACAGGTAACGAAGGCGTCATCGTCATTGCGGCAACAAACCGACAAGATGTTCTGGACCCTGCCCTCTTGCGTCCGGGCCGTTTTGACAGACGCATCATGGTTGGCAGGCCGGATGTCAAAGGTCGTGAAGCGATCCTTAAAGTCCATGCTAAAAATAAACCTTTAGCATCAAATGTCGATTTGAAGATTATTGCCAGACAGACGCCAGGATTCTCCGGGGCTGATTTGGAGAACTTACTGAATGAAGCAGCCTTAGTTGCTGCAAGACGTGACAGTAAACAAATCGAAGAGCTGGATATCGATGAGGCGCATGACCGTGTTATTGCCGGTCCTGCCAAGAAAGACCGCGTCATATCTGATACTGAACGTTCGATGGTCGCGTATCACGAAGCTGGACATACGATCGTCGGTCTTGTTTTAAGTGATGCCCGTATCGTTCATAAAGTGACGATCGTTCCTCGTGGAAGAGCCGGCGGATATGCCATCATGCTTCCGAAAGAAGATCGCTTCCTGATGACGAAAAAAGAATTGTTCGAACAGATCGTCGGACTTCTGGGTGGACGCGTAGCTGAAGAAATCATCTTTGATTCACAGTCAAGTGGTGCCTCGAATGACTTCCAGCAGGCAACACAGATCGCCAGAAGTATGGTAACGGAATACGGCATGAGTGACTTGCTCGGACCGGTCCAGTATGAAGGCGGCGGTCAGGTATTCCTTGGCAGAGATTACTCTCAGTCCAAAGCATATTCTGAACAGTTTGCCTACCAGATCGATCAGGAAGTCCTGCGAATATTAAATGAAGCACATACTGAAGCAAGACGCATTCTTGAAGAACATAAAGAAGCGCATGATTTGATCGCTCAGAAACTGCTTGAAGTGGAAACGCTGGACGAGAAACAGATCAAATCATTATTCGAACAAGGCGAAATGCCTGCAAAAGATGTTTCACCTTCATCAGAATACCCTTCTGAAAAAGAAGAAACTGAAAGAGATCCTGATGAAGAAGAAATCGGGAAAACGTTTGAGGAAATCAAAGCGGCACGTGAGAAAAAAGAACGTGAACGTGAAAAACGTTTTGAAGCAAGTCAGGAAAAGGATTCATCGGATACTGAAGGCTCAGACAGTAAAAAAGAAGGATCAGAAGACGAACCAAAAGCGTAACAAGCAGAGAAGAGGATGGCGGATTATTCGCATCCTCTTCTTTCCGTGTAAATAGATGAATGACAAAAAGATAAAGGAATGTGACTAATGGCAGATAAATTGATAAAAGCATTGGGCTTTAATGATCAGATCCGCGTGTATGTCGTCGAATCAACAGACATGGTCAAAACAGCCCGGGAAAATCACCAAACCTGGAGTGCGGCAACAGCGGCTCTGGGACGTGCCATGGTAGGGACGACGCTGCTGGGGACCACACTTAAAGGTGACGAAACACTGACCGTCCGTATAGAAGGGAACGGCCCAGTCGGCTATATACTGGTTGACAGTAACGGTAAAGGTGAGACGAAGGGGTATATCAAGCATCCAAAAGTCAGTTTACCGCTCAACGAACAAGGGAAAATCGATGTCAGAGGTGCTGTGGGAACAGAAGGTATGCTTACTGTCAGTAAAGACTTGAATATGAAACGCCCTTTTGTGGGGCAGGTTCCACTAGTCAGCGGAGAACTGGGGGAAGATTTCACTTATTACATGGCGAACAGTGAACAGGTGCCTTCAGCTATCGGCTTATCCGTGCTAGTCAATCCTGATGAGACAGTTAAAGCAGCAGGAGGGTTCATGATCCAGGTCATGCCGAACGCATCCGAAGAAACGATTCAAAAAGTAGAAGAAGCAATCTCTGAGCTGCCGCTGATTTCCAAGCTGATGGATGAAGGGGAAACGCCTGAACAGATCCTGGACCGACTGGTTAAAGATGGCTCGGCCCGCATACTGGAGACTATGCCCGTATCCTTTAAGTGCAACTGTTCAAAGGAGCGGTTCAAAGATGCGATCGTCTCGCTGGGGGAAAAAGAGATCCAGGAAATGATCGACGAAGATCACGGCGCGGATGCTGTCTGTCATTTCTGCAGAAAAGCTTATCACTTCGACGAAGATGAACTGATTGCTTTGAAAGAAGAAACAGACCAGCCGTAAGCTTTTTACACTTTTTTCTTTATGAGAATCAAGAGTTATGGTACGATAATCCAGTATGAATGGCTTCACATTTAAAGTATAAATAGTGAAGTCTCGACTTTGCAAAGGATCTAAAAATATAAGTATGAGTAAATAGAGTGAGGAATGGAGTGACTGTAGTGTCTCAAGAAAATGGAACACATGAAAATTTAACAGATCAGTTAGTTGTACGTCGTGAAAAAATGAATGACTTGAAAGAACGTGGGATCGATCCTTTTGGTTCTCGCTATGTGCGCACACATTATTCGTCTGAACTGCACGAAATGTATGAAGAAAAAACTAAGGATGAACTGCACGATGAAGAAATAAATGTTTCTGTGGCAGGGCGTCTGATGACAAAGCGCGGCAAAGGAAAAGCCGGCTTCGCGCATCTGAAAGATAAAAATGGTTTGATTCAGATCTATGTACGGAAAGATGCCGTGGGCGACGAGCAATATGAAAGCTTCAAGCAGGCAGACCTTGGTGACTTTTTCGGTATCGAAGGAACAGTCATGAAAACAAATACGGGCGAAGTGACCGTACGAGCTGAAAAGCTGACCTATCTCTCCAAAGCTCTGCGCCCCTTGCCGGATAAGTATCATGGACTTACAAACGTTGAGCAGAAATACCGTCAGCGTTATCTTGACCTGATAGCCAACGAAGACAGTTTCGAGCGTTTCACTAAACGCAGTCAAATCATTCAGGAGATTAGAAATCACTTGAACGGCTTAGGTTATCTCGAAGTGGAGACACCACTTCTGCACAATATTGCAGGGGGAGCAGCAGCCAGACCCTTCGTAACCCATCATAACGCCCTGGACATGGAGCTGTATCTGCGTATCGCGATCGAGCTTCATTTGAAACGCCTGATCGTCGGCGGTATGGAAAAGGTCTATGAGATCGGTCGCGTTTTCCGTAATGAAGGGATCGATACGACACATAATCCTGAATTCACCATGCTGGAACTCTATACAGCTTTCCATGATATGGAAGACGTTATGGACCTTACAGAAGTACTGATTCAGACAGTGGCAGAGAGAGTATTGGGAGAAACTGAGATCTCTTATGGCGAAGAAACCATCCAGCTTGGCGGGAAATGGGCACGTCGTCATATGGTCGATCTGATCAAAGAAGAAACAGGTATCGACTTTTATAAAGAGTATACGGATGAAGAAGCCCGTCAGCTGGCTCAAGACCATAACGTTGAAATCGACGATTATGCAACCTTTGGGCACGTGGTCAACGAATTCTTTGAAACGTTTGTGGAAGACAAGCTAGTCCAGCCGACATTTGTTTATGGACACCCTTTGGAGATATCTCCACTGGCCAAGAAGAATGAAGAAGATGGACGCTTTACGGATCGTTTCGAGCTGTTTATTGCCAAGCATGAATATGCGAATGCATTCAGCGAGCTGAATGATCCGATCGATCAGCGTGAACGATTTGAAGCACAAATGAAAGAAAAAGCTCAGGGGAATGAGGAAGCTCAGGAAATCGACGAAGATTTCATTGAAGCTCTCGAATATGGTATGCCGCCAACGGGTGGTCTGGGTATCGGTATCGACCGTTTAGTGATGCTTCTGACAGATGCTCACACGATCAGAGACGTTCTGCTGTTCCCGACAATGAAAAATCTCGACAACAATTAACCTAAAACTATAAATAATGATTAAGGGAGATGCGACGAGCATCTCTCTTTTTTAGCATTTAAATCTGTGATCGTTTTTTCTCGTATTTAGCTCGCATGTCCTATAAAATAGAGAGTAAGTAAAGTAAGATGCAGAAAGAAGGAGAAAAAATGAAAAAAACCAGGTGGATAAATTTTCTGGGAGCAAGTGACCTGATTTTCAGTTTGGTCGTTATCATCCTGATAGGTATTGCTTTCTTTTTATTCAATCAAGTCAGTTATATCTTTACACCGATACTCGTGCTTGTTTCAAATATCTTGATGCCTTTTGTCATCGCGCTATTATTGTATTATCTGTTCAATCCCTTTATAGATTTCCTGGAAAAAAATAAAGTGAAACGAATAGTCGGGGTCAGTATTTTGTTCCTGCTGATCATCGGGATACTAACGTTAGGAATATTCCTGTTGTACCCTTTGCTTAGGGATCAGGTGACCATGTTCATAGAAGAATTTCCGAGTTTTATCAACTCACTGACCACTTCAGTGACGGGGTGGCTGGATGATCTTCCTTTTGGAGGTGAAATCGAATCGTTCATTCAAGAAGGTGAAAGCTTTGTTACCGGAATACCGGATAATATCAATCGGTATCTGTCGAACGGTTTCAGTGGCTTATCGAGTTTCGTCTCTGGACTGACCAATGTCGTGGTGACACTGATAACTTTCCCTATTATCCTGTTCTTCCTACTTAAGGATGAACAGCGGTTTTTCCGGGCTTTTTTATCTGTCACACCTCCTAAATGGAGAGAAGACCTGATTCGCGTTTCATCAGAAGTGAACACACAGGTCGGTGCATATGTTAAAGGGCAGCTGATCATTGCTTCGTCGATCGGGGTCATGATGTTCATAGGCTTCTCTATCATAGGGCTGCAGTACAATGGGGTACTTGCGATAATTGCCGGGTTCACCTCGATCATTCCGTATATCGGACCAACGCTGGCCTTTATACCCGCACTCATCATAGCGCTGATCGATTCGTGGTGGATGGTTGCTCAACTTGTCCTCGTATGGATGGTGGTACAGTTCATAGACGGGAACTTCATAGAACCCAACATCATGGGCAAACAGCTCAATGTTCATCCATTAACGATCATCATTGTCCTATTAGTTGCAGGTGACTTGTTAGGGTTATTCGGATTGATATTCGGTGTGCCGATATATGCTATCCTGAAAGTGCTCGTCGTTTACGTCTTCCAGCAGTTTAAAAAGCGCTACAATAAATACTATGGTGATGTGGCAGGAGAGTATGAAGTGAAACCGATCGAAGTAGCTGTGAGTGGTGAAAAAGCCAGGAGCACTCAGCTAAAACGGACGATTGAGATCGCCAAACTGAAAAGACACAAAGAAAAAGATCAATACGAAGCAGACCATGAGGAATCATCTGAAAAAGACGAGGATCAAAGGGGTAATAACTGACCTCTTTGCAGGTGTTATTTAAAACGCAGAGACGCTTCGAACCGGGAATTTATTTCCTGTGTTCGGAGCGTCGTTGTTGTATTGAATGTCTGAAAATCCAGTACAATCCTCTTTTAGCAGGATCAGGAAAATAAATCGAGAAAAGTATCTGAAAATCCTTGACGATGATCAAATTACCTGTTATTATTAATCTCGTTGCTGCAAAACATCTTTTGAAAGTCTGCAGCGAGGTTTTGAAATTTTATTGTTGACATATTGCTAACGATCAGATATACTTAAGTAGTTGTCGTAGAGGCAAAGGGAACGCTTACAACTTTGGAATGGTTTCTAAAATAATTTCAAAAAGTTCTTGACAATGAAAACGAAAGCCTGTAATATTGTATGAGTTGACACGAGATAATGTCAACGTCTGAACGAAAGAGATCTTTGAAAACTGAACAAAGTAAAACAACCAAATGTGCAGGGGTCTTCGGTCCGATTTATCGGATCAGGACAACACAAACGAGTTAACATGTTTAACTCACAATTTTTAAATTTGAGCTATATCAAACTGAGAGTTTGATCCTGGCTCAGGACGAACGCTGGCGGCATGCCTAATACATGCAAGTCGAACGATGAAGCACTCTGCTTGCAGAGTGCGGAAGAGTGGCGAACGGGTGAGTAACACGTGGGGAACCTGCCCATAAGAGGGGGATAACATCCGGAAACGGATGCTAATACCGCATAGGTGATCAGAGCGCATGCTTCGATCATTAAAGATGGCTTCGGCTATCGCTTATGGATGGCCCCGCGGCGTATTAGCTAGTTGGTAAGGTAATGGCTTACCAAGGCAGTGATACGTAGCCGACCTGAGAGGGTGATCGGCCACA
>NZ_FOLT01000008.1:29216-97683 GCF_900112455.1 Alkalibacterium subtropicum | reverse complement strand
TTTTTGTTGGAGTGCGTCCATTGACGCCTTCATTCGACGTGCTCACGGTTATTTTTGTTGGAGTGCGTCCATTGACGCCTTCATTCGACGTGCTCGCGGCTATTCTGGTCTGGGGGAGGCCAATGACACCTTCATTTGGTGTACTCACGGTGATCCTTAATTGAGAAATCCCAATCATCAGTAATAACCGGTCTCAATTCAATAAGGTCTTGATCAGGCCGGCAGCCTGATCATTCATTCTTGACGATCTTTTCAGTTTTATTCACTTTCACGTTGACATCGCAGCTGTATCATGTATATAATACAGCTAGCAGGTGTACTACCCACTTGATACACCTTGTATTTTTTTGCCCTTAGTGTATTAACCAATTAATACACATTGCTCGCTTACTCATTTACTCACCTTAGAAAGGACTGAACCAGTTGAATGTATCCTTTAACAAAAGAGACCCGATCTATCTTCAGGTCATGCAGTATTTCAAACGGCTGATCGTTTCGGGCGAACTGAATCCCGGCTCAGAAATGCCCTCTCGGAGGCAGCTGGCTAACCAGCTGAAAATCAACCCCAATACGGTTCAGCGGGCGTACAGCGAAATGGAGGACCAGCGCTTGATTTACACAGAAACCAATCGGCCGAGTCGAGTGACCGAAGACCCTTCGGTACTGAATCAGCTGAAGAAAGAATGGCTGCATCATGCGGTAAGTACTTTTGTAGCCGCCATTGAACCCATCGATATTCCTTTGAATGACGTCGTTCATCTGATAGAAGAAAAAATGCATACAAGAAAGAAGGATAAGCAATGATTGAACTTAAGAATGTACACAAGAGTTTCGGTCGTAAACAAGTTTTAAACGGCATCTCTTTCACGGCCAATAAAGGCGAGATCACCTGCCTCGTCGGCGTGAACGGTGTCGGAAAAACAACGATCCTGAACGCCATCATGAATCTGACTCCGGTGAAAAAGGGAGAAATAACCATTGACGGTGAAACAATGAGTCCGGCTATGTACAATAAAGTCGCATTTATTCCGGATGTTGCGATCATGTTGCCCCAGATGACGGTGCACGAAGCCATGGACTTTATGAAAGATTACTACAGCAGCTGGAACTGTAAACGAGCGAAAGAGATCGTCCGCTTCTTCCGGTTGAACATGACAGACAGGATCTCTGACTTGTCAAAAGGGAACCAGGCCAAAGTGAATTTGCTGATGGGTCTGGCTTTAGATGTAGATTATGTATTAATGGATGAGCCTTTTTCAGGCATCGACATCTTTACCCGTGAACAGATCACCGATGTCTTCAGCAGCCGTTTAGTCGAGGACCGCGGCGTGCTTATTACCACACACGAAATTCAGGATATCGAGCACTTATTGGATAAAGTCGTTCTGCTGGATGATGGTGTGATCTATAAAGAATTCAATGCGGAGGAAATGCGAGAAACTGAAGGCAAATCAGTCGTCGACGTCATGAGGGAGGTTTACAACGGATGAAAAATTCACTACATACATTACTTAAACTCACTAATTTCGAGCTGGAACGCTTGTCCAAATTCCTGTTTACCTTGATGGGACTGACGTTGCTGATTAACTTAGCCGGTTACATTTATACGCCCACGCAGTATATGGGTAGAATAAATGAATACCTTACACAAAATTCAGCTACGGCAGACGAGGCTGTAAAAGCATTCGGCCATTTCTCCTTCTACACTGTGACAAATACGCTCTGGATCGGAGGGCCCATTGCTTTAGGGATCAGTGGCCTGCTTTTTTATTCTGTGTTCATCTGGTATAGAGAATGGTTCGGTAAAAACACCTTTGCCTACCGTCTGCTCATGCTGCCGGTTTCCCGGATGACTCTTTACTTTTCCAAGTTTATCGTCATTTTCATAGGGATCTTCAGTCTGATTGCGACACAGATGGTTTCACTGTTTATCGGCTACCCTATCGTATCAGCCATTATCGAAAGTCCGTATTTCAGAGAGTTAAGTTTGATCGAATCCATTCAAATGAATCCGCTCTTCCTTTTCTTTTTTCCGCTGGATTTCGGTTATTTCGTGATAGTTAATGGTGTCGGTTTCGTCGTCTTACTCGTTTTATTCACTGTCATTCTGATGGAAAGAAGTTTTGGTGTAAAAGGCATCGTTCTAGGGATCGTTTACAGCCTGATCGCATTAGCTGCTGTTCTTTTACCACTGTTTTTACCCGACCTGCTCAATAATAGGTATTTACTCTACGGTTCAGAATTGATGATCATTGAAACGATTCTGCTCACTACTGTTGGTGTCCTCTCGCTCTTCATGAGTCGCCACTTGATCAATAAAAAAATCACTGTTTAGAAAGGTTGAAATAAATGAGTAAGTACATTAAATCGATTAGTTTGCTCCTATTCATAACGGCCTCCCTGACAGGCTTCGGTCTATATAAAGCTCAGGCAAGCTCCCCTCATCCGGAGTTGAAAATCGTTACATCGGAAGGCAAACCGGAACACATAGAACCTATTCAAACATTAGGTTTTGTCTCAGACTCTCAAATGCCCACACAGAGTTCAACGGTTAAATTAGAAAACGGGGATTTTTCTTATTTTGAAGATTTGCCTTTCCTTCAGCGACTCGACTTTAGCTTTGACCCCAAAATAAATGATCTGATCAACGATCACCGGTCATTTATGCGCGGTAAAAGCCGCCTACCAGAACACTATACAGAAACCGAGCAGCATATCATCTATACTGGGATGGAAAGTGATTTACATTGGAATCATCATTCAAGCAACCAGATGATCATTGCTGTTTTGGATAAAGGTTCTGAAAAAGAAGAAACCTATTCAGTCAGTTTAGGTGCGAGCGGACCTTTTTATAGCATACGCGCAACATCTATCGACTACCCGCTTTTATCAGTTGTCGTCGAGGATTTTAGTTCTTCCGACGCAGCGGAAACTCTCGTTTATACCTTCGATATCGAAAACCCGGCAGAAGGAGTCACTAATGTCGTTAATTTAACAGAAGAAACAGAGAGAAATGCAAGAATCAGATTGGGACTGCACTATGATAACACTGAGCGCTTCATTACTTTTCAGACTGTGAGACAAACTGCCGTTTCAAACTATGATTATACCGAGGAAATCAGCGGTTACTATGCTTACGATACTCAAGCACACGAGGTCATTGACATCCAATCGTTTGAGGATATTGAAACCCTTCTATTTACAGATAACGACACGCTCTATGTCGGTAAAGCTCTAAATGAGGCAATAGAATTATATCAAATAGATTTAACTGGCGAGGAAATGAGCTTGATCAGTACGATCGAAATGGCAAGTCCTTCTATCTTGCACGAGACAGAAAACTATAACGGTCTTTTTAATCAGAACCTCAGCATTCTTGACGGCAAGTTCTATGCTTATGGCTATGAGTACACAGAAGATATCGGTCGTCCGCTCTTTCAGGTCACTGACATTGAAACACAGGAAACACTTTTCCAGGGAACGATCGAACCTAAAGATACTTCAAAAAGAGAATCGACAACTATCAACCTATTTGAACTTCAAATAGATCCGGAAAACAACTAGCTTGCCTGCCCCTCTCAATAGTCAATAGAGAGGGGTTTCCCCCTTTTCAACCGGTGCAGCAACCTATTCTGGCATTTAACGATATAACTTGTTATACTATGGAAAGTTAAACGAGAACAAAGAATTCTTATCAAAGAAAGAATGGATCATTTATGACTAACGAAACGAGAAAAAAAACCAGAGAAAGTAAGCGCATCGTCATCAAGGTGGGCACCAGTACGATCATGTACCCGAACGGTGCCATCAACCTGCAGCAGATGGAAAAACTGTCCTTTGTACTGAGCGACTTGTTGAATCAGGGTAAAGAAATCATTCTGGTTTCTTCCGGTGCCATCGGTGTCGGTTTGTCCCGCATGAACCTGACTAAACGTCCTGCAACGATACCCGAGCAGCAGGCCATTGCCTCCATCGGTCAGACGGAACTGATGAGTCTTTACAGCAAGTTCTTTTACCATTACGGTCACCAGATCGGACAGGTCTTATTGACAAAAGATGTCACCGATTTCCCGGTAAGCCGCAGAAATACGGTCAATACCTTTGAACAGCTTCTGGTCAAAAATGTTATCCCGATCGTAAACGAAAACGATACAGTATCGGTCGAAGAACTGGATCATCTGACACGCTTTGGCGATAACGATACCTTGTCGGCCATCGTTTTAGAATTGACAGAAGCGGACCTTTTAATTATGCTGTCGGACATCGACGGCTTTTATGATAAAAATCCGATGAAGCATGACGATGCCAAGCGTTTTGACGTCGTCAGCGAAGTGACAGAAGATATCCTTGCTTTGGCGCAGGATGCTACATCAAAATTCGGTACCGGTGGTATGATCACCAAACTGAACGCGGCCCAGATCGTTCTGGAAGCAGACAAGCGTATGGTCTTAGCCAATGGATCCGACTTGACGATCCTGTTCCGGATTTTAAACGGTGAAGCCGAAGGAACCTTATTCTCGAAAGAATAGACGGAAGGAGAAATACGGATGGAAACATTGATCGCACTCGGTAAAAAAGCGAAACAGGCGGAGCGCCAGCTGGCTCAGGCCTCTTCAATAGCAAAAAATGAGGCTCTGATATTAATGGCAGAAGGACTTTTAAACGATACAGATAAGATAATCGAAGCCAATAAAAAAGACACGGAAGCTGCAAAAGAAAACGGCATCTCGGAATCCCTGCTGGACCGGCTGACCTTGACTCAAGAGCGTGTCGAAGCCATGGCTCAGGGACTGAAAGATATCGCAAAACTCCCTGATCCGATCGGACTGGTGGAAAGCATGTGGACCAACGACGCCGGCCTTAAAATCGGCAAGCAGTCGGTGCCTCTGGGCGTCATCGGCATCATTTATGAAGCCCGTCCTAACGTCACATCAGACGCAGCCGGACTGTGCTTCAAATCCGGTAATGTCGTCATCCTGCGCGGCGGAAAAGAAGCCTTCAATTCTAATCTGGCAGTCGTGACCAGCCTGCGCGCGTCACTTGAGGGAAGTACGCTTCCTGAAACAGCGATTCAATTAGTTGAAGATACGTCACGCGACTCAGCTAACGAAATGATGAAGCTGAACCGCTACCTGGACGTTTTGATCCCACGCGGCGGTGCCAACCTGATCAAAGCCGTCGTCGAAAATGCCACTGTCCCGGTCATTGAAACGGGAACGGGGAACTGTCATGTCTATATCGATCAGTCCGCCCAGCTCGAGATGGCCACAGACATCATCGTCAATGCCAAAACGGATCGTCCGTCCGTCTGTAATGCGGCTGAGACTCTTTTGATCCATAAAGATGTGGCAGAAGACTATCTGCCCGTCATCGAAGAAGCACTGAATGAATGGAAAGTGGAACTTCGTGCCGACGAGGCCTCTCAGAAACACCTGAAAGCCTTCACCCCTGCAACAGAAGCCGACTGGGAGACAGAATATCTGGACTATATCCTGGCTGTTAAAGTCGTTGATTCCCTGGATGAGGCCATCGAGCACATCAACCGTTACAGCACCGGGCACTCGGAGGCGATCGTGACGAACGATTACTTTGCCGGCCAGCGTTTCCACCGTGAAGTGGATTCTGCAGCGGTTTACGTGAATGCCTCAACGCGCTACACCGACGGCTTCGAATTCGGCTTCGGCGCAGAGATCGGCATCAGCACACAGAAACTGCATGCCAGAGGGCCAATGGGCTTGCCTGAACTGACTTCTTCCAAGTACATCATCTTCGGCGAAGGACAGACACGATAACTTTTTACTATAAAATTTAATCACTTCAAAATAGACAGCTCAGAGCTGTCTATTTTTTTGCCTAAAAAAGCACCCGTCAAGCTTTTGAACAAATGAAAGCATTTACTTCTTAATTGTAAACGTTATTTTCAGAATAATACTGTTATATCAATATTTGTAGTGGGTATGAGCATCGTAATATGGTAAAATAATATCTTATGAGCTTTGTTGTTAGTCAAAGCACCGGAGAAGGAGTAGATAACATGCAATTTATTAAAGACAGGAAAACCGGCACATTCAACCCGATACAACTGCTGGTCGAAAACAAGAAACTTCTGAAAGACGATTTTCTTTCAGGTCTGACCGTCGCTTTGGCACTGATTCCAGAATCCATCGCTTTCGCCTTTGTGGCTGGGGTCAGTCCGATATTGAGCCTCCAGACGGCTGTGATGATCGGTTTTGTCGCAGCACTATTCTCAGGGCGGCCAGGTATGATCAGTTCCTCCACCGCAGCTATTTCCGTTGTGTTTGCCTCACTGATCGCGGTCCATGGTCTGGAGTACTTATTCGCCACCGTCGTTTTAATGGGCATCCTTCAGATACTCATCGGTGTTCTGAAACTCGGCAAGTATGCGCGCATCATCCCCTATCCCGTCATGCTCGGCTTTTTGAATGGATTGTCCATCGTGATTTTCCTCTCGCAATGGGACTTATTCAAGGTCAACCAGACATCAGTCGTCAATGGGAGCGAAGTCATGCAGTCTGTCTGGCTTCCTGGCCCCCAGATCGCACTCATGCTGTTCTTTGTCGTCTTGACCATGCTCATCATTCACTTTGTTCCTAAACTTACCAAGGCGATCCCATCCAGCCTGATAGCAATCATCATCATGACGATCATTGCAGTCATACTGAGCCGTAACGGCATCCACCTGCAGAACGTGCAGGACTTTGCCGGAATGGAAATCAGTGGCGGCTTCCCTCGCTTCCATCTGCCGATGGTGCCGATCAATCTGGAAACGCTGCGCATTATTTTCCCATACGCTGTGATCGGTGGGCTCGTCGGCTTGGCCGAAGCTGTATTGACCCTGCAAGTCATCGATGAAATGACTAACACCCGAGGCCGTACGAATAAAGAGATCGTTGCACAGGGGATCGCGAACCTCGTCAACGGCTTTTTCGGCGGCATGGGCGGAGACGCCATGATCGGCCAGTCCATCATCAATATCAAATCCGGTGGAAGAAGCCGCATTTCGGGACTCGTTGCTGCTTCCGCTTTGATGTTTTTCATCATGTTCGGTTCTGCCTTTATCAATGCCATTCCTTTGGCTGGTTTAGTCGGCGTCATGTTCATGGTCGTCATCGGAACCTTCAAGTGGGAAAGCCTGCGCTACAAGAATAAAGTGCCTGCCCAGGATATCCTGGTTACCGTCGTTGTTTCTTTGATTACGATATTCGCCGATCTGGCGACCGCAGTCATTGTCGGCGTCGTCGTTTCAGCGTTGATCTTTGCCTGGGAAAAAGGGAAAGTGATCTATGCCAATGTGGAAGAAACGGATGCCGGAGAAAAAATGTATAAAATCAATGGAACGATCTTCTTTGGTTCGGTATTGAACTTTAAAGATATCTTTGATTTCGATAATGATCCAAACGAAGTGGTGCTGGATCTGAAATATGCCAAAGTATCTGATTATTCGGCGGTCGAAGCCATCAGTTCGATAACGAAACGCTACGCCGAACAAGGCAAAAACTTTAGAATCGTCCGACTCAGCGATGACTGCAAGAAACTGTTCCGCAACGCAGACGTTCTGGCTTCTGTCCATATCGATGATGTGGATACGGATCTGATCGAGTTCCCTTATGTTTAATCGATCAGCTTAAGAAAACCGACAGAATCTTTGGATTCTATCGGTTTTTTCTGTTTTATATGATAGCTGTTTACGCCGAAACAGCTTCGTCTTTCGGGTCGCTAGAAAATGGCTCTGTTTATACCTGCTCGATTGTCTGCTTAGATGGAGCAGGCACTGTATGGCTCATGTTGTAACCACTGAATTTCTTTTTTATAGTGAATTGTCACTATCTTCATCATTTAGTGTCTGCTGAGAAGATCTCACGGAACGAGAAGGCCTTACTGACCTCTTCTGGAGACCACTGATATTTTTTCGGGTGACGACTGGTCACTACTGACCACTTGTAGCGCCTGCTCAAGCCTTCTTTCATCTGAGTACATCCAATCGACTCTTTTTTGTGACCGCTCGATCAGTATCAGACTACCGGTGGTTATATCTATTTGGAATACTGCATATTCAAGTGATTCCTGCTCCTCAGCTGGTACTACCTGAACCCACTAAGATTAAAAAGCATGCAGTGGCTTTGAGCCATCGCATGCTTTTACATATTCTCTTCTTTTTACCATTTTCTGACATAGACCGTTTCACCTTCAACGACGCCTTCTTTCGTGAAGCCTAACGACTCATACAACTGGATCGCATTGCCATTTTCCGGTTCCACGCCCAGCCTTACTTCATCCACTGTTTCATCCGGCTTGTAATCCCTCAAAAAGAGCGTGAGAGCCTGTCTGCCTAAACCTCGGCCCTGTTTATCCTTATCGATCATAAACCGCTCCAGCCACCAGGAAGCGATGGGGTACGCTTTATCTGCCGGATAATAGCTGCACATGATGAAACCGACAGGATCTCCGTCATGGTAGACGGCAAACGGGTACCTGTCACTCTCGTAACTGGCTTCAAGCAGGGACAGCCAGTTCGGGGCTACGAAATCTTCCTGATGCGGATGGACCTTCAGATCGACGACCGTCAGATAATTATGTTTCGTTACAGGTTTAAGTTCCATCATACGCGTCACTTCACTTTATGTTTCAATGATTTACTTGAAATAGTTGATGCCCATCGCTTCTTTCACTTCATCCAGCGTTTGAGCTGCCACAGCTTCCGCTTTCAGACTGCCCTCTTTCAGCATTTCAAGGACGGCGTCTCTGTCTTGAGCAAAGGCTTCACGGCGTTCACGGATCGGCTGGAGTTTCGCCTGCAGGACATCGTTCAGGTAACGCTTGATCTTCACGTCGCCCAGACCGCCTTTACGGTACTGGTCTTTCAGCTCCTGGACTTTTTCCTTGTCCTCATCAAAGACATCCAGATAAGTGAAGACGACGTTGCCTTCGACCTGACCGGGATCTTCCACACGGATATGATTCGGGTCCGTGTACATCTTCATGATTTTCTTCTGAATCTCATCTGCACTGTCAGAAAGATAGATGCCGTTGTTCAGCGACTTGCTCATTTTTCCTTTGCCGTCGATACCGACTAAGCGGCCTGAGCCTTTTGGCGGCAGGATGATATCCGGCTCGACCAGAACGTCTTTTCCGTAGGTGCGGTTAAAGTCGCGCGCCACTTCGCGTGTCTGCTCGACCATCGGTTTCTGATCCTCACCGACCGGCACATGTGTCGCTTTGAATGCTGTGATATCTGCGGCCTGACTGACCGGGTACATGAAGAAGCCGGCAGGAATACTTTCGTTGAAGCCTTTTTCCAATATTTCCGATTTCACCGTCGGATTACGCTGCAGACGCGCCACCGTTACTAAGTTCAAGTAATACATCGTCAGCTCAGGCAGCTGCGGGATCTGTGACTGCACGAATATCGTGGTCTTCTTAGGATCCAGGCCAACTGCCAGATAGTCCAGCGCTACTTCCACTAAGTTCTGCTGTACTTTTTCAGGATTTTTCGCGTTGTCGGTCAATGCCTGCTGATCGGCGATCATGACAAAGACTTTAGTGTTTTCATCTTCCTGCAGTTTCAAACGGTTCTGCAGTGAGCCGACATAATGACCAAGATGCAGTTTCCCGGTCGGACGGTCTCCGGTTAATATGATTCGTTCCATGTTTAATAATCTCCTCTAATTTATCTGATTGGTTTAATTGTATCTTAATTAAGGCTGAAAAAAAAGAGAGTGGGACAAAAAGTGGTCAGACCCGTATCACTGGAGCGAATAAGCGCAAGATAATCGTATATTATCGAGCATTGCACTGTGGGCTGCGCCCAAGTGTATCATATCTGTAAATGACTAAAGCCATAACAGCTATGACAAAGTGGACGGCGGGTCTACTTTTTGGAGCACGTTTACGATGGATTCATCGAAAAAAAGAACGAGGGTGGGAACTTTTTCCACCCTCCTTTTCTCTCATGCTTATTCTAGTACGCTTCTTTCCGCTTACATCATTCTTTCAGTACTTACTTATTGAATCCCTTATTCATCCACCAGGCATTCAAAGCGATAAGGGCGACTAAGACACCCCACTCTGCATAAGGGACAAAGGACTGAAGCAGAATCATGGCTAAGGAAACCACGAAGACTGGTATAAAGAAAATCAGACTGGCCATACAGCCCTGATTGGCTTCCGATGCGGCATACTTTCTGGAAAACGGCAGTCCCTGACTAGACCGTTTCATCTCAAAGTAAAGAATGGCGCTCATCAGTAAAAAGCCGTTCAGCAGCTGTACACTGTAGGTGAAGCCCATCAGTATGACGATCAGAAGACTGATCAAGCCATACATCGGGAACAGGATCTTGACCAGCATCACTTTTGTGACGGCTCTTAGAAAAGGAGCTTTGGCGTGCTTCGGACTTAATTCGAACAGCCAGCTCCCCTTATAATTCACAGAAAACTGTGTGGCTACAGCAATCATCGGGATGGCAAGCATCGTAAAATACGGCAGATATAAAAAGGTCAGTGTATTCTGACTGGTAATGGGCTGATCGCCTCTCAAACTTGAGAAGAAGAGGACCAGCGGAAAGATCATTGCACTCGCGATCGACGGATACAGACGGGTCTTGAATTCCCGTTCATTTTTTGTCAGCTGCCAGGTGAAGTGGTAGTAGGCTTTTTCGAGGGAACCAGCACTCAGCAGCTTAGCTGTTCCAGTTTCTAAAAAAGAACGACTGGACGGCTTGGCTTTCGCCTTGTTCATCTTCTGGAGGTTGCTGTCTATTTTGTCACTGTTCATGTTGTAGAGAATGCCGATAGCGACCGTCCCTGCGACAAGAAACAGCGTGTAGACGACATACACCGTTTGGATCCCTTCCTGTAAAAGGCCGAACGGCGCTACGAACCACATCGGAAACAGCAGGGCATGCCCCACTGAGAGGTTCATTTCAACCAGAAAGGTCGCCGGATCGATGACCTCAAAGATCTGCCCCATCAAGTAATACCCCATGACCATAAATATGGACACACCGATCTGGCTGTAGGCAATGATGTTCTTCAGCTTTTCACCGTCAAAGTGCTTCAAGACGGTGGAGTACATGATGATCGTCAACCCCAGCGCCCACAGTGAAGACAGAAAGGTCAGGAGTATGATCAGGATACCGGCCAGGATACCATTGAAGTAGAAGGTCGCCAGCATGACCGCCAGTCCCACGGCAAAGGTGAATGATACCAGATAAATACCGATATGTGTTGCTTTGGCTGCTCCGATGGTCTTCTGTGAGACCGGCTTCGTCCCGATCAGTTCGGCATCTTTAGTATCCAGCAGGATGTTGGAAAAATTCGCCAGCATCGTTGAAAACAGCATGATGAAGATGTAGCTGAAATAAGTCGTGTACTGGAAGACCCAGTTATCATAAACAAACAGGAACAATAAAAATACACTGATGATCGCATAGACCCACAAGCTTGAGAAGAAATGATTCTTCTCTTCCTTTTGTTTCGCATTGGAGCCCACGCTCTGGATCACGGCTTCCTTCCGGCTGTCCACCGTCATCTTCATTTCCAGGATGGTCCGCATCTGCCGGTAGTCGACACCGACTTTGGTATATAAGGGAGCCAGCTTATCGATCAGTTTCAGATAGACCGGCTCTTTGGCCTGCTCCCCTGTGCCGAACACATTACGCATCATGCGTGATTTCCCCTTTCATCCCATTGAGGAACTGTTCAGCCAGGGCTTCATGCTGGTCAAAGCCGGTCAGGGTATTGAAGAGCTGCTCGAGTGTCCCGGCCGCTTCTTTTTTCAGTTCACTGAACGGTCCGTCTGCGACCACGTGACCGTCATGCAGGATCAGGATCCGGTCACTCAGTTTCTCAACAGTGTCCATGACATGGGAAGAATAAAAAATCGTTTTTCCTTCCTCTTTCAGTTTGGCTAAGAGTTCCTTGATGATCTGCACGCTGTTGGCATCCAGACCGCTCAGCGGTTCATCCCAGAACAGGATATCCGGATCATGGATCAGACTGGAAATGATCAGTACTTTCTGGCGCATCCCTTTGGAAAAGCTGGACAAACGTCCATGAAAAGCATCCTTGATGCCTAACGCATCCATCATCTGCCCGGCTCTTTCAACAATATCCTGCTCTTCCATCCCGTACAGTTCACCGACAAAGAGCAGATATTCTTTCGCTGTCAGCGTTTCATACAGTTCCGCATTCTCCGGGACATATCCAATGCGTGCTTTGTAGGTCACATCGTTTGGGTCAAGCGGCTGATCGAACAGCCGTATGGTGCCTGAGTCTTTTTTCAGCATACCTAAAATTATTTTTACGGTGGTGCTTTTTCCCGCACCGTTCGGGCCTATGTAGCCGATGATCTCACCGGGCATCACGGAAAAGGTCACGCCTTTAAGTACCGGTGTCCCGTCAAACTGTTTGGTTACATCGACTAATTCTACGATTGGTTCCATACGATTCTCCTTTGATTCACTTTGACCCTAGTTTATCATAAAATTCATCGCTTTAACCTTCATAATATGATTCCGGACTGAATTGTGCTAGTCTATACTTAAAACACAAATGGAAAGAAGGGAATCGAATGTATCAGAAGTCATTCAAGCATGCGTCGCTTTGGGGACTCTTGGGATGGACCATTTTATCCTTCATCTCCGTGACCATCCTGACCACGTTACTGCTGCTCGCTTTTGCGGGGGAACATGTTTCTTTTGTCCGGATCTTATCTGACAGCGTGCTTTATTTTCTGGTCTATAAAATAGTGATTTCCCAGATGAAAAAGCAGGCGTTAAGTGTCGATGCTGTGGCTTATTCGACCCCTAAAAACGGTCGTGAGCTGCTTAAAATTGCAGGCTGGACACTGCTCATAGCTATTGTCGCTACCAGTTTTTCTATATTCCTGCTGACACTGGTTTCATTTATCCCTAATATTTTTGACCGGCTCGTCCCTTATCTTGAACAGATATCCACCGACGATGGTTTGTCTGCTTCATATCTCTTTGTCATCGCTGTTATCGTGGCACCGATCGTCGAAGAGGTCGTTTTCAGAGGCTACATAATGAACAAATGGGTGGATAAGTATTCCGTCAGAAAAGGCATCATCTTCAGTTCCCTGCTTTTCATGATTTTTCATTTTAGTTCGTTCTTCATCCCACAGCTGCTCTTAGGTCTGTTGTGCGCTTTGGTTTATGTGAAGTACCGGAATCTTTTTTATGCCATCTTCACACACAGTCTGTACAACTTTCTCGTCATCCTGCCCGCACTTCTTGTCCCGAGCAGCGGTGAGGAAGCCGCGATAGAGAGCTTATTAGAGCTATCGGAAGATATTCCGCCTGATTTTATCATCTTTTCCGTCATTTTTATCGTCGGACTGTTTATCGTGATCTTTCTTTTTGCAAGAATATTCCGGTCCATTAAAAGTGAACAAAGCCCCTACGCTGATAATTTAGAACAGATAGAAAAGACAGTCACGTATTAAGTTTACGTGACCGTCTTTTTTTCTAGTGACCTTCCCATTCATTGAAGAAACGCGTCAAGTAGTCTTCCATGAAGGCATGGCGCTCTTCCGCCATTTCTCTGGCCGCTCCTGTATTCATCAGGTCTTTCAGTTTCAGCAGTTTCTCGTAAAAATGATGGACAGCATTGGATTTTCCTTTACGATATTCTTCTTCCGTCATCTTTTCTCTGACAGACAGTTTCGGATCAAACAATGGATCACCTTTGCTCCCGGCATAAGCGAAGCAGCGGGCAATACCTATGGCACCGATGGCATCCAGACGGTCCGCATCCTGGACGATCTGCGCTTCTAGGGTGTTCAGCTTTTTAGAATGGCCGCCTCTGAAAGAAATCGTTTCGATGATCTCCAGTATCCGTTCGCTGTCTTTTGACGTGACCCCGACGCCTTCCAGCCAGTACATCACTTCCTGCACCGCTTCATCTTTATTTGCGACGAGCTTGTCATCGATCAAGTCATGCAAAAGAGCCGCAAGTTCGACGATAAACCGGTTGGCCTTTTCTTTTTCCGCCAAAGTGACAGCCGTTTTCCATACCCGTTCGATATGGTACCAGTCATGACCGGTCCCTTCGTTCAAGAGTTTCTCCCGCACCATTTCTTTCGTATCATTGATGATCGCTTCATTATACATTTCAGACATCCCTTTTTCTTTTTCTTCACTTTAACACATTCAGAAACCATTCACCTAAAAAAGTTTTGGCGCTGTATTGCGTTCACGTTTTTTGAAAGCTATATCGGAAACTCAACTTTTCCCAGTGTCCAGTTCAGGGAATAACTTCCAATTTAAGAAACTCGTCGCTATTGTTGATGCTCAGTTTCGGAAAGGAGTTCTTATTCCAAGACCTCATCGCTATCATTGACCTCCAGTCTCGGGAATAACCCGTCATTTCGAGAACTCGTCGCTATTTTGCTTCTGATCGTCCAAAATAACTTCCCTCAAGATAAAAATTGAAAAGAAGAGTCTTCAGGACTCTTCTTTCAGATCATTCCTCACATTTCTTAAACAAACACTTCAACTGCTTTCCTGAAAACAAAACAGACCCTGCTCATGATGCAGGGTCTGTTTCCTAAATATTATTTTTTTATAACCAGCTGAATTGCTTTTTGAATTTTTTCTGCCTGTTCTTCAGGATCTGCATCAGGATTCTCAACACACTGTTTCAAATTCTCTGCAACGATCAGACCCATAATCCGATCCACACTGGAACGAACAGCCGATAACTGTGTGACAAGATCTGAACATTCTTTTTCCTCTTCAAGCATGCGTTGAATGCCTCTGATCTGGCCCTCAGTTCTTTTCAAGCGATTAAGAATGCTTTTGTCACATTTTACCATCTTACTCGATATCCCCTCTCCAGGCAGACATACCACCCATAACATTAGTTACAGTATACCCGTTATTTCCTAAAAAGTCACATGCAACTGAAGAACGTGCACCGGAAAGACAAACGACGTGGTACTCTTTGTTTTTGTCGATTTTATCCAGGTGCTGAGCAAATTCACTCAAAGGAACATTGATGGCTCCTGGAATGTGTCCAGATGTAAATTCACCTGCTTCTCTGACATCTATGATATTGAGGTCTTCTTTTCTCTGTTTTTGTCCAAATTCATCCATACTTACTGAGTTAAACATTAATGATTTCCTCCTGTTTGATAAGTTCAAGTTCTTCAGGTTTTACCGTTTGGTACAGTGCAAAGGCACCATCCAGGTTTTTGGCTTTAAAGCCTAATTGTTTGAGCAAACGTTCGCCGATATAACTTCTCTGACCACTTCGGCAGCTGACGACATAGGTCTGGTCTTTGTCCAGCTCGTCGATACGGTCACGCAGATCGTTTAGTGGGATATTGATTGAGTCAGGGAAACGACCGGATGCTTCAAGTTCTGATTCTCCGCGAACATCCAATAAAACTGCTCCGTTTTCCAGTTCATCTTTCAGTTCATGCCACTGAACAGAGTCACTCATGCCTTCCATAATATTCAGTGCAGCATAGCCGATCATATTGACTGGATCTTTAGCTGAACCGAATGGTGGGGCATAAGTGAATTCAAGTTCAGGAAGATCATAAACGGTCAGACCCGCTTTGATCGCTGTTGAAAGAATATCGATACGCTTGTCGACACCTTTAACACCAACGCCTTGAGCACCATAAATGGTCCCGTCATTCGGGTTGAACACCAGTTTCAGAGTGATATCTGTAGCGCCAGGATAGTAACCGGCGTGGTCTTTACTTAATGTGTGGACAGAAGCAACGTCCAGTCCAGCCATTTTTACCATGCGCTCACTCAAACCAGCTGAGGCTGCAGTAAGTCCAAAGGCACGAACGATCGCTGTCCCAATGCTTCCTTTGTTCTTGCGTTTCATGCCGGAAATTATGTCAGCCACCTGACGGCCCTGACGGTTAGCGGGTGAGGCAAGAGAAATCAGAGCATCTGCGCCTGTGATCTGGTTTTTAACGACGATCGCATCTCCAACTGCATAGATGTCAGAAACGTTGGTTTCGTAGTTTTCATCGACCAAAATGCCGCCGCGGAAGCCCAGTTCGATCCCTGCAGATTCTGCTAAAGTATTTTCAGGCTGAACACCTACGGACATGACGGTCATATCTGCTTCCAGTTCGCTGCCGTCTTCCAGTACGACGCGCTGACCTTTGTCTTTAAAGGCCACAGCAGATTGAGACGTGATGACTTTTATGCCATTGTCTTCCAGTTCGTTTTCAACGAAAGCAGCCATTTCTTCATCTAATGGCGGCAGGACTTGAGGGGCTTTCTCGACAACGACGACTTCGATGCCTTTATGCTTGAGGTTTTCAGCCATCTCGATACCGATAAAGCCGGCACCTATTACGACCGCTTTTTCAGGGTTGGTCCCATCGATACGTTTCATGATCTTGTCCAGATCCGGAACATTTCTTAATGTGTACACGTTCTCTGTTTCATTTAGTCCTTTGATCGGTGGAACAAACGGTCTCGCACCTGGTGAAAGGATCAGTTTATCGTAGCTTTCAGTCGATTCTTCACCATTGTTTCTTACTGTTACCGTTTTGTCTTCTGCATTGATAGACAAGACTTCATGTTCTGGTCTGACATCCAGACGGAAACGGTCATACAAAGCTTCCGGTGTCTGAACTAACAGCTTGCTGCGGTCTGCGATCTCACCTGATACATAGTAGGGTAAGCCACAGTTTGCAAAAGAAACATAGGGTCCTTTTTCAAAAATAACGATTTCTGCCTTTTCATCTAAACGACGCAGACGTGTTGCGGCTGACATGCCGCCGGCTACGCCTCCAACAATAACTACTTTACTCATTTTATAATTTTCCTCCTCGAACTGTTCCATTCCATTGATTCATTCCGCCGCGTACATTCACTACATCAAACCCTTTTTTCTGTAGTGCTGACGCTGCGCGTTTGCTTCTCATACCTGACTGACAAACGACATACAATTTGTCCTCGGTTTTACCTTTATACTGTTCAATTTTATTTAACGGGAAGTTCTTTGATCCCGGGATATGCCCCAGACGGTATTCGCCCGGCATACGCACATCTAATATGGTAGGTTTCTTGTTTAATTCTGCTTCCAGCTGTTTAGTCGTGATGGTCGGTATACGGTTAAAAAGTCCAAACATGCTTATCTCCTCTGCTTTCTTCGCTTTTCTAAATACCCCACTAGGTATACTAAACCTTATAAACCAAGATGTCAAGCTCGAGGAATAAAAAACTTCGTACTTTTTTCAATTTTCTAGGTTATACTGGTATTAAAGGTTTTAAGGAGGATGATTTATGAGAAAGAGAACAAAGTGGGGGCTGTTCGGAGCGATCAGCTTGACCACCAGTTTATTCACCTATGCCAGTACATATTTTTATAAAACCGCTGTGGGTATCAGTAAAAAAGAATTCGTCGCTGAATACAGTATGGAAGAAATATACCCGGATGATCCCTGGGAAAAGGAGAAAAGATGGTACCAGACTGTCGAGAAGGATGTCCTGATCCAGCGTTCGACAGACGGCCTGCTGCTTTCTGGTCTTTTTATACCGGCTCAAGATTCCTCCAGGAAAGTCGCCATCATCGCTCACGGTTACAGTGGGACCAACCGTGACATGGCCCCCTGGGCCAAACTGTTTTATGATCTGGGCTTCAATCTCCTGTTGCCGGATGCACGCGGACACGGCGAAAGCGAGGGCGATTATATCGGATTCGGCTGGCATGAACGGGAAGATTATGTTCTATGGATCGAGCAGATGATCGAAAAATTCGGGGAAGATACTGAAGTGGTGTTGTATGGTCTGAGTATGGGGGGAGCCACTGTCTTGAACGTCAGCGGAGAAACCTTACCTGAAAATGTCAAAGCCATCGTGGAAGACTGCGGATACAGTTCGGTGTCCAAAGAAATGGCCCATCAGTTAAAAACCATGTACAAGCTCCCGCAGTACCCCTTCATTCCTATGACCAGTTTCATTACAAAACTGAAAGCAGGATACTGGTTCGGAGAAGCCAACCCGGAAAAACAAGTGCGAAAGAGCCAGACACCCCTCCTGTTTATCCATGGCGGCAGCGATGCGTTCGTACCCACTCACATGGCATACGATCTTTATCAGGCAGCTTCCAGTCCAAAAGAGCTGTATATCGTCCCCGAAGCCGGACACGCCTATGGGTATATTACAAATAAGGAAGAATACCGTAAACGCATCACATGCTTCCTCTCAAAACACCTTTCTCAAAAGATTTAGACTCACGAGAAAAGACCAGGGTCATCCCTGGTCTTTTCTCGTGAGTCTATTTAGTTACTCTTTATGCTTTGGCCATTCATGGTTATCAGAAATAACCGCCCCCAGCAGTTTTTGCCTGCGTTCGATTACAGTATCCAAATCGCGGGAAAAGTCTTCTTCAGTTACAAAAGGAATGCCCGTGTCACCAAGTTTGTTTATAGCCGGGCGATCGGGTTCGACCTCAGCGGGATGAACGAAGACAGACGTCAGTGAATCGAGATATGTTTCTATACTTGACCGTGTTTCCTGAACCAGCACGACATTGACAGATTCCTTATCTGTCAATCCGAAATGCAGCAGAGATAAAAGATCGTCCAGGATCGCAATACCTATGGCAGATGCTTCTTCTGGCGTTTCGCTGTGGTAGTAGTGAAGCAGAGGATAGGCCTG
Source organism: Alkalibacterium subtropicum (assembly GCF_900112455.1). Classification (GTDB taxonomy): domain Bacteria; phylum Bacillota; class Bacilli; order Lactobacillales; family Carnobacteriaceae_A; genus Alkalibacterium; species Alkalibacterium subtropicum. The sequence continues at coordinate 79,006 of NZ_FOLT01000008.1, read as the reverse complement.
ATGCTGCTGGGTCAAAGTAGAGATTTCAGAAGAGGCTTCCATCAAGACCAGGTCCAGCTGATGAAAATCCTTCCCGTTCCATGCAAATCTTAGAATTTCTTCACTCGACATGCCAAGCCCTGTGATCGAACGGGCAAATGAGCGTTTCTGCACGACTGCCCCCACGACATTAATGACATAGGACGCGCCCAGCGTTAAGAACAGGATACCGATGCCCGAACTGACTGCCGTAGCCACCTGCCAGAATCCCGGCTGAGGAGAATAATCACCGATACCTAAGGTAAAGATGGTATACCCGGTGAAGTATACTCTTTCATACCAGATAATGGGACCGCCTGTCTGTGTATCGATGATGGAAGAAGGATCTCCCGAATAAAACAGAGTGATACCGAACCACATGAAAAATATCCAGCTGAACAGTGTAACGACGAGAATGATCGGGCCGACCAAGGTCAAAATATTATTGTTTTTTCTTGTCATTTTTTCGATACTCTTCCAAGTATACCGTGCCACTCTTTTAGATAAAGGTCCCGCTCCGCCATCGATCCAAAGCGTTGTCCAGATCAGATCCATAATAGCAAAAAAAGTGATCCCGAACCCAAAAATATAGTAAAGATATGACATTATCCTTTACACTTCCTTTTATTGATTACCTTTATAGTACGCGACTCAGAAGACGTTTTGCAACTAAATGACCCTGTTTTACGTTACATTTCCCCGGCAATATATATGATTGGATGCATAATCACTTAGTCATACATCGGTATTGGTCGACATCTTTTGTTCACGCTTTGTTTTGCTTTTTCGTTTCATCCCGCAACTCTCTATGTTACTTTCAGTTATATTATGGTATGGTTTTTATGAAGAAATATCTCAGTTTAAGGGGATTACCGCATATGTTGACTAAACACAGAAATAAAGTCATTCTTGTGTTTATTTTTGTTTATACCTTTTTCTATTACGGTTGGATAACACTATTGGATACGCACGAATACATACGGATACTTGGGGGAAACCTTCTCTCTATCACAGGTCCCTTTCTGGCCACGATCTGGTTAGTTCAGACCTATAAGCGAAGCCCTGAAGCAGACAGACCTTTCTGGCTTTTCCTTTCATTGGGAACGTTCAGCTTCCTTGTCGCAGAAGTCTTCTGGTTCATATACGAAACAGTGTTGCTGCGGGATGTTCCTTATCCTGGAAGTCCCGATATTTTTCATATACTGAATCTCGTCTTTTATCTGGCTGCATTCAGCTATAAATTAAAAATAGTGAAAAAGCACCTGTCCATTGCCAAGTTCATCTTCGATATTTTTCTCGTGATGACGGTCTATACGACCTTTTTCTGGTATTTTCTCATTAAACCGCTTATTGCGAATAATACGGTCCCCCCTTTTGAACTGGCACTTTCTCTCTTTTATCCGCTTGGAGACCTGGCTCTTCTCTTTTTCATTCTCGTACTGTTTGTAAACGGCCGAGATCTGTTTCACCGATACACGTCATTCTTTCTGCTTTCAGGCATCCTCCTCCAGATCACGGCAGATATTGGCTTTATGCTTATGCAGAATGCAAATCATTACATTTCCGGTAGTGTGCTGGATCCCTTATTCGTTTTGGGTGTGATGCTTATCGGCTACACCGGCCTGCTTCAAAGAGAGTCCTCCCCAGATGAGAGAACTAACGTGCTGTGCGATGAATCCAGCGGAAACTTTCGCATGCTGTTCCCTTACGTTTATGTCAGTGTCCTTTTCCTTTATATGATCGTCAACGCTTCCACCCTCAATGAAGTGACGCTCGGGGCCGGTATAACGATCGTTGTCATCATCGTCAGACAGCTGCTTGTCCTGGTTGAGAACAAACGTCTTATCCAGAACTATGATGTTCAGACGAGAGAATTGCTCCTGAGTGAACAAAGATATAAGTCTCTTTTCTATCATCACCCTGATGCGGTCTTTTCCCTTGATTTGAACGGCAATGTCTTGAGTGTCAATGAAAAGGGTGAAGACCTGCTGGGAGTCAGTCGAGAAAAACTGATCAGTCGGTCTGTCATGCAGTATGTAGCAGATGAACATAAAGAAAACGTGCGGGTAAATTTCTACAACACTAAAAAAGGAATAGCTCAGCATGATGAATTCACTATTACAAATTATTTCGGCCGTAATATATATGTCAATGTTACTCACATCCCGATAATGATAAAAAAGGAACGAGTCGGCGTCTTTGCTATCGTCCAGGATATTACGCAAAATAAACGTAATGAAGAACGGATCCATTACATGGCCTATCATGACACACTGACCGACCTGGCTAACCGGACACATTTTGAAGAAACTCTCGACGAACGAATCAGGCAATCTAAAAATATGAATGAACCCTTTGCGGTTATATTTATGGATCTGGATAATTTCAAACAGATCAATGATACTTACGGACATGCCGCTGGCGATGAACTGCTTTCTGAAGTCGGCAATCGCCTCCGACTCATATTGAAAGATATAGAACACGGAGCACGCTTAGGCGGCGATGAGTTCACGCTTCTTTTGACCGGTATCTCCTCTCGTGAAGACATCAGCTCGCGTATTCAGGAACTCTCTGAAACGTTAAGTCAGCCTTATCAAATCAAAGATAAAAAACTGACATGCATCCCAAGCATCGGTTATTCGCTTTTCCCAGAGGACGGGACCACGGCAGCCGCTCTACTAAAACGCGCCGATGACGCCATGTATGCAAACAAGCGCCGGTCCAAACACCACTAAAGCAAAAGACGGCGTATCCGCTCGATTCGAGTGGATACGCCGTCTTTTTATTTTTTCAAGAGCAGATAGCGATACAAGCTGTTTTCGATTGGCTGCTGTAATTTCAAGTCCATCGTGACCACACTTTTCTCTTTGCCCTCTTGGGTATATTTCTTTATTTCTTGAAGCGAACTTTGGATAGGCTCAACTACTCCTAAATAGTAAAAATCACTGCCCTCGTCGTCCGATTTTTTGACAAACAAGCGATAGGTCCAATTTGACGGATCTTTCAGTTTTTCCACTTCCGGTGATTTCAATGTCCTTGGTGACTTTGTAAACCACTTCATTGTACTGGAGTCCAGCAACTCATCTTCATAAGCCATGAGTGCCCCAGTAAAGGATGCTCCTTTTTCCAGGGTAACGAAAATGACGAACTCTCCATCATTTGCTGTATAACCACCTATATTCTGATCGACCATCTGTTCTTTCCAGTTAAGGAGTTTCAAAACCTCTCTTCTCTTATACTTCTGATAGAGCGTCAAGGGTTTTTCTGGATCATATTCTTTCGCATTCAGCAGACCTGTTTCAATACTATCCATAAATAACTTATGGAAATACCTATCTGATAAGGCCGACTTAAAGGCGATCGAAAGGTCGATCTTACTGTCTTGAACACTTATAAAAGGAGCTTTCCCGTATGTCTTTTTTGTCATTCCAGTAAAGAAGCATAAATCAAGTATGCCCAGTACTGACCTAACCGTTTTTTCACTGCTGGGTATCCCTGAATCACTGTACCATTCTTGCAAAGCTTTGATAGAAACCTTTGTATTTTTTCCTTTTTTATGCTCGCGTATCAGCTTCTTCAGTAACAAAAGTTCGTGAAGCCTGATCCCAGGAAGCAGTTCACGCGAGGCAATCACCAGGTATTTCTGCTGTTTTTCACTTAACGTTGCTTCGTTTTCTTTCATACTCTCCAAAAAACCATAGTAACTTTTCTTTTTGTCAGAAAGCAGTACTGGATCGAGTACCGCCTGTTCTTTAAAATCTTTCAGATAAGGGACCCTGCCCAACCGATTGTAGAGAAGATTGAAGGCTTTTCTCAGCTCCTGCATGGCATCCATCTTAGTCTGATCAATCGACTCAAAAATTTGTTTTTTAGCTATTTCTTCAAAATTTATTGATGAGACGCCTGAGATAAAATCAGTGTCATACGTGTCTTTTCTTACTTTGTTTTTGTTCCGTGAGACATCTCCGGATAAGGCCATCGGTATTAGATAGTTGTTTTTATAATTACCTATAAAATCAATAACGGTCACATACTCTTTGGACGGATCTTTTCGAAGACCGCGACCCAACTGCTGAATAAAGATGATACTGGACTGGGTGTTTCTCAACATCACGACCTGATTGATCTTTGGTATATCAATGCCTTCATTAAAAATATCGACGGTGAAGATATAGCTGATCTCACCTTTTTCCAATCGACTGACTTCATCTTCTCTTGTTTGCAGAGAATCCTCTCCCGATAAGTACGTACTGGCCATGCCGTTAGCATTAAAGCGATCAGCCAGTGCCTGGGCTTCTTTTTTACGGCTGCAGAAAACCAGCCCTTTCGGTTTGTTTCTCGAGCAGCCATAGTAACTCAATTTATCCATAAGAAAATTGACACGGTCTTTCTCGATAAGTTGAGAAAAATCAGTTTTCTCAGATATCAATTCGCCATTTTTCTCATGATCAGTGACACCGAAATAATGGAAGGGGCACAGCATATCTTCTTCCAATGCTTCCTGCAGGCGGATCTCGTAGGCAATATTATAATCAAACAGCTCGAATATGTTGAACCCGTCTGTCCGCTCAGGTGTTGCTGTCATCCCCAGAAGGAATTTTGGAGAAAAATAATCGATCACCTTATGATAAGAAACGGCTCCCGCCTTGTGGACCTCATCGATCAGTATATAATCAAAGTGTTCTTCAAGAAATTGACTGTATACTGATTCTTTTGACAGGGTCTGAATCGTCGCAAACAGATACTTGGCTTTAAAATCTTTTTGTGCGCCTGATAAAATACCATAGTCTGAAGGCTGACCCCCAAGTATTTTCATGTAATCCTCTTTAGCCTTATTCAAAATTTGTTCCCGATGCACGATAAACAAGACACGATCCGGTGAAAACTGATTGACATCAAAAGCAGAAAGGAAGGTTTTACCCGTTCCAGTTGCTGATATCACCAGGCCTTTGTCGGCTCCTCGGGCTCTAAGTGCCCGAATATTGCTAAGCGCCTGCTTCTGCATCGTGTTGGGACGAATATAAGGGGTCTCGTCTTCTGTAAGCGTCCCTGCTTTTATGTCAACTTTTGAATCATAGTTCTTCTGGTAATCTTCTATCCATTTACGGGTCAGCACTTCTGCCTGCTGCCACTCTGATTCCATGTGATCGTGGATGTCCTGGATCATCTGTCCATGATTATATGATGTCAGTTTCACGTTCCATTCATAATTGATCTTCAACGCACTCATGGTTAAATTTGAACTGCCCACTATAATAGAATGATGCGTGTTATGCGTAAACATGTATCCCTTAGAATGGAAGCCTTCTTTTTTAGAAATGCGGACATCGATGTTAGGAATATTCAGTAAATCATTAAAGACCTCCGGTTTATTGAAGGCCAGATAAACAGAGGTCAAGAGACGTCCCTGAATCCCTTTTTTATGTAAATCAGCCAGCTGCGTTTTCAAAGCAGCCAAGCCATCCTGGGTCACAAAAGCGACTGAAAAGAAAAAATCCGTACAGGCAACTAATTCCTCATGTATCACATTCAGCATGAATTCTTTTTTTGAGACATCATTAATGATCAGATACGGATCGTAGTGGGACCCTTGAAACTGATGATCAATAAATGCCTTTTTCAGTGAACGTTCCAGCATATCGGTCATGTAGAGACGCCCTCTTTCATCAGTTTTTCTACAATGGGAATATCCGCAGGAACCCACTTCAGGTTTGACAGCTCATGAGGTTCCAGCCATTTTACAGCCTTATGTTCAGTTAGGTCCGGGATGCCTTTCACGTATTCACATACATAAGCGGCGAGGTGCACCCGGCCAAAGTCGTACTCATATATCGTTTCTTCAAATAGCCGGGCCTCTACTTTTATATCAAGGTTCAGCTCTTCTTTTATTTCACGTTTTAACGCTTCCTGATGGGTTTCAGTTCCTTCTATTTTTCCTCCGGGAAATTCCCACAAATCAGACAGCGTCATGGATGAACTTCTTTGAGCACACAAGATCTTTCCAGTATTTTCTATGATTGCTCCTACCACATAAATGTCTTTCATTCTATACACTTCCTTGCTTGTCATTCTTTTTTACACATGCATACGTTTTTCAAGTTCATCGATAACTGCCTGTCGGTGCTTGAAAAAAACTGCAACGGACATGACGAGACTGAACACGACAGACAGCAGACTGGGCAGAGAAAACACGACCCAGTCCAGCAGTAAAAAGACAGCGGGGATCAAACCCACGATAGCCGCCAGCTGAAGATAGAGAACGTAGTCTTCTGCCCTCAGATTCACCACCTGGATAGAAATGAACATAGCAAGCAGCGCAGAGATACACAGGATAGGGATCACAAATGTCAGCGACCACCCCAGCCATCCATTGATATAGTCGAAATACAAACTTAATAAGGAAAACAGGAACAGGATGTACACAATGCCTTTTACAATATTCCGGCGTTTTCTTATGATGACGAGCATCATCAGCCACATGATCATGATACCGAACAGGACATATTCCAGATTGAAAAACTGAAAGCGCCAGATAAAATGAGCTGTAAAATAAAGGATGATCAGAACGATCGAACTCAAACTCAGGATCTGTCTGATTTTCTTCCGGTTGAACTTGAGAGGCACTTCCGGAAAATCCGAATCTTCTGACCGCTGACCCTTTGTATCTTTTAAACGTGTATGACAAAGCGGACATCTTTCCCAATCCCCTTTTACATCAGCATGGCAGGCAGGACAGTGTTTCATGAATCGGTCATCTCCTCTCTGGATACTCTATTCACATCCATGGTGACATGGACCTTTCTATCTGTCAGCAGCCGGACAAATTCACGCTGGATATCCGTTTCGACAAAGGGGCTCGTAAAGCTTATGGTCAGAACATCCTGATAACTGATCAGGCAAAACTGCGGGCGCACAGCAGCTGTATAAAACAGCGTCTGCTTGACGTACTGCTCCATACCTTTCGGTAACTGCACCCGCCCCAAGTTCGACATGGCTACGGTGATATTTTTATTATTGAAGTAGTTCACCAGTTTCAGCACGCCATCTTTAAGCGGACGGGGGGCGATACGCGTAAGCGGATTGAACTCGAAACGGATGAACCGTTTCAGCCTTTTCTCCAGCGCTTCCTTCTGCAGCTGCGATTTGAACTGCTGTGTCAGTTTTTCAAACAGATCATTCAGGTCGTTTTCTTTGTCCGGTTTAAAGGTGTATGTGACGATTGTCGTACTGAAGAAGTTGCGCACGGATACTGACGGGAAAAACTGTCTCAGATTTATAGGAATGGAGGTCGTGATCGTCACATCTTCCGATTTATCTTCTTTTGCCCGGTAAACAGCCAGCATATAAAGAGCTGTCATATAGAGTGTCAGGGAAATATGTTCACGCCGGGCCAGATCGAGTGCTTCTTTTAAAGGCAGACTCATTTCTATGACCCGCTGGCGGTGATCTGGTGTTTTTTCACCTTTGATCCGGTAAATAGAGGACGATTCAGGCTCCGGCTCCAGTGGTTTTGCATCGTCTGCCAGCTCGTTTTCTCTGTACTTTTCCAGAGGTTCAATGCTGGCTTCGATCGCTGCATACTTTTTCTTTTTGCTGAAATAACGTTTAAAACTGTCTTCCAGATCGGCCTTGTCTCTTTTTTCCGGTTCATCTAAAGCTTTCAGGAGCTTGGCCTGGCGAAGTCTGACATATTCGGTCAGAAGATCTTCAAAAAACCACAAGGCTCCTGTACCATCGGTCAGGGCATGAAAGACTTCCAGGTGGATCCGGTCTTTATAGTAAAGCACTCTGAACAGAAACTCCCGCTTGTCATAGTGATACAGCGGCGAACATGGCGGATCCGTTTCCGGTTTCACTTTCGGTGTGCCTTGGCTTTCTTCCAGATAATACCAGAAAATGCCCCGTCTCAGCACATTATGAAACAACGGATAGACTTTAAATGTCTTCTGAAGCGCAGACTGTAGTAAAACAGGATCCACCACTTCAGTCATTTCAGCCGACAAGCGAAAAACTTTCGTATCTGTTTCATTTCTGGCAGCTAAAAAGATATTTGAGGCGTTATCCAGCCTGACCCATTTTTTCTTTTCCATAGCTGCTGGACCTCCTTAATCGTTTAAAAAAGTTTCCATTTCTTTCAGTGTTTCTTCCATAGGTTCAGTAAAAGCGGGATAGTTGATGAAGCCATGGACACTATTCAGTACACGATGGATCCTTACCCTGTTTCCTGCTTTTCTCAACGCTTTTCCGTAAGCTTCTCCTTCATCACGCAGTGGATCGAATTCGGCTGTTATGATCAGCGTATCCGGAAGTCCGTTTAAGTCTTCCGCCATCAAAGGTGAAATCATCGGACTTTTCCGTTCTGCCATATCCGGTCCATAAAGCTCCATGAACCCCTGGATTTTCTTGATCGTCATGCCGTAATCATAACCGTTCGTCCGGACTGATTCAAACGGAGACTTTTCCGTATGGTCCCAGTAAGTCAATGGATAGATCAGCACTTGCTTCTGGGGCATTCTTTTTTCACGGTCACGCAGCAGCATCGAGACGACCGCGGCTAAATTTCCGCCGGCCGAATCTCCCATGATGATCCAGTCCTCGTCTTCTTCATCTTCCAGAGGGGTCAGAAGGACTTCCGCTACGCGGTAGACATCGTTCAACCCCGCCGGAAACGGGTTCTCAGGTGCCAGCCGGTAGTCCACCGAATAAACCACACGACCGAGCTGATCCGCAATGTTGACACAGGCTCGCGTGTAGTAATCGATATCGCCGATCACCCAGCCGCCTCCGTGAATATAGAGGATCGGTTCCGGATGTCTTTTCTTCTTGGGATAAAAAATACGGACGGGGATTTCATGGTTATTGTCCACTGAATAGATCTTTTCATCCAGTGTACGGAAACGGGCTGTCGGTGCGCTCGAAAAAAATTTCTGCACTTTTCTCACCCATCGGTAGTCTTCCTGCATATCGATACGCGGCGATGAAGCTAAGCGTAGTAAAAATTTAAATACTGGATTCATCTTTTTCCCTCATTATCCTCAGACTCTTTTTCACGTGAATGGACCGTTCGAATATCCTACAATCATACCTTTATTTTACGTGTTTATCCAGATAAACAGGAGATCCTCTTTGTTTTACTTAAAGATGAGAAACGCCCCGATACATATAAAAACGGACAGCCCCACGAGATACCTGTGCTGTCCCATAAAGACTTATTCCCCTAGTCTTTTCATAGTGAGATTCAAGCCAGATATAACGAAGGGGGCCACTACTGCCGCGCCATATGCCTACATGACCAGCGACAGTACATTCACTATATTCTATATCTCTTTCTCCATTGATTTATGCATAGTCCATTTATAAGCAGTATACCAAAAATGACCGGGGATATTCCCGGCAGATTTCATTTCACCGTTTCATATGACTCCCCCTTTTCCCCCTGACATTCCAGCACACATCCTGACTGTTCAGTTATTTTACCTTTCCCTCTGCAGAAGCCAAAGCAAGCATTCGAGAAAACAGACCTGCACGTGTTAAACTAGTAGACACGAACTGGCTGGATTCTGTCAGCTGAAAGGAGGAAGCTCTGATGCTTAATATCAACCGTCGCGCACGAAAACTGGAGACTGCAACATTCGGGATGGGCTGTTTCTGGGGACCAGAAAGCCGTTTTGGCCAGTACCCCGGTGTGATCCGTACGCAAACAGGATTTGCGGGAGGAACGACCGCTGAACCCACCTACAGGAAAATCGGTGACCATACGGAAACGATTCAGATCGCTTTCGATGCGTCTCTTCTCTCCTATGAAGATATTCTAAACATTTTCTGGAACAGTCACGATGCCGCAAAGGACCGCAGTTACAAAGGACGTCAATACCTCTCACTGCTGATCGTCCATTCCACTGAACAGTTGGAAACAGCCAAAAGAATGAAAAGTGAACGGGAAAAGCAAAACGGAAAAGAGATCGGGACAGAGATCCTTTATGACCTGCCTTTTTATCCCGCAGAAAATCGTCATCAGAAATATTTTCTTAAGCGGTTCGATAAAGCGATGGATACCCTCCTGCCTTTATTCCCGGATCATTCGAGTTTCATACATTCCACTATCGCTGCCCGCTTAAACGGCTTTGTCAGGGAGAACGGGCGTTTAACTGATATAAAAGATGAACTATCAGACTGGCAGCTGTCAGAAGAGGAAGAGAAAGTTCTTCGCAAGGTATTGCAAAACATCCGCTGGTAGTCCTTGTCTTCTCTGGCTTTTACAGCAAATTGCTTCACGTGAAACATTTTTATGAAAAAGCTCCCGCCAAGGCAGAATCACTTTATCCTCTGCGTTAGCGGGAGCTTTTTAATCATTTAAATGATGACTAGTCGAACCAGCCTTTTTTCTTGAACCAGAAAAACAGTGACAGGCCTATGACCAGCATGATCCCCAGCACAATAAAGTAGCTGTACCTTTCATCCAGCTCTGGCATATAGTGAAAGTTCATGCCGTAGATCCCGGAAATCAGTGTGAGTGGCGTAAAGATAGACGTAATGATGGTCAAGATTTTCATGACTTCATTGGATTGATGGGAAGTCACAGAAAGGTAGTTGTCTCTAATGTCCGTGGTGATTTCTCTATTTGAACTGACCATTTCCGACACTTTGAGCAAGTGATCGTAGATATCAGAGAAATACTCACGTCTGTTTATCACTTCTGTTAAATGCTGGGAATTCAGCATACGATAGAGCAGATCCCTCATCGGGTTGACTGTCTGCCGTATATGCAGCAGCATATGCCGAATATCAAAAAGTTCATCCATCAGTTCATCCATAGACTGATTTTGCCTGTTATCTTCGATCACATCCAGCTTGGCCTCGATAGTATAAATAAGCGGAAAATAGGCGTCGACCAGCTTGTCCAGCGTTTGATAAAAGATGTAGTAGGGATCCCATTTTTCAATGGCTGCCTGATTCGTGATCCGGTTCCATACTTGTTCAACTTCTTTGGATTCTTCAAAGTGAAACGTGACGATATAATTCGGACCGACGAAGAAATCCAGTTCTTCTTTTATGATTTCTTTATCTTCCTGCTTAGCGATATGGGTCACATAGAAATCGTATTCGTCATAATAATCCAGTTTAGGCCGCTGGAGCAGGATCCCACAGTCTTCAATCGCTAAGGGATGAAAATGAAAAACAGAGTCCAGCAGACGAAATTCGTCAGCAGTCGGATCGCTGAAATCCACCCAGTACCATTTATATCTCTTCAAGTTTTCCTCAGTCACTTTGACCTCAGTTTCCAGCGTGTCATCTGGCAGTACGCCAATAATATTGATCATAGATTAAACATCCTTTGTCATGTCACTTTATACTTCATTATACGATAATATAAGAAACTATTCTAACATTCTAATTAGCACTGTTCATTCGTCCTCACTTTTTATGGGGTCAGATATGAGCCGGTCATGTTAGGCAGTTGAGACCACTTCACGGGAGTAGAGGTTCCGGAACTGGTCGCAATACGATTATTGAGACCACTTTACGCAGTTTCTTCAGTGGAAATAGTCACACTACCGCAGGAAGAATAGTTCACCTTGACTAAAGGCAGGAAAACAGGCTGAAACAAAAGTCCCAGCCTGTTGTCGTCGAATATTATTTTTTGATGACTACGCTCTCTTCGCTTAATCAGCTGGTACAAACATGAACCTATCACCATTATGAAGGTTATCGAGCAGGAGATGATATTTTTTGTCTATCCTTCCAACGACATTCACACGTTCATCTTCCGGATAATCAGCTTTCGTCACTTGAACCTCTCCTGAATAGCGTTTATACCGTTCATTATCCATCGTAACGGATCCTTTCAGACGTTCATCTGTCTGATCCGGTTCGACGCGTTTTCCGGTTTGCGCATATTGTCTGGACTCCTGGACACGAATCAGCGTGGCTGGAGAGTCCACTCGGACAGTAAATCGTTCGTTATACAAGCTAACCTGTTCTTCAGTCAGCTTGACTGGAAGACGGATCAGACCATCTTCTAAAAACTTCATGATCAAGTCCAGGTCAAAGTCGGACATTTTTATGTCACCCAGAAAGACTTTATCTATACCGTAACGCTTTAGTAAATCGACACACTGCGCATAAGGTGAGAGATACCGATGAGTTTCAAGAGTCGGCAACCCTTCATACAAAGGGCCACGCTTTTCTTCGTCACCGGATATGAAAGCCAGCGTCTGACCTGAATTTTCTCTGATCCGCTTATTCAAAGAAGTAAAGAAAAGCTCATCTAGCCCCGTTTCTGGTCTTGGATAAAAGTTGTGCATGTAGAAAGCTTCAGCTTCTTCACTCTCCTGATTCAACAAGGTCGAAGCATTATAGGTGAAACTGACATCCATCTCTTCTCTTTTCAGCTCCTTTAAATCAAACCCAAAGTCGATTCTCAAGTTATTCAGATGAAGCCGACGGGCCAGCGAGGCTAATGAGTCTTCTTCAAACCGTTCCAGAGTAAGCGGCGACACATCTGCCATGAGCCAGAACCCATTCTCATGCAGCCATTCACACATTTCTTCTACATTTTTTACATAGTCGTCATTCACTTCTTCATTCATATGAAGGGAGGTAAAGACTGGTGCGTTTTGATGCTTCAACTTTTCAAGGAATGGACGCTGCCGTTTAAATGCGGACACATAAACGGCGAATCCAAATGTTTTAGATGTTTGCATTTCTTAAATCGTCCTCTTTAATGAACAGACGTGTGATAATGAAACCTCCAAGATAAGAGATCAGTATACCGATTGCGTAATGAATCATTCCATCCTGCATCAATGGAAGGGCAACCCAGCCGGATGGTCCCCAGGCATTTGCCATAACGCCCATCAGCATGACATACGCACCACCAAAGCCAGCACCCAGTCCGGCTGTGATGAACGGTTTACCTAAAGGCAATGTGACACCGTAGATCAGCGGTTCACCGATCCCAAGCACCCCTGCAGGCAATGCCCCTGAAATAACGCCTTTCATTCTTTCATCGCCGACTTTTTTAGCGATCAAGTAAATCGCTATGGCTGCTCCAACTTGTCCGGCACCAGCCATAGCCAATACTGGGAACAGTGACACGCCACCTAATGCTTCAAGTTGAATAGCATAGATAGGGATCAGGCCGTGATGCAGACCAACCAATACCATTGGAAGGAAGACTGCAGCTAAGATATAGCCAGACAAAATACTTACAAATGTATTTTCAGAACCAATGATCAGGCTCAATCCGCGTACCAGCCAGTCAGAAAAGAAGCCTGAAACCGGCATGATGATAAAGACAAAGATCAGTGTCGTAATGAGTAAGGTCACGATCGGTGTGACCATCAAGTCCAGGACATCCGGTGTACGTTTTCGTACAGCTTTTTCTATCTTAGCCAGGATGAATACACCGAAGATAACACCGATGATCCCACCTTTACCTGTTGTCAGGATCGAATTCAGCGGCTGTTCGGCATCATACAGACCAACAAGTGTGGACAGATCGATCAGCGGTGCCGCAATGGACATAGCCCCGATCATCCCACCTAAGGCTTCTGTAGCACCAAAGCGTTTGGCTGCATTCACCCCAGTGAAGATAGCGAAGTAGCCCAGGAATGAATTGCCGATCAATGCAAAGGTGATGCGGATACCTTCCCAAACATCTCCGCTGATCGTTCCTTCGCTGATCATTGTGCCAAGCAGACCGCTTAAGCCCTGGAAAATACCGGCAGCGATGATCGCAGGGATCATTGGAATAAAGATATTGGCAATCGTGGCTAAAGCCTGTTTGAATTTGCCTTGTTTCTGCGCGCCTTTGATCTGCTGTTTGTTTTCCTGCCAGTTATTGGCGCTGCCGGAGGAATCCTGTACACTATATTTTTCCACGAGCAGATCATTGATTTTTTTAGCCGTTCCCGGTCCAACAATGACCTGATAGGTATCTGCATCGTTCACACCCATGACGCCTTCGGTATTTTTAAGTTTATCTTCGTCGATCAGGCTTTTGTCTTTGACGTTCATCCTGACGCGTGTCATACAGTTTGTGGAGGAAGCAATATTATCCTTGCCACCAACAGCATCGACGATTTCTTGAGCTAACTTTTCGTTATTTTTAACCATCTGTGTGTTGCTCCTTTTCAATGTTTTTTATTATAGTGCTTTTCTTACGTGGCCTTCTGACTCTTCAAGCTTTTTGACGGCAGCCTCTTTATCGATATCTAATAAAATCATTATAATGGCAACTTTGACTTTTCCGTCACTTTCCGCTAAAGCTTCCTTAGCCGTTTCACGCTCGACATCGGTTGCTTTCATCACAATGTTCTCGGCACGTGAAACAAGTTTTTCATTCGTCGGCTGGACATCGACCATCAGGTTTTTATAAACCTTGCCGACCCCTACCATGGCGATCGTCGAAAGCATATTCAAGATCATTTTTTGTGTGGAACCCGCTTTGAGGCGTGTCGAGCCAGTCAGGACCTCAGGACCGGGAACAGCTTCAATGGCAATATCTGCGGCCTGGCCGATCTTTGTGTCTTTATTGCAGGCGATGGCGATCGTCGGAACCTTGATTTCACTCGCATAATTCAATGCCCCAATAACGTAAGGGGTGCGTCCGCTCGCGGCAAGTCCAACAACGACGTCATTTTCGTTCAATTCCAGCTTGATCAGATCTTCTTTTCCCAGCTCCCGGCTGTCTTCCGCACCTTCGATAGCTTCCGTAAAGGCACGTTCGCCTCCTGCGATCAGACCCACGACTTTTTCTTTTGGGGTACCGAATGTCGGTGGACACTCCGATGCATCCAGCACGCCCAGCCGCCCGCTCGTACCGGCTCCTGTGTAAATCAGTCGACCTCCTTTTCTCAATTGCTCAATGATCGTAAGGACGGCGCTTTCAATTTCAGGAATCACCTCCTCAATGGCTTCTGCGACCTTTTTATCCTCATTGTTCATCACAGTGAGTGCTTCTTTCACACTCATCTGATCAAGATCCATCGTATTGGGGTTCTGTTTCTCTGTTTCCATCTTTCCTAACTCTACCATCAGTCCTGCTCCTTTTTGATCTGTGTTTTTTCAAGTATCTCGATAGTCTCTTCATACATTTTATTGATATAACTCGTAAAGAGGATATCGATGATATTCAACTGTGCAATACGCGACGACATCGCCCCGCTTCTGAAGCTGAACTCATTTGATGCGACATAAATTGCATAATCTGCCAGTCTGTTGATCGGTGACTCGTCTGTTTTCGTGATCGAAATGATCGTGGCCCCATTTTCTTTTGCCACTTCCGTGCAGGTGATCATTTCTTCCGTCTGACCGGAATAGGAAATCACTAAGGCAACATCCTTTTCGCTCATATTTTTAGCCATGAGCAGCTGGGTGTGCCAGTCTTCGCTGACATAAGACATTTTATTGATGCGTGTGAACTTCAGCTGGGCATCTTTCGCTACGATCAGCGATGCGCCCATACCAAAGATGGTCAGCTTTTCGCATTCAAATAGTTTGTCCACACAGGTTTTGATCGTTTCTGTATCGATCAGCTTTTCTGTCTCTTCCAGTGAAAGAATGTTCTTGTGCGTCACTTTATTGATGATTTCTTCGACCTCATCCGTTTTGGTCAGTTCAGCTATATGCTTCTTTTTGTAATTCGAGCGAACAGCCTGTTCATAGATCAGATCTTTCAAAAAGTCCTTGTAGCCTTTGTAGCCAGTCTTTTTACATAGACGAATAATTGTCGAAGGGGATGAGAACGTCTTCTCCGCTAAATCATATATCGTCATTTGACTGGTTTCTTCCGCGTTTTTTAGAATGTAATCGATGATCGCCACTTCTGTCGGGCTTGCATCTTTTTTATATTCTTTTAATTTTAACGTTGCTATGGCCATAATTTATCTCCCTCTTCATTTCAATATTAACAGTATAAAACATAGTGTCAATGAAACGCTTACTTTATAAAATAAAGTACCATAAATTGGTTGCGATTCAGTGAATACGCCTAATTTTATGAAACAAAACCTGCTCTATTTATATTATATTAAATCCACTGTAAAAGATAACATTACAAATCATAACCTCTTATATGTAATGAAAAATAAAGAAAGCAGGCATCCTTGGGATGCCTGCTTTCTTTATTTTGTATTTTTTATGCTTTTACCCAGGTATCGTTCATTTTGACACCTGCCGCTTTAAATAATGTGTAGATCGGGCAGCGAGCTTCGACTTGCTCCTTGATCAGCTGGATGCGCTCGTCAGATTCTGATGTGTCGACTTTGACATTGATCGTCACTTCCTCAAAATATGGCTGAACAGATGTATCACCCATAAAACCGCGGGGATCGAACGTGCCTGAAACATTGATCGTCAATCCTTTTAAATCAAAGTCCATTTCTCTGGCGGCCATATTAGCTGTCACGTTTTCGCATGAAACCAATGCAGCTAGTGCTGTCTGCATCGGATTAGGACCTGAATTTTTCCCACCAAGTGTTTCTGATTCATCCAGAACCAGTTCATGTTTTCCAACCTTGGCTGTCAAAGCAAAACCGTCCGTTTTGGCGTTCACCGCAAATTTCATTTTGTTGTTCATCATCATTCATCATCCCTTTTCTCAAATCTTTGTTCATTATATCATTAAATCAACTTTTAATAAATAAGTACTAATAGTAAGTTTGTGATGTTTTTGTGAACATTCATACATAAATCAGTCGCTGGCTGTCAGAGTGAATACCGTGATCTCAGGTACTGAGTTTATTCTCATTGGCGTAATGCTCATGCCGATCCCTCTGTTTACATATAGGTCGTTTTCTTCAGCTCCATATTCATCTTCTATCCACCCATCCGCAGTGACTTCGCCCCCCTGAAATAAAGAGAGATAAGACCAAGTGCTGCTGAAGGGCGTGCGTATCTGTCCCCCGTGTGTGTGTCCGGCTACGGCCACTGGGGCGGCCCCAGCTTCTAGCATTGCGAATGAATCAGGGTTATGCATCAGAACCATTCGGGGCGCTTCTTCAGGGACCCCTTCGAAGGCTTCATTCGGTAAATCATTACCCGCCCAGTGGGAACCCAGTCCGACAACATAAAAGTCTTCATCAGTTCCTTCTAAGAGGATCTCATTTCTGTTGTCGAGCATCACGACACCTAAAGTCCTCAGTTCATCAGCCAATCCTTGCGCCAGTTCCATATTCGGTTCGGCATCCTCCGCGGACATGGCGTAATCATGATTCCCGAGTACGCTGTAGACTGGTATGCCGCTGTCAGCCAAAGGACGCATGATGTCCATGACTTCTGCTAGTTTAGGGTCGTCCATACTCTCTACGTGATATAAATAATCGCCCGTGATCAGTATCGCTGCAGGGTCCATCTCGATCACATCTTCCACTGCCTGTCTGGCGGTCCACACATTATCCAGCCACAAGCCAACTTGAAAATCGCCGATGACAGCGATCTTTTCCCCTTCCATATCTGCGGGCAGGTTCGTGATCACCGCCTCCTGCTCCTCAACATCCAGGATATAAGGTTCAACGAATCCCCACATAACTATAGCTAACAGGACCGCCCCCACAGCAAGCAGCCATCTTTTCGCCTTTTTATTCATATCTTTCCACCTTCTCCTTCATTCTTTGTATCTAGTATACCGAATACCGTCTATTTTTATTAATATGATGCATTCTGGATTTCTGATAGACAGGTTTTCATATTCCTGCTTTTATTTGATATACTGTAAGACGACTTCATTTTCGTAAGGAGCATGGCAATGAAAACAGCAGAACAATGGATCAGAGAACTAAATCTCGAACCCCATCCGGAAGGGGGGACTTCAGACAGACGGATCTGTCTAAAGAAAAATGTATACAGGAAGAAAAAGTATCCGTTTTATACACCAGCATCTATTTTCTTTTGACCTCAGATAATCCCTCTCATTTTCACAGACTCGTTTCCGATGAAATGTGGTTCTATCATGCCGGTCATCCACTGACGGTGCATTCTCTTTTACGCGACGGGTCATACAAAAAGACGACACTAAGTTTGGATATTGAAAAAGGGCATCACCTGCATCACACCGTTCGGGCCGTAACTATTTTTGGATCCACTGTTGAAGCCGTCTATGCCTTGGTCAGCTGCATAGTCGTTCCCGGCTTCGACCTCTCCGATTTCAGGCTGTTTACGAAAAAAGAACTTTTAAAAAAACACCCCGAACACTCAACCATCATAAAAAGACTCGCTTACGACACGCTCCCGGATTAAACGGGTGCGCTGTCAGCGAGTCTTTCATTTTACTATTAGCTTGTCTTTTGAGGCGACTGCGGATCGATCTCCATGAATTCAAGCCAGTTCCCATCGGGATCTCTGAGCCAGAACTGGGTGTTGGTATCTTTGCCTACCGAGAGTTCCTGCGCAAAGTCGACTTCTTTTTCTCTCAGTTCCTGTGCTAGTTGTTCTATCTCCTCCACTTCAAAACAGATGTGATCATGCTGATGTTTTGCTTCTTTGGTCCCGCCATAGAAAAACTCCACAAATGAGCCGTCGGCAACCTTGACATATTCGATCCATGGCTTTCCGTCATCGTCTTTCAAACCGAAGGCATGTTTGAAACCAAGGATATCACAGTAAAAATGCAGTGTTCTCTCCATATCAGTCACTTGCAGTCCTTTATGATGGATCCCTTTGATCATACTCTCCACTCACCTTTTATTTAATATAGTTTTTTTCAGCTGTTTTCAGTATACACCTTTCCCGGGCTGTGCTTAAGTATAAGTCTTTCATCTGTTTGAAAGAACCGAGCTAGGCCCGATCGTTCTTTCCCTCAATAAAATCAGAGATAAGCTGACTGACACGGTCTGCTTCTTCGATATGGACCCAGTGCGTGCCTTCCCCAATTAAAATCCCTTTACCATCCTCACAGTATGCCAGGCTCTCATGCGCCAGCTCCGGATCCAAAAACTGATCCTTCATGCCCCAAAGGACTAACGTCGGCACAGTGACGTGTACGGGTTCCTGCCCATTCACGAAGGCTTTGCCATTAGCCCGATACCAGTTCAGCATGGAAGTCATTGCCCGCGGCTGTGACCAGGCATCGGTATACTGTTTTAAATCGGCTTCTTTGAATGTGCCTTTCTGACTGCTCGCCTGCATCGTTTTAGTGAATGGCTTCCAGTCAAAGAGACTGAGGCTCCACTCAAATACACCTCTGAACTGGAAAGAGAAGATATAGGAACTTTTCAGAAGCTGTGAAGGTTTATGACGTATGTGCTTGACCATCGCTGCTTCATGCGGCGCATTCAAGATGACCAGTTTATTAATGAGTTCAGGATACTGTCTGGCAACATGCCAGGCCACGATTCCGCCCCAGTCGTGGCCAACGAGGGTGACCGTCTCTTTTTCTGATGCTCTTATCAGTCCCACGATATCAGACACCAGCTCATCCAGTTTATAATCATTGACCCTTTTGGGCTTATCACTCAGATTATAGCCGCGCTGATCCGGTGCCATGACCCGGTAGCCTTTATCTGCAAGATAAGTGAGGTGTTTTTGCCAGCTGTACCAGAACTCAGGAAAGCCATGCAGAAAAAGAATACCGGCACCGTCCTTGGGGCCTGCTTCAACAACATGCAGACGGATCCTATTGGTTTTGATAGAGTTATGTTCCAGAGAGCTCATTCAAATTTCCTCCTTATTTTTTAGTGAAAGCCGATTTGTTAGTAATTTGATATTTTTGCTTACCTTCATACTATTTTATCTGGAACAGACTATTCAAATATAATGACCGGCAGCTCCAATCATTCCCATTGTCCCGGGAATTGCCGTTTTTGCAGGGGGGGAAAGTTTCTGCTAAACTCTTCCACTTTTTCTTCTGGAATATTTTCAAAGACTGGTGAGGCATGAAACTTTCCTTTAACGTCTTTCAGGCTGTTTTCATATAGCTCGGTCCCCATGAAGGCATCGAAGTTTTCACCGCCGGCTGTTGTGACCTCAAATCTGTCGCACGGTTCAAACCCCAACCGTGGATAATAATCGGGGTCGCCGAAAATGATGATCCCTTTGTATCCTGCTTCACTTGCCAGTGCCATCGTTTCTTTTAGAAGGATTTCACCAACACCCATCCCCTGCCATTTGGGGTCAACGCATAAAGGACCAAAAGTCAGAACATCTTGCGATCGATCCCCCTCCACGACCTCCGCTTTTGAGTACATGATGCATCCAATGACTTGTCCATCTTTAATGGCTATGCGACTTAACTCAGGAAGATACTGGCTGTCCTGACGCAACAGATGGACGAGATAATGTTCATCACACCCCGGCTTATATTTGTTCCAGAAGGCGCGCTGAGTCATCAGTTCGACAGCATGGTGATCTTTTTCTGTTTCCTGGCGGATATCTATCTCATCGCGCGACAGTTTTTCCTTGTCAGCCGGAAACCAGCCGAATTCAAGTCTGACTTCCTTCCGTTCTACATCGTCATTGCTGTAGCTGCATGTATCCAGGCCGATCAGGTCGAATCCTTGATGCCGGTAAAAGCCGATTGCATTCACGTTGGATGACTGCGTTTCCAGTATGACAGTCCGGCGACGTTCATGTCTCGCCTGCTCTTTGGCGATAGCGATCAAAGCCCGGCCAACGCCTTTTTTCTGGTAGTCATCTGCTACCCAGAGCTCTGTGATCCGCAGCCGGTTCGACCAGTTTTCCTGATCCGTTTCGATCGCCGCCACCAGTTTCTCCTCATCAATGATCCCCCAGGCAAAAGGATGCTCGCAGTGATCCGCGTATAAACGATCCGGCTGATCATCCTCTTCTACTGAATGGGTCACTGTGTGCAGAAAGTCCTTCTTCTCAATAGCTATGCGATAACCTCTTGGCTCATGACCGATGCTTACATCGAAATACTGGTTCGTGCTGTATTTTATCGGGATGAGCGTGCCTTCCCACTTCTCTTTTGGTAAATGAACAATGTTATCCATCCTGCAGTCTCCTTTTTGATAAAGTCTGATGGTCTTATTATACGTGATATTCCTTTGAAACGTTAAAGTGAACGATCCTGACTTTTCCCAGTATTCAAAGGCATCTCAAACGGTTTTTTTTAAAAAAGAGACACTGGTATCTCACCAGTGTCTCTGTGTTCAACTGTCATTCTTTAGTGAGACAAAGCCAGTTGTGTATCTGGTTCTGGGGCCTCCTGGAGCAGATTCTCAATTTCTTCTGCCCGCACAGCTTTAGAAAAAAGGTAACCTTGTCCATACTCACATTTAGCTTCGATCAGTTTATTCAGCTGATAATCCGTTTCTATGCCTTCAGCCACGACCTTTAACTTCATATTCATGCCCAAGTCAACGATCGTTCTGACCATGGCCTGCTGATCGACACTCTTCATATCATCGATGAAGGTTTTATCCAGTTTGATCGTATCAATAGGCAGCTGATTGATGATATAAAGCGAAGAATACCCCGTTCCAAAATCATCGATCGAGATTTGTACACCCAGGTCTCTCAATCCGCGAATGATTTCTGTGCTCTCTTTCGTATTCTGCATGATACTTTCTGTCACTTCGATTTCCAGTAGACTGGGAACCAACTCTGCCTCTTGCAAGGCTTCTTTGACCAATGTCAGGAGTGTTCCCTGCTGGAATTGCCGCACTGAAACATTGACCGATATATTTGTCGGCGACAAACCGTCATGCTGCCAGCGTTTACTTTGAAGACAAGCTGTTTTAAGAACCCATTCTCCAATCGAGATAATCTGTCCATTTTCTTCAGCTATTGGAATGAATTCGGCCGGTGAGATCCAGCCAAGTTCCGGATGCTGCCATCTTAGTAAAGCTTCCATCCCTATTATTTTTTTCGTCTTCAATTCGACTTTTGGCTGGTAATACACTTCAAACTGTTCTTCTTCAAGAGCTTTTCTTAAATCACTCTCGATCCTCATCCGCCGCAACATTTTCTGATTCAAGTCATCATTGTAAAATCGATACCCATTTTTTCCGCCTTCCTTTGCAAGATACATAGCAGCATCAGCAAATCTGAACAGCTTTTCAAATGTCTCTCCGTGGTCAGGATACATACTGATGCCCATACTTGCCGTTACGATGATTTCATGATCATAAATAGCAAAAGGTTTCTGGAATGTTTCAAGAATCGTCCCGGCAACCCGTTCACACTTTTCAACCGTTGCATCAGAGAGGATGATCGTGAATTCGTCGCCGCCCAGTCTGAATAATGGCGTATCTGAACCTAGTATCTGCTGTAAATATTCAGAGATTTTCACGAGGATATAGTCGCCGGCCTGATGTCCCAGCGTATCGTTAACCACTTTAAAGCGATCCAAGTCGATCAGCAGCAATGCCGTAAGGCTATTCTCGTTATTTTCCATCTCGCTATTCATCTGCTCTTCGAAACTTTCCCGATTGCTTAAGCCGGTCAACGGATCATGATAGGCTAAGTGCCGGTATTCGTCGATGAGTTGGTTGTTTTCTTTCAGAATATGTAACTGACGCGCTATTATCATAACTACTATAATAATTAGACCGAGAATCAACGTATTTAGATCCCATTGATAGCTTTCCAAAACTAAGAGCATCAGTACCACTGTGCTAATGTAAGGTAAAATCCCAGTCATTTGCTCATATGTTTTTTCGAAACTTTTTGAAGGCTCATCTCTATCTGCTGTCATATAATATCCGGCCAGACCTATCAGCCATATACTGCTCAGCCAGAGAAAATCAGATAGTCCCCCTCGTGTATACTGTTCTAATGCACCGGAATAAACAGCATAAGAGTCAGCCATCGTATGTAAAAAAATCCCTGATACGATAAGCAGCATCACTCGCTTATCCGTATCTTTATGAATTAGATAATAAGTGATGACTGAAAGAAAAAGCAGACTTAGATCTATAATAGGAAAGGCTAGCATAGTAATGATCTTCCACATCGAGGAATTGGATAGGGTAATGATTGGTTCAATCAGAAAGTGCAGACTGATAGAAGCTGCCGTGATCATAAAAACGATGATGTTAAATAAATAAACACCTTTAAACGTATTAGGTTTTGCCCACTTTAACCAGTTAATAAGCGAAGATAAAAATAAAGCATATGCAGTCAACCATAGAGAATAGGCTGTATCTGATAAAATCAGACTTTCTCTCTGAACAAGAAAAACCATCCAGAAGAGGTTGGCAAGCAGATAAATGAACAAACCCAAATTAAGCGTGAACCAGAATTTCCACTCTTGATTTTTAGAGCGTTTAAACGCTCTAAAAGTAAAAACATTGGCAAATACCAGCCCGAGTATGTGCTGCATATTGATTCCTATTGCTAACAGCCAGGAATTATCTCCGCTATACAACCGCCACCCATAAAACATTATTATATTTATTCCTAGTATGCCGATAATAAATTTTCCACGTTTTAACACTCTTATCCCTCTTTATCTTGAATATATAGTTCATAAACGACACAGTTTATCATAGCGTGTTCACTTGAAACATATCTTTGCCTCTTACCTTGGCAGAATCTTATTCAAGTCACTTCTTTATTTTTATTTCATTTTTTCATCGCTATTTTACTAATACCATGTAAGTATAACGCTTTCTTTTTTATATAGTCTACAGTCTTATTGTCGCACTTTTTTATAGTAAGTTAAGATTATTTTAATAAAAATCTTAACAGTGAAACCAGCTCCCCCTGTCACTATCCTCTTTAGTATGGTATCTATCTTGCCATTCTACTCAAATATATAGCTTTGAATTGACTTCAACATTATATAAAGGAAACTGATAGATAGACAAAACAGCCAGTCCGTATTGAAGTCGCTCATATCCGGATTCCTCATTCATATTAATGTATAGTGAATAAGAGAAGGACATCCTCACATTTCAACAGTCAGGTCGAACCCGGAGATGACGTGCCTGTCGGCGTCACGAGCACGACCGAAAAAACCTCAAAGGCAGCATCGTCGATCTGATCAACCACCCGTTCCGTGTGTTTCATATCGATCGTCCGGATAAGGATTCCAAAGGTCTCATCTTACTTACGAACGATGGGAAGATCATGAACATCTACTTGGTCAAAAAGCCTATCGGACGGTGGCTCTATTTATCCACAAAAGAGAAAAACCAGCTCTTAAAAAAATCCTCCTGTACTCCTGGAGAATGGTAAAACCGTTATGTAAGGTCCCTCACTGACTGCGTCGTTTGAACGCAGTCAGTGAGGGGTTATTTTTTTTGCCGCATCCACTAAAAGTCGTCCCGTGCCTGACGCAGTTCTTTAAAGGCTTTTAACGTCTCAGCCTGAAGAAACAGATTGATATCTTTTTCTCTGCCGATGGTCGACGGTAGTGTCGGACGACCTTCTTTTCTGAGACGTTCGACCTTTTCGAGGGCTTCAGAAATGACGGCATTGTCCGGCTCTATCGTATGGGCAAAGTTCAGGTTTTTTTCTGTATATTCATGCCCGGCATAGACCTTCACGTCATCATCCAGCTCTTTGAATTTCTCTATGGCCGCAAACTGGGCCTGATAATCTTGCGTAAAGACTCGGCCGCATCCGCCGGAAAACAAGGCATCGCCGCAGAAAAGGGCGTCATTATTCATCAAAAGACTGATATGCCCGTGTGTATGTCCGGCTGTTACGAATACATCGAAATCCTGCCCTAAGAGTTCAACGGTATCCTCGCCTTTCAGTGTCTCCGTGTTCAGGTCAGCCGTTTCTTCCGGTCCATAGACAGGCGTTTCTGGAAAACAAGCTAAGATCCTGTTTACCCCTGCTGTATGGTCCTCATGGCCATGCGTCAGAATAATGGCATTTAAATAGAGCTGTTTATCTTCCAATAATTTCAATACGCCTTCAGCTTCGCCGGGATCGACGACGATAGCCTCGTCATTTTCCTCAATGACCCATATATAATTGTCAGATAAAGCGTTGATTGGATGAATAGTCATATGAAGCACTCCTCGCTCAGAAATTGATCGTTCTCCATTCAGTATAGCAGATTTTTTAGCCTAATCTAACTCATCGAGTATTACACTAAATGGCGAGAAGAAAAATTACTTTGATATTCAAAATAAATCTGTTTTCTGCTATTATAGTCCTATAACACATTAACAGGGGGAAAAAGCATGGTGGAATTCGAACAAAAACTTCGGGGGAACATTGCAGTCAGTGTCAACCCGCTTGGACGCAAACAGCAAGTCTTGAATCACATCGATTATGTCAAAAGTCAAGGAAGTTATGAAGGGCCGAAAAAAGTGCTGATCATCGGCGCGTCATCCAGCTACGGTTTAGCGACACGGATCAGTCTCGCTTTCGGTGCCGGCGCCGATACGATCGGTGTTTCCTTTGAAAAGGGACCGAAGAGCGAACGCAACCTGGGAACAGCGGGCTGGTACAACAACATTTTCTTCAAAGAAGCCGCTGAAAAAGAGGGACTGATCGCCAAGAATTTCGTGCAGGACGCCTTCAGCAACGAGACCAAACAGGAAGTCATCAACTATATCAAAAACGAATTCGGCGGCAAAGTCGACCTCGTGGTTTACAGTCTGGCAAGCGGCAGACGCACCGATTCCGAAACTGGCGAGACTTACACGTCATCGATCAAAGCCATCGGTGAGCCGGTCGTCGGCCCGAACATCAACATGCAAAAGGAAGAATACTACACAGAAACGCTGGAACCGGCAACAGAACAGGAAATCGAAGATACCGTCAAAGTGATGGGCGGCGAAGACTGGGAACGCTGGATGAAAGCACTGAAAGAGGCCGACGTGCTGGCTGACGGCGTATTGACGACCAACTATTCTTATTTAGGGTCAGAGCTGAACCACCCTTACTACGGTCACGGGACACTTGGCCGCGCCAAAGCCGACTGTGACGAAAAAGCGGAGAATATCAATGAACTGCTTAAAGACATCGATGGCAAAGCTCAGATCGTCGTGGCTACAGCCGTGACGACGAAAGCCAGTTCCGTCATCCCCTTCTTCCCGGTCTACTGCATCGGCCTGTATAAAGTGATGTCGGAAAAAGGGACGCATGAAACACCGATCATGCATATGGACCGTATCTACCGCGAGATGATATACGGTAACAAGTCCGAGTACGACGAGCAAGGACGCCTAAGACCCGACAGCTGGGAGCTGGACAGCGACACCCAGGCGCAGACGAAGGCATTGATCGGTGAAATCAATGAAGAGAATTTCACTACCGACAAGACTGCCTATGCTCTCTTTTATAAAGAATTCTCCAATCTCAGCGGCTTCATGGTCGATAACTGCGAGGAACAGAACGTGACGATCGAGGAACTGAAAGCACTGGAGTACTGATTGAAATAAATAAAAAAGGTTATGGCGAAAATGAGCCATGACCTTTTTTCATTTGACGTTACTGTTGATTTTTTTATTCTTCTATCTAAAAACGAGAATATTTTTCGGGATCTTCAGAAGTTTTCAGAAAAATATCGGCGACTTCTTAAGTTTCATGATAAACGTAAGAAGTGAGCACATTTTTTGGTAAAAGTTCTGAAGAAACGCTGCCTATCTTCAGGAGTTTCCTGTATTTTTGTCCCAACTTCTGAAGATAAACTTCTTTAGCTGTTTTAATGCACAGAAAAACCAGGCGACTTCTATCAGCTCCAAGAAGTTGCCTGGTTTTCCTGCGCTTCGAAATGGGCGTCCAGTGTTTACACTTAATTCAAATCAGCTCAAAGACTCCATTGATGTCTTTTTATATCGACATGGTCCATATTCTTCATAGCCACGCCCTCGGCCTCCAGGAGCTGTTTCTGTTCGCTCCAGCCAGGCACCAGTCGTCCGGCATGATTCACGACTCTGTGACAGGGGTAGCTGCCATAGAATTCAGCCATACTCAACACTCGGCCCACAAGCCGGGCATTTCTTTTCCTGCCGATCAGCCTGGCAATCTGTCCGTAAGTCGCCACTTGCCCCTCTGGGATTTCCTCGACCACAGACAAAATTTCATAAATCAATGCCTCATCTAAAACACGGTTCATTGCAGTCTATCCTTTCATTCTTCATGGTAGATCAATAATTTATTGCCCAGCAACCTGATGATTTTCTCCAAGTCTTCAGCACGGATGACCATCGTCTGATCCGGCCGTGCAGGCGCGAAGACTAGTTTTTCCTGCTCGAACAACTCCGCATCCACGATCATCGGGATGGAGCGTTCATAGCCCAAGGGCGTCACAGCTCCCGGTTTCTGGCCGGTAACTTCTTCCATTTCAGCCGGTTTCACGATGGAGACCTTCTCTCCCACCGTTTTCTTCAACTGCTTGAAATCGGCACTTTTCGTCGTGAATGTCACGAAGGAATAATATCGCCCGGACTTTCCTTTCAGAAAGAGCGCTTTGGTTTCTGTCCCAGTAAAGCCTTTTGCTTCTTTCATGATTACCGCATCTTCATTGGTGTAGATCGGATCGTGTTCGTACAGTTCAAAATAAATGTCATACCTGTTTAAAAATGCTTCAAGATCGACGAGCATTTAAGTCAGTCCTCCTCTATGTGATTTTGTAAAAGACTACCCGTTCAACAGGGTTATCAAGCGGTTTATATCTCACGCTTTTTCCGGTCCTTTGGTTTCAGTATACTCTGCTCCCTTCCTAAATCAAAGATATCGACAGAGACTCTCTCATCATCTATCTTTAAGTCATTCAGGACAAGAAAAAGTCCTCCAGATAATATCCTGAAGGACTTACATCATTTTACATATTCTCTTTTTCCATAAAGAACAGAGACAAGCCGCCT
The DNA here is from genome assembly GCF_900112455.1 of Alkalibacterium subtropicum. Taxonomy (GTDB): domain Bacteria; phylum Bacillota; class Bacilli; order Lactobacillales; family Carnobacteriaceae_A; genus Alkalibacterium; species Alkalibacterium subtropicum. The sequence goes on along the minus strand of NZ_FOLT01000008.1, from coordinate 51,254 downwards.
AGACCGACGTGTGTCCCCACGGCCACGCCCATCTGCATGATATGCATGTCGCCTAAAAAGTCTGTTTTTAGTTTGATTTTTTCTTTCAGTTCATGGGCAATGCTCTTATCATTCGAATACCCGATGATGATAAAGTTGGTCCATTCCGGGTCATAGCGTTTCTGAAATTCTTCGACATAATAATTCAGCGCTTTCTTCGTGCCTCTTGCTTTGGCCACGATGGCCCCTTTCGTGTCTTTCATGGACATGATCGGTTTGACCCGAAGGAGACTCCCGATCAAGGCACCCGTATTCGAAATACGGCCGCTTTTCGTCAGATTATGCAGATCCTCAACACATAAGAAGTGTTTCACGCGTTTTTTATGTGTTTCATTGAAAGCAACCAGTTCTTCAAAGGTGTACCCTTCTTCAAGTAACTGGGCAGATTTCAGTATCAGCCAGCCGCTCCCATGACTCATTGACCAGGAATCGACGACATGGATTTTCACGTCTGTCTTCTCGTATTTATCATAAAAAGCTTCCCTTGCGATTTCTGCGGCCTGATAAGAGGCGCTTGTACCACTGGACATACAGATACATAAAAATTCGCTGTAGCCTTCTGTCATTGCTTCTTCAATAATATTCAAATAAGCCTCAGGACTCGGTGCTCCTGTCTTAGGCAGCTCCTCCATATCTGGTAAGCGTTTGAAAAAATCGTCTGACGTTATGTCCACCTTGTCGCGATAGTTAACGCCTTCAATTTCAATGTTCAACGGTGCAATGCCAATATTATATCGCTCCACGATCTCCTGCGACAAATCACACGTTGAATCAGCCATAAGTTTAATCATTTTTGTTTCCCCCATTATTTTATCCCTAGTTAACACTCGGGGACTCTTGCATAGTATACTGTGTTTCAGTAAAATATAACACTAAAAATTTAAAGCGAGGTTAATAACGTTTAAAAGTTTTACTCCTGCGACAATAAAAACCTTCCATAAGCTAGTACTTAACTTATGGAAGGTACTCTTTACTTGCGGGCTTTACGGACTTTCAGTGTTTTTCCTTTAACCGTGCGGTTCTGCATTTCTGAGATGACATAGGGCCCTTTGCCGTTCAGTATTTCAATATAGGTGACGTTCTCCTGAATCGTGATGATCCCGATATCGTCGGCTGACACGTCCCTGATACTCGTCAGTGTGCCGACAAAATCACCGGCACGCAGTTTTTTCTTCTTGCCGCCGTTGAAGTACACCTTGGTAATGTCCTAGTTCAACTCTTTATTCCGGGCAATTTTCGGTTTGACCCGGGTGTTTATTTTCTTCTCAAAGGCTGCCTTGGAACGGTTGACCAGGCGTTCGTTCGGGGCAAAGACTTCCGTCAGTTCCTGACTGTCACTAAAGGCATAGTCACGTATGTCCTGCCAGCGTCTCTCATCAGTCTGACTGACCATGGTTAAAGCCAGTCCCGTTTTACCTGCGCGACCCGTTCGGCCGGTCCGGTGCGTGTAGCTCTCTTTTTCAAACGGCACATCATAGTTGATGACGTGGGTCACATTGTCGATGTCGATCCCGCGGGCAGCCACATCCGTCGCCACCAGATAACGGAGTTTCCCGGAGCGGAAATCATCCATGACGGCCAGACGATCATCCTGATCCATCCCGCCGTGCAGCTTGTCGATCGGCAGACCGGCTTTGTTCAAGTGTTTTTCAACAGCATCCACCGCATCTTTGGTGTTACAAAAGATGATGCAGGCATCCGGGTTCTCAACGGTCAATAGATCCAGCAGCCGTTTTTCCTTTCCTGCTTCATCCACGTTGATGTAAGAGTGTAAAATTTTAGGCGTGTTCGCCTCGGACTGTTCCATTTTGACAGAAGCCCGGTCCGGACTCATGTAAAAACTGGCTAACTCCTCGATCTTGGGGGGCATCGTGGCGGAAAACAGCATCGTCTGGCGTTCTGTCGGTAGATGTTCAATAATGTCTTCCACCTGGTCGATGAAGCCCATATTGAGCATTTCATCCGCTTCATCCAAAACAAGACTGCTGACTTCATCAACGACCAATGTGCCTTCTCTTAAATGTTCCAGCATCCGCCCCGGCGTACCGACCACGATATGGCTTTTCTGCTTGAGTTCAGATTTCTGTGTTTTAAAGGAGGCTTTCCCGAATACCGCCGTCACCTTTATCCGTTTCAAGCGACCGATATTCATGAGGTCGTTCTTGACCTGCAGGGCTAATTCCCGTGTTGGAACCAAGATCAGAGCCTGAGGTTTATTCTCCTCCCACTCGACCTGCTCACAAAGTGGAATGCCGAAGGCCACGGTCTTCCCGCTGCCTGTCTGGGACTCGACCAAGACGTCCTGTCTCTCCAGAGCCAACGGAATGACGGTTTCCTGCACCGCTGTCGGTTTAAAATAACGCAAACGCGTCAAGGCTTTTACTATCTCGGGACTGAGCCCAAATGTTTCAAATGATTGTTTAATTATATTCTCCTGCTTTCTTTTTCTACGTTCCATCAGTATAACAGAATTTGAAAACTTTAGTGTACTTAGAGCAGAATCTTCTTATTGAGTTAATTATGATAAGATCAGTTTCTCTATCAATTTAAATGTATTTTCTGTGTAGTTGATCGTTCGTCACCCGTTGTTTTCAAGTTCAGCTAAGTTCTCATCGCTCATTTCAAATACTTTAGAATTATTTGCTATTCCAGCTTGAATATTCGCTAATTCATTTAGAGCTGTCTCTTTCGTCTCATATAACCCCAGGATAATTTCTTTTCTCCCCCAGATTCCATTCGAAACAGTGCCGGTCAATGCATGTTTTTTCTTGCCTCCAATATTCTTTGCTACTGAAAATGCTACACATTTAACCAGATCTTCTTTACCTTGACTCATTATCCACATTGTGTTTGCCTCCTACGTATATTTTTAATACTCTTTTAGATGTTATATGTCCTGACTTTATTTACCCTATTCAACTAGCTACTGCCAGTACCTTTACATAGGTATGGCAAAAGATTCTTATTCTCATGAGCTAAAACAAATGACTCTAGACACTCTGATTCTTGCATTCATTCAGACTATCAACTACTTCTTGGATTGTATTTAGATAAGACAGTTATCCTTGATCACTTTATCGAATGTCATTCTATAAACGAATGCTCGTCTTAACAGAATAAACGCTGTGCTTTTTTCCTATTGCTCTATTAAAAACAATAGGGAAGATAGTACGAGTTGAATAAATGCCTCTAAGACTAATTCATGCTAGAATAAAGATAAGAAATTATTGGAGGATGATAGTATGAGCCAAGAACTTGTTGAGATTTGCCTGCGTGTGAGAGATATCGATGCGACATTAGACTTCTATACGAATCTATTTGATTTTGAAGTGGCGAGCCGAAGAGAATTCCCTGAAAAGAAGTTTGATTTAGTTTATTTGAACTCGCCTGGTTCTTCTGTACAGATCGAACTGACTTACAATTACGACGCCGACCCCTATGAGGTAGGGAATGGCTTCAGTCATTTAGGCGTCACTGTCGATGACTTAGAAGACATGCATGAAACATGTAAAGCTTCTGCTTACAAGACAGGTGAGTTAAAAGGACTGTCAGGCGGCACACCGAGCTATTTCTTCGTGACGGACCCTGATGGCTACCGCATTGAAGTCAAACGCAGAAAATAACGTATTGCGTAGTTTAAATGTAAGCCTATTGGTTGTTGCCGATAGGCTTACTCTATTTCTAAATTTAAGTTGCTTATGATAAGGGTTTGCATATCGTTGTACATACGATTCTTATATTATCGTATCTATCTCCTGTGACAATGTAAAGCTTTCCTGACTGCACTTTTGATAAACATATTATTTTTCTTAGCAACTCTATCATGGGCGACCATATTTCTATACTTGTTGGGTGCATCTTCAGCTTGGTAATCTAAAGTGCTATTTACTGGCTACTTTATATCTCAACCATACATGACCATTCTTGTAAGTAGTTGATTTGATCAACTGTAATTTAGATGGTTCTTCGTTATCCTTTAATTCTGGGGAGTCAAATAAACAAGGCGTTTTAAATCCTCCATATAAAAGTGGTTTGAATACAATGTTAACTTCATCAATTAAGCCTTCCCTTAAAAGGGCACCACTTAACTTTCCTCCTGCCGTCGTTACTAAATTATCTATCCCTAGCTTATTTTTTAATTTTTCCATTGCTAACTTAAGATCTATTCGCTCCTCACCAGAGATCAAATAGGGAATGTTATTTTGTTGCAGAAAATATAAGTACTCGGGCTGAACGCCATGGGAAACTAAGTGAACCATGTATCTCCCAGTACTTTCATCTCCTTGATATCCGCTTCTTAGACGTCCTTTTCCATCAACAACAATTAACCAGCTTTTATGGTTTTTTCTGTTTATGGCTTCATCCGGAAGAAAATCATCATATAGATATTTGCTGTCTCCTTCAAAGGAGGGAAGTATTCTAAGTGGTTCTCCTTCTTTGACAAGAGAGTTGCTTCCTAATATATCTCCTTGGGGTTTATAAGCATGGGTTATACTATCTTCTACTTCTTTCCAGATCTCACTCCCCCCAGCCGTTTGGGTACGGTGATCGTTCATCTCTTCCCACATTGTAATATTAGGACGTATAGCTATTCTTCCATCTACAGAAGAGGCTACCATCAAAACAATATTTGGTCTTTTCATATATATCTCTCCTCGTATTGTATACTTATAGTATATCTAATAAAGCAGGGGGATAAGTGGGAGTTATTAATTTTAAGTTTTATTGTCTTGATCAGGGATAATTTTTCCCCCTTTGAAGCATTTTCTACTCTCCTGATCCATGTGTCGCCCATTTTCATCAAAGAAACAAATACTTCATCCTTTATCTGTTTAAAGGTTAGCGTAACGCATAATTGAATTTTTGAATCATATAATAAAGATTCTGTTCTTCAGCTACATCAGTTATGTTTTAAATTACTGTGAAACTCATTCATTTGTGATACGGTTCATTCCGCATGATCCGGAATGCTCTATAGATCTGTTCAACTAAAATCAGGCGCATGAGCTGGTGGGGGTAAGTCATTTTTCCGAAGGAGATGGTGGTGTCGCTGCGGTCCATGACGGCTTTGCTTAGACCGAGTGAGCCGCCGATCACAAAGACGAGCTTGCTTTTGCCGTGGATCATGAGCTGTTCGATTTCCTTGGCGAAGGATTCTGAGGTGCGTTCTTTAGACTGGATGGCCAGGGTGAAGACGTAGGCCTGATCCGGTATTTTTGAAAGCAGACGCTCCCCTTCTTTTTCCTTCACCTGCTCCATCTCAGCTTCACTCAAATTCTCAGGTGCTTTTTCATCCGGTACTTCCACGACTTTTATTTTCGTGTAGGCACCCAGACGCTTGGTGTATTCATCGATGCCTTTTTTCAGGTACTTCTCTTTCAGCTTGCCTACTGACAAAATCGTAATATCCATAACTGGCTCCTTTTACTTAGACTTGATCGAGTATTTTGGTCAACAGACGTTTCAGTTCTTCAAATTCCTCCTGCTCCAGGTGTATCTCTTTGGAAAATTTGATGGGGATCTCTTCTGCCTGCTTTTCGATCCCACGTCCTTTTTCTGTTAGTGTTACTTCCACGACCCGTTCATCCTTACTGGACCGCCTGCGTTCCACCAAGCCGTGCTCTTCCATACGCTTCAGCATCGGTGTCAGGGTTCCTGAATCCAAGTATAAGCGTTCGCCCAGTGCTTTCACTGTGACAGTCTCTTCTTCGAACAAGACCAGCAAAACCAGGTATTGCGGATAGGTCACTTCCAGTTTTTCAAGCATCGGACGGTACAGTCGGGTGATTTGTCTTGTGGCCGCATATAATGGGAAACACACTTGATTGCTTAATTTTAATATATTTTTCGTCATGTAGATTCACTCCTTTTCTTTCTTATTATAGCAAGTAACAGGAAAAGATTATAGGTATTAACTGAACTGACGGACCTGTGAATAACCGTGCCGCGAACAGATTACTTCGAGTTAATCACACTCTCCACAGGGACTTTCTGTTGGTATAACAGGAAATCTCTATTTTTATACCCACATTTTCCACAGTTATCCACAAAGTTATGCACATATCCACAGGCTTTGTTCCCGTTCCTCTTTATGAAAGCTTAAAGCTCCGTCCAGATCCAGTTCGTTTATCCCGAAAGTTATACACACCTTGATAGTGGATTAACTTTATGGTCAGCCTGCACAATAACCTTTTACCTAAAGGGATAATCAATTGTTCTCATCTTATAACAATTAAGTTATGCACAGCCTGTTTGTTCATTGTGTATAACTATTTTTGATAAATCCCCGGTGTAAATGTTTTTTATAAAAAGTTGTTCACACCCGAACAGGTTAATTCTTACCTTTTCCCCAAAATAAAAACGCACAGCCTTTTCACAGGCTGTGCGTTTGGTTTCTCTTGTTTATAATGTCTGGTCTTCGGTGGTGCGCATCGTCAGTGTGGCTGACTGCAGTTCGCCGTCACGATAGAATTCGATTTCCACTTCGTCACCGATTTCAGTGTCATAGATTTCCTGTCTCAGTTCGATGCCGTTCGCGACTTCTTCACCGTTGAATGACACGATCACATCATTCGCTTCCAGTCCAGCTTCATCTGCGGAGCTGTCAGGCTGGACTTCTGCAATCACGACGCCGCCTGTCACATCATCCGGCAGGTTCAGTATGGCTTCCTGCTGCTGCGGTGACACCATGGATAAGTCGACCATGGCCACCCCTATGACTGGTCTGACTACTTCACCGTCCTGTTCCAGCTGATTGATGATATCCAGTGCATCATTACTTGGAATGGCAAAGCCCATCCCTTCAATGGTGGAAGATGAAATTTTCATCGAGTTGATCCCGACGACCTGACCGGCGATATTGATGAGCGGTCCGCCGGAATTACCCGGGTTGATGGCAGCGTCTGTCTGAATAGCTGTCATTTCCCAGTCATTTTCGCCATCCATATTCGTATCCACAGGCACCGTTCGTCCTGTTGCAGAGATGATCCCTGACGTGACGGACGAGGCGAAGTTCGTTCCCAACGGCGAGCCGATCGCAATAGCCGGTTCCCCCACGGTCAGGTTTTCTGAATCACCAAACTCCGCGACCGTCGTGATGTCTTCTGAGTCGATCGCTAATACGGCAAGATCAGTCCACAAATCTGCCCCTACGATAGTGGCTTCTACACGCGACCCATCTTTAAACAGCACTTCGATAGCGTCAGAGCCATCGACGACGTGATTGTTCGTAAAGACATAAGCGGTATCGCCATCCACTTTATAAACGGCGCCACTCCCTGTGCCTACTTGCTGCAGGTCTTCTCCCTCTGCATCTGCATCCTGAGACCCTTCATACCAGCCGTAGGGATTTTGTCCCACACGCTGCATATTGATAATGGAAACAACTGCTTCATCCACTTCCTGAACAGCATCTGTGATGTCAGAGGTCACATCTACCCGTACTTCGGATACTTGAACATCACCTTCTTCATTAACAGGCGTATCTTCCACTGTTTCTTCATTCTCAGTTTCAGGTTCAGTCTCCGGATCCATTGCATCACATCCTGCGAGTAAGGCTCCTGAAAGGCTTAATGCCAATAATGTTTGATAAGCTTTTGTTTTCATCCGTTGATTCCTCCAGTAAACGTATTTCACTATCTATATTAACGCTCAACCATGACATTTCTATGTCTTTTTAGCAATTATATCATGATACAATTCTATCATAATCGCTTTTTTTTCCGTATTATTAAGCTTTTTGAAGAAATTTAGACTATTTAGTGTTAAAAATATTTCCACACAGTCTGATCCCTCTCTTCGATACATGAAGGCGGCAGGTCTTTCTGTTAACTGTCCCCTTCTTCCTTAAATGCCAATTCCTCCATCCGGCGTGTTGACAGTAGTTAAATTCCATAAAAAAAGCCTCCGTCATCTCTAACTGATACGTTAAAGATGGCGGAAACTTGATGGCTTTTACAGAATAAACAACGGGCATGGTTCCGCCGGATCCGTATCATAGAGCTGGAACCGTTCGTTGACGCCTGTGTCTTTCTTCAAAAGGATGTCTTCCACCGTCTGATGGGCGACTTCTTTGATGTTGTTCTCCTTGCTCAAATGACCCAGATACACCCGTTTGGTATTGTCCCCAATGATCTCCGCCAGGGCAAGCGCCCCGTCTTCATTGGACAAGTGGCCTTTATCACCGATGATACGCTGCTTCAGCGACCAGGGATATTTCCCCATACGCAGCATGCTCAGATCATGATTGCTCTCAAAGAGGTACGCATCGGCGTCCTTCACCAGACCACGCATACGGTCGCTGACGTAACCTGTATCGGTCAGCATGACAAAGCGTTTATTGTTTTTCTGGAACGTGTAAAATTGAGGATCGATCGCATCGTGGGACACACCGAAACTGGAGATGTCGATATCCCCAAGCGTCAGCGTCTTCTCTTTTGAAAAATGATGCTTCTGTTCAATTTTCAACTTACCGAGCTTGGGTTCCATCGCCTGCCAGGTTTTTTCGTTGGCATAGATATCCAAGTCATATTTACGGGCGAGGATCCCCACGCCTTTGATGTGATCCGTGTGTTCATGTGTGACTAAGATGGCATCCAGATCTTCCGGACGACGTCCTATCTTCGTCATCATTTCGACTGCTTTCTTGCCGCTGAATCCGCAGTCCACCAACACTTTTGTCTGATCTGTTTCGATATAGGTGATGTTTCCGGTACTTCCGCTGGCTAATACGCTGATACGCAAGCCGGATCGTTCTGTTTGCATCATGACAATGATTCCTCTCTCTGCGAATACTCATTGTCTATCTTACAACAAGTCTCCACCCACAAGCAAGACCACTTTTCCAGATCCTTTTTTCAGCTATTCTTCTCATTCATCACTACTGATTTCTGCATCGAATTCAAGAGTCGTTTCTACTTCCATTTCAGTGGCCGATTCGGCATCTTCTTCTGGTTCTTCGGTCGTTCCTTCCTCCGGTTCCTCGGGTTCTTCAGGCTCTTCTGGGACTAACGGGGCGGCCGGTTCTGTAATGATCGTGCGTTCCAGCGCATCGACGCGAAGGATCCGCTCGCCGCCAGTATCTCTGACCGGGACATACCAGACCGGACCGTACATACTTAAGTCTTCCAGATGCAGGGTCCGGTAATAAGAAAGGAGCGGCTGTCCAACGACCGAGTTGGAGCTGATTTCATTGTTCTGAAAAAGGACCTCAATGGCCTGTCTGTCAGTGATGACCGGCTGTGTGGTTCCCTGAGGGGTCATCGGTCCCGCATAGGTCTGCTGGTAAGAGATGATGTTGCCGTCACTGCCGTAAAAGAGAGAGATTTCGGATGTCCCATCTGCCACAGGGATCCCTTCCACCATCTGGGTATAAACAAAGCGGTTCTGACTGCGGTCATATCTGAAATAGGCATACTCTTCACCGAACAACACTGAGTCACTTGAAATAAACGTGTTCAGTCTCGCGAAGTCTGCTTCTGTGAATCCCTCGTCAGGATTGCCTTCGATCTCGATCGGATCAGATAGAATACTCGTGTAAAGAGACCCGTCTGCCGCGACTGAACCGGCCTGATTTTCCAGCTGATCGACATTCTGTTCCAGTAGGCGATTGCTGTCCGCCTGAACATAAAAGACTTTTTGTTCTTCTTCCTGGAGCGAGGGCAGTTCGATACCGATCTGCTCCATTTCCCGTATCAGATTGACCTGGCCAGGCGCACTCGTCGCCTGCTGAATGTCGTTCCGGTTAAAGTAACTGACCAGAAGGTAGATATTCAACAGCAGAAACGTAATCAGAAAAATGTTTTCAATTTTTTTAAAATCCATTTAAAGACGCCTCCAGTGTCTCAATAAATCGGTTGACTTCTATCCAGTTGCCCTGAGATTCGACATACCAGTGAGGTTCAAAGTGAACGACGCGTTCATCTTCCTGGCTCTCTGTCCATGTCAAACCGATTCGGATATCATCGATCCTTTGCAGCGCGGGGCCGGCCTCTTCGAGCTGGGCGATGATGTCTGCACCACTCGGCAAGGTTTTTGTCCGTTCCCCGGTCAAAGTCAGCGGGGTCTGAACGACCCGCACGGGAACCTGCAGACTCGTCAGACCGCTTTCGACGACCGTCACTTCGATCATCGATTCATATTGCTGGGAGCTGTATATAGGATACCCCTGAATATAACGCTGGAACGTCACTTCGTTCGTTTCAGGTACATAGCCCTGATAATGCACGTGTTCTGTCCAGTTTTCGACTTGAGTCAGCGTCTGATAGCTGCTTAAAAGGCGCTCACTGAACGTCATCTGTCCCATGTCCGAACGCTGTCTCAGATACGTTAAGGTATTCGTGGAATCGTTTATTCTCAATTCGGTCGTCAGATCGATATAGCGGGTCGTACTCCCCGTGCGTCTCGCATCGATTTCCGATGTATCAGAGAAAAACTGCAGAACGAACAGATTGTTCGGCAGACGCTCGACCAGATAGTCACGGTACTCCACTTCCTGCTCATCTACAGGCAGATAAATGAACCGCTCATTGACTTCAAAAGCTTCGACATCGATCGTGATATTGTCCTCTGCGTAGAGCAGTTCATCGAGTATTTCTTCTGTATACTCGGTACCATCGATCTGGTAAAGAAACGCGTTATGTGAGTCATAGAAACCGGCGAGTTCCGGGTTCTCTTTATTCATCAATACATGCGTAAAGGTACGGTTCTCATAGTCAGTCGACAGATCATTGAAGCCGTCCTCAAATATCCCGAACGGGACTGGGGCATCAAAAACGAATTCCACCCAGCTGTCGTCGTTAAGATATTCCTGATAAGAAGCAAAACTCAATCGCTGTGGCGACTGCACTTCCCCAAATGCGGTAGTCGATAAATATGTTTCAGCCCAGTCTGTTGCATAAAACGTATTGATTTCCAGTTTTCTGTCCAGCTCATTGCGGTGCCAGATGATTTTTTTAGGTGAAAAGACTTCCACTCGTGACCGGTCGACCAGAGAGGCTGGAACGGGGGTCCCCCCACTTCTTGAAGGTTCGCGCAGCTGCACGCCGGTCGTCCAGATCTGAAAACTCAAGAACAGGCTCAATCCAATAAGGACGACCAAAAGCAGCTGTTTGATTTTAGACCAAATCATTCCCATTCCTCCTCTTCATAAGGGACATAAGGAAGGGAGAGATAAAAGGTCGTTCCCCTGCCCTCTGTACTTTCTGCCCAGATACGGCCGCCGTGCTGTTCCACGACTTCCTTGGAAATAGCCAGACCTAGACCGCTGCCTCCCATGGCTCGTGACCTGGCACGATCCACACGATAGAAACGGGAGAATATCTTAGTGAGATCGGCTTTAGGGATGCCCATCCCTTCATCACGAATGCTGATCAGCACAGTGTCTTGTCGTTTTTCCATTTTACCGGTGATGGTCCCGCCATCAGGTGAATACTTGATGGCGTTGTTCATGATATTATCCAGGACTTGGATCATTCTGTCCGGATCCACTTCCACAAACACGGATTCCTGCAGGATGTCTTTTCTGATCTGATAGTTTTTACTTTCATACTCGGCCGAATGAATGACCATGTCGAACCGGTTCAGGACATGTTCGAGCATTTCTGTAAGATCGACGATCTCCAGATTCAGTACACTTTTACCCGAATCGATCCGGGATAAATGAAGCAAGTCCTGGATCATACGGATCATACGGTCCGTTTCATTCTGTGTGACTTCTAAAAAGCGCGGGGCCAGATCCGGATCCTGCCAGGCGCCGTCTGCCAAGGCCTCGATATAACTGCGCATACTTGTCAGCGGTGTACGCAGTTCGTGAGAGACGTTGGAGACAAATTGCTTACGTTCTTCTTCTATCCGTTCCTGTTCCGTGACGTCATGGAGCACACAGACGATCCCACTGATAAAACCGGACTCTCTCTGGATCAGAGAGAAAGAAGCACGCAGGATGATCGGAATACCATTCTGTCTGCTGTTCACCAATATATCATCCTGTTTTTCCAGGATACGGCGCAGGGTGATATCTTCTTCGACGTCCAGTATAGGCAGCAGATTTTTGCCGAGGGCGCCCTCCTGATCCTTGTCCAGCATGGACTGAGCCATCTCATTGATGATCATGATTTTGCCACGTCTGTCCGTGGCCACGACCCCGTCCGTCATATGGGTCAGCACACTGTCCAGACGTCGGCGTTCTGCGTCGATGGATTCCTGCGCATCAGCCACATCATCGGATAAGTCATTGATCAAAGCGGCGAGCTGTCCCAATTCGTCTTCACCGTATACTTTCAGCGTGCCTGAATAATCTCCTTCAGCGATCTGACGTGTCTGGATCTGCATTTCTTTGATCGGTTTCGTCAAGGCCCGTGAGACCATGTTCGCCAGCACGAGGGAAAGGATGATCGCCACCGCACTGGACTGTAGAAATATCTCGGTGATTTGAGAGATCTGTTCATAAACGGACTCGATGTTGCTTTCCATTAAGATCGCCCCTAAAAACTGAGACTCTTCACCCGCTGAAAAAACGGGCTCGACGATTTTCCATCTTCTGTTTTGAGTGACCGGATCGATCACTTGTCGGGTGATAGAATTTTCAGTTATCTGAGCCTGCCTCAGATCGACATCATCGGATAATTGCCCGATGATGTTCTGCTGGGTCGTGTCACTCGTCCCCATGACGATCAGTTCAGCATTCACGACCTGAAGATCAGTAATGCCGCTGCCTGAAAACTCGGTAAGCAGATTACTGATCTCCTGATCCGGGCTGACTTCACCCTCTTCTCCGTTTTCCTCACGTTCCAGCGCGGGAAGGATCGTACTTTCCAGAAAATTCATCTGTACCTGCCGGTCTTCCTGAAAATTGGCAACCAGCTGGCGCTCAATTTGGGTAATAAAATTCGCCCCGATAAGCTGCAGGGCGAATACAAGTAATAGAACGATCACGAATACGATTTTAGTGTTGATCGATTGATAAATGCGAATCTTTTTTTTCATAAATCACTACTTCTCCTGTTGTTCAGGACTTCTCAGGTAATACCCTACACCTCGGCGTGTGACGAGGAAGGTCGGATGACTTGGATTGTCCTCGATTTTCTCACGCAGTCGTCTGACGGTGACATCTACCGTGCGGACATCGCCAAAGTAGTCGTAACCCCAGACTGTTTCAAGCAAATGTTCCCGCGTCATGACCTGACCGATATGTCTGGCCAGATAATGCAGCAGTTCAAATTCCCGGTGAGTGAGTTCGATGGACTCCCCGCGTTTGGAGACGATATAGGCATCAGGATGCACAGTCAAGTCTCCCACTTCGATATCGTTGCTTTCTTCTTTGGCAGCTTCCGTGCTCTGCAGGGAGGCCTGTCTTCTGACATTGGCTTTCACGCGTGCCACTAATTCGCGATTAGAGAATGGCTTCGTGACATAATCGTCTGCTCCGAGCTCCAGACCCAGCACCTTATCGATCTCCTGATCCTTGGCTGTGACCATAATGATCGGGACGTCCTTGGTTTTTCGGACCTCACGGCAGACTTCCAGTCCATCCATTTTAGGCAGCATAAGATCCAAAACAATCAGGTCCGGATTTTCTTCTTCGACTTTTTTTAGGGCTTCTTCGCCATCAAAGGCAGTAACCACTTCAAATCCTTCTTTTTCTAGATTAAATTTAACAATATCGGAAATCGGCTTTTCATCGTCGACAACTAGTATCTTTTTCAAAGATGTTCCTCCTCAGAACTGTTTTAATAGACATAAACTGTGATGCATTTCACTTTGATTATACCCTACCTGCAAAGCGTGTTCAATTTTACTTCATCGCCCGGCGGACTCTCCACGGGTCAAGGTGACTTTCAAGGCATCTGTTTCTCTGGCTATGGCCTTTTTTTCAGGTAACATTTCCAGCGCTACGACGGCGTCATGTTCCAGAACGATAACAGGTATCACGATGTTGAAGCCTTTTTTGCTGATCAGCTTCTGGTCGAACGTTGCCAGCTGATCCCCTTTTTCCACGCGTTCATTCTTTCTTAAAGATGTCTGGAAGCCTTCACCGTTCATCAGCAGCGTGTCGATACCGATGTGTATCAGAACTTTCAGTCCTTCATCTGTTTCTATATAATAAGCATGCTTGGCATCTGCTACTTCGATCAGTTTGCCCGAAACAGGCGCATAGACCACCTCCGATGAAGGCTTGATCGCATAGCCGTCGCCGATCATCTTCTGGGAAAACAAATCATCCTGCACTTCCTCGATGGAAATGATTTCCCCATCTGTGACAGCACTCAGCATCACTTCTACGGTCTCGTGTCCCTGCTCTCTTTCCTGATCACCGAACCCATTGCGTTCATTACTCATTTTTTTCTCCTTTTTAAAGCGACAGATTTTTTATATAAAAAAGCAGAGTGACGGCATTTTCTCTATCTCATCCTGTTGATCCTTCACTCGCCTGTTTCTACTTCAGATACAACGCACAAAAATCCTATTGTGTTGCTACTATTCTAACAATTAAAGCTCTTTCAAGCAATATCTTTTCGCTAGCGTTTCAGTTGGTGTTCTTTTTACTTCATGGTATTCTAATACTATAGATGTAAAAATAATGAAACTGATCAGTAAAGGGGGCATATAATGGAAGCCGGTTATCTTATATCGCTCATTATTATAGGTGTATCAATCGTTTTTCTCGTCGTCATGGGTTTTTATGCCATGAAGAAAATGAAGCCGACACTGAAAAATATTGAACGGACACGAACCAACGTACAAGACCAGGTCGAACATTTTAATAATGAAGCGGATGTGATGAAAAAGAAAGTGGATCTGATCATGAACCGCGTCGATAATACCCAAGAGGTGGCACAGACCAGCCTGGAAAGAATGAATGAACTGTCGGAACATGCGTCCAGTTTGTCTCACTCTCTGACTTATCTGAAAGAACACAGCGCTGAGTATTCCAAAGGTATCGCTCAGAATACCTATACGGAAATCAAAACCGATGGGCCGCGTTTAGCCAAGACCTTCAAGCGCGCCTTCAAAGGAACTGTGGAAAAACAAAAACAGCGTCACCAGAACACCCCGCCAAACACATTATAAATCATATTATTTTGAAAGGATGACTGAATTATGCCAAAAGTAAGTTTAACAAAAGCTGTACTCATGAGTGCCGCTTCAGCCTTCGCTGCGCTGATGTTTGCCCCTAAAAACGGTAAAGCCTTCAGAGAAGACCTGAAAGATGAGGCCCTGAAACTAAAAGACTCAGGGGAAGAAAAAGCCCATGAACTGGTTGATGATTTCAAAACGTCTTACATGGAAGCAGAAAAAGAGCTGGAGTCAGAGCAGGCCAAACTGGATGCCAAGCAGGCGAAGCTAAATCAGACCATCGAAGAAATCGAAAGAGATCTGGCTTTAAGTGAAGCCGAAAGACAGGGAGCCACAACCACTGATTCCGATGCCGCTTCTGCCAGTCAGGCTGTGTATGCGGATGATAAATTAGGCGATGTAAAAGATACACCGCTTGAACCTGAACATGATCAGGCGATTCCAAAAGACAAAGTGGATGAAGCCCTGCACGATAATTACCTGTCAGATGATGAAGATTTCGACATCGATAAATCTGAAGCTGAAGGCAAAGACGAGGCTTCACTGAAAGTGAACCCCAACGAATAAGTTTTGAATAGAAAAAGGCCGGGTCAACAAGTCCCGGCCTTTTTCTGTATTTAGTCAAGTCAGCGTATGCTGCCAGCGATATTCCGGCGTTTTCAGGTACCTATGTTCCTGGGAAGTGGTGCCTATATCGGTAATGCGACCAGTTCAGACCGCGCGTTCACAGGAAGTGGTCGCAATAGCCGTTTTGCGACTCGTTCAGGCCCCCTAGTCTCAGGAAGTGGTCGCAATAGCGTGGAACGACCCCTTCGCAGCACATAGCGGAACACCTTACAGCGGGATTCATGAACTTAAACTGCTGAACGAATTAGTCCAACCACTACTAGCTGCTGCTTTACTGATCTTAATTAACACAGAAGAGGCTCGGACAGCTGTCCGAGCCTCTTCCACTCTTTATTCGGGTTTTCTGACCCACACAGAAAGCGATTCTGCATTGACCAGAAAGGTCGCTTTCCCCTCTTCATCGATCGTTATTTCCTCTTCGCGGTTTTTCAGTAAGTCGATGTAGACATCCCCTGCATGAAGGTCGCCCACATACATTTCTTTGTAACCTTCCTCGCCATTGGACATAATGACGGCACACCCTTCCGGATGCTCATCATCCCCTGTCCGCGTGAAACCGATGCAGTTGTCATGGTCCAGGTAATTACTTTGTTCGCCGTACGCATACTCTTCACGCGCATGGAGCAGGATATCGATTTCTTTCCGGCATCCGTCATACTCTATATCGCCGCTGTATCCATAGTAATCACTGTAGAACACACACGGATAGCCGTAAGAACTTAACAGAATAAAACCGTACGCCAGCGGTTTGAACCAGGGTTCGACATACGATTCCAGAGACTGCCCCGGTTGCGAGTCATGGTTTTCAACAAAGGTGACCGCCTGTTCTGCATTCGATTTATAGAGCGTCCCATCGATCAGACGTCTGAGATCGAACGCATTATGCTGTTTGCTGGCTTCGTGCAGCGCATAATGGAACCGCACATCCATCATAGAAATAGCATACTCATGTTCTTCCAGATAATCTTCCAGGAATTTATAGCGCTGATGCCAGTATTCAGCAACAAAGAAAAAGTCTTCATCATACGCAGCTCTGACATCTTCGATCAGGTCTTTCATGAAGGCACTATCGATATGTTTCACTGCATCGAGCCGGATGCCGTCGATCTGCGTTTCTTCAATAAACCAGTGGATCCATTTTTTTGTTTCTTCAACCACTTCCGGATGGCTGTAATCGATATCCGCAAACATCAGGTAATCGAAATTGCCGTACTCCGTCGACACATGCTCGTCAGGAGCCCAGCCTTTGTCTTCGCCTTCGATACGGAAAATGCCATGGTCACCGGTCTTCTCATCATCAGAAACACCTGAAAAGTGATACCAGTGCCATTCAAAGTCTGAATACTCCCTGTTCCTCCCCGGGAAATTGAAATAGGTCCACGCTTCGATTTCGCGGGTTTCTCCTATCTCTTCATGACGGTTGTCCTCACTCACCGGGGTCGCTTCAAAGGTTTCTGTCTCGTCGGCTCCGCCTTTATGATTCAATACCACATCGGCATACACGTGAATCCCCTGTTTATGCAGAGCCTCGATCGCTTCCAGGAGTTCTTCTTTTGTCCCATATTTCGTTCGGACCGTGCCTTTCTGGTCGAACTCTCCTAAATCGTACATGTCATAAACACCATAACCGACGTCCTCTTGTCCGACACCTTTATAACACGGAGGAATCCATACAGAAGTGATCCCTATTTCTTTCAAATGTTCTGCATCGTCTTTCAATCGCTGCCAATGCTTGCCGTCATTGGGCAGGTCCCATTCAAAGTACTGCATGATCGTTCCGTTCATATTTTTCTCCCTCCATTACCCTGCAGCCTGAAATACTGCACCCTATAATTCTACCTTGAATACTTGCCCTTAACAACTTTAACGCCTTTTTGAATACGTGATGACCGTCCTTAAAGCTGGTTATAAAGAAGGCTTGTATTTATGGATAAAGCACGGTAAAATCTAGCTATTCTTGTTTTGTTTCGTTACAATAAAGAGTAGTATATATGAGGAAGGATTGTTACTGATGAAAAAATTCCTGAGTCAATTTTCCAATTGGCCGATATCCATTAAAATCATAGTCAGTTTTGCGTTTGCTATGTTTGTGGGTTCTCTGATACTGGCTATGCCATTCAGTCAATTGGAAACGTCTCAAGCCACTTATTTTGATCATCTGTTTGGCGCTATATCAATGGTTGCTGTGACTGGCTTATCTACCGTTCCGGTTGCGCAAACGTATAATCTGTTCGGTCAGATCGTTACACTTGTACTGATCAAACTCGGAGGTTTAGGTTTGATCACGATCGTTTCAGCTATCATTATGCAGTTTGGCCGACAAGTAAGTATGAAAGAAGAAATCACCTTACAGCAGGCTTTGAACCGGAACGATATGAAAGGGTTCAGGCATTTTTTACTTAATGTCGTCAAGTACACGACGATTTTTGAGGCGCTGGGCGCATTTATATTCATGTTTAAATTCATCCCTCTTTTCGGATGGGGGACGGGCATATTCAATTCCATATTCCTGTCGATCTCTGCCTTCAACAATGCCGGCTTTGATAACCTCGGAACGAGCAGTCTTCAGGACTTTGTAGCGATGCCCGTCGTGAACATCGTTGTCCCTGTCCTCATTATTCTGGGAGGTATCGGCTTCTCCGTCTGGTTTGACGTTGCCAAGCATTTTAAACAATTCAGATCAGCCAAAAGCTGGCTGGATATCAAAGGGACATACCGCCACTTGACCCTCCATTCACGCCTGGTCATCAAGTGGTCCTTGATGCTGATCCTTGCCGCCATGGTGATCTTCACTCTAGCTGAATGGACTAATCCTGATTCGCTGGGAGGTTTGAGTTTTTCAGGTAAAATACAGGCGATTTTCTTTCAGGCAGTCACGCTGAGAACAGCCGGTTTCAGCACCTTGAATTTCGCTGAATTCCATATGTTCACGCTCGTCGCCTTCACTGTCTTCATGTTCATCGGTGGTTCACCTGGCGGAACAGCCGGTGGTGCAAAGACCTCGACTGTGGCTTTGGTGGTCAAACTCATTGTGACTGAAATCAAAGGTTTGACGAACATCAATTATAAAAACAGAACGCTGGAAATGGATATCATCAAGCGGGCACTGGTTATCGTCGTTATGTTTATCTTACTTAATTTCATTGCATTATCTTTGATGACTATATTTGATGAAGATGTCCCGCTGCAGTATCTGTTTTTTGAAACCGTCTCGGCTTTCGGTACTGTCGGTTTATCCGCAAACTTGACAGCCACACTTTCAAGGTACAGTCAGACCGTCATCATGTTCTGCATGTTTATCGGGAGAATCGGACCGATCACCATCTTTACTGCCTTGGGCAATAGAGACAGAAGAAAACGGGATATCAAATACGCTACAGGAAGCATATTAATTGGTTAGGAGTTGTTCAACGTGGTTAAAACAGTTGGAGTATTAGGGTTGGGGGTTTTTGGCTCGACTATTGCTAAAGAATTGGGTGAGCAGCATTACGATGTTATCGCCGTTGATAAAAACTTAGTGGATGTCAATCGTGTTGAAGAGTATGTTATTCAGGCCGTTCAGGGAAATTTCACAGACATCGAACTTTTAAAAAGCATCGGCTTCTCTAATTGCGATGTTGCTGTTATCGGTACAGGGTCAAACCTGGAGTCAAGTGTTCTGGCGATCATGAACTGTAAAAAACTGGGTATCAAGCGTATCGTGGCTAAAGCTAAGAACCGTACCCACATGGAAATCATGCAGGAAATGGGTGCGGACGAAATCATTCGCCCTGAAAAAGAAATGGGCGATAAAGTGGCCCGAAACATCATGCGTAATAATATCCTGGATGTGATTACCCTTGATGAGGAAAATTCCATTATCGAGTTCACTGCTCCTGATCGCTGGATTGGACGCAGCTTGAAAGACATGGATCTTCGAAAAAAATATAAAATCAATGTTATCGGCATGAAATCTGAGCCGAATGGAAAACTTATCATCAATGTCCCACCTGAGGAAAAAATCAAACCGGGCAGTTTTATTGTCGCGATCGGTAAACCCGAGACATTTGAACACCTTGATTACACAAATCAGCTGAAGTAGAAAAAACAGCGTCGACCGGACAGTCCGGTCGACGCTGTTTTCTTTATCGTCTTTACATCGTAATATCAAATTCCAGATCATCTTCTTCAGCGGTTACGGTTTGTGTGGCCGGTTTCTTCCAGGCGATCTGTGTCCCGACAGAAATCGCTGTGCCTACAAGTATCGCTAACACGAATAACACGATATTGCTGGCCATCGGTAAACCGAAGACGCCTGACACACCAGATGTCGAAATGCCCATTCCCATCATCAGCGCACCGCCTACCGCTGCTCCCAGCATATTCGAACCAATGACACGGATCGGATCACGGAACGCGTAGGGTAAGGTTGCTTCAGTAATTCCGACAAGCCCGGACAAGATAGATGCTGGAGCCAGTTTGATTTCATCTTCAGTGTATTTTTCTTTCGCCAGCAGTGCTGCTATACCGACTGATAGTGCCGGGACCATGATACCGGGAAAGACAGCTGCATTAACGATGAATCCGATACCGCTTGGATTGTTCCAGACTGCAAAGACAAAGGTAATAGCGATTTTATTGAGTGGGCCTCCCATATCGAAGGCACACATCGCACTTAAAATGGCGCCGAGCAGGAAAGCATATTGAGGAGCCTGTGATAAGGTAATAAGATTCTCAATAATCACATCATTCAATGCCCCTACGATAATGGCTACAGGATAAGCCATTACGAAATATAAAAGCCACCCTGTCAGTACAGGGATAAACAGCGTTTTATGGATCGACTGTAAAAACTCCGGCATGGGCAGTTTCCTCAAGGCCAGTACAACGTAACCGGCTAGAAAACCTGCCAGGATGGCTCCTAAAAACCCGCTGGCTGAAGTGCCTTCGACCAGTGGATGGGCTGCAATATACCCGCCGATGAATCCCGGAATGATGGCAGCTTTATCTCCGATCGCATAGGCCATATACGCGGCAAAAATGGCCGGAATAATATTCATCATGGTCCAGGCAAAACCGTTTAAAAGCGTGACGGCTTGGATCTCACTGCTTGCTGACTGGGCGATCATGCCTGTTACAGCGATCGTCATACCTGAAAAGACAATGAGCGGCAGCATATACGAAACGCCGGTCATCAATGCTTGCTGAAATTTTTTCATCTGTTCTCCCTCACTCTTCCTTTAATTTTTCTTCTATTTTCTTTATTAAACTTCCCGCATTCTTGATTGCAGCGGCTACGGGTATGTTGACCTTCCTGATCCCTTCAAAGCGCTCAGTCCGTGCTAATTTGACGTCTGAGGCAATGATCAGGATGTCTGCCTCCCGCAGATCTTTGCGAGTCAGTTCATCCTCTATCCCTGTGGCTCCTTGTGTTTCCACTTTCACCTCATGACCGCGTTCTTTAGCGGCATCTTCGATGGCACGTTTAGCCATAAAGGTATGGGCGACCCCCGTGGCACATGCCGTCACTGCTACGATCTTCATTATTATCCCGCCTTCCTATACTAAGAGCTGATTCAACAGTGCTTCACAATTCTCTTTCGTTTCAGCAGCTTTAAATGCTTCCTGAATTTTCTTATCCATTAAATGATAGGATAATCTGGACAGGAGTTTTAGATGAATCGCTTCCCCTTTTTCTTTGGGTACAATAAGCAGAAAGATAATGGAGACTGGCTGGTCGTCCAACGCTTCCCACTCAAGCTTCTGTTCCGTTTTCATCAGTACCACGATCGGAGTATGTATCTGACTTGACTTTCCATGAGGGATAGCAAAGCCATTCCCAAATCCTGTTGTACTGAGCGATTCACGCTTTTCGATCTCCTCCAGTACTTCTTCTCTTTCAAAGTCAAACGCTGATTTTTTTATCACGTCATCGATCATTTCTTTGAATATCTCAGTTTTTTTTCCCGACTGAAAGATTTTGGACGGATCGATGTAGTAATCGACACTCCTGTCTGCTGACTCATTCAATATCCTCACTCCTTTTGCTTAAAAAGTAGTCTTATTATACCAATTAATTTGTTAGAGAAGAAAAGATATGCCACATTTAAAATTAATCAGTGCTTTTCGGATGAAATTTCGATCGTATTTCAGTGCATCGCTTTAAATATCTCTTCCGCCACCACTTTGTTGTTTCTTTTTAATGACCTCTAATACTTTTCTTTCTTCATCATTATGGGACAGATTTTGATGGCGTGACCTTCAACACGACTTTCTCATCATGAAGGGCACGCGCCACCTCATTCCATGACCTCCAGC
>NZ_FOLT01000008.1:0-29121 GCF_900112455.1 Alkalibacterium subtropicum | reverse complement strand
GAAGGGCACGCGCCACCTCATTCCATGACCTCCAGCCCGGCTGTCTCATCTTGAAGGGCACGCATCACTTTCATAATTACCAGTATCTTTTCAAACGAGGTGTAATCCGGAAAGCATTAACGCAATAACGATAGTGTCCTTGAAATTTTATACTTTCCTATACTATAAAAAAGCGATCCCTTTTCTCCCGCCTTTTTAAAGGTGGATACAAAAGGGATCGCTCTAACTGTTTAACCCGGTATGTCGCTTTCGGGATAGTAGGATAAAGAAGAAAATTTATTGTACTCCTTGATAAACAGCAATTTAACTGTTCCTCGAGCTCCTGAACGGTTCTTTTCAAGGATGACTTCAACGACATTCTCATCTGCCGCCGCCTCCTCTTCTTCACCGTCTTCACTGCGATAGTAGTCTTCCCTGTATAAAAAGGCTACGATATCGGCATCCTGCTCGATCGAACCGGATTCTCTTAAATCACTGAGGATCGGACGCTTGTCCTGACGCTGCTCCACACTACGTGACAACTGAGACAAGGCAACCACAGGGACAGACAGTTCTTTGGCCAGCTTTTTGAGCTGTCTGGAAATCTCAGAAACTTCCTGCTGACGACTCTCCCGACCTGTTCCTTCGATCAGCTGGAGATAGTCGATCACGATCAGGCCGATGCTTCCTTTTTCCTGCTTGAGTTTACGGCATTTGGCACGAATCTCAGCTGTTCTGATCCCAGGGGTATCATCGATATAAATATTCGCTTTAGACAGACTGCCCATGGCCACGAACAGTTTCGTGAATTCCTCTTCAGTCAGCTGACCCGTTCGCAGGTGCGAGGCATTGATCGTCCCTTCCGCACAGAGCATACGGTTGACCAGCTGCTCTGCTCCCATTTCCAGACTGAATATCGCAACATTTTCATCCGTTTTCGTTCCTATGTTCTGGGCCACGTTCAAGGCAAAGGCCGTTTTACCTACACCCGGACGTGCGGCCAGAATGATCAGTTCGTCTTCATGCAGGCCTGCTGTCATCTGATCGAGCATTTTATACCCGGTAGAGACGCCTGTGATGTCATCATCATTTTGAAAAAGATCATCGATATTGTTGATTGTATTTCTTAAGACTGTTTCTATGTCAACGAAGCCGCTTCTGCTTTTCTTCTCGGAAACTTCGAGAATCCTTCTTTCTGCTTCATCAAGTAAATCAGGGATATTACCTGTTTCCTGATAGCCCTGAGAAGCTATTTCAGTTGCTGTCTGAATCAGGTTTCGCAGTATGGCACGTTCTTCGACGATTTTAGCATAATGTTCAACGTTGGCCGCAGTGGGAACTGTCGTAGCAAGTTCTGCCAGATAAGGTGTGCCGCCAACATCCTCCAGCTGGTCCTTCGATTCCAAATTATTAGCAATGGTAATGACGTCTATGGCTTCATTCTTTTCATTCAATTCAATCATGGATTGAAAAATAAGCTGATGCGCACGACGATAAAAATCATTCGCTTCCACATACTCCATAGCCGGAATAATAGCTTCAGGATCAAGTAAGATTGACCCCAGGACAGATTGTTCGGCTTCTATATTCTGTGGAGGTAAGCGATCACCTATAACGTCCATCTCGATGTCTAACTTCCTTTCATGTCGTTCACTGTTTCTCTATTGTACCTTATCTCCTGAAAAAAGTATATAAAGGAACATACGTTTGCTAATGATTGTTTCATGTGAAACAACGCATAAGAAAACTAGCATGAATCAGGGATAGACCCCTGTAAACATGCTAGCTCCTGATTCTGGACTGTTCTATTTTATTCAGTTCTTTGTTACTCGTCTTTGGCCAGAACACGCACGGTTATTTCTGCTGTCACATCTCTGTGCAGTTTAACATCCATTTTCTGACTGCCTAAAGAACGCATCGGCATGGTCTGGTTGATTTTTCTTTTATCTACTTTTATACCCAGTTGTTTTTCAATAGCTTTTGCGATCTGTTTGGTGGTCACAGATCCGAACAGGCGACCATCTTCGGCAGCCTTCTCGTGGATTTCGATCGCATTCTCTTCTAGGGTCTCTTTTTCTTTTTTAGCTTCTTCCAGTATTTCCTGTTCTTCTCTTTTTTGAGCCTTTTTCTTCATCGTCAGCTCTTTTTTTGCTGATGAGGTCGCTTCTTCAGCAAAACCTTTTTTGATCAAAAAGTTTCTGGCATAACCGTCAGAAACTTTTTTTACTTCTCCCTTTTTACCTGTTCCTTTTACGTCTTTTAATAGAATAACTTCCATAGTTTTTAACTCCCTCTCTCTGTTAATCTAGTTGAGAATGTATAACTTCTTTTAATTCTTCTATTATTTCTGAAATACTCTGACCATCGATCTGTGTGGCAGCATTGGACAAATGTCCGCCCCCGCCCATTTTTTCCATGATGGCCTGAACATTTATCTTGCCTAAGCTTCGAGCACTGATACCTACTGTCTCCTCAGAACGCCGAGTGATGACAAAGGCCGCTTCGACGCCTGACATGCTGAGCATCGTATCTGCTGTCTGAGCCGCAGTGACAGAGGGATAGATTTCATCATCCGCTCCATAGGCGATCGCTACACCATCGATGACATATTCGAGGGTTTCGATCAACTGGCTGCGCTTTAGATAGCTTTCAGGATCTTCTTTCAGTAGTCTCTGTATCATGGTGGAATTGGCTCCAACAGACTGCAGGTAACTCGCGGCATCAAAGGTACGGGAACCTGTTCTCAGACTGAAATTGTTCGTATCTACCACGATACCACCCAGCATCGCTGTGGCTTCGATACGGTTGATCGGTTCGCCATCTGTCGACACGTATTCAAACAACTCAGTAATCAGTTCAGCTGTTGAAGAGGCATAAGGTTCGATATACACTAGCAGTGGATTTTCAGTGAATTCCTCACCCCGTCTATGATGATCGATGACCATGTTACGTCTGGTTTTTTTCAGCAAGTTTGGTGCGATCGATAGCACGGGTTTATGGTGATCCACTAATACGACCAGATCATTGGCATCGATCATTCGTTCAGCTTCTGTGGAAGAGATAAGGTTAGCATTCACTTGCTTGTGCTTTTTTATTTCCTCAAGCAGTTTGGCTACGTCTTTATTGACATCGTCTTCGTCGATAACGACATACACTGTTTTTTTGAGCATCATGGCTATACGGGCGATCCCAAGAGAAGAGCCGACTGAATCCATATCTGGGTTCTTATGTCCCATAACATATATCGTTTCACTGTCATTCATCAGTTTCTGCATGGCCTGACTGATCATGCGGGAGCGGACACGTGTCCGTTTTTCCATCGGATTAGTCTTACCCCCGTAATAACGTGGTTCTTCATCGATCGCTTTGACGATTGCCTGATCTCCGCCACGTCCAAGGGCTAGATCCAGATTGTTTTGAGCGATATCCGCCAGCTTGTCAAAGGAAGCATCACCATAGGATAAACCGATACTTATCGTCAGCGGCAGATTGCGTTTAGATGTCCGGTCTCTGATGCTGTCGATGATATTGAATTTGTCATTTTCCAGGCGCTCCAGTTCTTCTCTGTCTAAAAGCAGGAAGTAGCGGTCATCCGAAATACGTTTATAAAAGATACCGTGTTGTTTTCCCCAGTTAGAGAAATAGGTGGTCAGCAGACTGTCAAAGCCTGAAACCCCTCTGTCGTCAAGACCTGACGTAATTTCATCGTAGTTGTCTAAAAACAGCCAGCCTACGACCGGACGTGTTTTTTCATATTCTTCCGTGATCGAAGCGTATTCTGTTATATCCAGCAGATAAAGCGCATTGATATCTTTTTGAAGAGAAACTTTATATATTTTCTCGTTCCATTCCACTAAATTGAAATCTTCTCTTTTTTCATTGTCAAAATAATCTGACAAATCCCTATTCACTTCTCTGATCGGTTCGCCTAAAAATTGCTGGTCACTAGGCAGCTGCAGCTGCATATAAGGATTGATCCATTCAATAAGGTTTTCATCATTGAGCAGGATGATCCCCATCGGCATTTTGATCAGTGCTTCCTGTTGTCCACGTTTGATACGGTAAGACAGGTTAAGTATATAGTTATTCAATTCTTCGTTGTATTCATTGCTGAATCGCCATATGATGACAAGAGTGATCAGGAACAACACTAACATCAATGCCCCGAGCCAGATATATGCAAAGAAACTCAATACCGTCATCGTGAACTGAACAGCTACCGCAAACAGAAGCATGCGCTTCAAATAAGGGTGATTCAGTAATTTAGGAAGATTTTCTTCCTGTGACTTATTATTCATATTTTCTCCTCTTAACATCGTCATTATAACTATTTCCTTATATTTTAACACGTTTACAAGGTTACTTCTATACTAGATGTCAGTATTTAAATGTTTCACGTGAAACATTTAAAATCAAAAGAAGCTGTAACAGTATGTATCACTGTCACAGCTTCCGCAAATGGTTTAATCTTCAGTAACGAACGGCAACAAGCCCATGATACGAGCACGTTTGATTGCTTTCGTTAATTTACGTTGGTTTTTAGCGTAAGTTCCAGTTACACGACGTGGTAAAATTTTACCTCTGTCTGAAATGAAACGTTTCAATAAATCAACATCTTTGTAATCGATATATTCAATATGATTAGCAGCAAAGAAGTCAACTTTACGGCGCTTTCTTCCGCCTCTACGTCCAGCCATGTTATAATCCTCCTTTTATTCTTGAATCAAAATGGTAAATCGTCATCGGAAATATCGATCGAATCATTGTTTGAGTCAAACGGATCCTCATCGAAATTCGCGTAATTGCTTTTAGAATTATTTCTTGGAGCTTGATTGGTATTCTGCGAATAATTTGAATTATTTGAAGTATTGCGAGAAAATCCAGAATTAGAACTTGACCCCTCATTTTGCGCACGTTTTTCAGTGACTGATTTAGGTTCAAGCATTTGGAAGTTTTCAGCGACAACTTCTGTAATATAAACTTTTCTACCTTCGTTGTTCGTGTAGTTTCGCGTTTGCATACGACCAGTTACTCCAACTAACGAGCCCTTGCGGGTATAGTTAGAAATGATCTCAGCTGTTTTCCTCCAAGCCACACAATTGATGAAATCAGTTTCTCTCTCACCTTGCGCATTGGTGTATGGACGTTCCACAGCTACAGTAAATGAAGCAACGGCTATCCCGCTACCCGTATAACGAAGTTCAGCATCTCTAGTTAATCTTCCAACTAGTACGACATTGTTAATCAATCAAAGTGGCTCCTTTCTTAAAAAGGCAATCAATAAAATGTTTCACGTGAAACATTAGTCTTCTAGACGAACGATCATATGACGTAGCATGTCGTCATTGATGCGTGCTAGGCGTTCAAATTCATTGATAGCTGCTGCATCTGAAGTTTGTAAGTTTACTAAGCGATATGTTCCTTCGCGGTATCCTTTAATTTCATACGCAAAACGGCGTTTCGCCCAGTCTTTTGATTCAGTTACTTCAGCACCGTTATCTTTTAAGATAGTTTCAAAACGCTCTACTAAAGCTTTTTTACCTTCTTCATCAAGATCAGGACGGATAATGTATAAAATTTCATATTTAGCTGATTGACTCATCTTTGACTGTCACCTCCTTATGGACTTTGGCCCCTTCATTTGAAAGAGCAAGGAGAGTATTCTATATAGAGTACTCACTCCGAAATATTATAGCACACGACTGATCAAATTACAAGGTTTTTTTGACTCTTCAGCCAAAAAAGAGAGCAGCTCATTTTACTGGCTGCTCTCTTCTTCTGTTCAGTAACTATAAAAGGTCCTTCGACTTATTCGTCCGTATCCTCTTCAGTTACATCTTCTGTATTCTCTGAAGCAACTTCATCAGCTGCTGAGCCTGTTTCTGAAGTTTCGGTATCAGTCAGTTCGTCCTCGTCTTCCTCTTCTTCAGGTTCGACTTTCGCAAGCGTCGAGACATAGATATCATCTTCAAGTCTCATTAACCGGACACCCTGGGTCGCCCGGCCGGTCTGAGAAATGTTTTTCGCATGGAAGCGAATGATCACACCGCTTGTGGTGATCAGCATGATGTCTTCTTCCCCATGAACAGTTTTCAGACCGACTAACGGGCCGTTTTTATCCGTGATATTAACGGTCTTGACCCCTTTACCGCCACGGCCTCTGATGGCGTACTCGGAGGCAGCTGTGCGTTTGCCGTAACCTTTTTCAGTGATCACCAGCACTTCGGAATCCGGATTCAGGATGTCCATACCGACAACATAGTCGTCTTCTCTTAACCGGACACCTCTGACCCCCGCTGCGGCACGTCCCATGCTTCTGACGTCTTCTTCATGGAAGCTGACAGCATAGCCCTGACGGGTCCCGATAACAATATGGTCAGAACCATGTGTGACAGCCACACTGATCAGTTCATCATCTTCTTTCAGCACGATGGCTCGAAGTCCGCTCGTTCTGATATTTTCAAATTCAGAGAAAGCGGTACGTTTTACCGTGCCCATTCGCGTCGTGAAGAAAAGATGATCGGACTCTTTCGTTTCGCCTCTGGTATTGATGATCGCCTGAATACTTTCATCGTTATTGATACCCAAGAAGTTGATGGCTGGGATCCCTTTGGCTGTTCTGCCGTATTCCGGAATCTCATATCCTTTGGCCTTATACACTTTCCCGGTATTCGTGAAGAACAGCAGCAGGTCGTGAGTCGAACAGGTGACCAGTGTTTCCACAAAGTCGTCTGTGTTCGTTGACATGCCTTTAACGCCTCGGCCCCCACGGTTCTGTGCTTTGAACTCGGAAATCGCCATGCGCTTCATATAGCCGTTATGCGAGAGCGTCACTGCGATCTCTTCTTCTTCGATCAGGTCCTCATCTTCCAGACTGAGCGATTCCCCTACCAGGAGTTCTGTGCGGCGGTCATCGCCATGCTTGTCGGCGATCTCTTCCAGTTCTTCAGCAATGATTTCGTGGACGCGCCGAGGATTCGCCAGGATATCAGCCAGGTCACTGATGAGTGCCAGAAGGTCCTGGTACTCCCCTTCGATTTTCTCTCTTTCCAGACCTGTCAGACGCACCATACGCATATCAAGGATGGCCTGTGACTGACGGTCGCTCAGTCCAAAACGTTCCATCAAGGCATTTTTAGCGACATCTGCCGTGTCGGATCCTCTGATGATCGAAATGATCTCATCGATATGATCCAGGGCGATACGCAGACCTTCGAGAATGTGCGCACGCGCTTCTGCCTTGCGCTTGTCGTATTCGGTTCTTCGGCGGATGACGATACGCTGATGTTTCAGATATTCAACCAGGATCTCTTTCAGTCCCAGTGTTTTCGGTACCCCATTGACGATCGCCAGCATGTTGAAGCCGAATGATGTCTGCAGTGGTGTCATCTTGTACAAGTTATTTAAAATAATACTGGCTGACACGTCACGTCTGACATCAATAACGATACGCATCCCGTCTCTGTCTGATTCATCGTTCAAGTCGGTGATGCCTTCGATACGTTTATCTCGAGCTAAATCTGCTATGCGTTCAACCAGTTTAGCTTTATTGACTAAGTAGGGAATTTCATCCACGATGATGCGTTCTTTACCGTTAGGCTGAACTTCGATCCTTGCTTTAGCCCTTACTTTTATAGACCCTCTACCTGTTTCGTAGGCTTTTCTTATTCCAGACTTACCTAGAACCATGGCTCCTGTTGGAAAATCCGGTCCGGGCAGGACTTCCATCAAGTCTGCCACCGTGGCGTCTTCGTTTTCCATCACGATACGACAGGCTTTGATGACTTCCCTCAGGTTATGCGGCGGGATATTCGTGGCCATCCCGACAGCGATCCCTGATGCCCCATTGACCAGCAAGTTGGGAAAACGCGCCGGCAGAACATTCGGTTCACGTTCCGATCCATCATAGTTATCATGGTAATCCACGGTATCTTTATTGATGTCCCGCAGCATTTCCAGAGCCATTTTACTCATTCTGGCCTCTGTATAACGCATGGCTGCGGCACTGTCGCCATCGATGGACCCGAAGTTTCCGTGGCCGTCGATCAGAGGGTTACGGAAACTGAAATCCTGGGACATGCGGACCATCGATTCGTAGATCGCCGAATCCCCGTGTGGATGATATTTACCCATAACATCTCCGACGATACGGGCAGATTTTTTAAAGGCTTTGTCCGGGGTCATCCCCAGTTCATTCATACCATACAATATACGTCGATGCACAGGTTTCAACCCGTCACGCACATCGGGTAAAGCACGAGATACAATAACACTCATCGCGTAGTCTAAAAAAGACTTTCTCATCTCGCTGGATAAGTTTATCTTTTCCATACGTGCTTCTCTTTCTTCAGTCAAGTGATTTTTCCTCCTCAAACAATTTCATAACTTTTTTATCTCAATTATTCATTTTATAGTTTGTATAGTTATATTTTATACGTCGATATTCTCGACATACTGGGCATTTTCTTCGATGAATTCGCGACGCGGCTCCACTTTCTCACCCATCAGCATATCAAAGACCAGATCTGCTTCGATCGCATCTTCAACAGTGACCTGCAATAGGCGCCTATTTTCTGGATTCATGGTCGTTTCCCATAACTGTTCTGCATCCATCTCACCCAGACCTTTGTAACGCTGAATAGAGGGTTTAGGAGACGTCGGGATCGATTTAAGGTGTTCCTCCAATTCTCTCTCAGAATCCACGTAGACCTCTTTTTTACCCTGTTTGATTTGATACAGAGGCGGCATCGCCACATAAACGTAACCCGCTTCGACAACGGGACGCATGTAACGGTAAAAAAGTGTGAGCAGCAATGTTCTGATATGCGCGCCATCCACATCGGCATCGGTCATGATGATCAGTTTATGGTAACGGGCTTTATCGATCTCGAACTCTTCGCCGAAACCTGTCCCCATGGCTGTAAACAAGGAACGGATCTCTTCATTGGCCAGGATACGGTCGATCGACGCTTTTTCAACGTTCAGGATCTTTCCTCGGATCGGTAAAATAGCCTGGAACAAGCGGGAACGTCCCTGTTTGGCTGATCCGCCCGCGGAGTCCCCCTCGACGATGAAGATTTCTGATTTTTCAGGATCTTTGGACGAGCAGTCTGCCAGTTTACCCGGCAGGTTGCTGATTTCCAGACCGTTTTTCTTACGTGTCACTTCGCGCGCACGCTTGGCAGCCAGACGGGCTTTTGCAGCCAGCAGGGCTTTGTCTATGATCTTCTTCCCGACTTGAGGATTTTCAACCAGGAAACGGTTGAAGTGCTCACTGAAGAGACGGTCGGTAATCGTCCTCACTTCTGAGTTACCCAGTTTCGTTTTGGTCTGTCCTTCAAACTGGGGATCCGGATGCTTGATGCTCAAAACGATGGTCAGCCCTTCTCTGGCATCCTCACCGCTCAAGTTATCCTCGCTTTCTTTCAGATACTTGTTTCGCTTGGCATAATCGTTAATGATACGCGTGAGTGCCGTTTTAAAGCCGGACTCATGCATCCCACCTTCATAGGTATGGATATTATTCGCAAAACTCATGATGTTCGTGTGGTAGCCGTCTGTGTGTTGCAGCGCGACTTCAACGGCGATGCCATCCTGTTCACCTTCCAGGAAAATCGGGTCATCGTATAAGACGGTCTTACTCTGGTTCAAGTATTCGACGTAGCTCTTGATCCCGCCGTCATACTGATAGGCCAGACGGACCGGTTCTTCCGGCCGCTGATCTTCGATGGAAATAGCTAAGCCGCGGTTCAGGAAGGCCAGTTCACGCACGCGTGTGGCCAGCTTGTTGAAGTCATAGGTTGTTGTTTCCTGGAAAATCTCTGCATCCGCTTTAAAGCGGACGACAGTTCCAGACTTGTCTGTATCACCGGTTTCATGCAGTTCTTTCACGACATCGCCGCGTTCGAAGGACATGCTGTGGATCCTGCCGTTTTTATGCACATCCACTTCAAGAAACTTGGACAGGGCGTTAACGACTGAGGAACCCACCCCGTGGAGACCGCCGGATACTTTGTAGCCGCCACCGCCGAATTTACCACCGGCATGCAGGATCGTAAACACGGTCTCGACCGCCGGACGGCCTGTTTTTTCCTGGATATCGATCGGGATCCCCCGGCCGTCATCACTGACTTCAATGATGTTATCCTTTTTGATGACGATATCGATGTTTTCCGCATGACCGGCCATCGCCTCATCGATCGAGTTATCCACGATTTCCCATACAAGGTGGTGCAGCCCTTCAGGACCCGTCGATCCAATGTACATCCCCGGACGCTTTCTGACGGCTTCCAGACCTTCCAGTACCTGAATCTGACTGGCATTATACTCTTCTCTCAATTCTTCGATTTCTTTCGGCGTTAATTTATCTTCAGCCACTTTATTCACTCTCCATTTCAATCTGTCCGTTATGCACGGTAAAAATACGCGGGTCATGGAGCAATTCTTTCTTTACTCCGTCTAAACTCGTTGTGGTCAAAAAGGTCTGTACTTTGTCCTGAATGGATTTCAAGAGATGTGTCTGGCGGTCATCATCCAGTTCGCTCAGCACATCATCCAGTAGTAAAACGGGATATTCCCCTGTCATCTCTTTCATCAGTTCGATCTCAGCGAGCTTCACGCTTAGTGCCGTTGTCCGCTGCTGCCCCTGGGAACCGTAGGTCTGAACGTTTTTTCCATTCACATAGAACCGGACATCGTCGCGATGCGGCCCGGCTAGCGTCGTCCCCTGGTCCATTTCCCGTCGCTCGTTCTTTTTATACTGTTCCAGCAGGTCTTTCATCACCTGGTCTTTGTCCTTTTCCGAGCTTAGCGAGACCGTTGAGGCATACTCGAGCGTGAGCTCCTCTTTCTCCTGACTGATATCGGCATGGATCGGCTGGGCCCATTTTTCCAGTCGCTTGACAAAAGAAAAGCGTTCAGCAAGCACCTCAGCACCTTCTGCCGCTAATTGTTCGTTTAGAATAGATAAATACGTCTGATCTATTTTTCCGTTTCTGCGATTCTGTTTTAAGTAAGCATTGCGCTGTTTAAGGATTTTCTGATATTCGACCAGATGGTACAGATAAATGGTACTCATCTGCCCCATTTCCATATCCAGAAACTTCCGTCTCACCGAAGGAGACCCTTTGACCAGAGCCAGATCTTCCGGTGCGAACAGGATCACGTTCAAATGACCGATATACGCACTCAGCTTCTTCTGTTCCAGGTGATTCAGCCGGGCTTTCTTCCCTTTATTTGACAACACGATCTCAAGCGGATAGGTCGTTTTATCCGTTTCCACTTTTCCTGTGACTTTGGCAAAGTCCTGATCCCAGCCGATGAGTTCTTTATCATTGGCCGTCCGGTGACTTCGCGCCATGGCTAAAACGTAAATGCTTTCCATCATGTTCGTCTTCCCCTGCGCATTTTCCCCTAGAAAAACATTTATTTTTTTTGAGAATTTTGCTTCCGCTGTTTCATAGTTCCGGTAGCCTCTTAAAGAAAGTTCTTTTAAAAACATCCCTATTCCCCGTCGGCAGTGGATTCTATCGTGTACGTCCCGAATTCCTCGATTTTTATCGTATCACCGTGACGGAGCTTCTTGCCTCGGCGGTTTTCAGGTTCCCCGTTCACCCAGATCGGGTATTCCATAAGGAAAGGCTTGGCCATCCCTCCGCTTGATATGATGTTTGCGTGTTTTAAAAACTGACCCAGTGTGATCACTGAATCATCGATTTGAATGATTTCAGACATCGTTTTCGTCTCCTTAAAAAGTAAAGACGTGGATAGCCATCCACGTTTACTAGTTTCTCCTTATATTATACCTTAAATGACCGTTTAAAACAAATCTATATAGGAATATATCCATTCTAATCGATTTTAACGGATAATCGATAAAAAGTACTTTTTATATTGAAATGAGCTCAGAAAGGAAAATTTAAGAGGATTTGGATATTACTGATCAGAATTTATAAAAATTTACTCTATTTAGGGTCAGAAGGTGAGGAGTGAGCTGCTGATTCGTTGTAATCAGCGTCTTTTCGCATTTTAGAAAGGGATTCGGTTTATAAAAGGATAAAATAGTCTCGAATAAGCCGAAGTTTGCGAGGTTCGGTTGATTGGATACTGAATATCCTTCTAATGAACCGAAGTTTGCCCGAGTTCGGTCTATTCAAAGGATCATGACTACTGTATACGTTGAAGAAGGCGATCTTCAGTCAGCTCAGTCGTTTCACGTGTTCTATCCGACTGTATCACCTGAACAAGAAGGAAAGAGGGCCATAGTGACTGACAGAAGACGACACATTCTTGACCGGATAAAAAAAGACCCTCGAAAGGGTCTTTTTTCATATTCATCTTCATCTTTTAAGAAGCGGTTCTGATCGGTGTGATAAGTTGAATGAATTCATCGTTATCTTCACTTGGCACCAGCACGAAAGGACGAAGCGTCGAAATCAGTTTGACGGTGATCTCAACAGGTCCAAAAGTTGTCAGGGCGGCTTTCAAATAATCCGGGTTGAAAGAGATCTCCATGTCTTCCCCGTTCAAGTCATTGAAGGACACTTGTTCGTTCACGCGTCCGACTTCCGGCGAATTACCGGTAATTTCAACGCTGTTGTCTTTGACCGTCAATTTGACGACGTTGTTTTTCCCTTCATGGGAAAGCAGGCTGGCACGTTCCACAGCGCCTAAAAGCACATTAGCGTCAAGGGTCAGCTGTGTAGACGAGTTGTCAGGGATCAGTCGGTTCGTATCCGGATAATTGCCTTCCAGTAAGCGTGAATAGAAGTAGGTATCTTCCGTTTTGAATAAGATCTGGTTTTCAGCAACGGTCACTTCGATTTCATCTAAACTCTCATCGAGTAAACGGGTAAGTTCCTGAAGGCTTTTGCCCGGGATAACGAGATCGTGGGACAGATTTTCTGTGCCTTCGATCGGGATCACACGCTGACTCAATCGGTGACTGTCTGTAGCAACAGCTTTCAGTTTTCCGCCTTCGATCGTGAAGTGGATCCCGGTCAGGATCGGACGGCTTTCATGCGTTGATACAGCAATAACTGTCTGTTTGATGATCTTTTTAAGCAGATTGACAGGCAGTGTAAAGGACTGTTCCGTGTCGATTTCAGGGAGATGTGGATAATTGACCGCATCGAGTCCATTGATCACAAAAGCAGAAGAGGCAGAGGTGATGGATGTCTGCACGCCGTCTTTCACTTCTACAGTAAAGGTTTCATCCGGCAGTTTATTGACGATATCACTGAAGAAACGGGCAGGCTGTAAGACGATCTGGCCGGTTTCTTCAATAGTGAGTCCTGCTTTCTCATCAGTTACACTCAAAAGTGTTTCGATCGAAATATCTGAATTGCTTCCAGTCATTTTGATTCCTTCAGAATCAGCGATCAGTTTGATCCCTGTTAATATCGGAATAGTTGCACGAGATGAAACAGCTAACTGCACATCTTTTAATTTCTTTAAGAATGTTGCTCGATTGACAGTGAATTTCATAGTCATCCTCCATTGATAAAGTAGTAACCTAATGCATATTATATATTAATATAAAGACTTAGTAATAGTAGTAGGTCCTGTGTATACTGTGGAAAACATAAAAAGCGTATGGCAGTAACGGTTTTCCACTTGTGGATAAGTTGTGCATAAGAATGTGTTTAACTTGAATGTTTATCCACAGTGTCCATTTAGAGACTTTTCTTGATTTCCTCGATCTGCTCCCGCATTTCGCCGTTTTCTTCTTCATTCAAAACTTTTTTGATTTTCTCATGGGCATGAATAACGGTCGTGTGATCCTTGCCGCCAAATTCTTTACCGATTTTCGGCAGGGACGTGCTGGTCAGTTCTCTGGACAGATACATCGCGATCTGACGGGGGAGAACGATTTGTCTGACGCGTTTTTTCCCTTTTAAATCAGCTAGAGAGATCGAATAGTACTTGCTGACTTTCTGCTGGATCGATGCAATGGATACATTCTGTTTGGCATCCTGTTTGATCATACTTTTCAGTGCATCAGCCGCCAGACTTGTCGTGATGTCGCTGCGCTGGATCGCCGAATACGCCTGAACACGGACTAGGGCACCCTCCAATTCTCTAATGTTGGAATCGATCTGGCCGGCAATATAGCTCAAGGTATCGTTTGGTATTTCCAGGCCTTCCGCATTGGCTTTTTTACGCAGAATCGCGATACGTGTTTCGAGATCGGGAGGCGTGATGTCAACGGAGAGTCCCCAGGCAAAACGTGAAACGAGACGTTCCTGCAGTTTAGGGATCTCATTCGGCAGACGGTCGCTCGTCAAAACGATCTGTTTCCGGTCGTCGTACAAGGCATTGAAGGTATGAAAGAATTCTTCCTGCGTGCCTTCTTTATCCGCAAAGAACTGGATATCATCGACTAAGAGCAGATCCACGTTACGATAATTCTGTCTGAATTTCTCCTGCGTCCGGTTTTGAATCGAATTGATGAAATCATTGGCAAAATTTTCACTGGATACATATTTGATGCGGGCATTCGGATTGATCTGCAGATACTGGTGTCCGATCGCATGCATCAAGTGAGTCTTACCTAAGCCGACGCCACCATAGAAGAAGAGGGGATTATAGATCGTTCCCGGTTCTTCAGCTACGACTAATGCCGCTGCATGAGCCATCTGGTTTCCTTTACCGATAACAAACGTGTCAAAGGTATATTTGCTGTTCAAGGTACTCGATTTGTTATGAGAGGTGAACTGATCGACCATATCATTCGTGTCTTGTTCTTCAAAGGTGGCCTGTTCGTCTGCTGTGACAAATAAGGGAGAAACTTCTCGTCCTAAAAATTCATACAAGTATTCCACAACTTTAGTAGAGAGATTATTTTTCCAGTATTCCTTATGCAGGGTAGAAGGCACTTCGATCGTGATCGAATTATCAGAGAGTCTGACGAGGTTAGCGCTTTGAATCCAGGTATCATAACTAACTTTTGAGAGTGTTTCTTTAAATTTATCTTGTAGATAAGTCCATACGGTATGTATGTCGTCCATATTTTTCCTCCTCGCCGTAAAGTTACTTTTTCTATTTTATCACGTCTTGCTTCAGTTTTCCACAGTTGCTTAAAATTGTTGATATAAATTCCACAAGGTGTACAAAAAGATATCCACAGGAAAAAACAGGATGTTAATAAACTTATAGAGAGGTGGGTTTTTAACAAGAAATGTGGATAACTATTGCGAGCTTAATCGTTGATATTAAAACGTTTATAAAAGTTATACACACCCCGGCCGAACCTGTGTACGGTTTCCATTAACAGGATGTGAAACTGTGGATAGTCTGTGAATGAAAAGGTGGATAAGAAAAGGGGGAAAGAGAGTTATTCTTCACATGTGGATATCTTTTTGGCATAACTTTCTGATGCTATTGAAAATTAAGGGTGTAATCTGAACGGATTGATGGTAAAATAAGCTTGACAAACTGTGAAATGTTTTCTAAAATAACATAGTCTGTCTATATAGTGAAAAGTGATAGTCTGATATTGCTTATTATAAGTACAGAAGACATAAGGAAAGATTCAGGAGGTGTTTGCCAATGGCACAAGGATTAACATATCAACCAAAAAAACGTAAACGTCAAAGAGTACACGGATTCAGAAAACGTATGAGTACTAAAAACGGACGTAGAGTATTGAAAAACAGACGTCGTAAAGGAAGAAAAAGAATTTCTGCTTAATGACGCTAGGCGACGGAAGCTTCTTGCTGGAATATTTGGTGAGAGCACGTTGCCTTTTTTTTATTCAAATTTTTAAAATACTTAGCTAATGTAGAAAGATGGGACGTTAATGAAAAAAGCTTATCGCGTAAAAACTGAAGCAGATTTTCAAAAAGTCTTTCATCAGGGACAGTCGATGGCTAACCGGCAATTTGTGGTGTATAACTTAACCAAAGAAGGACAAGCTCA
This sequence comes from Alkalibacterium subtropicum, assembly GCF_900112455.1. Lineage (GTDB taxonomy): Bacteria > Bacillota > Bacilli > Lactobacillales > Carnobacteriaceae_A > Alkalibacterium > Alkalibacterium subtropicum. The sequence goes on along the minus strand of NZ_FOLT01000008.1, from coordinate 13,224 downwards.
TTTTCGTGTTGGGATCTCAGTCGGGAAGAAACTGGGAAATGCCGTCGTCAGAAACGCGATCAAACGCAAAATCAGACACTGTTTGATCGAATTTGATCAGAACGATCTGATCAGACATGACGTGGACTTCATTGTCATTGCCAGACCGCCTGTCAGTCACATGGATTATCATGAAATCAGGAAAAGTCTTCTGCATGTGTTCGATCGAGCGGCCATACTTAGAAGCAATGAACAGAGAGTGGACTGAATGGATTTTAAATATTTTGAAACGAGAGTTAACGATGTTTGAGAAAAGAGGAGAACGACGTGAATTTTATAAAGAAACGTAAGCGATTGCTTCTGGCAATGGCAATGATTGGACTAATGGTCTTTCTGACCGCCTGTGGAACAGAACCCGTTACTTCAGAAAGTACAGGTATCTGGGAAGGCGTCATTATTTACAACTTTGCCCGGGCAATTATCTGGGTTGCTGACTTTTTCGGTGGAAATTACGGTGTAGGGATCATCGTTGTCACGATATTCATTCGCGCCCTGCTTATCCCATTTACACATTTCCAACAGAAAAACATGCAGCAGATGAATGAAATCAACCCTCAGCTGCAGGAGTTGAAAGACAAGTATTCTGCGAAGGATACAGAGACACAGGAGAAGCTGAAAGAAGAACAGCAGCGTCTCTACAGTGAAGCAGGCGTCAACCCGTATATGGGCTGTCTGCCCCTGCTGATCCAAATGCCTGTTTTCATTGCGCTGTATCAGGCTGTAATCAGGACACCGATCCTGGCTACAGGTGATTTCCTATGGGTCAACTTGGGCCAACCGGATCCTTACTTTATATTACCGATCCTGGCCGGCTTATTCACTTTAGGCAACTCGGTTTTAATGAGTATGGGTAGACCTCAGGCTGGAAATAAAATGCTGACGTATGTCATGCCGTTATTCATCGTCTTCATTACCTTGCGCTTATCCAGTGCCCTGGCCTTGTACTTTACAGCGTCAAATGGTTTCGCTGTGATCCAGACGCTGCTCTTCCAGAATCCATTTAAGATGAGAAGAGAACGCGAGGAGAAAGAAGCAAAAGAACGCGAAGCAGAACGCCAGCGCAGACGAGCTTTGAAAAAAGCGCAGAAACACAGAAGAAACGTAAAAAAATAATGTTTTTCTGACTTATGCTTATTTATTTGGTAAAATATAGATGAATAGAATTTGGGATGGAGGATAGTATTCATGAATGACAAGTATACTGCACAAGCTTCAACCACTGAAGCAGCCATTGAAAAAGGATTAAAAGCATTAGGTATCGAGAGAAAAGATGCCACGATCGAAGTGAAGCAAGAAGGCAAGAAAGGCTTCCTGGGTATTGGCCAGAAAGACGCGGTCGTTGTGGTCAAAAAGACCAATACTAAAAATGCTGTCGAGGAACTATTATCTAAAGAAGTCATGCTGGGGGAGGAAGAATCATCCACGATCAAGCCTTCCGAAAAAAGAGAAGAAAAAGCTGTACCTCCCGTAGAACCGGTCGCTGAAAAACCGGAAGAAGTGATCGAAGCTGTCGAGGAAACGGAAGAACAGGAAACACCTGAAGAAGTAGAAGAAACAAAAGTAACTGAAGAAACCAGTGAAAAAGAAGAAAAAGTCGTGTCCCAAGAACTTGCACAAACTGAACAGGTGAAGGAACGTCAGCCGCGCGAAGAGAGAGAGGATTCTTTCAACGCACAAGACGAAGCCGCTGTCGAGAAGGTTTCTGACTATCTGAAAACCATCGCTGTGAAGATGGGCGTGGACGATGTGAACATCAACGTGAAACGCGACTATAACCGTGTGAAGTTCTCGATCGAGACGGAAGATGCCGGTTTGATCATCGGTCGTCATGGCAAAGTATTAAACAGTCTTCAGACGCTGGCCCAGATCCAGCTGCATCAGGAAGCGGACAACAAGCTCTACGCTAAAGTGGATGCAGAAAATTACCGTGACCGCCGTAAAAAAACGGTGGAACAGCTGGCCACGCGCACCGCTGAAAAAGTTCAGCGCACCAAGCGTCCGGTCATATTAGAGCCGATGCCTGCGCACGAACGTAAACAGATCCACCGCTATTTGAACAGATTCAGCGGCGTACAGACCCATTCTGAAGGGAAAGAACCGCACCGCTATTTAGTCGTCGAACCTGCAAAAGAAGAAGAGTTTAAATTATAATTTATGGATATGATGGAGAGAGAAGCCTTTGGCCTCTCTCTTTTTTTGCTTTTAAAGAGCGTAAGAGTCGGCTTGGACCGACTCTGTCATAAAAAGCTCGCCAGGGAGAAATAGAGTCTCTGGCGAGCTTTTGTAGTTTATGTGACTCCTTACTTAGTTCACCCGTTCACCATAAACGAGAAGTCGCTTGTCATTCATTGGATACTTGAGACAGGTGACCAGTGTGACGAGATCTTTGTCTTTCTGGATACTTAAACTGTCCACCTCATTAGGCAGAACGACTTTTGAGCCAGTCACCCGGTAAGTCATAGTTCTATCTAGGGTCTGGACCTCGAACGTATCTCCAGCACTCAAATCATTGACGTGTAAAAACATATTGTGCCGAAGGGTCCCTCTGTGTCCGGCAATGACGGCGTGCGTCCCTTTGCCCCCAACGGGAAGGGAGGTGCCTGTAATGTGTGCGGCACCTTTCATCAAATTGGCATCGGAAGCGCCAAGGTAAATAGGGAGTTCGATGTTGATTTTAGGGATGCGAATGATGGAGTAGAAAGAGCGGGAAGCTAGAGAAGAGGAGCTGCTCCCTGATGAAGCACTGACATCTTCCATCTCGACATGAGAATTGTCGACGAGACCTTCAGGATTATTGAGGAGACTGCTATCGTTCTCAGGTCCATCTTGATTACTGGAATAAAATTCATTTGAAGCCATGACTTCATCTGTAAAAGCATCTTCGATCATCTGCTCCGGATCCTTCTGAAGCTGTTCATTGTATGCCCGCATCTCTTCCCACAATGCCTCACTGTCTTCTTCTGAATCAGGTTGAGCCGAAACAGTTTCTAATTCTTCGATCTGCTGCTGCATGGTGTAGTCATTGATGTAATGAGCAATGTAAGGATAAGTGAAAAACAATAAGCCGGCGAGAAAGAGCAGAGAGGGTATTAGTTTTTTCTTCATTATCTCTTCTCCTTTCGCGTTTTTCTCTTATAGATCAAAAGAGCAAGGACAAGGATGCTGACAACTGAAGCGATGAGTATTGGAAGGGGATAAGAGGTTTCTTCAGGAGTAGAGTCAGTGGGCAAGTCAGGGGTAACAGCTGCGGCAACGGGTTCTTCCGGGGTATAAGGGATGCGTTCGCCCATGACGAGCAAGCGGTGAGAATTGATCATGTAAGGTGTACAGGTGATAAGGGTGACGAGATCTCTTCCTTCCTGGATAGCAATGAGGTCCGTCTCGTAAGGTAAAACGGTATTGATTTCAGTGACCTGGTAAGCTAACGTTTCATCTAAAACATTTAAGTAGAAAATACTGCCAAGCTCTACATCAGGTAAGTCTGTGAACAGTTTAGATGTCGGCAGACCGCGATGACCGGTCAATACGGCGTGAGTGCCTTCACCGCCTAAAGGGAAGGATGTATTTTCCATATACCCGATTCCTTTTTGGAGAACGGCATCACTCGTACCGGCATATATCGGAAACTTACCGTCGATAGCCGGGATGTCGATGTGTCCCAGGACATCTCCAAGGCGGTCGGTGAACACATTGAAGGAAGAATGATCTCCTTCAGCAGACACTTCATTGGATGGTTCATCGGAAAAAGGGTCTTCATAGTCATGCTGAATATTGTCGCCAGAAAGCTGCCGATTGTATTGAGTTATCTGATTTTTATAGGCATCGATTTCTTCTTGGGAAAGCTTGTCCAGGGAATCCTGATACGTATCGATGACCCGTGTCTGAGTCATGCCGGAATAAATCTGCATCACGATGGGGTATAAAAAGATGCTTAGTCCGATAATAAAGGCAATGATCAGTAAGAATGAGGATTTTGAAGGTTTCTTGAATGAACGAAACGGTTTTTTCATGGAGACTCCCTCCTTTCAGTGACGAGAGTGGGGTAGAGGAGTATGTAGAAAGGGATGAGACAGGTAGTGTCCCATCCCGGAGGTGTCAGGTATCGGTTAGGTTTCGGTCGACACTGATTATTTTTCTGATTTTTTATAGAGTTTGATCGAAGAGCCCATCAAGCCAAGTCCGATAATGCTGAAGACTAAAGTACCCACACCACCTGTTTGAGGCAGAGTGATTTCAGGGCTGTTTAGAACTTCGGCAGGATCTGCAGCGACAAGATCAGCGACGTTACTGTAGTAGCTGTTTGCATCGACCGTGAACTCATAGTCGTCATCAAGCAATCTGTACTGAATGCCGTCAACTTCAGGTGCTTTGATTTCTTCCAGATAGTAGTCACCGTATGCCAACCCTTTGATTTCAAAGTAGCCGTTAGCGTCAGATACGAATGTCCATGCTGTGGCCTTAGCACCCCAGCTGTAGTCTGATTGTAGATACATGCCTTCGCCTTTGTGGATAAGGAATTCAGCGCCTGGTAAGCCTTCGCCTTCTTTGTTCACTTTCTCAAAGGCTTTACCACCGGTATGAGCATAAGGCTCGTCTTCTTCAGTTGCATCATAATCGTCATAGCCATTGTTGAATTCAAGGTCTACACTGTTGTAGTAGTCCATGCCCATGATGGCTGTATCGTTGAAGAAGGTCGTGAATTCTACAGTCAACTCAGTAACGCCCTCCAGAGCACTTGGTGTGATATCAATGGTCAAAACGTTACTTGTGAAGTCTACTGTAAAGTCTGTAATGGCTCCATCATTGATCGTGACATCATTATTGAAGGTCATTTCAGGACCGAACGTATCGACGATTACGAAAGAGTCATAAGTGGCGATGTCGCCAGGGACTTCAGGCTGAATGATCCAGAGGATATTTTCATTGAAGTCAGCGGTTTCCACTTTGTTATCGACTGTTGTCACGAATTTTTGGATGTCAGGCAGGTCGTAGTTCATCAGTTCGACGCCTTCGCGGATGATTTTTTCATCAATAACATTTTCGTCAGATGAATCATTTCCTAAACCGTAAGCGTGGTCATCTTTTGTGACTTCAAAAGTGATTGGAGTCGTATTCAGACCATAGCCATCAGGTGCAGCTGTTTCGACGAAGTAGTAGTTGCCGACGACCAGGTCTCCAACAAAAATGTTACCATTTGCATCGGTTACTAAGTCAGATGCAATTAAAACATCATCTCCATCTTCTTCTTTATAAAGACTGAAAGTTGCCCCAGCTAAGCCAGTTTCACCATCTTCGTCCCATTTGGTGAGTTCGACGGCACCTAAAATCAGCTGGTTTTTAGGATAGACATGAACATTTTCATTCCATTCCGTGCCATTTGGATTCATCATCGGTACATCGACTAAAAATGGGGGGCTGAATTCTTCGACCCCTTTAGGTGTGTTTGTTTCTACAACATAGTATCTGCCTTGAGCTAAATTCTCAAATAAGGCGAGACCACTGCTGTCTGTAGTCTCAACGACAGGAGAAATGCCTGTGATATCTACCGGTAATTCAGCATCATCCGCTACTTTATAGACACTGAATTCGGCGCCTTCTAAAAATGTCGAGTCAGCGGGAAGGTCTTTTGTCAGCCCGTCGTTTTCGATCAATGTATCATCGAATGGATTATAGTTTGTCTGGATTTTATGGATGTACAGATTTCCAGTTTCTGGTCTTACTGTTGCTGCCATTGCCATGGAAGGTGCCATAATGGAAAGAACCATGAACAGCCCCATCAAGAAACCGGCAATCGTTCGTATTCTTTTGGTCATTTGCTTTTACTCTCCTTTTTTAGTCAATCTTCATGACTGTTTTGATTTCTTTTTTTTAAGGCCGTACACGGCTCCTCCCATCAAGGCGATACCAAGGACAGTGAAGATGGTGGTTCCCATGCTACCTGTGTCTGGCAAGGACTGAGATGGTCGGTTTTTGATCGTTAATGGATTTTCCTCAGTGATTTGTACTTCTTCTACATTGACGATCGTTTCACCATTTTCTCCTTTTTCGATTGTAATGACAAAGTCGTTAGGATAGAGATTGAATCCGAGTGGTGCTTTGGTTTCTTCTAACAGATATGTTCCGGCAAGCAAGTCAGTAAAGACCAGTTTCCCTTCAGCATCTGTCGATAACGTGACAGTGAAAGGATCCGCAACTTCAGGATCTATGCGTGTCAGCTTGAATTCTGCAGGATTATCTAGTATCGGATTGCCGTCCATATCTGTCTTGAGAATATAGAGATCACCCATGACTAGTGTGTTTTCCACATCCAGATGCAGGACGTCTTCAACATAGTACGGTGCAGCGTATTCCTCGTTATAGTTTGGAGGAACGGTTTCTTCGATCGAGTAAGTGTAGACGTTACCGTCATTATCCGTTTCGTCCTGTTCACCGAAATCATAGAACCATTCATCTAAAGCTGAAGTGGTTGTTTCAGTGACATATTCAGGCTCACCGCCTTCTATCATGCGGTAAAGTGAAATAGTCAGGGTTTCTGGTCTGTGCTCTGGTGTATCGTTCGCCCAGATCTTCTCACCTACGATAGGGATAAGGGGACTTGTGTAGGTGTTCGTGACGATCCAGACACCGTCTATAAATTCGGACTCTGAAGTATAGTTATCAAGCTCTAGTTCTTCGGTTACGCGATAGAGATATTCATTACCGTTGAAATCGTATTGAGGCAGGTCACTCCAAATATAGTCGAAACGAGTACTCGTGCCTGAATCTGGAGTGATCATTGGATCAAGGTCGACGATGTCATAGGTTTCGCCGTCAATAGAGCGGCTGAGTATCAAGTCGACAGCGACATGATCAGCTTCAGGTCCACCATCCCAGATTTTAGCGGCTTCAATATCAATGAGTGGACTTTCAAAGGTGTTCGTGACGATCCAGATACCGAATTCTTCATCATAGGTGACTTCTGAATTATAGTTATCTAGAACCAGCTCCTCGGTCACTTCATAGATATATTCAATACCATTTGTATCGTATTGAGGCAGGTCGCTCCAGATATAGTCAAAGCGGCTGCTCGTACCGGAATCTGGTGTGATCATTGGATCGATATCAACGATCTCATAATTCACGTCATCAATGGAACGGCTGAGTATCAATTCAACGGCAACGTGATCCTCATCACGTCCCCCGACCCAGTCTTTTCGTGCTTCGACTGACAGACGCGGAAGAACATTGGTTGGTTCATACCACATATCATTGGCTGGGTTAGGATCGTCGGTGATCATTGAAGCAATGACAACAAAGTTTAACAGGTCTGCGGAATTTAAAGGAATTCCATCATCATTGTAGTCACCGCGGTCATCTGAAGTCGTTCCTAAGAAATTATCTGTCGGCGCATCTTCATCGACGGTGACTGTTAAGATAAAGACTCTGGAGTCTTCCGGCTCTAAAGCGAAGGCCGGCCAGGTCACTGTTCCGCCGCTGCCGTCAATATCCGCCCCGGAATGTACGCCTCCGTCGCTGGCGCTGACGAAAGTAACATATGGATCTAGGGTATCTTCGACAACGATACCGTTAGCGACGGTATCTGTTGAGTTGTTAGTTACCGTAATAGTGTAGGTAAGCGTCTCGTTTACATACAATGGATCGGGTTCGTCTGATTTTATGATACTGACGTCTGCCTCAACAGAAGTAAAGGTACTTGTCTGATTTAATGGTACAGTCTGGTTACCGGTATTGATTGTATCACCGGTAGCTGTTTCTGCACTGATCAGACGGGTCTGAACCGTATTTCCCACTTTTTCTGGAAGGGTATCTTTCAAAACGACCCACATTTCTACAATGATGGTATCCCCTGTATCCATACCGGAGAGGTAGAAGGTTCCTTGTATTTCTGTCCCTACGAGCGCAGCATCTATATCATAAACGGTCGCATCGTTCCCTGGATCCGTTGAATCCACTGTATCCACAAAACCGGCAAAGACCATATAATTAGGATCGAAACCGAAATTCGAACCATTTGTGGTCACGGTTTCCCATCCTGCAGTAAACTGCATCACGCCGTCTTCAGGAGAAGTTGTTCCGGTTACTGAAATTTTCGCTTCGAATGGCACGATTTGTCCTAAAGCCAAATTCTCAGGTTGTAGTGATTCTACAGTTTCCGCTGAGGGTGTGCCCATTGGATCGGCAGCACGGCCTGAGGGAGGAGTAGGGTAGTCAAAGGGGAGATTAAAATCATAAAAATCTGTATCATATGCTGAGAAGTCGATAGAATAACTGCCTCCAGATAAGATGGTGATGTCATCAGGTTCAGCTGCTGCAACGTCTTCTTCAACACTTTCTTCCTGGACTTTCTGCGTTGAGAGAGGTTCCTCATTCGTTTTATCTTCGACTTCTGCATCCACTTCCACGTCAGACTCGCTGACTGCTTCTTCTTCAGGAGCAGCTTCTTGAGAGATAGATTCTTTATCAGAACTTTCATTCACTGGTGCTTCAGATTCAGCGGACTGTTCAGTTTCTAGTTCTGCTTCTTCTAGTTTGGCTGCCTCTTCAGCAAGTCGCTGTTCTTCAGCCAATCTATCTGCTTCTTCCTGAGCAGCTTTCTCTTCAGCTGCGATTCGTTCGGCTTCAGCCTTCTCAGCGGCAATCCGTTCAGCCTCGGCTTTTTCTGCCGCGATCCTTTCAGCTTCTAACTGGGCAAGCTTATTTGGGATCGAGACGGATTGAAGGGCGGCTGCTGCCGGACTGTCTTTTTGCTGTATCGAAGCACCGATCTTGAATGTTAGATTTGTTGTTGAGATATCATTAACTGCGGTCGTGAATGTGAGTGTGAGGGTTTGTGCTGTAGTGGAGTAAGGGGCTGTAAAGGTATGGCTGTTGCCTGACGTGTTGAATACGCCGGTTGGGGTTGCGGACACAAGTTGTGGAGCACCGACATCTTCGGGTACGACCACTTCCACGCTTGGTGCGGCTTCTGCTTCCGATTCATTTTGGGTAACAGTCACTTCCCAAGTAATGAGTTTCCCGTCCTCGCTTAAAGACCATTTGGCATTTCCAGATCCTTTATCGTCCGAAAATAAACTAATGGCGTTACTGGTCTCAGCGGATGCGGTGAGGGAGGAAACTAAACTTGAGGGAAAGAACTGAATGAACTGAAACAGAACGAACAGCAGCGTGATGACATGTGTGTACAACGGTTTGCGTTGAGTTGTCACATCTAATACACCTCCGATTGCTGATGTTAAGTATGAAATTTGAGCGACTTTCTAGTTTCTGTCAAAGGCGCCACCTCCTTAAAGGGATCGATGAATTTAACATGTGAGATAAATAAAACAAGAGGATGACAAATAGAATGGGATAGAAAAACGAAAGAGACTATTTCTGAGTGGTTAAAATGAGGGGGGATACAGTGAGAAAAAAATACGGTAATAAAAGCGGTTGAATTATAAAGAAATAGAGGGAACATTAAATGAATCTAGAAGACTTGCAAGGTGTATAATGAGGGGAAAAGTTGAATACAATACGAATAAATATTCTAAAGGATTAAGTAAGCACATTCAACTGTTAAAATAAGTATAGTAAATAATTAAATATTAATCAAAGAAAAGAAGTTATTATATTAACTTGTTAAAAGTAAGTGTATATGTACGGTAATAGAAGGACAAAAAAATCAAAATGAAGCGAAGACATGAAAAAGGCCTTTGCTTGGAAAAGTGATTTTCTCCAGGAATCAAAGGCGTGAGTCTTTTTCATTTAATTGGGGGGTAAGTATTGGGGGATTCATAGAATCCAAAAGCGCTATGTGGTTGATCTGATTTTTTATCTTCGTCACCTCGTAGTCGTTATAGTCTTCACAAGGGCCCATAAAGAGATTGTGAAATAAGAAAAGAATTGCAAGGGAACACAATACTTTGTCTATGTAACTAGTTTATTCTTTACTTGGTAAAAGCGCAAATATAAGCCCTCGCGAAATGAAGATATATGATTCATTCTGATTGAATCTCAAATAATATTGTGAATTATTAGTAAGATATTATCAATTAGAGACTTTTATTGACTTTTACAATAAGTAAGTTTGTTATAACAGCATGAATGTTTAATAAATGTGACAAGTGAGAAAATGTTGCTGTTGTTGTCAGTCATTGAACCCGTTATACTTGAAAAGGAATGGAAATGTTAAAATAGCTGATAAATTTTACTTAAATGAGGGTCGATGAAATGGTAAGGGATATGAAAGACGTTATAGCCTTAGTCAATACAAATAGAGGGAACGGGAAGAAAGAAAGCCTGGATCGCATGCGTACACTGCTAAAGAAAATCGGTAATCCGGAACAAAGATTGGCGTTCGTTCACATTGCCGGGACCAACGGGAAAGGATCGACGGCATCCTTTATATCTCAGATACTCATTCAAGCAAACCTGAAAACGGGAATTTTTACTTCACCGCACTTAGAAAAAGTGAATGAGCGGATCCGGATCAATGATGCGTTTATTTCCGATGACGATTTTATCCGAACAACAGAAAAAGTGGCTGCTGTCGTGGATGCCGTCGAAAAAGAATGCGGCGAGCGTCTGTATTCATTTGAGATCTTAACGGCGGTCGCTCTTTTATATTATAAAGAACAGAAATGCGACATCGTTGTTCTGGAAGCAGGCATCGGCGGCAGACTGGATGCGACCAACACGATCCCAGTCCCTGAGGTCGCGATCATCACGTCGATCGGTATGGATCATACGAAGATGCTGGGGAATACGCTAGAAAAGATAGCGGGCGAGAAGGCCGGGATAATAAAAGAAAAGGGAGAAGTCGTGCTGCCTTCTTTCACCCCCTCTATCGAGGAAGTATTCCAGATAATGTCAGAAGCTCAGCAGGCATCCATTCATAAGGTGGACATTAACGACATCAAAGAGTTGAACATGACAGAACGGGGCAGTACCTTTTCATACAAACAATTTGACAAAGTGACCGTTAGCATGGTCGGGAAACACCAGGTGAGCAATGCTCTTTTAGCCATCGAAGCGGCCCTTATCTTGAAAGAAAAAGGTTATGATCTGTCCGATGAAGAGATTATCAAAGGGATCAAAGCCAGCTACTGGCCGGGAAGGATGGAGAAAATCCAGGACGCGCCGACGATCTTCATTGACGGGGCGCATAATCCTGAAGGCGTGGAAAGATTGAGAGAATCGATAGAAACGCTTTTTCCCGGTGAAAAGCTGACTATCGTTGTCGGTATGATGAAAGACAAGGATTATATGCGTATGATCGAAGAACTTCTGCCTTTCACGAAAAAAGTGTATACCGTATCGCCGGATCCGTATCGCGGGTTTGCTCCCAGGGTAGTTGCGAGACAGCTTCAGGAAAAGGGGATTGAGGCTCAGCCGTTCGATTCCACCCGGGATCTAATTGCTTTTCTAAAAAGTCAGACTGACACCGAAGAAAAATTCATCATATGCGGTTCACTTTATCTGATCGGAGATATAAAGATAAAGTGGAAATAAAAGAAGCTCTTCCTGCTGAAAAAATGGGAAGAGCTTTTACTACTCTTTAAGAGATAAAGAGTGCTAATATTGAGGTGAGAAGACAGGTGAAGAAAAAGAGAGACTAACTATATAAAGTCAAGCGATAGGGTGCAAAATTAGCGTGATGATTTTTGTGGTTTTAAGAGCACATCAAATAAGCTTATTCTATTCTCAATTTTTCGGATTTACTTTAAACGAACTTCATATGGTTCATTCTTCTTTAAAATTGCGTAAATGACATAACAGAGTTTACGTGAAACGGCGCCCAAGGCTGTAAGGTGGTGTTTGCCATCGGATATTTTCTTTTCATAAAATGCTTTAAAAACTGGATCATGTCTTGAGGCGACTAACGCAGCGGAGAATAAAGCCTTTCTTAGATAGGGAGAGCCTCGTTTACTCATAACGTTATGGGTTCCCTCGAATTCACCCGATTGGCTTACAGACGCGTCAATACCGGCAAAAGCGACCAATTTAGCTGGTGAAGAGAACTTGTTTATATCCCCAATCTCTCCTAGTATCGTCGCACCGTTAATTGGACCGATACCTGGGATTGTTTCAATCACAGAATCAATATCGTCCATGATCTTTTTAATTTCTTTTTCTGTATCGGTTATTTGCTTTTCAATAAATTTTAATTGCTCAACCATTGAACGTAATTGAAAGGTGAATGCTTCCTGGGCGAATTTAACTCCAAAGGAGTGTGAGGCAGCGGTTTTTAGTTCTTCAGCTTTCTTCATACCCAAGCGATTTCTACTGGCTTCACCCAATAGATCAGCTAGGGTACCTGCAGAAATATGATTGATGGCATCAGGAGAACTCAGTTCTAACAAAACTTCCTTTGATGCTTTTCCAAAAATGCCCACTTTACTAAAAAGTGTATCGTATTCAGGAAATACTTGATCCAATACTGCAATGATTTTCCGTTTGAAGTCACTAGCGGTACCCACAAGATAGGTTCGGTAGCGTGAGAGTTGTTTCAAGGAAAAGATGTTTTCATCGGATAGAGATGTTTCTACAAACGTTCCGTAGCGCATTAAATCGGCGATTAAGACAGAATCAATAATATCATTTTTTCGTTTGCGAATTTCCGTTCCTTTACGCCAACCATCGGTCTGAATCGGATTAATGACGTGAATAAGAAAGTCGTGCTCATCTAAAAAGGAGAAAAGAGATAGCCAGTAATGGCCTGTTGCTTCCATTCCGACTTTAAACTGATCAATCGGGGATAAAGAGATGATTTTTTGGAGAAGTTTTTCTCCACCTTCAGTTGAATTGGGGAATGAAAAGCCTTTTAGTATCACTTTTCCTTCTTCATTCATAGCTGAGGCTACATGGCTTCGTTTACCAATATCAATTCCTAAGAAGAACATAACAACACCTTCTTCATTTAATTTTGGATTGAACAGCCACTCGTCTGAAAAGCGTCACTACCTTGTTATAGATACGGAGTAAAGCACGAGGCTTTCAACATCTAACTCATTCGCAATCAGCTTATCAGAGAGAGGAACCAGTCTTTCGATTACGAGTTCAAGGACTCAAGGAGAGAACGGCTAACCTCTCAATCCAATAAACTTATTATCTCATATCTTACGAGATGAGGTAATCGAAAAGAGGTTCATAGGGTTATCCAGTAAAAACCGGAAGGTTAAAACCCTAAATATAATATACAAGGAG
>NZ_FOLT01000011.1 GCF_900112455.1 Alkalibacterium subtropicum | reverse complement strand
ACTCAATTAAAAAAATAAATTTTATCTGTATTTATTATAACATGGAGCGTGTTTTTTTGCGCTTTTTTGCACTATTATTTTCAAATAAAAAAGAGAGGATCAAAAAAGGCTAAGACATCTTCTGTCTTAGCCTTTCCTTTTACTATTATACGGATGGCAGATCGGGATTCAGTACCCGTCCTTTTTCCATGACTTTTTCCCCATCGATCCAGAAGGTCGGTTCCTTGACCACACAGTCGATGTGTACACCGGCTTCGGTCACGCCGCCAAAAGGTTTATTGGAGCCAAAGGCTATGTGGACCGTACCGAATACTTTTTCATCTTCCAATACGACACCTGTGATGCGGGCTGTCGGGTTCGTGCCAATCCCAAATTCGGCGATGGTTTTACCGTCTTCCGTACCAAGGAGCTCGAGCAGCTCTTTCCCCTGACGGCCAGTCGCATCAACGAGTTTGCCGTTTTCAATAAATAACGTCACCGGCTGATCGACTTTTCCGATCTGCGCGATCGAACCGTCAACGACGATTTTTCCATTCGCTGAATCTTCAAGTGGTGCAATGAAGGCTTCACCTGAAGGAACATTACCAGCCTGTCCTTTTTCGCGGAAGATACCGGTACTTGGGATCCCTTTACGGCCATTGATCGAAAAGGTCAGAACTTCTCCATCTTTTTCGATCTTCACTTCACTGGAACGTTCCAACAGGTCAGTAAAATAATCGGTCAGTTTCTGAACGGTATCCGGATCTGCTTCGATGGCGCCCTGTTCAAGCATCGACAAAGTAATGCCGGGCATCGTACCGATACGGGTCCCGGTAGCCGCAGCTTCTTTTTTGGCACGCGTATGCGTCAGACTGGCTGTAGTCACGCACAATGCCACATCCGCATCCTTCATTGCCTGAGCGATCAGGGCTGGGGGTTCCTCGCCGGATTTATATATCGCAGGAAACTGAGAAAAGACTGTTTCGTTCCCCTTGATGCAGGCCGCTTCATAAAATGGTAAGGCGACATCTCGCATGCGGTCATCGGTTATGATCACCACTTTTTCCTCTTTCTTTAAATCGAAATTATTCTCAAATACTTTCAGTGCATTATCTATATAATTGGTCATGATTTATTCTCCTCTACTTTAAAAAATTCTATCCCCATCATATCGAAAATCGCCCCACTTTAACAACAAAAAATCGTAGTCGATCACTATCCACTTTTTAAAGAAAGACAGTTGTTGTTTAAAATAAGAAGGTGTACACTGAAGAAAAGATCGAAAGGATGACAGATATGACTGAACAAATGAATGGCTACGGGTTTTATGATCCTCAAAAAGATGAGGATCTTCCTGTATTCAAAAAAGTTTCACTGGATATACCGGTACCAGAAAAACGGGAGATATTAGTCGAAGTAAAAGCCGTCGGTCTTAACCCTACTGATTTGGCTACCCGCATGATGAAAAAATCATCTGATGACTCCTTCACTATTTTAGGACGGGATGTTTCTGGAACAGTCGTCCAAGTCGGGGAAGATGTCGAGCTATTCAAAACAGGGGATGACGTGTTTTACCCCGGCACAAGCAAGGTACAGGGCGCTCAGGCCGATTATCACCTCATCGATGAACGCATGGTGGCACTTAAACCGAAGAATTTGACGTATACGGAAGCAGCAGCACTGCCTTTGACTTCACTCACCTCTTATGAAGTGATGCATGACCGTCTGGATCTGTTTTCACTGTCAGAAGACCCCAGCGCTGTGACTCTACTTATCGTTGGTGCAGCGGGCGGTGTAGGTTCGGTCGCCTGCCAGATCGCGTTGAACTACGGTTTCACTGTGATCGGTACGGCCTCACGTGAAGAAAGCAGAAAGTACGTGAAAGAGCTTGGTGTAGAACATATCATCGACCATACTGAACCCTTCGGCAGGCAGCTTGAAGAGTTAGGGTTTGATAACGTGGATACGGTATTCGTCGCTGCCAAAGCAGACGAAAACATCGGGGAAATCAGCAAAGTCATTGCCCCTCAAGGACGCGTGTGTTCTCTGCTTCCCCTTCAGAAACCGCTCCCGGGACGTTTCTTCGGCAAGAGCGTGACCTTCAGTTATGAACTGATGTACACCCGCTCCGTTTATGAAACGAGTGACTGGATCAAGCAGCACGAATATCTGACTGAGCTGAAAAATCAGGTCGAGCAGGGATTTATAACATCCAACCTGGAAACACTTTACAGCGAGATGAATGAAGACACGCTCAGAAAAGCTTATGCACAGCTGCAGACGGAGCATACGATCGGCAAGATCGTACTGGCCCATGACAGCTGATTACCCATTATTTTAAACACACGAAAAGCCACTGAACGGTACTATTCCGTTCCGTGGCTTTTTTTATCCAGCTTATTCAAAGCTATGAACGTAAAGCAGCAGGCAAAGAGACACATCAGGAAGTCTACGACGGGTCAGCCGATACCATGCAAAAGCGTCGTGTGTGACATGTCTTGAAAACGTTCGCTGCTGCAGAGGCAATAAAGATAAAAAAGCGGGAAGCATATGCTCCCGCTTTCTTTTGATCCATTCTAATTTGACAAGCCGTCTAGGTCTTTTCCCAGCTGCCGGCGAGTGATTTGATCGTACTCTCCAAAGCTCCTGCAAGAACGAAAATGACCCACGACCACGCCCATGTCCCCTGAGTGAAACTGAAGACAAAATAGATGACCACGATAATAGGCCAGTAGATTTCGTCGATGATGTAATTCATTTTCCTGTTTCGCTCGTCTCTGGCGGCTTCTTCTTCGATCACTTCGACAAATTTACCGTTCTGCTTGATGTTTTCATACGCATTCCAGATATTGCCGCTGTAGGTAAAGAAGATGATCCCGACACCGATCAGCAACAGGGAAAAAGCAACCCCGACAAGGACCGGCAGGAGTGTCGTCAATGCGCCCATCAATATGGGCGTGATCGACATAATGCACAGAGACACCCCGGCAACGATACTGAAAATAAACGACCGCTTATAGTCTTCCTGTTCAGAGATGAACTGTTCTTTATCATTGGGGAAAATGATATAAGGCGAGTTAAAGCGTTTTAGATCGCCCGCCTTCATGCCTTCAATAATAAACAGACCGATGCCGATGACTGAAAAGCTGAAAAGAAAGAACAGGCCGATATAAAGGGCTCCGGGCAGCACAGCCTGAAAAGCTAAAAATAGGAGCAATCCCGCCATACCCGCCAGAATGGATAAAATGCCCAGCCCGATGTTCCATCCCAATTTTCCTTTTGCCTGAATATATTGTCTCAAGTCTGACTCGCCCATCGTCTCATAGTTTGTCGTGACCTGTTGATTTACACGGGTCACGCCGAATTCTTCCAGCAGCTCATCGATATCCCCGAACTCAGCAATCACCGTGCCGATCGCTTCATGTTCGGATGCCCCACTGTCTTTTAATGCCGTATATTTATCTTCCAGATTAGCCAGGATATCCGCTTTTAACTGGGCTGTTTCCTCGGTCATCGGAACGCCTTTGAACATTTGCTCGATATATTCTCTGATCGTATTCATTTATTATCCCCTCCAACTAATTTATCGACAACTTCCTTGGTAATACGCCACTCTTGCCTTTTTTCCTTTAAATAGTTTTTGCCTTTTTCAGTAATGGAGTAATACGTGCGCTTTTTCCCCTGAGTGACAGTCCCGGGATAAGAGGTGATGTAGCCTTTCTTTTTCAAACGCGTAAAGGCTGAATACATCGTTGTTTCCTTGATGATATAAGCATCATCAGTCAGTTCCCGAATCTGTCTGGACAGGTCATAGCCGTAAGAATCTCCCTGAGCCAATAAGGACAGGAGAAACGTGTCATTATAGCCTCTGATGACGTCACTGCTGATCACTCATTCTCTCCTCCTCTTTAATTTAATTATGTATAAGTGATTACTTTGGACAAGGAAAAAAAGTACTTCATCTGTCGTTGTACTCAGTCTATCACTATCACGCATAAATTACCACACTTAACGTAGTAAAAAGTTGAAATTATTTGAAAATCCTTACAATTGAAAGATCAGGATCTATAGATCCTGATCTCATCTAGTACTTATCAGTAAATTGTTGGAATATCTCTTTCTATTCCTTTGGTATACTTAGATTTAAAAGGGTTCGGCGTGTTCAGATGACTGGTCGGTCTGGACAAGCCGAACATTGAGATATTCGGTTTATTGGAATAGACTTCAGTGACGAAGAGACCGAACTCAGCGCCGGTTCGGCTTATTGGGTAGACGGGAGATGTTGAAGAGACCGAACATCTTATGGTTCGGTCTCTTCAAATGGAAGATGTTGGCGAACACGCCGAAGGTTTGACGGATTCGGCGTGTTCGTCTTTCGAAAATTTCTAAAAAAGCCGAAGTACCCTGACTTCGGCGTGTTCGTCCTTTTGAGCACTTTGAATAAACCGAATCGCTCACTCAACTATGAAAAAACAGACGCTGAGCTGCCCGCCCACCGTCTGTCCAATCATCTAAATCAGTTATCCAGTTAATCGATATCGCGTTTTCTATAACCAATGAATCCGATAGCGGAAAAGGCGAGAGCAGCGCCAGTCAGTGATAACGCAACCGGCCAGCTCCACTCTTCAACCGGTATCTCTGGTACATATTGAAAGGCCGATAGATTTCTGAGCCAGTCTGGAAAATTAAAGAGTTCGCCAAAATACAGATTAATAAAGATAAAAACTAAATATACCCAGACTATAGCGGTGAGTTTCGGCAGCCAGCCTAAAAACAGCGTTCCCATTCCGATCAATATATAAACGGCGGGAACATAAGCCATTGCTGCAAGCAGAACGTCGATAAACTCAACATTAAAGTCCATGGCGACAGCCGCTCCACCAAAGGCAAGCGACGCCAATAACTGCAGAACTAACGCAACGCACACGCTCAATAGAAAAAACGTACCTAAAATAACATAGCGGGAATGCGTTCCGGCAAACACGTTATTCAGCCGTCCTTTCACTTCTTCTGTGCGTAGACGGTACAGAAACTGTAAAGCAGGGATCGAAGAGATAAAGGCCAAAACACCAAGGATCATGGCCAAAAACTGCTGGGAAATGCTGACACCTTCCTCTGCGGCAATGATCTGATTCAAAATTTCATTGCCTTCCAGTAAACTATCCAAGTCCCCTATGACTGAGCCGTAGGTAACGCCCAAAATGATCAGGGCGACAGTCCAGACGATCAGTGGTGTTTTGATCAGGTTCAAAGCAAAACCGACTGGCGTTTTCAAAACAGCAGAAGCATGACGTTCCCCCTCTTTGTCCGGAAGCAGTCCTGACCCCATATCCCGTTTCTGTTTCAGAAAAAGCGCTAAGGCAATGAGCAGCAGACTGGTACCTAGACTGATAAAAACTGGATACCAGTCATTTTTGACAAAGGGTTCGGTGTTATATAGCAGACCCATTGGGGAGAACCAGCTGAGGAACGACAGACTCACGTCACCGATGATCCGTATGATATAAGACACACCCAGTACACCAAAGGCCAGCATCATGGCGCCTCTTGCATTGGTCGAGAGTTGAGCGGTCACCAGCGTAACAGCTCCAAAAAATATCCCTGAAGTGGCGTAAATGGTACCGGTGAGCAGTACGCCCTCCAGCATCATGCTGCTGTCTTTTAACGCCATCAGAATAACAACGGAAATGATCAGGACAAGGATATTCGTTGTGACCAGAAGTAAGATGGCAGCCGCGGTATGAGCCACACGTCCAACCGGCTGAGCCTGGATCAGCTCCAGGATGCCGTCCTCTTCTTCAGAACGGGTATTTCTGACGACCAGCAAGATCGACATGATACCTGTTAAAATAAAGGTCATGATCGTCATTACTTGAGTGAATATCGCACCGTTAGTAAAATTCTGTTCTCCGAGAGCCCGTCCAAATAAGGCAATCATTCCTGGATTCTGAAATACTAAAGCTAACGTTTCCCGTTCGGCCGGATCACCACCGAAAAGTTGAACAATTTCAAATAGTCCCCCGAATATGAAAAAGGCCGAGCCCAAAAGCCACAAACTGATTTTTCCCCAGTCTTTCTTAATAGAAAAACGAAACAACCGCGCTGTCTGCATAAATGCTTGAGCCAATCAGACCCCTCCTTTCGTCGATTCATAGTGACGCATGAACAAGTCTTCGAGTTTCGGCGGCGCGCTTTCAAGCTTTGTGACATGATAGGGTGCGATAAAATGCAGAAATTCCGGCATTTTATCACTATCCAGCTGGAAAATGATTTCTCCCTTTTCACGTGAGACGTCATGAGCAAAATCCTGCTCTTCAAGCGAAGGCACCTTCTCGTTTGTTTTCATCACGATCTGTGTACGTGTCAGGTGTCTCAGTTCATTCATTGAACCGGCTTCCACGATTTCGCCTTGTCGGATAATCGCAACGGTGTCACAGAGCTGTTCGACTTCTGACAAAATATGACTGGATAAGAGAACACTGGCGCCCCTCTGTTGCACTTCGCGTGCCTGTTCCTGAAAGATACGTTCCTGCAGAGGATCCAGTCCGGCTGTCGGTTCATCAAAAATGTACACATCCGCATCAGCCGCGAACGCTGCGATCAGAGCGACTTTTTGGCGATTCCCTGTTGAGTAGCTGCGGCATTTTTTGGTCGGATTAAATTCAAATTTCTTGATCAGTTCTTCTTTTCTCTGCTTGTCAACTTTTTGACCGCGCATACTGAGGAAGAGATCGATGACTTCCCCGCCTGTCAGATTCGGCCATAAGCTGACATCTCCAGGTACGTACGCCACCCGTTTATGAATATCTACAGCTTCGTCCCAGACATCTTGTCCAAAAATCGATGCTCTGCCTTCATCTGCTTTGATCAGACCCAAGAGGATGCGGATCGTGGTCGACTTTCCCGATCCGTTTGGACCGATAAACCCCACGATTTCCCCTTTGGAAACGTCGAAACTTACATCCGATAAAGCCTGTGTTTTTCCGAAAGCTTTTTTCAGTCCTCGGATTTCAATAATTTTTTCCATTTGATTATCTCTCCTCCATCACACTCTTACTTTATGTATCATTAATTACCGTACTCCTGAACCCAGTTCTCAGCATCATGCGATGACGTGTCAGGTAAGGTCACTCTTTTCCTTACTTAGTATACCGGCGCATCGTATAACGTAAGAGATGAAAGAGATTACATACACGTCTCAGCCATCTCTGCCTGCGGAATCCAATGGTGGCTAACAGGAGCCGTTTTGGTTTCATCTCCGTAGAAATAAAGGCCTCCCCCGTAACTACCTCCCTGCTTTAAACCTTTTTGACCAGGCCGGTCAGCATACGTAAAAAAATCGACCACTCTGATTATACGGTTACATTACCATATCTGACCAGAGTGGTCAATCATCTTCCGTCTACATTTTCATCTTTCTAAATGCTTCGCTTTTCAGAGACTCGTTCCATCAGATTGAGCCCGATGCCCATGAACAGGACCCCCATGAGCAGCAGAGCTGAGACTGGTTCTAACAGCTCCGTGACCCCTCTGTTCTGGATCACAGCCCCCATCATTCCTTGGATGCCATGTTTGATGGGCATAAGCTCTGCAAGAAATAAAAGGATGCGGTTACTGACTACTTCAAGCGGCCAGAATGCTCCGCCGAGCATTGCCATCGATGTGGCGACGATCGGGATCACGACCTGCAGCTGCTGCGGTGACGATACCAATCCGATGATCAGCAGACCCAGGGAAACAATGGCGAACACGAAGCTCACCGTCACCACCAGCATAGCCATATAATTATTCCCCAGACTGATGCCTAAAAGAGCGTCTAAAATAACGAATGCCAGACCGATCTGGAACAGGCCGACTAAAAAGTAATGCAGCAGCTGACCCAAATAAATCGTCGTTTTGCTCAAAGGAGAAAAAATCAGCCGGTTCCACGTTCCCGTTTTCTTCTCTTCGACAAGATTGATCATCAAAAGCAGGATCGAAAAAATCGAGAAGAAAAACGTCATGCCGACTAACAGCATAATGGGATAGGCCTGGTTGGTTGCAGCTTCCTCATTACCGGCCTCCGTATTTAAGGTGATAAAGGTCTCCACTTCCACAGGATCCGCTCCATCGTTTTGCGCGATGGCCGACAGCCTTTTTTCACGCGTAAAAATCTGATCGACATGCTGAATGATCGGAGACATTTCAATATTTTCGCGTCCCACTAAAAACCGGTAATCGTCTTCATTCAGCTCCAGAGCAAAGGCTGTTTTATTCATTCGTATCCGTTCATAAACGGTGTCATAATCACTCTCTTCAAAAATAAACGTGTCATCTTCGTTCAGCTTGGCGAGCCATTCATCTAATTCCTCGCTCGACAGTTCCTGACTGAAGGTCCGTACGGTGATTTGCTGGTTGCCCTGGCTTCCACCCATGAAGTAAACGAAAAGCACTGTCAATCCTAAAAAGAACAGGACGAGTAAAGGCTTTTTGAAGAGACGCTGCCACTGCAGTTTAAATACCGTCCACATTTAATCCAGCCTCCTTTTTGGAAAGATCACAATACTCATTGCGGCAAGCACGACAGCCATGATGACGACTCTAACCATAAGAGATGAGACTTCTGAAAGAGAAAAGCCCTGCAGAAGCTGCAGATAACTGGTCATCATCGCACCATTCGGGGTCCAGTTCCCCAATGTCTTCAAACTCTCCGAAAACTGTTCGACCGGGGTGAAACTCCCTCCAAGAAATGCAAAGAGCGTCACGATCAGCCCATCAAAGGTACTTGCTGTAGCATCGCTGTTTGAATAGAGCGCAATGGATGTCAGCAGACTGGTGATCGCCCCTACGACAAATGACAGGATCAGCGTAGCCAGGCCGGCATCCAGCCAGAATGACAGCTCCCTGCCGGAAAACGTGCCAAAGACGAGGGTACTCAACCCAAAGAGGATAGCGACTTGAACGAACGTGATCCACATACCGGAAACGAGTTTGCTCAAGAGATAGTTTATGGGCCGGGTCCCGGAGACGATCAGTCGGCCGAAGACGTGCTGTTCTTTCTCTTTAAATGCCCGACTCGCCAGTGCTGGAGCAGTGTAAAGGGCGAACATCATCCCCATGCCCACCGTATAATATTGAAAGGAAGTGATGGGCTCTACCGCATTCAGCGAAACGATCTCACCATAGTCGTTAGCGGCAGCAGCGGTCTCCTCTTCGCCCTCTAAAGCGAGAGCGATCGACAATTCGAGGTTGAAACGGTCCACAAATGATCTGGTGATACTTCTCAGGATATCCGCCGGTACACTTTGAAAGTCTACCAGCGCCAGATCCAGTTCGGACACGGTTTGTTCATTCAAGAGGACAGTCTTCCATAGATTTTCCGAAAAGCCTTCAGGAATAACGATCACCCCTTCTACCTCACCTTCTTCAAGGGCTTCCTCTGCTGAGGTACGGCTCGACATTTCTGAAACGGTGACCCATTCACTGACTTCATCACTTTCCAGGACATTGAACAGTTCGTCCCTGGGATCCAGTTCGTCCGTGACAGCCAGGAGCTGCGCTCTCTCTGCTTCTCCCATACCGATAGCCATCAAGTGATTTTCAAAGGCTTCTTCCGCTTCATCCTCATTCTGTTCTTCTACGACCGCAACAGGAAAAGGCTCGATGGAAAAGCCGGTCGACAGCAGATCCCCCAGAGCAAAGCCCAGTATAGCTATGAGCAGGAACGGCATCAGCAAAAGCTGCATCAGATCGGAACGGCTGCGGGATAGAAGCTGAAAGTCTTTTTTTATTAAATGTAACATCTCATCCCTCCTCTAATCCCTCAACGTACGGCCCGTCAGATGCAGAAAGACATCTTCCAGCGTGGGTGTCTGAACGACCACACTGGTGATTTTCGTATGTGAACGTTTTGCCAGTTCAAAGACGTCGCCAAGCAGATCATCGCCTTTTGTGGCAATGACTTTATACCCTGTTCCTTCCTGGGTCACTTTCTGAACGACGTCATGGGAAGACAGCCGGTCAGCAAAGTCTTTGGAGAGCGTCTCGACATCGATCCGGATCGTTTCATCGTTTGCCAGGATATTTTTAAGCTCCTGATTCGTGCCTGACGCAATGATTTCACCGTGATCCATAATGTAGATGCGGTCGCACAATTTTTCCACTTCCTCCATATAGTGACTGGTATAGAGGATCGTCATATCCTTTTCCCTGTTTAACCGGCGGATCATTTCGAGAATGTAATTCCGTGACTGGGGATCGATTCCGACAGTCGGCTCATCCATGATCAGGACACGCGGTTCATGCAGTAGGGTCACCCCAATGTTGATGCGGCGTTTCATCCCTCCAGAATAAGTCTCGACCCGATCTTTGCTCCTTTCCGTCAACCCGATCAGTTCCAGCACCTCTTTGATGCGCTGTTCGAGCTTCTGGCCTTTCAGTCCATAAATACGTCCGAAAAACTTCATATTCTCATACGCTGTCAGCTCTTCATACAAAGCGATTTCCTGAGGGACAACCCCTAACACCCGCCTTAATTCCTGCGGTTTATTCAGGGCATCGACCCCGTTATATCGGACCTCACCGGAAGTCGGCGGAAGCAATGTCGACATCATGGAGATCGTTGTGGACTTCCCGGCACCGTTGGGACCGAGCAGCCCGACTGATTCCCCTTCTTCTAAATACAGGCTGACATTGGAGACCGCTTCATAGGACTTGAATTTTTTTGTCAATGCTTTCGTTTCCAGCATAAGTAACCCTTCTTTCCTTATCTGTAGTTAAATCATATAAAAAAAAGAGACCGGTGCCTACTGTCTCGAGTCATTCATCAGGATGACTCAAGTCACTCTTTGATCTGATGATTCAAAGCAAAGATCGCGATCTGCGTCCGGTCACGCAATTCAAGTTTATCCAGAATGACAGAAATCTTGTTTTTGATGGTCCCGACCGATAGGAACAGCGCCTCTGAAATCTCCTGATTATTTTTACCTTCAGCGATCTTCTCGACGATTTCACGTTCGCTTTCAGTGAGACCCACTTCAGGGGCTTTTCTTTTCTGCCCGGATCGATCGATCAGTTGTGGCATGACTTTTGCAGCGACCTGCCCTTCGATCATCAGCCCACCATTCAGGCACGCTTTGATCGACCGGTTCAGTTCCTCCACATCGCCATCTTTTAAAAGATAACCATTGACCTTACTTTTTAACGCTTCCATAGCGTAAGCTTCATCATTGAAGGTGGTCAGGATAAGGATTTTCTGATCCGGCCACTGCTTGCGGATCAGCCGGCTGGCTTCCAGGCCGTTCATTTCCGGCATACGAATATCCATGATGACAAGGTCGACGATTTGCTTCTCGCACAGCGCGATGGCCTCCCTCCCCGTTTCCGCTTCCCCAATGACTTTCAGTTCAGGGTCCGTTTCGATCATCATTTTCAGTCCTTGTCTGACAAGTGACTGATCTTCGGCTAGTATTATCGTATACATCGACTGCATCCACTCCTTGATACATAATTCATTGATTTAAAGGAAACTGTCCAATGACTTTCAGTTCTTTCTGATCCTGAGTCAGCGACAGGGTCCCGCCCAGTTCTTCCAGTCGGTTCCGCATGCTGGTCAGGCCGAAGCCTTCCTTGATCCTCACTTTAAAGCGGACGGGATGAGACACTTTAAACTGCAGGTATCGATCGCCAAGATGCGTAAATTCGATCGTCGCTCTCTTTGTCTGACTGTGACGCATCATATTCGTCAGTGCTTCCTGGATGGACCGGTAAACAGTGACAGACTGGGCATTGGATAACTTAAGCCCCAATACGCCAGACTGAATGACAAACCGTATCTCCAGATGGCTTTCCGCTTCCAGTTTGCGGATCAGGTGAACCACGGCCTGTATCCCTGACGTTTCATCTGATTTGAGCGCTTTGACCGCAGATCGGGTATCATGAAGACTATCCTGAGCCAGGGATTTTAAACCGGCAAAATAGGCTTTCGTTTCACTGTCGTTTGCTTTATGACGAGCCACTTCCAGCTGCATCAGCAGCGCGGTCAGGCGGTGCCCTACTGAATCATGTATCTCCCTGGCAATATGGCTGCGTTCCTCTTGTCTCGCCATATGGTCTCGGGTCACCATCTGCCGCTTCATTCTTGAATAATCGTCTGAGATTTTTTTAAGATTTTTTTCGGTGATGTGATTCGTATTTCTTGACTCTTTGAAGGCCCTGAAAACGTAGAGGCTGAAACCGAAGAAAAATACAGCGCTGGCTAATGACTGCCAGTGGTTCAACATAACAAGACCACTTGAGAGCAGTCCTAAAGAAATGAGACCATAGCGTATAAAGGCTTTTCCCGGCATAAACAAACTAGAGTCAAGACAAAGGACAAGAAGGAGGAGCCACAAATGAGGAGACGTAAGTGATGTCCAGAAGGTCACGATAGCCACGCCGGCGAGCAGATAGAACAGACTCTCCCTGAGCTTTTCTTCCAGGATGGGAAGCATGAAATAGGCGGCAAAAAAAGCTGCGCTCCAAAGCATCAGAAGCACTCCCCCATTATTCAGCCAGACGAGTACGGACCAGTTCAGTACAAGCACTAAAAAATTCATCCAGAAATTCAACCTTACCCCCACTCCCTATCACCATTATATATATTTACTATACCATAACACTACCTGATATTTAATCGTTTATACTGCTGGATCTGAACACTTCTACTAAGATATCCGGTCGTTTATCTGCCGGTCGATACCTTTAGAACACCTCTAACAGAGTCGGTAACCGCGGTCGACAAACCTATCTTTTCACCTCTGTAAATATACCCTTTATCATCAATTTTTAATGCAAATAGACAGCAATCATCATTCATTGAAACAAGTGATATGATACACTATTTCTACCGGTTAGTCGCCGCCTGAATTTGAAAGCGCTAACTTAATTTGAGGTATTCAACGAAGGAGCAAACGTCATGGTCCAGTTTTCAAAAGATGAACCGATCCATATTTACAGAGATTTAACGTCCTTTTATACAAACAGTCTCCTGCACGACGAGTCACCGCCTTACGTCATACATAGTAACCTCTATCAGTCAAAACGCACGCTGGAAATCAACGCCGAAACATTGAGTCGCTCACTGAACGAAGCGATCGAACAGCAACATCTGCTTATTTCAAGGCATTCTTTTTACATTTACGATTTATCTTCTTATCCTGACTGCGAATACAATACACTTGTCTTTCAGCTGTCTGGTGAAATACTGAAGTCTAAAGAAACGACATCAAAGATAATGAAGCGTTATTTTGATTACTGCCGAGTCGACTATGGCTTCGTCAAACAGTTCGGCAAGACCTTGGGCATCAACCAGCGCTGCCCCTATGTGGTCGGTGAGACCATGTTCGTACCCGTTAAAGGAACGGCTAAGAATCACTCCAGCTGGATCGCCTTTCACCATGTCCTCTATTATGAAGAACAGGTTGCCAGTCAGTTGACCTGCTTAAAGATCAGGCAGCTGCACGAGCTGACTCTCCCCTTTCCAAGGAAGAAAGTAGACGATATGTTCATGAAAACATCCAGACTCTACCATACGACCAAAGCGCTCTCCAGAGATCTCCAGAATATGTTTGCCCCTTTCTATGAAGAGAGCCGGTATGAAGATCTCAATATTGTTAAGAAAGAACTGACTTCAGTGACTGCCGGTCATCCGCCCCTTTCACTCGTTAAAATTTTTGACTATATGTCGCTACATAGAGCAAATGACATGCTGCAGACGGTTTTAGGCGAGGACAATCCTTATCTGGATGAAATAAAAGCACGGTTCCCCTATTCCCTGCTTTTTAAATGATTGAACAAAATCAGAAGATGAGTGATTTATTTGTTCTTATTTATTAACTCAGACCTATCTTAGTCGATAGTAAGAATAAGACTTATTATTTGAAAACAGGGTTTATCTTAGTTAGGATAAAATAGCGGACCTCAACTTGCCGCGACCTGTAAACGCAATTTTTTTGAGAGGGGGATATGTCTTGAGCTTATATGACCGATTAAAAACCTTTGTAAAAAATCATTCCACTCAATCGATCGATTTTTTAAGCATGAATACGATAAAAAAATCCAGCGATGTCCTGTCTATTCAAAGTAAACATTATCTCCAGGCCAGCGAGTTGACTGCTGATCAGGAAACGATAAATAAAATAGTTAAGGGCATGATAAAAAAAGACAGAACGCACCGGTATTACATCGGGAAAAAAGATATCAGTATAAAAGAAGGAAATAAGGAAATTTATAAATATGAGAGTCTGTGCACGCATAATGTAACCCTCATCCCGACCTCTGAAGGGAATTTCGACCTCTACATAGAAGGGGTCCTACTGGGGCAGATACCGGAAAAATTCAACCTGGATGTCAAACATTATCTGCAGACGACGATTTTAATGGCGTTTGCCTATATCAAGGGCGGTCCTTATAAATATTACGATGCAGCCTCCCAGCGCGTTCGTGAAGAAGATGAACCGTTCGATTTGAGTATTTATATACAATTCAGCTGAAAACTGAAGAGCCTCTGCTTTCTCGTGATCGAGATGAGAAGCAGAGGCTCTTTCGTTTGCGCTTAGTCCTTGACTAGACGACGTTTGCACCGAGGGTTTCCTGGAAATGTCCTAGAGCCCACTCGTGCCCCATCTGATTGAAACTGGCCACTGCATCCTTGTGTACCACGACAGTAAACCCTTTGTTATAAGCATCGACGGCCGTATGCAGCACACAGATATCCGTGCAGACACCGACGAGGTGCACTTCAGTGATCCCGCGTTCTCTCAGTTTGGTTTCCAGATCGGTACCATGAAAGGCACTGTAACGCGTCTTATCGGTATAGTAAACATTTTTGGCCGCTTTTATTTCCTGGTAATAGGTTTCCAGCTCGCCATAGAGTAAACGCCCTTCTGTTCCATCGATATTATGCGGCGGAAACAGGCCGGTCTCCGGATGATAGGGATCGTTTTCCGTATGCTTGTCGATCGCGAATGCGACAAACTCACCCGCTTCATAGAACTCTTTCGTCAGGGCAAGCACTTTATCATGAACAGCCTGACCGGGCTCTCCGCAAGTCAGCGCGCCGTCTTCTGCGACAAAATCGATGGTGTAGTCAATGTTGATCAATGCTTTATCCATTCATCTCTTCCTTTCCAGTTAATTGTGATGTTTAAAAATGAGTCTGCGGCTGATAATGTAACTCGTTGACGCTATAATGATCTCGACGGAAATTTTAGCCCAGGTGGGATGCATGCTGACAAAACGGACCAGAATGAACAGCCCGAGCATGTTCAGTAAGGAGGCCGTTATCCTGACGGATACAAACAAGCCGATTTCTCTGAAAAACTTTCTGCGCGATCGGGTTTTGGTCTTAAAGACATAGCGTTTATTGACTGTATAAGAAAAAAGGATCGCGGTGATAACTGATACGGCATTTGCTATAAGATACTGCCAGCCGATCAGTTCATTCAATACGTAAAAAACCGAGATGCCAATGACTGCAGTAGCCAGTCCGAACAGGAAGTAATCGATGAATTGTTCAAACCTGGCATACAGTTTTTTTATCATGCAATCACATCCTTAAGGTCAGCCTTTAAATCAAAGTTTCTACTCGCTTTTCAATCATTGGACCTATCTTAAGCGATCCGGCATCATGCCCTGCATGAATCCCCAGACACCGTTTGTCAATGCCAGCACATCCCGTTCTTCTTCCGCCACATTATACCGGATCATCTCTTCCTTATCCGCCATGACTTTGGAGACCCAATTGGGATCTGAAAGCAGCACGCGACCCAAAGCGACGAGTTCGCTGTTTTCCAGAGCAGCTTTTGCATCTTCCCCTGTTCGGATATCTCCGACCGAGATAAAAGGTATGCGGCCATCGATCTGTTCATTGAGATAAGCAAGCATCGGCTTGTCCTGGTAGTCGTCCAGTTGAGAGACCTGCTTATAATCTCTTAATGACACATGCAGGTAATCCAGCGGTTTCTGACACAGCTTCTCGACAAGATAGAGTGTTTCGTTAAAGCGGATCCCCGGCGTTTCGATTTCTTCAGGTGAAAACCGGTAGCCGACGATAAACGGTTCTGCAGCCGCTTCTTTTGCAGCAGCGGTCACGGCATCCACCAGTTTATCGATAAATGTGAAACGTTTTTCCATACTTCCGCCCCACTGATCCGTGCGTCTGTTAGAATGCGGCGAGAAAAACTGCTGTATAAGGTACGTATTCGCCCCATGCAGCTCGATCCCATCGAACCCGGCCTTGACCGCTCGGATGGCGGCTTCTTTGTAGTCGTCAATGATCCGATATATTTCCTCTTCTTCCAGTTCTCTTGGTACTTCTGAATTCGGTCTCAGTGCTTTCACTGAACTGGGTGCGACCGGCTGAGTCCCTTTCAGGACTGACGATTGGGTGATCCGACCGCCATGATAGAGCTGCAGAAAGGCTTTCGTGCCATTGACTTTAATAGAAGCGGCCAGGTCGCTGAGACCAGCGATGTGCTTGTCATCATAGACCCCGAGTTCTCCTTCCCAGCCTTTACCATTTTCAGAAACATTGGCTGCAGCCGTGATCACTGCTCCGACTTCCTTGCTCCGCATGTGATAGTACCGTTTTTCGTCTTCCGTGATCACACCATCGTAAAAACTCATTTTAGTCGTCATTGGTGCCATCACAAACCGGTTTTTCAAAGTCAGACCCTTATCAAAGGTAAAAGTCTGTGCATATTTTTCGTTAGTCATTTTTTTCCTCCCTTATCTCTTCCCTCTCATTGTACCGATTGGTCAAATGAAAAACAATTTTTAAGCAAAAAAACAGCCAGATGGGGGTTATCCATCTGGCTGAGGTAAGGGAACACATTAAGAATAGGCAGAACCTTAGTGACCGTATATATCTTTAACGGTCTGGATAGGATCGATCACGATATAAAGCTTCTCATTCATGACCGCAGCAGTCTGGTGCGCATTGTCATGACCATCAGTGTCAAGGGCTTTATAAGGGAAATAAATCGTGTCTTTTTCAACATCCATGCGTTTTTCGCCATTTTTGCTGTCGCGATAGAGGATATCCATTTTTTCGATATCCTGGAACTGTGTCACGCGGGCAAACATACCGGCTTCGAGTCCGCCTTTATTGATGTCATTAGAGTTCACGTGATCTGCTTCATGTAAGATTTCGATTTTCAGAGACTCGCAGGGATGAATTTCTTCAAAATCTCCATCACCGATTCGACCGAAGCTTGTTGTCACCTGTTTGATCCATAAATCACCGATTTGTTCGCGTTTAACCGTCCATGTTTCACCATTTCTAAATACAAAGCGTAAGGCACACATAACTTTTTTCATCTTTGATCTCTCCTAATCTTTTCTATGTGAATAGTTTAACAAATATTCCTGCATAAATAAAGCTTTAATTCAATAATTTAATAAATAATGTTAACATATTGTGTCTTTGTGAACATTAAAAGGAATTCCTTTGATATGCCGCTTATTTTCAGAAAATGAGATATCCTAAGTTCAAGACGCCATGAGACGGTCGATTGAACTGAATTATGATCCTTCTACCTCAGTCATATAGTATGCCAATTCAGACGGAACCATTTATGGGGGTAAAAGCACTAAGATTTTTCTGAGCCGTCTGATGTGTCGGATCAGATGGATTATCCCCTCTCTCCATAGACTGAATCGAACAGATCATTAAAACAAAAAAGAAGAGGCTGGATCAATGTCCAGCCTCACCAGTATAAATTATCTTCCGGTGACCCAGCCGCCATCCATGGTAACGGTAGAGCCATGCATATAGCTTGAATCTTCGGAAGCTAAAAAGACAGCCAGGGCTGCGACTTCTTCCGGCTTGCCGGCACGTTTAGCCGGGATATCATTCAAGCGTTCATCCTCGATTCCTTCGGTCATCGGTGTATCAACAAAGCCCGGAGCAATCAGATTTGCCTTGATCCCTTTTTCACCAAAGTCATAAGCCAGCTGTTTGGTGAAGCCTTCAATCGCATGTTTAGACGTCACATAAGCTGAGCCGCCGGGACCTGCCACATGCGTCGCCTGCGAACCGACATTGACGATCGTGCCGCCGCCTCGTTCCAGAAAGTGGGGGATCACTGCCCTGGAAGCAAGATAAGGGCCTTTCACATTCACCGCCATGAGTTTCTCGTACTCCTCTTCTTCCACTTCCACAGCTGACTTGTATTTATCGTGTATGCCGGCCCCGTTATAGAGGATATCGATATGATCGAACGTCTCGATGGCCGTGTCCACCACCTGTTTCACTTCAGAGGCATCCGTGACGTCCGCTTTCACAAATATGGCTTCCTGTCCTTTGTCCTTGATTGCTTTAACGATACGGTCGCCATCTTCTGCATCACGTCCACTGACCACCACTTTAGCGCCTTCTTCGGCATAGGCTTTCGCCGTGGCTTCACCGATACCGGATGTGCCACCGAACACGACGGCTACTTTATCTTTTAACTTCATTGACTTTCTCCTCTCCTTAATGTTTCTCCATCTACAGATTACCTTGAACGCCCTCTTGTTTTCAAAAAATAGAACTGAAAAAAAGACCATTGATGAATGGTCTTTTATAAGCCGATCAACTTAGTCATTCTCTATAGCCTGTTTGTCTTCGAGCATTGGCGCCGACAAAGGGCATCGATTAACCGGAAATTAAGGTTGCCTTGGAATAAAAACTGGAAATCTGACCGTGGCTCCAACCGAACTGTTTGATGTAAAAATCTATAAATATGGAAACTGAAAAGGCCTGTCCGGGTGATGATAAGAAGACTTTTAAAGCACCAACGGCCACGATCTGCCAGTGATAGTTAAAAGTTAATGTTTAATTCCGTCATGCATCATCATCCTCTGCATCGGCCCCCCTATAACCCATTACGGCGGTGCCATATCAAAAAAACCACGGCAATTAACGTTTTTCTAGTAAATAGCAAGAAATACTATTTAGAAAAAGTAAATACCCGTGGCTTTTCATGTGAGTTAAGATTCCAGATCCGGAAGATCGAACGAGATCGACAGTTGAGCCTTCCGACTCTTCTTGACCGTTTTGTCTCTATACATTTTTTTGTCGACGATATCGTAAAGATGATCAAAAGGCAGCCATTGACTGACCAGGGTCTGACCGACTGAAATGGACGGATTGATCATGTGCTTATTTAGGACAATAGGTTTTTCAATATGCCGGATGACGCGCTCTTTGATCGACTCCAGCGTAGCTGCATCGATATCCTTTACTAGGATCATCATTTCGTCTCCACCGATCCGGCCGATCAGATCCCCCTTCTTCAGACAATGCATCAGACGTTCAGCAGTGATCGTTAAGACCTGATCTCCAACTAAGTGGCCGTGTGTGTCATTTATCCTCTTAAAATCATTAAAATCGATCAGAAGCAGACCATTATTTCTGGATGAACGTTTCAGCACCCTCTTGACAGATACTTCAAATGTTTTTTTGTTCAACAGACGTGTCAGAGCATCTGTACGTGACAGCTCCCGCTTCTTCAAGTACTGCAGGACAAAAAACATAACCAGAATAAATATAATTAAGATGAAAAAGTAGAAAACAATCGTTTCTACACTGTGGATCGTATGGGTCCTGTTCCAGCCATTCGAAGGGATCAGAGCGATCGTCCATTCGTTTTCCGGTAAAAGAATAGAGGCGGTCACTGCATCCTCTTCAAAGACAGATTCATCTCCCCAAGATGTCGACTCCACCCACTTGGATTCCACTTTGATGGCATAGTCAAACGCGTGAGACTGATTCGGTAAAAGGCTTGCTTCGACCAGATTATCGAAATCAATGATCACATTGGCAAATCCCCACACCTCTTCAGTACTGATTTTTTCAATAAAGACAGGTTTACGGTTAAAGATCTTTCTTCCACCCTGAATAGTTTTGACTGGACCCTGAGCAACTGCTTTTCGTTTATCGATAGCTTCTTCCAGATAGAGTTTCCGGTCGGGGTCTTCCAGCAGATTATAGCCCAGCGATTCTTCATTACCTTCTAATGGGTAAACGAAATGGATGATACCGTCTTTAGCTAAACTGATACTGTCGACCAAAGGATTCCGTCCCACTATAAATGCGCCATATTCACGAAGTTCGCTTTCGGAAATATCGGGATCCTGACTGACGATCATTTCAAAAAAATCTGCATAAAACAAACTGCTGTCCAGACGAGCTTGAATGTCATCACGGATCATATTTAAGTGTTCGCTCGCATCTGCACGCTGTTCTTCATAAAGCTGATTATTGTATTCGATATGCAGGTCATTAACGGGAATGTATAGAAGAAGCGCTGCCAAAGCTGCTATCAGAAAAGATATGGCCCATTTTTTCACAGTGATCCCCCGCTTCATATAAAATATAGATATAGTAATTATACACTATGTTGTTTATAATTGTATATCAAAAAGTCATATTTTCACAAATTAATCCGGATTTGAATCAAAAGGGATTTTATTGGAGAAGCTAATATTGTAAAGTTAAACTATGATAGACGCGATAACTATACAGAAAAGAGCCTGCCTGTGACTAAATTTTCCATTTTTAATGAAGTAAAAAGATATAAACCGCTCGCACTGTTTCTTTCCCCTGTGGTGCTTCCCCTGATAAACGGATCCCTTGACCTTTCCCGACGCGCCGTTCGTCTTCCGCCAGGTGTAAAGGTAAAGCAGATCAGGATATCAGCGACCGATCAAGACACGATCACTCTGATCATATATATACCGGAGCAAACAAAACAGCCCTCTCCAGCCTTACTTTACTACTACGGCAGTTCATTCTTTTTGACGCGGCCTCCGCATATCAAAAGACTGACGGCAGAATACGCTCTGCAGACAAATGCCATCGTCATTGACGTCGATTATCGCCTGTCTCCCCAGCATCCTTTTCCTGAACCGTTTTTCGATGCTCTAAGAGCCAGTGAATGGGTGTTACAGCATACCGGCTATCTCGGAATCGATCCTGAAAGAATCGCTATCGGAGGCGACAGTTCAGGCTCCACTTTGGCAAACAATGTCCTGCTCTACTATAAAGACAGAAATACCTTTCCTTTCTTCTATCAATTTCATATTTATCCTGTTAGCGATGCACGCATGCGAGCTGAATCGCTCCACACTTTTCCATTCTGGAGTGTCAAACTCAACAAAATGATGTGGTCGCTCTATATACGTGATGAAGTCGATCTGCCGAATAAGTACGCCTCGCCAATGGAAGCTGCTTCTTTTGCTGGCTTGCCTGATGCCTATGTGGAGGTCTGTGAATACGATCCCCTGAGAGACGAAGGGCTGCTCTTTTCCGAAGCCCTGCAAAAAGACGGGGTGAAGGTGGAGACCCACTGCGTTCTTCATGCCTTTCATTCCTTTGATTTATTGGCATCAAGCGACTTGACGAAGATGATGATGCAGACCCGTACTGAGGCGCTGAATCGTGCATTTTACAAAAAGAACGGATAAGATGGAGAGATTGGACGTGATGTCCAATCTCTTTCATTATGTCAAAGAGTTGTTTCATGCTAGAAGAATCAACCTTAATGAGTGAAGTGGATGCCCTTCGCTCTGATGATTCTGGTGCAAAGGGCACGCAATATGTCTTTGCGTGACGTTCAGCTTGCTTTTTCTATTGCGAAGGTCACGCAATCTACCTTTGCGTGACGTTCAGTTTGCTTTTTCTATTGTGAAGGGCACGCAATCCACTTTTGCGTGACGTTCGACATCCATTTTCTATCGCGAAGGGCACGCAATTTCCTTTTGCGTGACGTTCAGACTGTTCTTCCTGTTGCGAAGGGCACGGAATCCACCTTTGCGTGACCATCAGACTGTTCTTCCCGTTACGAAGGGCACTTAATCCGCCTTTTGCATACCCTTTATCTTATTGCTCACAAAATTATGGGCACACTTGCGAAGCCTCTCACTTCTTAATCAATGATCCTGCTTAAAGTGTAAAGTGACTCAACTAGTTAGACTTCCTTAAGTTTCACCCCGGCGATTTGATTGCTAAATGCGTCATATAGTCGTAAACTGAAAGTAATTAAAAGGTTCACAATTGGAGGAGATCGATATGTCTGTTAAAAACTGGTTCATGAAAAGGAAAACGCAGTGGCTCGCGACGTTCTCACGTTTCCCGCTTGCAACCGCGCTGCTTGCGCTCATTGTCCTGTTCACGATCCTGACCATACGCTCCGAAGGCGATTCGGATTATATGAATCAGGCGTTAAGTGCCGGACTGGGTGTGCTGGCCCTTGTTTCTATACAGCTGGTTTCTGAAATCAAACCACTGAGCAAGGCAATACTATGGGGAAGCAAGCTTTCGAGTCTGATCCTTTCGCTCTTATATTATGTTTATCTGCGTCAGGCTCCGATGGGCTTTAATCAGTCCGGTCAGGTCCGGACGATGGTCCTCTACTTTACTCTGGCCGTCCTGCTGATCGCCCTGCCGACGCTCCACCAAAGGCTTTTGTTCAGTGATTCGCTGATCATTTTCATTAAAGCCGTATTCTCGAGCCTGCTGATTTCCGTTATTCTGTTTATGGGCATCAGTGCGATTTTCAGTGCCTATACGACGCTCATTTATGAGCTGGATTATCGCTGGTTTGCCTATAGTGCAGCAATCGTTTTTGAGTTCATTGCACCGGTTTACTTTCTGTCCCGGCTGCCGCATTTTAAAGAGACAGAACTCACTGAAGCGGTCAAAGAAGCGAAAAGCATCCCCCCGCTGCTTGAAATCCTGATCGCCTATATCATCATTCCGGTCCTGCTTGTTTTCAGTGCGATCCTCATCGCCTATATACTGACAAATATTTCCGGGGACTTCTGGCAGGACAACTTGATGGAACCCATGCTGATCAGTTATACGATCGCCGGTATATTGACGCTGTTTCTCGCTGAGCATGTGGATAAGAAAATCGCTCAACTCTTTAGTCGCTTCTATCCTTACCTGCTGCTTGTCATAGCCATTTTCCAGACCGTTTCATCAAGTCTGAAAACGGCCGATTTCGGTCTGACACACGGCCGATACTTTGTCTTACTGTTTGGGATTTTCTCTATAGTCAGTACACTCATTTACAGTTTTCTGACCTCTCAAAAAAGAGTGATACCATTCCTGCTGATCGGCCTGGGCGTTATATCCATACTGCCTGTCATTGATGCCGTTTCGATCGGGATCAGAAATCAGGCCAGTAACATCGATGAGCTGGTCGCTCCTTATGTCAATGAAGACGGTGTAGTCACACCGCTTGACACTGAGCTGACTAACGAAGAAAAAGCCCGTTTCAGCTACAGTATGAATTACCTGAATCAGCAGGAACAGCTTGACCGCCTGGACTGGCTGCCTGAAGACTTCAGTTATTATCAAGACTTTCAGAACACGTTCGGCTTTGACTCCAGCTATCATTACTATTATGCCGAGGATAGAGAGGTTCCCGGTACATCCGGTCCCCGATATGCATTCATTTCTCTGGATATGACCGAACCGCTGGTCTTTTCTACGGAAGGCATCGACGAAATCGTCGAAGTGACTACTTTCCAGCTGAATGACCGTGAAATCCCACTTAATCAGGACCCTTACCGACTCGAACTGAACTCAAAAGACGAGGATCTGACCATTGTCCTGCTGGAAAACGAAACGGTCCTGCTGGAACAGGATCTGTCTGAACTTATCGATTCAGCCTGGGATCAAAACAGGATGAATCCGGAACGCCCTCTTTCAGAAATGCAGCTGACCACCGAGGATGACAACTCCCGTCTGACGGTGATCGTAAAACGTCTTGAAATTCAGGAAAATGAATTTATGGATGGCGAATTTATCATTCTCATCAGCTATGACTAGATTTATAAACAAAAAGTAAGCATTTTCATCCGTTTTGCGTTATAATTATTAAGGATCAAAATTTAGGAGGAATATAAAGTATGAAGAAAGACACATTTACATTTCACAACGGCGTCAAAATTCCAAGTATCGGGTTCGGCACATGGCAGATCCCAAATGAAGAGGCTTATGATTCAGTAACGATGGCTCTGAAAAACGGCTACACACACATCGATACCGCGCTTGCTTATAAAAACGAAGAAAATGTCGGCAAAGCTATCCGTGAGTTCGACACGCCGAGAGAAGATATCTTCATTACAAGTAAGCTCCCTGCAGAAATCAAGGGGTATGACGAAACACTCGAGGCCTTCAATGAAACGATCACCAACTTAGGTGTCGACTATCTTGACCTCTATCTTATCCATGCACCATGGCCATGGAGCGAGATCGGTAAAGACTGTACCGAAGGAAATATTCAGTCCTGGAAGGCGATGGAAAAATTATACAACGACGGCAAGATCAAAGCCATCGGTGTTTCAAACTTTGAAATCAAAAACCTGCAGCCGATTTTAGATGAATGTGACATTGTCCCAATGGCCAACCAGATCCCATTCTATATCGGTAAAGATCAGGAAGAACTGCTGTCATTCTGTAAAGACCATGACATTGTGGTCGAAGCCTATTCTCCTCTGGCTACAGGTCAGGTCCTGGATATGCCTGAACTGAAAGAGATGGCTGAGAAGTATGATGTAACAGTGGCTCAACTGGCTATCCGTTACTGTCTGGAAAAAGACACGCTGCCCCTTCCTAAGTCAACACATGAAAGCCGTATTATCGAAAACAAACAGCTGGATTTTGAAATTTCTGATGAAGATGTTAAAATACTCCAACAAATCAGAGACGTCCGCGATTAATTTCATGTAATAAAATGCCCGTTAACTGATTGAGTATATCTTGAGTTAACGGGTTTTTTCTATTTAACTGAAATGAAAGGAGCCACGACATGAAAATCAATGACTTTAAAGGCATGTTCAACCGAACGACATTGACAGTTCACTCGATCACCCATCCACATGACGATTATTATGTGATTCTGTTTAATTATCCAAAAGACCTCATCTGGGCCCCGGGGGAACACGGGGTGTTTACGATCCCGGGCAAAAAAGTCAGCGGTCAGCCGTTTCGTATATTTTCGATTGCTTCCCCGCCTTCAGAAACTAAACTGATGATCGCTACGTCTATCAACGAACCTGTCAGCGATTTTAAGAAAACACTTTTTTCCCTTTCTGAAGGAGACAAAGTGAATATGATCGGTCCATTCGGCTGGTACAAAACGAAAGATACAACGTCCCCTATCGTTCTGATCGCTGCGGGCATAGGGATCACACCCAATCGTGCCATGGTCAAGCAACTGGAATACGATACACGCCGAGATATTTTTCTTGTCTATTCCTCGTCAGATACCCACTTGTTCAAAGAAGAAATCGACCGGATCGCTGAAGGCAATCCCCGGTTTCATCCGTTTTACACTAAGGACCGCAACCAGACACGTCAAGTCTATGAAAAACTGGCAGACACCTTAGGCAACGATGCGATCTATTATATCGCCGGCAAGCCTAAAACAGTTCTCGACATCAACAAACGTTTAAGAAAAAACGGCGTGTCCTTTACCCATATCGTCTTCGATCCGTATATCGGTTATTGATTTTCCCCGCATGCTCAAGTCCTTTCCCATATGACCGCTTTAACGATTTCATTCTGATACAAAAAGAACCCCGCAGCGTTTACCTCAAGTAGTCGCTGCGGCGTTCTGAATGTCGTGTTATGTTCAGCTGTTGATCCTATCGACGAATCGCCGGGTAATCACCTGCGGGCGAGTGATCGCACTTCCGACCACCACAGAGTGTACACCGTGATCTAAAACAGCTTTTGCTTTTTCCGGTGTATCCACATGTCCTTCTGCGATGACCGGTATGGATACTTTTTCCAGATACTCTTTGAGCATAGCGTAGTCGTTCGCGAAAATAGACTGGTCTTTGGTGTAGTCTGTATAACCCACAAGTGTTGTAGACACCACATCGAATCCCAGACGCTCCGCTTCGACTCCTTCTTCAACCGTTGACGTATCAGCCATCAGTAAGATATCTTCATATTTTCCCCGAATGGCATTAACGAATGCCTCCAGTGTTTCTCCTTCAGGTCTCTCCTGCTTCGTTGCATCCACGGCGATCATATCGCAGCCCGCATCCATTAGTTCATCCACTTCTTTCATTGTCGCTGTTATATACACTTTGACATCCGGATAATGACGTTTCACCAGACCGATGATCGGCAGAGAAGTCTGTTTCTTGATTTCTGTAATATCTTCTTTCGAATTCGCGCGTATGCCCACGGCGCCCCCTTCCGTTGCTGCTATTGCCATCCGGCCCATGATAAATGAACTATGTAACGGTTCATCCGAAAGTGCCTGACAAGATACGATCAATCCACCTTTAACTTTTCTTAACATTTTTACCCCTCCGATTGCTTGATTTTTACTATTAATAAGTATATTATAACAAATATATGACATGTTATTTAATAGAATATGTCATACTCATGTAAATCATGTAATGTTACAATGTTTTTTTATGAGTGTGTTATAATTGATAAAGTGAGTCAACTACTAGAGAAAGATTGGTGCGTTATGAAAAAATATGAAGAAATATATACCGACATTAAAGGTAAAATCATTAATGGCGATTATACTGCGACTGAACAGCTGCCTTTTGAGAAGGACTTGTGTGAAGCTTACAACACAAGCAAGATGACAGTCAAGCGCGCATTGGATTTACTGGTTGATGAAGGATTGATCATCAAACGTCGCGGCTCCGGAACGTTTGTGAAAGATTTGAGTCAAAAAGAGATCCAGCGTATCACGAATTCCGCTCAGCTTGACGGTTTCACTGCTAATCACAGCAATAATGGTCATAAAGTCACCAGCAAGATCCTGGCCTTTGAGGTCATACAGGCTGACGATATCGTTCAGGACAAGTTGAATCTGAAACCTGGAAGTTTCGTCTACAATATCCATCGCGTGAGATGTGTCGATGGCAAGCCTGCGATCATAGAAAAAACAGCGATCCCTATCGAACGCGCTCCCGGTCTGGAAAGAAAGCATTTAGAGGCCTCTTTATATGATTATATCAAAGATGAGCTCGGCTTGACCATTCAAAGTGCACATCGCCGGATCACTGTAAAAAAAGCCGATGAAGATGAGGCACGTCATCTTGAAGTCGACGTAAATGATCCAATCGGTGTCACTGAACAGATCACTTATCTGGATACAGGTGACACGATAGAATTTGGTGTGACAAAGCATCGTGCAGATTCGTTTGTATCAGAGACCATCGTAAACAACTAACCGAATAAAAGTGAAACGAGTTCGTCTCCTCCAGCCTTAATGGGCTGGAGGATGCGGACTCGTTTTTAATTTTCGTGCGATTTGAATATCAGGAACTTCTGGATACGGTAGCTGATCATGAAGAGTATGGCATCGACGAAGACCTTCAGGATCACTTCTTTTATCCCTGTCAGCTGGAACAGCCAGTATACGCTGAGTCCAGACGCCATTGCTTCTACCGCGACCAGACCATAATAACTGAAAAGGGTATGCTTCCACCGCTTCTTGCTTTCGAAGACCCACTTCCGGTTGACCGTATAGTTGAACAAACTGGAGACTGCCCGGGCCAGAAGCGTCGCTGCTATGATCCGCCGGCGTGTCATCAAAAAACCAAGGATAAACAGGAAAATCTGAAAGAAAGAAATATCGATCAGAAACGAAGTGAATGACACACTCATGAATTTAAAAAAATTTTTGAACAGCAAAACATAGATTTCTACAGAATCCTTCACCGGGTTAAAGTGACTTTCTTCATTGTCTTTGATATATACCGTTGCGATGGTGACTTCTTTGATCGCGATCCCCTTATGGATAGCCACGATCAGCATATTCGTTTCGTAACTGTACCGTTCCCCTTCGATCGCGGCGAAGTCCGGAAGGATATCTGTCGACAGGCCTCTCAAGCCAGTCTGGGTATCATTCAGTCCTTCTCCATATAAAAGTTTAAATAGACGTCTGGTAATGGTGTTTCCCATACGGCTCGTCCACGGCACATTATCTTCCTGAAAATGTCTGACACCGAGTAACAGGCTGGAAGATTTCCCTTCCAGTTCACTGCAGAGTTTAAGTACATCACTTACTTTATGCTGTCCGTCACCATCGACGGTGATGACACCATCCTGAGTCGATAATTCAGGATCATTTAATATGTAATTGAACGCATTCTTGAGCGCCCGGCCTTTACCCATGTTGACGGCGTGCGTCAGAACTGTCACTTCCGGCAGTTCATCAAGCTTTTCAAATATCTGAGTCTTTTCATTGGAACTGCCGTCGTTGACGATAATGATCGACTTGAAGTCCTCTTGGACCAGCTGTTTCACATAGGGGGTGAATGCGTCGTTTGGATCTAAAACAGGTATAACGATAATACAATTTTTCATAGACATTCCTCACTGCGTCATATTTATGATAAATGCACGGATTCATCATACTATAGTCAATAATAATCATACCATATCTGAAATGTTTTATAATCTCATATACTCAGGAATAGTAAAGGGCCCCCACTTCAGACAGCCCGTCCGCATATTGAGCGGGGGAAAAATCAAGAGTGCATGACTGTCAAATCATGATTGAAGTTATTCACATCATTGAACAGATTCAGACGGGTAAAATAATCGTTCGCCCATTCTTTGATGACGCTGTGTTCGTCATGGGTCGGATCATTGATAACTTCCAGAAAATCGGCATAACCTGGTGGCCCTCCGACATTCTCAGGTACCGGCTCCCCTGACATCAGGCTGAGCTTGGGAAACATCCGTCTGTTCTCAGAATAGAACCTTCTGACCCGGATACGGTGTTCCCAGGAATCTCCGAAATCGTAAACATAGGTGAAGATGCCATTTTCCTCCGGTGTGATGACATCTGCCAGCTTGAGCTGACTTGCAGCAGAAGCCTCTGCTTGACTTTCCATCTGATAACGTTCCATACTCCTCTTCTGCTCGGCGCTGATAACGGTTGCTCCATCTTCCATAATAAACTGATGCAGGTGCGCATCCTGCCACATGAAGACTTTCTGGATCACCCGGTGCAGATCTTCGAATGTAAGCTGCATCGGCATCTGAATGACACGGATGACATCGGGGAGATCGCCCATTTTCAACCGAACTTCAATTTCAGCCATGTTCACGTTGAAGCTCACAGGACCAATGACTTTCTCATATTCATTGATAAATTGTGTGAACGGCTGGGATGCCTGTTTAAGTGAACGGTTCAAGCGACTGGTTTGATACTGCCAGTAACTTTGGACCATATACTCATTTTCCTGATAATAGTCCAGTTGCCGCAACAGAGAGACGGCTGAAGAATTGCGTCCGATTTTTTTAAAATCTGTTGCTTTGCCGAGGGTCAGCTGACGCCCCTTGGAATAAGTGAGGTACTGCTGGATACTTTTATGACTGAATCCCAGTTTGCCGAGCAGATCATAGAGAGCTTCTTCAAACCATTCATAAAAATCGAGCAGGTCTTCTGTATCAGCATTAACTATGAGCAGGGTCAGCCCCGACAGATCATGTGTCACGATCAGCAGATCCTCCTGATTTACCTTTACACTGTTTATGTGCCACTCAAATAATGCCTGTTCTTCGGGCGAATCACTCTCTTCAAGTATTGTCATATTTTCTATCGTTCCTGAAGTCATTTTCTCTGCTTTTTTGAACGCCTGCATGACTTTTTTTGTTGCATAGATGTGCATGACTCATCCTCCATCCCTTATTACTTAGTAAATTTAGTATACCATTGATAGAGGGCATACACCTAAAAGAAACCTGAGCTTAAGAGATTGAGCGCGTAACCGGTAAACAGCTGTTTCTGTTTGACAGATGCAACGTACTGACTACGGTCAATCTTGTTAGTTGAGTGAAAATGTGCGAAAAGATTTGGTATAGTGAAGAGGATAGGACCGGCATCCTATCCTTCCTTATTTCCTTTCGCCTTTGCCTGATGCCACTCATTTTCCAGCATACCGTATATGATCATCGTAATGTACTTTCCGCCGATCAGTTCATCGTCCCGACGCGTGCCTTCCTGTACAAACCCCAGTCTTTCCGGGATCCTCCGGCTCTTCGCATTTTCTTCGGCAGCCCAGATTTCCACTTTATGCAGAGCCAGTTCCTCGAATGCATAAGCCAGCATGCTTTTGACTGCCCGAGCCATGATTCCTTTGCCGGTATAGGCACTGCCCAGCCAGTACCCGATCTCACCTGACTGAATGGTCCAGTCGATCTCTTTCAGGCTGATCTCTCCGGCCACTTCATCTCGATAAAGGATCACAAAATGCATCGCCTCTTTTTTAACGAACTGCAGCAGCTGCCGCCGTGTGACTTTTTCAACATCTTCCGGTGACCGCACCTCATCCACCCAGGTCATCCACTGGCTCAGTTGTTTCCGAGAGGCGTCGATCAGTGCGAACATTTTCTGAGTGTCCTGATACTCTTTCAGCTTCAACGCTATTTCCTCATCGATCTTCTGTGTAAACATCTCTGTCGCCTCTTTCTCCGTTTCTGTTATATCAAGTATAGCATCAGGATTCCAAAATCAGTGGAGTTTTTGATTGTTTGGAAGTGATTCCCGAGGGGGTTAGGTGCTTTCACTACTCTCTTATGTTTGAACGAGCTGACTTCGTCCAAGTTCGGTTGACTCTTATGACTATTATTCTCGTACACGCCGAAGCTGCAGCAAGTTCGGTCGATTGGATATGGGACTAGGTTTGTAAGAGCCGAAATTCTGGAAGTTCGGTCGTTAGGATAAAGAGAGGCGTTAGTATAAGCCGAAGTTTCCCTCTCTTCGGTGCATTGAAATGTTCTTTTCGTCTGTAAGGACCGAATCGACCTATCTTCGGTCTGTACAGCAACTGGTAGTGAGTGAATCGACCGAACATCCCCTGACTTCAGTCGATTCAGTCTTGTTTGATCAACGTAAAGACCGAATAAAGCGAAGT
Source organism: Alkalibacterium subtropicum (assembly GCF_900112455.1). Classification (GTDB taxonomy): domain Bacteria; phylum Bacillota; class Bacilli; order Lactobacillales; family Carnobacteriaceae_A; genus Alkalibacterium; species Alkalibacterium subtropicum. The sequence goes on along the minus strand of NZ_FOLT01000011.1, from coordinate 23,741 downwards.
TCGGTCTTTAGGATATGGTATCCCGGTCGTACACGCCGAAGTGACGGAAGTTCGGTCGTTATGATATGAGCTCCCGGTCGTACACGCCGAAGTTGACCAACTTCGGTTGATAGAAATGAATGCCCCCATCCTACTTACCGAACCTAGCCAACTTCGGTAAGTAGGAGCGACGTGAGTGCGTCTATCGACCGAACCTCCTCCAACTTCGGCAGATACGTTGAGAGTCCCTCAACGTATCACCCAAAATCAGTCAAGTTCGCCAAGTACGGTCTTAAACTTAATTACTAACTGCTGAAGTTGTCTTAAAAACCATTATCGTGTTGACTACGCCTATTCATTCCATAAAAAAAGAGCGTTCGTGTCAAACGAACGCTCTCCTCTCAACTCATTTATTCGTCTTTGTTCAAAACCTTCAGTCGGATCAACTTGTCTGCTTCGGTGACGATCAGGACGATGATCCCGACGCCGATCGCGATCAGCCATTCCAGTACATCCAACCCTTCCGTATAGAAGTAGCGCTGCATGAACGGCACATACGTCAGGATCAGCTGCAGTACGAGCATGATCCCGATGATGACAAAGGCCATTTTGTTACTGAAGAACTCTTTTGAGAAGGCCGGTTTGCGGGTACGGATATTAAAGAGATAGAATATCTTACTCATGACCATGATATTCACGACTGTGGTACTGGCCGTTGCCTGATCGACACCGTAAGAAGTAGTGAGCCAATTATATGCAAGCAGACTCAATCCCGCCATCAGTATAGAGACATAGGCAATTTCAAAGGCCTGACGCTTACCCACAAATGGCTCGCTCGTATCTCTCGGCGGCCGCTCCATCGTTCCTTCTTCAGCCGGTTCAAAGATGAAGGCAAACTGGATCGTGATGGCCGAAACCATATTGATCCACAGCATCTGAGTGGCCCGCAGCGGCAGGTCGTTCTGCAGGAGAAGCGTGATTGCAATGATCAGCCCTTCGGCAAACGACGTCGGCAGGAGATACAGGATACTCTTTTTGATGTTGTCGTAAATGCGTCGGCCTTCATGGATGGCTGTCTGCATGGTGGAAAAATCGTCATTGGCCAGCACCATGTTTGCTGAATCTTTCGACACATCCGTTCCTTTCTGACCCATCGCCACCCCGATATCTGAAGTTTTCAGAGCCGGCGCATCGTTCACACCGTCACCGACCATGGCAATGACTTTGCCGCTGCGTTTATACGCTTTGACGATTTTCAGTTTGTTGTCCGGCGTTGTCCGGGCAAAAACGTGATAATCATTGATTTTTTCTGTCAACTCGTCTTCGCTCATTTCTTCCAGCTCGAGACCAGTGATGGTATTGACCTCTTCTGCCAGTCCCAGCTTTTCAGCGATGGCTTTCGCTGTACTTGGATGGTCCCCTGTGATCATCTTGACCTCCACACCAGCTTTACGCATGGTTTTAATAGAATCGATCACTTCATCCCGCGGCGGGTCCATGATACCGACGATACCTAAGAAGGTGATGCCGTCTTCCATATCCGGATGATCGATATCTTCCTTCTTCTGGTCCAGCTTCTTCACGCCGACAGCGACCACGCGCTGTCCTTTGGAAGACAACTCTTCCACTTTATCCTGCCAGTGTGACAGGTCGAAGTCCGGATCCGACCCTTCTGCCATCTCAAAAATCTTATCCGGGGAACCTTTCACATAGATTTTCTGGTCCCCGGTTTCTTTATGCTGTGAAAGTGAAGCAATGTAACGGTAGTCTGAATCAAAAGGAATCCGGTCGATTTCTTCGTAATCCGACTCTTCCGTTTTATGACTTTTCTGATAAAGCGTCAGAAAAGCCCCGTCTGTCGGTTCACCGTTGATGATCCACTTGTCTTCTTCCTGTTCAAGCGTCGTTTCATTGGCTTCATATCCTGACTGGATCAGTTCCTTCAATGTCTCCAGTTCATCAAGATCGACCGGTTCGTCATCTTTCAGTATATCCCCATCTGGAGAATACCCGACACCGGTGACTTCATAGGTGTCTTCTGTCGTCACGATCGTCTGGACAGTCATTTCATTCCGTGTCAGCGTGCCTGTCTTGTCTGTCGCGATGATGTCGACTGAACCAAGTGTTTCAGCTGCGGGCAGTGTTTTGACGATCGTATTCTTTTTATTCGCCAAAGTCCTTACACCCATGGCTAAAACCACAGAGGTCGTCGCTGGAAGTCCTTCCGGGATCGAACCGACGATCATGGTGATGACGGCAAGTGAAAGGGCCGCGAGCGTATAGTCGCCGATGAAGAAGCCCAGGGCAAACAGCAGGGCCGCCACACCTAAAATCACATACGAGATGTTTTTACCTAACCCGTCGATTTCTTTCATCAATGGTGTCTTCTGATGCGACTGTTCACTGACGGCCGAACTGATTTTGCCGATCTCGGTTTCTTCGGCAGTCGCTACAACGACACCCGTACCGTTACCGTTCGTGACCGATGTCGAAGAAAAAGCCATATTGCTCTGGTCACCGGTGGATTTTTTCCCTTCCAGGGGTTCCGCTTCCTTGCTCACCGAACCGGATTCCCCAGTCAGCGAAGATTCCTGTACTTTCATATTCTCAGCTTCTATCAGGCGAAGGTCGGCGGGTATATTGTCCCCCGCTTCGATATAGACCAGATCACCCTTCACGACTTCTTCGGCCGGTATATCGACACGCTTACCGTCTCTGATGACCGTCGCCTGCGTCGACAGCATATCCTTGATTTTTTCCAGGGCATTGGACGCGTTCACTTCCTGGTAGTAGCCGATAAAGGTATTGGCAATGATGACCAGACCGATAACCACAGCATCCGAATAGTGTCCCATGCCTAAAGTCAGCGCCACCGCTGCAAAAAGTATGTAGATCACGACATTATTCAGTTGTCTGATCAGAATCGTCCATTTGGATACTTCCTCATGTTCGATCTCGTTCGGTCCGTCCTGCTCCAGACGCTTCTGCGCTTCTTCGGAACTTAACCCTTCCGTCGCATCTGAATCGAATTCTTTTACGATTTCTTCATTTTCATATTGATAATAGGTTTGTTCTGTTTCGTTATCTTTAGCCATCGTCCTCATCCTTTTCCTGCAAACTGTTGTATCCTAATCATAATATAAAAGAGGTTTTTTATTAAATAAAAACGCTCAGCGATAAGTTCGCTGAACGCTTTGACATATTAATTTAAAGGGATTCGACCCTAATCGAACTCTTCGTATTCGTTAGGATGCTGGCCTTCCACTCGTCCCGGTTCTCCTTTGTCGAGTGCATCGATCCTTTCGATGTCTTCTGGCGTCAATGAGAAATCGAACACATCCAGATTGGCGCGCTGATTTTCCGGTGAGGCTGATTTAGCCACAGTCAGTACGTCGTTCTCGATATTCCATCTTAAAACGACCTGTGCGGCTGATTTGCCGTACTTTTCACCGATTTCTTTCAGGACATCTATCCCCAAAACGTCCACTTTATCTCTACCAAAGGGACTCCAGCCTTCGGTGAGGATGCCGCGTTCCTTGTTGACGGCAATCAGTTCCTTATTATTGAAGTAAGGATGACGCTCGATCTGGTTCGTCGCCGGGACGACCCCGGTCTCTTCAATGATCCGGTCCAGATGTTCCTCCAGAAAGTTTGACACACCGATCGATTTGATAAGACCGAATTTCTGTGCATCCACCATGGCCTGCCACGCTTCCACATATTTATCCTGCTTCGGCAGCGGCCAGTGGATCAGGTACTTGTCAAAGTAATCCAGTCCCATGCGGTAGAGCGACTCCTGTATCATCATGATGGCTTTATCGTAGGCATGCGCCTCTCCGGGCAGTTTGGAACTGATGATGAACGCTTCTCTAGGGATGGAAGAGCGTCTGATCGCTTCCCCCACCATCCCTTCGTTGTTATAGTTGGTCGACGTATCGATCAGGCGGTAGCCGTTCTGGATGGCCGAAAGTGTGCTCTGGACCCCTTTGGCCCCTTTAATGTAAACCGTGCCTAAACCGATTTTAGGTAAGCGCGACCCGTCATTCGTTTCAAAATAATGTTCCATCGTCATAATTGTTGACTCCTTTCCCTCTATCTTTCTTCATTATATAAAAAGTCCAGACGTAAATCTAAGGTAAAGTGTCAGCTGGCCCGGATTCAGCTTCCGGCCGCGATCTGCCTCCGAAGACTATTCGCAGGCTGCATTCTGATAAGGATCGTTCATTGACGATCTTTTTGTACAGTCATGATGTCCATCACACCATACTGCATCAAAAAAAGCCGATGCTCTAGGCACCGACTTCAGGGATATTTACTCAACCACTTTTCTTTTTATCCGCCTGACGTTTGGTGATCCGACTGGAGATGATGAGCAAGATGATGATATTCAACACATTGATGCCTAAAGCAACCGCAAAGGCCGGAGCATAAGACCCGGTAAAGTCATAAATAAAGCCGACTGCCGCCAGGGAAATCGCTCCCCCAAGACTCGTCGAGAAAGCCAGGATCGGGAACAGGCGCGTAAAATTGTACCTTCCAAAAAACTCCTTTGTCAGCAGGGTGACACTGACCGATGGAATGGAAAACGCCGCACCAAACAGAAAGGCGCCGGCATATAGCATCGGCACAAGATCGAAACCCAACAGAACGGCGCTGGAAAGTCCAATCAGCGTCAAAACGCTGACGGTACTTTTCACAGGACCCCAGTGGTCACTGACATAACCTAAGCCGAGCTTGAATCCAATACTGCTGACCATCGCAATGGACAGCATGGTTGCCCCGACATCCGAAGAATAATCCAGCGATTGGGCAAACCCGGGGAAATGCTGCGGCACGCCTATAAGCAAGGTCTGAAACAGAGTGAAAATAAATAACAGTCCGAAGATGAACAGAGATACATCCCGCTGTTCATCCCGTTTGATGACGGCCCGTTCCTTGGCTTTGCCTTCTTGTGAATCATCCGTGCCGTAAGGTAAATAACCACTCTCTCTGGGATCCAGCGTATAGGGGACAAGAATGGCCGGTAAAGCAAACAGGACGATCAGGATCCCCATGATGCGGTAGGACTGTTCCCAGCCTAGAGATGAGATCAGACCGGAGAAAATGGGAGAGAAAATCGCTCCCGTGACACTGCTGAAACTCAGCACGATGCTGGTGACCAGTCCGTGTTTCTCATTGAACCATTCATTGATGACGATAGTCAGTGGTACCCATGCCAGCAGCCCCGCTCCGATCCCGCGAAGGGTCCCCAGGATGTTAAAGAGCCATAGCGAAGCTACCCATCCCAGCAGATAGTTGGACACCCCGGCCAGAAGGACACCGGAGATGATCGTCCGTTTAAAACCGAACCGGTCGATCAGTCTGGGTACATACAAGGACATGACTGCCTTCATCAGCAAGGTCAGCGTATTATGCATGGCGACAGATCCGCGGTAAACATCCAGACTGTCAGCAATAGGTGTAATAAATACCCCGTTTGTCATTATCGGTAATCCAACGGCACTGATCGCCAGGCCACTCATAGCCACAGCCACGATCCAGTGCATGCTACTTCTATTCTGCACACCATCTCTCCTCACTTTTCAATCAATACTGACTATTATACGTAAAGCCGCTCTGAGAAGTAAGAACGTCTGCTCAATTCTCATTAAAAAATCACTTCTCGTCTCGTAGCTCACTCTGTGTGTAAAGTGATCACGACTAATTCAGGACGATTAAAGACCCGCAGCGGGAAAATACTGTTCCCCAGGCCGCGACTAAGGATCATGGTCGTCTCGTCTTCCACATATCTGCCATCAGTGTAATCGGGAAAGAATCCCTGCGATGGTGCAAAGAGCCCGCCGATGAACGGCAGCCTGATCTGTCCGCCATGAGCATGACCAGTCAAAACGAGGTCGATGCCAGCTTCCTCATACATGTCAAACAGCTCCGGTCGATGGGATAAAAGCAGATCAAAGCGTTCCGGATCATCAGTTGAAATCTCTTCGATCGTTTGCTTGATGACACCAGATTCTGATCCTTCTTCAATAACGTCATCCAGTTGCATAGTGAGCGGATCAGCCAGTCCAAGCAAGTTGATTTGCTCATTATCTTGAGTCAGGACCCGGCTGGCATCGTCCAGATTTAAGACCCCCGTCTGGTCGATGATTTCCCGTAGCTCAGGATAATTGCCAGATGCAACTTCATGGTTGCCGGACACAAAATAAACCGGTGCCAGCGTCATCACCTCTTCAAGAAAGGCCTCAGCAAAGGCCAGATCCGTCCGGTTTCTGTCTATAAGATCTCCGGTCACCACAATGATATTAGGATCTGCTTCCTCTATTTTAGGGATCAGTTCGCCGTGGAAATCTTTATTGTGCAAGTCCGATACTTGAACGACAGTATAGCCGTCAAAGTTATCCGGGATCGCTTCATTCGTGTAGGTGTAATGAGTCGTTTCGACCGCATTGTTTCCCCAGTAAAAATAATAGGCCAGTCCAACGATCAGCAGCAGAACCAGCATCGCTTTTCGTATCTCTCTTTTATGATTCATTATAATCTCCTTAATGAATGACTTGATTCAGTTTTCTCTTTATTAGTATAAAGGGGCATCTGTTAAGTATAAAACTCACGAGCTGATCGCTGCAACTATACTGTTTGAGGATTCTATCATTTCACGAAAATATTCCCAGTAAAGTAGTGTAGGATCAAACTGATTCTACTATATACTTTATTGGGAAAATATAGAAGCTGTTTCAGCACTTATTTCGATCAGTAAACTGATTATTAGAAATGATTTACTGATTCCAGTACTATCTGCTTTCAACTGCCTTATTCAGAGTGCTTCGGGCGACCAAAGCTTTCTTTGAAGCGCCAAGGTCACACTCATCAGTTCATCACCGCAGTCTTGAAGTAAAGACCTGCACTCACCGAAAATCCATAAGAATAGTCCCCGAAGGATTTTCTTCCCTGGGGGACCACTTTGTGAAAAAATCAGTTTAAAGCCTGTCAAGATTTTTCAGATAGAAATCCAGTATAGGATTAGGCATATCCCGCTGCTTGCCTTCCCAGTGAGACATACTCATGGGGCCGGGACTGAATTCCACTTCCGTGACCACATACTCGTCTTTTGCCGGTTCTTTCGTAATGTCGTTGGTGATGATATCCACCCCTCCGTAATGGAACCCGGGAATAGCCTGTATAGCTCTGATTGCAATACCCTTGAATGCCTCATGTGCGGTATCTGTAAAGTCGATCCCATCACCGCCGCTGGCTATGTTGGATTCATCGCGGATCACGACCGTTTCCCCTTTGTCCGGAACAGTTTCCAGTGTCCGTCCCTCTCTGTAGAGACGTCCCAGTTTATTTTTCTCAGTGGGGATGAGGAAGTGTTTCAAGTCTCTATCCTTGGCCCGAAGCCTGTTTTTTTCTTCTATGAGTTCCAGAACAGTGTGCTCCCCATCGCCGGTGACATTCGCGCGTGCCCGTTTGGAAGCGGCAAACACTGTCCCGTCGACGACAAAGAAGCGGTAATCATCTCCATTGAACTGTTTTTCGATCAGGATACGTTCATACTCATTGCCTATGAGTTCTGCGATTTTGTCAAGGTGTTCCATAAGTGCCCGCTCATCGTTGATATTAGTATGAACCCCTTCCCCCCGTGAGAGATCGTTCGGTTTCAGCACGACCGGATAACCGATTTGGTCAGCAAACGCTTTGATTTTATCCCGTTCATGAATACGTAAGTAGGTCGACTCTGGTACTGTGATGTTCTGTCTTTTGATCAAAGAACGCGCCCGGTATTTGTCATCAACGATACGCATCATCGCTGCCGACGACAGGGGGCCGTTCATATCACGAAACAGCAGATCCTTGCCTTCAAGCGTGAGTATCATGGTATCAAACCCGAGACGTTCGACCTTGTAACCTCGTTTGATTGCGGCTTCTTCTAAAAGTGCTGACTTCAGCCCTTCTTTCAATTCAAAATCCGCTTCTTCTCTTTCGATTATTTTCAGATCAGCTTTTTCAATGTTTACCATGTAGTTTCCCTCCAAACATGTAATAGGAAAATTTTCAGTTTCGTTCTTGTATTATATCAATTCTAACATATGTGATGCGTCATTTATGTTTTGAAGGACCTGTAACATACATAGAGAAAATCTATATCCTGTGAGATTCAGCATTCCTCTTGAGTTATGCCTGCATTCCTCTTTTCCATCTGGGTCGCCCGCCTTAATCGTTGCTAAAAAAGGGTTTATCTGGTACTTTGATAATAAGAAAGATACCGTGAAGGAGGAAGTAGTAATGGAAGCAAAACATGTCGTGATCACAGGTGCAGGAAGCGGTTTAGGCGCCTCGCTGGCTTTAAAGTATTCTGAAATGGGGTATCACATCACCCTGCTCGGACGCACCTACAGCAAGTTGAGATTCGTGGCAGATAAAATGAAGTCGGACAGTGTCTCCGCCTATACTTTGGATGTTTCATCTGCAGAAGAAGTCACCCGCGTCTTTTCAGAGATCAAAGAAGAAAGCGGGACTATCGATATATTAGTGAACAATGCCGGCGTCGGCGTGTTCGATGATGCGGAAAAGATCTCATCAACGTCTATCGACGATATGATCGACATCAATCTGAAAGGCACCATCTTCTGTACTCAGGCCGTTTTACCGGAAATGAAAGAACGCAATGAAGGAACCATCATTCAAGTCATCTCCACCGCAGGGCTGGAAGGCAAAGCATCTGAATCAGTATACTGCGCCAGTAAGTTCGGGGCCCGCGGCTTTACAGAAAGCATCGTGAAAGAACTGGCCGATACCGATATCCATGTCCTGGCAGCTTATATGGGCGGCATGAAAACCAGCTTCTGGGATGATATTTATTCAAAAGAAGAGATTCAGCATCTCATGGATCCCGACGACGTGGCAGACATCATTTTAGCCAACGTCAAAGCGCGCAAAAACCTGACTGTCCCAGAGATCGTGATCAAAAATCATTTGACTTAAGATGGAGAGCCTTCGAAATCGAAGGCTTTCTTTTTAATAGAGCAGTCTGGTTGTATAAGTGGCCCGTTACTGCTGTCAGGCCTGTCAGTTGTCCCAACTATGAACGATTGGATCAACTGACAGGTTTAAGCGACCCTGGTATGCTCAACATAAGCTATGTTCTGTCCGGTAAACTTTTTTGTCACTTCGGGTGGGCAGTAAAAAGACCAACTTCTACCCACCCAGAGCAGTATTAGGTTGGAGTGGCAAACAAAACCGGTCTCTTTTACCTTCTCAAATCGATCGACACAACCGGTAGTAAGTAAAAGACTGTTTTATTGCCATCTCAGTGTGTGTCTCGAGCTGGGCTGGCCTTACTTCCCCTTTACTATTACCACCGGCTGGCAAAACATTTCGAGCAGGCATAACTGAAACAATTTCGACCTACTCATGAAAAAGCCGACAATGAGCGGTTCGAAAATACGGGCCATACTCGCTGACAGCGAGTATGCTCAAAACAAAAGAGGATCTGGAGAAATAAGGGTGCTGACCAGTCAAGGTCAGCACCCTTTTCGTATAGTGTTGCCTATTTCAAATGCTTCTCTTCATCAAAGTGTCTGATAACGAGCGGTTCACCTTTGATCAGAGTGTACTCAGTATCATCTTTGCTGATCGATACTTTGATCAGGCGATGACGGAACTGGACTTTAAAGGTGACGCAGGTCCAGTCTTTGGGCAGCCGCGGTCTGAAATGGAGCCTGTCTTCCACTAGACGCATGCCTCCAAAACCATTGACCATGCTCATCCAGGTACCGCCCATATTAGCCGCATGCACCCCATCTCTCGTGTTGCTCTGCAAGTCAGTAATATCCATCAGAGCCGTGTCCATGAAATAGTTATAGGCTTTTTCCATCTGACCGAGGTCACTGGCCATCATGCCGAACACCGAACGCGACAAGGATGAATCGTGCGTCGTGACCGATTCATAGTAGTCGTAGTCTCTGGCTTTCTGTTCCTGTGAAAACTCATCCGGGAACAGAAACTGGGCCAGCACCGTATCCGCCTGTTTATTGACCTGATAGCGGTAGATCGTCAGCGGATGATAATGCAGCAGCAGCGGGAAGTTCTCTTTCGGCGTGTTTTCGATGTCCCACACTTCTTTATGGAAGAAACTGTCATCCTGCATCGTCAGCTGCTGTTCATCATCGTAAGGCAGGAACATTTTATCAGCCGCTTTTTTCCAGTTCTCAAGTTCTGCTTTATCATAACCGATACGCTTCAGGACGCCTAAACCATCTTCGTCATTCGACTCCAAAACGGCTTCGACCATCTCAGCGGCATACTTGAAATTATGCTTGGCCATGAGATTCGTGTAATAGTTGTTATTGACAATGGCCGTATATTCATCCGGCCCGGTCACATCATTCAGGACGAACGCGCCTTTTCGCTTCTCGTCGAAATGTCCCCAGCCGGCATAGAACCTTGCAGTCTCTACCAAAATCTCAAGCCCTTCTTTCATACCGAACCGTTTGTCCCCAGTTGCCTTGACGTAGGTGTGAACGGCATGAGCAATATCACCATTGATATGGATCTGAGCGGTCCCGGCAGGATAATACGGACTGGCTTCTTTCCCGTTGATGGTACGCCAGGCAAAGAGTGCGCCATTATCGACGGCCATTTCCCTTGCTCTGTTCCGGGCTTCCTCAAGGATCGTATAGCGATAATTTAAAAGATGTTTGGCGATTTTAGGCTGCGTATACAAGAAAAACGGCAGCATATACATTTCTGTGTCCCAGAAATAGTGTCCTTCATAGCCTTCACCCGACAATCCTTTGGCGGACATGTTTCGCTTACCATCGCGGCCGGCTGCCTGATACAGATGAAACAGATTGAAGCGCAGCCCAACCTGTAGTTCGTCATCTCCGACGATCTCAATATCAGAAAGTTCCCAGAACTCTTCCATATGCGCGATATGCTTTTCTTTGAGCCCTTTGAAACCGATTGCTGACGCTTCGTTTAAGATCGTGGTCAGTCTTTGTGCTTTATCTTCTATTTTTGACTCCTCATGAAAGATGTTGCTATAGGCAATCAATCGTTCAAGCTGTATCGTATCGCCTTTTTTCGTTTCCAGCTTCCAGCTTTCCGCCCCATCTTCAAAATGTGACTGCACTGAAGGATCAGAGAGCTGATTCTTTTCTCCAACAATCAGATGCAGGTGTGTATTATTTGTTTCTATATGCAACAGCTGGTTGTCGAAGTCTTCCAGACGCTTGGACTGGAAGCGCCTCTCTTTGTGTGCCTTGATTCGCGGATCATTGCTTTCTTCCTCTGTGATATTTCCCAGCTCTTTTAAATCATCAAGATTCGCAACCATCTGAAGGTCACAGCCATCATCCTGTGGGGTAAGTGTGATGTTCTGCGCCAGCAGCTCAGGATAATCGTAAGAGACGAACCGCTCGATCTTGACGTCCAGTTTATGTCCCTGCGTATTTTCCCAAGTAAACGAACGGGTAAGCAGTCCTTTTTTCAGATCGAGCTGACGCTTATGGTTAGTGGTCTTCCCCGTTGTCAGATCAAACAAGTCATTCTCTAAACGGATAGCCAGTTTTTTTCCATTGGGCACGGGGATGACGGTCTGGTGTTCTTTAGCATAACCGTATGCCCACTCCCCGTACTGGATTGGTTCGCTGTCGTAGTAGGCATTGACAAGCGTCGCTTCGCTGTGACTGTATTCCTTTGTCCGCTCCGCTTCTTCCAGACTCCCTCGTGTCCCGATGTGACCGTTGGACAATGCAAACAACGTCTCATTCTGTCTGATCGTTTTCGCATCTGTTCCTTCTTCTGTCACAATCCATTTTGAGTCTTTAGTGGTTTTTGCACTCATATGTTTCTCCCCTTTTGTAAATCTTATTATAAATATAGTGTAAATCTAATAGATTTAGATTTACACTATATTGTTTGACAGATGTTTTAGAGTCATCCCAATAATAACTATAACGAAGTGAAATAATGAATATAATTTGATCTTTTTGACAAACTCAAATGATATTCATAAATATAAGATACCTCTATTTACTGTTCATCCCGAAATATTTTATTACAGCCTAGTCGGCGAAGAACAAATTCCCCTACAAAGTCATTTTCCATTTCACTACTTCAAGCAATTTCAGCAGATACTGACCATAGTCAGTTTTGATCAACGCTTCGCCTGTCTCTCTTAACAGTTCATCACTGAGGAATCCTCTTCGCCAGGCAATTTCTTCAATACAGGAAATGTAAAGTCCCTGTCTGGTCTGAATCGTTTCGACATACTCTGCCGCTTTCAGCATCCCTTCCGGGGTTCCCGTATCCAACCATGCCATCCCACGTCCTAGAGGTAAGACAGATAAATCACCCATTTCCATATAGGCATTGTTGATAGCCGTAATTTCGATTTCTCCCCTTTCTGATGGCATAACTGATTTGGCAAAGTCAACGACTCGGTTATCGTAGAAATACAAGCCAGGAACGGCGAAACTCGATTTAGGATTTAACGGTTTTTCTTCAATGGATAAGGCTTTGAAATTATCATCAAATTCGACTACACCGAATGCTCTGGGATCCTTGACCTCATAACCAAAAACGACTGCCCCTGTGTTGATCTCTTGAGCTCTCATCAGCACTTTAGTAAAGTCCTGCCCATAGAAAAAGTTATCTCCTAAAATCAGACAGACGTCATCGTTGCCAATAAAATCCTCCCCGATAATAAAGGCATCGGCTAAACCGTTAGGAGAATCCTGTATCGCGTAAGATAAACGAATCCCCAGTCGCCTTCCGTCTCCCAGTAATTTTTCGAAAATCGGTGTATCTTCGGGGGTAGAAATAATCAGTATATCGCTGATCCCTGCAAGTAATAACGTACTTAATGGATAATAAATCATCGGCTTATCATATATAGGGAGTAACTGTTTGGAAATCGCTTGTGTCATTGGATACAACCGTGTTCCTCTGCCGCCTGCTAGAATAATACCTTTCATCGATATTCCACCTTTCGATTATAGAGTGGTCCCCATGTGTGCCTGAGTATTTTTTGATTTAGTATAATAAAGATCTTGAATAAGTTGACAAATGTGCTCTGCTGCTTCCAGAGATAAATCAGCATAAAGCGGTAGCGTGATCACTTGGGAAGCGATTTTTTTAGCAATGGGTGTTTCAGTGCTATTTTCCAGATGACTGTAACAGGCATAATCACTAACGAGCGGGTAAAAATATTTACGAACGAAAATATTATGCTTGCCTAATTGAGCAACGACCTCATCTCGATCCCATCCTTCTCCTTCAAAGACCACAGGGAAATAAGCATAGTTCGGTTTAACACCCTCCTGCACTGCCATGAGTTTCAGACCCGGTATTCCTTCTAACCTTTCTCTATATATATTGACGATTTTTTCTCTCTTACTTATTTCATCTTTCAAATGATGCAGATTGCAGATCCCCATAGCAGCTTGAAACTCATTCATTTTTGCATTGCCTCCAACAAATTCAACGGTTTCCGGACCTGTTATGCCAAAGTTTTTCAGCTGAGAGAGTCTTTCTTTAAGTTGAGCATCTTGAAAAGTGACACAACCGCCTTCGATCGTATTAAACACTTTAGTGGCATGAAAACTGAACATCGAGGCATCGCCAAAGTTTCCGATCCCTCTTCCCTTGACTTCTACACCAAAAGCATGAGCTGCGTCATAGATGACTTTTAAATTATGCTTTTTAGCAATACGTTCAATTTCTTCCGTATCACAGACCGTCCCGTAAACATGAACCGGAATAATGGCTGATGTTCTTTCTGTTATCAATTGCTCCAGTTTATTAGGATCAAGCGTAAAGGTTTCGGGATCGATGTCACAAAAAACTGGGATAAGGTTGTTTCGAACTATCGCATGAGTGGTGGATGCGAATGTAAAGGGTGTAGTGATCACTTCACCGGCTAACCCAAATGACTCTATGGCATTTTCTAGTGCCAGATGGCCATTAGTAAATAATGATACATATGGCGTGTGGAGGTACTCCTCCAGCATACTTGTCAATTTTTCATGTTTTGAACCCATATTGGTTAACCAGTGCGAGTCCCATATATCACTGATTTCATCTACATACTCTTTAAACAAAGGTAAAGAAGATTTAGTGACGGGTATGTCCGACATAACATTTCAACTCCTATAGAATGCTTTTGACCGTTCAATGTCCTTGCATCAATGTTGCTTAAAGTGCAACTAGAATAGTTTAGTAATATTTTTATGAAACTAAGAAGCAGAAACAAGATAGACATGAACAAACTTACAGTTGGCTCTCTCAATGCAGTAAGTATGGAATAGTCTCAGAAAATAAGGTAAAGTGATCGTCTGCTTCCTATGTCGAATTGCAGAGGTTATCTTGGCGGTAAATGACTGTTTACATGCGATAAAGCGGGAAAAAACTTGATTCTGTATCAATATCACCTTTTGAAGCGCTCATTTCCACCAGCTTGTTGTATACATCCAGATCATGCACTTTTTTACCGACATGGAACGGATAAACCCCCTGCTTGTCAAATTTCTTTTTATACCTGTACAAACCATCATTTCCTTTATACCCCCCACCTAAAGTATAGTAATCAAGGCCTTTTTCTTTAAGGTATTGAATGACATTATACTGAAGGAAAGTTGATGCATCCGTGCTTAAGTATTCTTGAAGAGTGCCGCCTAGAAAGAAATAGGCGTATTTTTCTCCAAATAAAACCAAAATCGATGAGACCGTTTTGTCTTCATATACAGCATTGGCATAGATAAATTGATCTTTTAAATGATGGTGCAGCTTTTCGAAAAATTTCTTATCAAAGTAGTAAAAATCTTTCGCGTTATTTCTATCCATTGTTTCTGTGTATACATTGAGAAAATCGTCCACACTTTCTCCAGACGTATCAAAGGAGACATGTAATCCTAGTCTTTCAGCTTTTCTAGCTGCTCTGGAAATCGTATTATGGAAATTACAGTCGATTGGGTCGTTCAGATTTCTTGATATATGCGACCCGATCAAACCAATTTCGCCATAAAAATATTTTTTTATTTCCTCATTCTCAAATAAATGAAACCGGATGAATTCGCTGACTATATCATTAGTTTGACAATAGTCATGAAATGCCTTGAAGTAAGTATCGAGCAGGGCCTCACTATCAGTGACATTGGAGATTTCAAGTCCACCGTAACCATAGGCTGTAGTAATATCATAGAACTGTTTTCCTTCCACTAAGAAAGGTATTTTACGTTTAATAAACGTATAGTCGACTATTCCATACTCATTCTCAAAGGTATAGGATACTGCCTCTCCGTTTTCTATCTCCTCATACAGTTGTGCGTATGTGTAAGAAGAGTAAATATCTTTATAGTTCAGAGGATTATTGAGGGTTTTACTCTGAATGCGGTGTCCATTTACTACACTTATTTCCATAGCTATCACTCACCTTTACTAAATAGTTAAAGAGTTTAGATTTTCTGTGCGGCAATTATAATCAATTTATACATGATCAAAGAGTGTCGAGATAAATATTGATGTAAAAATTATAGGTCGATTATCCAGCAGATTTTAACTGGGATGATGCTCGCATAATTTCATCCGCTGGAGCATCAGTCTTTGTACTAACGGATATCAAAGGTCAGGAATATAAGGGGGGAGCAATCAATAATGAAGAAATCTATTGACTAGCCCCAAGATAGAGCAGGAGTACGTTGACTAGAATGGTTTTGAGTTTAAGGCTGATCAGACTGGAAGTATCGGTTGATGCAGTAATAAATTTGAATTGAAGTGACTTTTCGAGGCAGTAGTAGGATCACTCGATGTGGAAAATGTCGGGTGTTCGGTTGTGACTATTTATTCTCTGAGTTGGTTTATTGATCTAATTAAAATATATTTTTAGATTGTGATAGATTAATTTTTAAACATACATAAAGTCTAAGTTTGAATCGATCATTTGTCAAACGTAAGCTATTTGTCTGTTAAAACCGGGCGTTCAGTGGGATGTCCAGCAGAAGTTGTTTGTTTCTCACCTTTCTGCTTAACCTCTGTTAAGTCTTCTCATAATAAACTCCCCGGAATAGAAAGATACTTTTTATTGATTATCCAATTCGATTTCAAGATAATCTTCTATGTTATTCAGGATCGTCTTTTCTTCTTTTAAACTGTTAAATTTTAAAAAGATGATACCAATTGCTTTTTTTGAGTTGTCAAACATTTCTACCATATCACCCTTCTTCAAATTCATAAACTCATGAACGATTTTATCTTTGATCCCGTTTTTGTATTTAATGTTACACAATTTCCCTTTTCTATTTGAATGTATAACGTACGTTGAACAGTATGGCGCAATATTTTTGACTTGTAAATCAATATCGTAATTGCCGATAGAGGTTTCAACCAAAGTAGAAATCAGATCTATTCCGGTTGCCATTCTTAGTAACTGTGGAATCATATTGCCGCCGTTTCTGGGTCCAATTTCAATAATATAAAGTTCCCCCTGTTTGTCAAACATCAGCTCTAAGTTGAATCCGCCAAATTTAATGTCAAGAATGTCCATTACTCGTTGAACTGTTTCATTCACTTCTCCAACCTGTTTTTCATCAAGATAAACGGGATAACTTGTACCCGTTGGTATATACGGACTTATGATGGCCCCACGGTAACTGTTCAATAATCCCATAAATTCAACTTTACCATCGAGCACGAACGCATCACCGGCAATCATACACTCGTGATTCATTTCCACGTATTCCTCAATGATTACTTTTTTTTCATTTGAAATTTGAATGGCATTCATGAATGCTTGTTTAAAATGCTTCAGATCCTCGATCTTTACGACACCAGAACTGCCGGCGGAATCAACGGGCTTGACCATGAAAGGTATTTTAAACCGGTCAATTTCTCTTACGGCACTTTCATACGAATGAAAGCTGACTGCCTTCGGGCAATTAAAATGATTCTTTTGCAGAAAATGGCGGAACAAATCTTTTCTGCTCAAGGTTAATACAGATTCATATGGATTTGAAGGTATATTGAGTCTGTTCCCAACATATGCCGCAGTCAATGCTATGATGTCCGACGAAAATGAAATAATACCGTCAATGTTTTTTTCCCTGGCTAATTCAAGGATCGCTTCTTTATCGGTGGCACTGGTGCTAAAGTATTCATCAGCAAACTCACGGCCCGGATTGTCTAATAAATAATCACAAAGAATAATATAATACCCCTTTTCCTTAGCATAATTTAAAAGAGGGAGCATTTTTTCGGCCCCACCTAAAACTAAAATTTTTTTCATACTGTATCCATTCCCCTCAGATTGTTCTGTATACATAAAAATTTATGATAAAGTCCGACTAACTGACTGTTCGTTCAAACATATAATTAAGTATAAATGGTTTAAGTTTAATAACAGCGCCTAGTGTCATAGTTGGATGGCTCGATACGCTGACATGTGCTTTGTCTCGTCAGCGCGAAGCCTTGTACCACTATATTAAAGCTTATCCTCGCGCCCAACTCTTTCCGAGCCCTGCTGAATACTTTGTGATCCGCCTTCAATCAGTATGGCATGAATTCTGTCAACATCATCATGTTTCAGATCGGCATACATAGGTAATGCTAATACATTATCAGCTATGTATCTCGACACTGGAATATCAGCCTCGCCATAATGATCTTTATAGCAATCATAGTCTGTCATAAGTGGATAAAAATACTTTTTTGGATGAATATCATTCTTGATAAACGAATCGAATAAGTCGTCTCTCGAGAGTCCATAGTTATCCGGATCGATAACTATAGGGAAATAGGTATAATTTTTCTCTATAGTTGGCATGTCACCAATAGTCCTAACACCTTTTACATCACTCAATTTGTCTAAATAGTAATGATAGATAGACTTTCTCTTTTCTATCTCAGCCTGGTAGTGTCTCAGATTACATAATCCCATTGAGGCCTGGAATTCATTCATTTTTGCATTGATTCCGACTATATTTCTACCGCCACCCCTTTTATTTATACATCCGAATGTTCTAAGTTTCATCAACTTTTCTTTCATGAGGTCATCATTAAAAGTAACTGCACCACCTTCAATCGTGTGAAACGATTTAGTAGCATGCAGGCTGAACATAGAGGCGTCACCGAATGTGCCTATTCCTTTTCCGCCAACTTTCACACCAAACGATTGGGCTGCATCGTATATAACTTTCAGGTTGTGCTTCTCTGCGATTTTATCGATTTTTTCTACATCACATGGATTGCCAAATATGTGAACAGGGAGAATTGCAGATGTTTTTTCAGTTATCAGCTCTTCGATTTTATCTGCATCGATCGTCATGTCGTAGCGATTGATATCACAAAAGACTGGGGTCAATCCGTTGCGAACAATCGCATGTGTCGTTGAGGGAAACGTAAACGCAGTGGTAATGACTTCGCCCGACAGATCCATCATATTTATAAGGAGTTCCAAAGCTAAATGACCATTTACAAATAATTCCAGATTCTTGACATCCAGAAACTCCTTCATTTTCACTTCCAGTTCATTATGTTTGCTTCCGTTATTTGTCAGCCAATGGGTATCCCACAATTCTCTGATTTCTTCGGCATATTCTTCAAATGGCGGCATCGATGATTTAACCACCTTGATCGATTCTTTCATTTACCTGATACTCCCTTCACACTATTGGTTAGACTGAATACCATGTCCGAATAAATCACATGATTGATTACTTTATACAGATGCTTTTCTTTTTTCTAGAATCAGTTGCCTGACCGTTTCTAATAAATAACCATAACTTTCATTCTTGAATATTTTTGCCAGCCCTATATAAATAACCGTACCGGCAAAGACCTGAATAACAAGAATCTGCCATTCTGCTATATTTAAATAGTTCATACTGTATACAATGCTCCCCATAATCATGGAAATATAAAAGGAGGGCATGATATCTGTTAACTGTTCTTTATAACTGTAATTCAGAATTTGTTTGTTGGGGTATGCATTGATAAACGTTGAAATAATCCCGCTCAACACTTGAACCATGGCTATAGCGTATACGCCGAAAGGTAAGCTGACAGCTAAGATCGTAAGGCCGATCAGCTTTTTTATGACCTCGAGTTTTAAAAATATATCGCTTCTTCCCATAGCATTGATCGCCTGGAGATTAGCTGTGTGTATGGGCATCAAGGCGTATGAAATACTGAACATCTGTAAAAATGGTACAGCGGGAATCCATTTATCTGTCAGTATAAGAATAACCAAGGGTTCAGCGACCACTGCCAAACCGATCATCATAGGGAAAATAAGAAAAGAACTGGTTACGATCGATCTACGCATCATTTCCTTCGCCCTTTTTCGGTCGTCCTGCAGTGCTGATAAGGTGGGCAGCATCACAGCATCTATCGATCCATTTATGTTATTCACAATTAATTTAGGGAATTGCTCACCTCTGTTATAGAATCCTAAAGCTGATGAACTATATAGTCTACCAATAAACAACGTCCTGATTTCGAGATAAAAAACATTCAACAATGATGAAGCTAATAATTTCCAGCCGAAAGTAAACAAATCTTTTACTTTAGCGAGCGAAAATACTAACTTAGGTCTCCATTCAATCGTAAACCACATAATGACCGAAATGGAGATTTGGTTTGTTAACTGTTGAATGACCAATGCCCATATCCCTAATCCATTATAGGCGGCAGCCACACCTAAAACCCCAGATATAAACATCGCACCTAAACTGCTTTTAAACAGCTTCTTAAATTGAAGGTTCCTGGAAACAAATGAATATTGAATCGAATTAAATGCTCCTGTAAACAAAATGAGGGACAAAATTCTTAAAACAGGTATTAATACGGGCATGCTATAAAAAGATGCAATAGCCGGTGATATGAGAAAAATAAGTGAATACAAAACGGCAGCAATCATTAAACTTAAGTAAAAAATCGACGAAAAATCTTCTTCATCCACATTCTTTTTTTGAATCAATGCCGTTCCAAACCCACTTTGAACAAACACTTGGGCCACATGTATGAACACCATAACTATCGCGATCGTACCGAACTGTTCTGGCAATAGTAATCTTGCTAAAACAATCTGAATGATAAATTGTATGCCTTGGGTCCCTCCACCTTCCATGAGCCTCCAGAAAAGTGAAGATATAATAGTCGTTTTATTATGTGATTTCCCTATGATGTCCACCTTCTTTCTCTAGTAGTCAAGGTGATATAAAATAATCAAAAACTTAAAAGCAGCAACCTGATATTGACTCCTTGATCTATCTTAAACAGGATCTCCTTCAGAAAATCAAGTCAAGAACGGTCATCCCCCAATGAGAGCGTTATTAATTTCATGACTACTCCTCACTGTTCATTTTTTACTGACGTATAAAGATTTAGAAACTAGACTAGCTGGTCATGCCTTAACTATAATTTGTTGGTGCAGATTAATTGTTCACAGTTGCTTTTGCATATAAAAATTATTATCTGATGTTTCCTCAATGATTTTGAAATCGTTTTTTTTATAAAAACTGATAGCTGATACATTATTTTTTTCAACTTCTAACTCAACTGTATTTATCTTAACTTCTCTGATTTTTTCGATACATCTATCAAAAAGTGCCTGAGCATTTTTTCTGCCCTGATACTCTGGCACTACCGCCAACAATGTGATATAAGCGTATGCCTGCTTCTCATCACCTAAATAGAAAGAGATGAACCCAACCACCTCGCAATCTTTTATAGCAGCGTATGTCACCGCATTATTTACGAGTTTTTCTGCATAATCCTTTAAACCACGCGCCTTCTCAGAAAGAGAGGGAGAAAACACAGTGTCAAATTTGATCAAAAGCTGATACATTGTATCTACATCTGATATTTCGTTCATAATAATCACTGACCTCTGTTTAAGATGTGTTTAACACAATAACTTGAAATAATCTGCTAGGATATGAAAAAAATGAATGAAAGTCATTCCACCCTGTATCTGAGAATAATCTAAAAAAGGGAGTAAATGACGGGAGGCTCTCTGTAGTAAACGCTGAAGAAAAAGTATATAAATGATTATATAATCTTATGTATATAATAATGGATTGTCTTCTATTTGAGAAGTCAAACCACTTTCGATCAGTAAAATGTCTCAAGGGATTCCCAGCAGAAATTTCCTGCTTCTTCATTCTACTGTTGAACTCCTCTAAATCCTGTTCTTTCCAGATCGATTATAGCTTAAGTCTTATTAGGTGAAGAAAGAAAAGGCTGACCGCGAAGAAAACAGGCCCCTATTCTCTGTGAATAAGGACCTATTTCAAATTCGATCATCTTTAAATACCTTTTTCTAATCATTGTAAAGGGCTTTTATCAGCTGTTCTTAATATAAAGCAGTTCAAACAACGACTGACTGAGCTGTTCTTCTTCCAGTTCATTCAGTAATGAAAGCAGACTGAAGTCGGACAAGTCGCTGTTAAAGGAAATGAGCAGGTCGTCTTTCAGGAAATAGCCGACTTGGGCTTTGTCCAGACGCTTGAATAGTTCCACACTGATGTCCTGGTTTTCGATAATTCTGAATTTCGAATATTTCACGATCATCTCTTTCCCTTTATCCGGGAGGAAGGTGACTGTCGTTCTGTTGACTTCGTTGTCGACGGCCTTGTCAAGCACTGTTCCGTTTTCTACATCCAGGATGTTCACTTCTTCAGACGCATTAAAATGAATGATATGTCTGCGCTCTTCCGGCAGCACGTTCCTGTTGTCTTCGATCCGCAGGGTCAGCGACTGTTCCAGTTCATTCAATTCGAAGGTCGTTACTGCTCTGCCTTCTTCTCTGTCTTCGATCAGATCGAATGAGTTGCTTCTATCCGGATAGATGAGCCATTCGATATTTACAGGAAGCTTGTGGGCATCCGTTTCCGTCGGTCTCGGATCAAGCGGAATGATACTCCCTTCTTTGGCAAAGACCGGGATCGTCGTTTCGTCTCTGAAAACGTTCAGTTCAGTCTGACCTTTATATCTGAAGTTGGAGAACACATCGAACCAGTGTCCTTCGGGGAAATAGAAGACTTCACTGCCGTAGACGGTTTCTTCGTCTTTCTTACTCGTTATCGGCAGAACGAGCAGTTCGCTTCCAAAGAAGTATTCATTTTTGATAGCGTAAGCTGACTCTTCATGCGGATACTTGTAGTACACCGGCTGAATCACTGGGATCCCCTTTTCGCTGTTCAACACGTTCATCGTATAGAGATAGGGAATCAGTGCGTGACGCAGTCTCAGGAACGTCGTCATATCATCACGGATGTTGACGCTATACTTCCAGGGCTCCTTACTTGAAAAGGCACTGTTCGAGCTGTGCAGACGGTTGATCGGACTGAATACACCGAACTGGAACCATCTCAGCGTCAGCTCTTCATCTTTATACCCTTTGAAATGCCCGCCGATATCATGACTCCACCAAGTGTAGCCGATATTGGAAGACGTGGCTGTGAGATACGGCTGAAAACGCAGGGAATCCCACGTTATGATCGCATCGCCTGAAAAGCCGACGGGATAGCGGTGGCTGCCTGGTCCGCCGTAACGCGACAGGATCAGACCGTCTTTGCCGCGCTCTTTCATATCCTTGAAATGATAATGATTAAGTAGCCACAGGGGATCGATATCGCTGCTGCTGAATTCACCCTGCTGCCAGTCGATCCACCAGAAATCGACGCCCTGCTCTTCCAGTGGGTGGTGGACATCTTCAAAATAGACTTGTCGGAAGTCCTCATCCATCAAATCAAAATGAGCCGGTTCTTCGATCTCTGTGTTAAGATCCAGCTTTTCAGCAATGACTTCATACTGCTCTTCAAAAGCCCTTATACCGTCTGCCGGATGGACATTCAGCGTGACTGCAAGACCTTTGTCCTGCAGCGTTTGTAAAAACCGCTCCGGATCGGGAAACAATTCTTTGTTCCAGGTATAGCCTGTCCAGCCGCTGCCGTATTTCGACGGCACATCCGTCAGGTGCCAGTCCATGTCGATGACGCTGACGGCAAGCGGGATTTCGTCTTCTTCAAACTTATCGATCAGTTTCATATAGGATTGTTCTGTGTATTTCCAGTAGCGGCTCCACCAGTTGCCTAAAGCGTAACGCGGCAATAGAGGCGGATGCCCGGATAAGCGGTAAAAATCCTGAACGGCTTTCAAATACTCTCTGCCATAAGCAAAAAAGTACATATCCGTCTGCGTGTGATTCTTCACCTTGATGTTTTCATTTTCGTCAAAAACAAAAGACCGCGAATCATCAAGCGTCGCGTAGCCGTATTTAGAAATGATACTCTCTTCTAGCGGTGCCTCGCCATCCACTCGGTCAACGGTCCGCAATGCCCCTTTGAGCGTCGGAATGTACTGACCATAATACCACCTGTTCGTATAATTCGTATAGTTGTACCTAACATCTATCGACAAATTCTTTGGAGAAAACTCTTTCTCTTTCATGTAGCGCAGATGGAAGGAATCCGTGATGATCTCGATCATCTGATGGGTTTCCTTCAGCTCATAATCCACTTCGCCGAGCTCCCGGTTCTTCACGATCTGTGTTGGCCGGTCCTCAAAAATGCCGTTTTTAGAATACTCCATGCGCACCAGTTTATTGGTCAGCACGGTAAAACGATAGGTGTTTCCCTTGATGATATTTTTTAGTTGGTTCATACAATACTCCTTGTATATTATATTTAGGGTTTTAACCTTCCGGTTTTTACTGGATAACCCTATGAACCTCTTTTCGATTACCTCATCTCGTAAGATATGAG
>NZ_FOLT01000005.1 GCF_900112455.1 Alkalibacterium subtropicum | reverse complement strand
GATATGTGGAGCGGACCAGTACTAATCGGTCGAGGACTTAACCACCAAAGGTGGCTTAAGGGTAAGATGCGGTGTTGTAGAAAAACGTTGTGTGTACGTGAAATCAACTGTCTAGTTTTGAGAGAACAGAGTTCTCAAACATCAAAAAAGAGTCACTGTGCGGTGACGATGGCGGGAAGGACCCACCTGTTCCCATTCCGAACACAGCCGTTAAGCTTCCCAGCGCCGAGGATAGTGAAGGGTTTCCCTTTGTGAAAGCAGGACGTTGCCGTGCAGCTCTTTTTTTATTTTTAACACTTTATTGGAGGTTTAGCTCAGTTGGGAGAGCATCTGCCTTACAAGCAGAGGGTCAGCGGTTCGAGCCCGTTAACCTCCATTGTTTCAGAGCCGTTAGCTCAGTTGGTAGAGCATCTGACTTTTAATCAGAGGGTCGCTGGTTCGAGCCCAGCACGGCTCATTCTTGAATATCAATCTATTTCTTACACTGCGTCCTTAGCTCAATTGGATAGAGCACCTGACTTCGGATCAGGCGGTTAAGGGTTCAAGTCCTTTAGGGCGCGTTCGAATACTATCATAATGAAAAGTGATCTTAGATAACTTCTAAGGTCACTTTTTTCTGTTTAAAGTCAAGGTCACTTCCTTAGCTTCTTCCTTTTAATTTAATCTGTTTATTGGTATAATTATTATTAGTCAAAAATAGTCAAACAAATAATATTCCTTATCATAAACATGAGTAAAGGAGGGAACCCGAAGAGTACATGCAGGATGCTGTAAATCAGTATGTACCTGTTTTATATAAATCTCTTTGATAATCATAATGGAAAATAAAAATATGACAGATATCATTGAAGCCTATCTCAAGAAAGTATTGAAACAGCAGGAGCAAGTTGAAATCAGACGAAGTGAAATCGCTGAGCTTTTCGATTGTGTCCCGTCCCAGATCAATTACGTCATTAATACCCGCTTCACTATTCAAAAAGGTTATTTAGTGGAAAGTAAACGTGGCGGCGGTGGCTACATTCGTATCATCAAAGTACAAGTGCTGGATGAATCGGATATGCTGAATACTATGATCGAAATCATAGGAAATAATATTTCTGAAAGAGATGCGAAGTCGGTTGTTCAGAAACTTTATGATGATAAAATCATCAGCAAACGGGAAGCAAAGTTGATGATAGTGGCAATGGATAAGTCACTTTATACGGGGGATCGCGTAACGGATAATCGTGTTCGGGCAAATCTGCTCCGTTCGATGTTAGCCAATTTACGTTACGAGGAGCCCAATAAAAGAAAGGCGGACTAACACATATGAATGAACTATTTACAGATAAAGCAAAAAAAGCCCTGCTTATAGCCCAAGAGGAAGCAAAATCCTTCCGCCACCGCACTGTCGGAACAGAACATCTTCTCCTGGGTTTAGTCATAGAAGATGAAGGCATAGCAGGTATGACACTGAGAGAACTGGATATTTCTGAACAGGACGTCAAAGAAGAAATCGAACACTTTGCGAGTTATGGGACAACAGAACAGGTACCAAAACATGCGATCCTGCCATATTCGCCTAGAGCAAGACAGATCATCAAGTATGCGACCGATGAAGCCAGACGAATGAAGCGTCCGCTCGTTGGGACTGAACATTTATTGCTGGGGTTACTAAGAGATGAAGATATTTTGTCTGCTAAAATCCTGAATAACCTTGATGTCAATTTAGCGAAAGCAAGACAGCTGGTCCTGAAAAAATTAGGGGCACAGCAGAAGAGCTCAAGAAGTAAGATGAACACTAACAGACGTAATGTGAAAGCCAGCCAGGATGGGCAAAACGGCACGCCGACACTGGATGCACTGGCCCGTGACCTGACTCAGCAGGCGCGTGAAGATCGACTGGATCCAATCGTTGGGAGAAACAAAGAAGTGAGACGCATCATTCAGATTTTAAGTCGTCGAACGAAAAACAATCCCGTACTGGTTGGTGAACCGGGTGTAGGTAAAACAGCGATCGCAGAAGGTTTAGCTCAAAAAATCATTTCGGGGGAAGTTCCACCCGTTTTGACCGATAAACGTCTCATGACCTTAGATATGGGTTCTTTAGTTGCCGGTACTAAATACCGCGGTGAGTTTGAAGAGCGCATGAAAAAGATCATCGATGAAATCTATCATGACGGAAATGTCATCCTGTTTATCGATGAATTGCATACCCTGATCGGAGCCGGCGGCGCAGAAGGAGCGATCGATGCTTCCAATATTCTGAAACCTGCACTTGCTCGAGGCGAACTTCAGACGATCGGAGCCACTACGCTGGATGAATATCAGAAACACATTGAAAAAGACGCGGCACTTGAAAGACGTTTTGCGTCCATCCATGTGGATCCGCCAACTGAAATGGAAGCTGAGGAAATACTTTTCGGCTTGAGAGATCGTTATGAAGATCATCACGGGGTCTCGATCACGGATGATGCCATTCGAGCTGCAGTACACTATTCGGTGCGTTATATCACATCCAGACAGCTGCCTGATAAAGCCATTGATTTAATGGATGAGTCTGCATCAAAAGTCAGAATGGATAAGAGTGATTCGCCGACTCCCTTATCTAAAGCAACTGAAACGCTGGAAGATCTGATCAAGCGCAAAGAAGAGGCTATTCAGTCACAGAACTTCGAACGTGCTGCGCTGATCAGAGAAAAAGAAATGCGTCAGCGTAAAAAGCTAGAAAAAATCATCAAACAAGGTGAAAAAAATGACGGCGACCGTCTGGAAGTTACGGCTTCTGATATCGCGGAAGTCGTTTCCCAATGGACCGGTATTCCCGTCAACCAAATGGAACAGAAAGAAAGCGAACGTCTTCTGAAACTTGAAAAAGTTCTTCACCAGCGTGTGGTAGGGCAGGAAGAAGCTGTTATTGCCGTGTCTAAAGCGATCAGAAGGGCACGCAGTGGCTTGAAAGATCCTAATCGACCTATTGGTTCATTCATGTTCCTCGGGCCTACAGGGGTAGGTAAAACGGAACTGGCTAAGGCTCTGGCTGAAGCGATGTTCGGAAGCGAAGAAGCACTCATCCGTGTCGATATGTCTGAGTACATGGAAAAATACAGTACCAGTCGACTCGTGGGGTCCCCACCTGGATACGTTGGTTATGACGAGGGCGGGCAGTTAACGGAAAAGATCCGTCAAAAGCCTTACTCAGTTATCCTGCTTGATGAAGTGGAAAAAGCCCATCCGGATGTCTTCAATATCCTGCTGCAAGTACTGGATGATGGTCTGTTGACGGACGGTAAAGGTCGGAAAGTCGACTTTAAAAATACGATCCTGATCATGACTTCAAATCTGGGAGCGACAGCTCTGAGGGATGAAAAATCTGTCGGCTTCGGGGCGATAGACAAACGTTTCGATCATGAGGCTATGGAAAAACGTATTCGGGAAGAGCTGAAAAATGCCTTCCGTCCGGAGTTCCTGAACCGTGTGGATGATACGATCGTCTTCCAGTCTCTGAAAAAAGAAGAATTGAGAGAAATCGTGCAGTTGCTGACGAAAAACATCGTTACCCGTATGGAAGAACTGGGCATCGAATTAAAGATTACCCGGGCTGCCATGGATGTTATTGCCGATGAAGGATTTGATCCGGAGTACGGAGCGAGACCTCTTAAGCGAGCCATTCAGAATAAATTCGAAGACCGTTTGAGTGAAGCGCTGCTTGCAGGAGAAATCAGCCTTGGGGACAAGGTGACTCTTGGAGCATCTAAAGGAGAAATCACTTTAAAAACAAGAGAGTCAAAAAAAAACAGTAAAAAAAAGCTGACAACCAGTAAGTAAATAGAGTTAAGGAATTTTAAAGATAAGGAGTCATCTGATCTGTATGCTGATGCAGGTCGGGTGACTCTTTTGCAGTTAACTTAACAGTCTCACGCCATCATACCAGTAAAAACGCTGATGAATTATTGGTGATTTTTTCCTGGAATAAAAACATAGGCTGGCATGCGTTGTGTATGTTTTTAAACGAGAAAGCACTGCAGTTTCATGCGACGCCCGATAAGCCTGAAAAAGTGATGGCCAGAAGGATACAGAAAATCTTTAAGGATCAATGGGAAGAAATGATGGGCTTGCACATGTAGGTGTTCCAGGTTTCGTATCATTTTCCTGCCCATAATCGTTATCTTTAGTATTATAAGGGAATATTTGATAAGATGAAGTTAACCAATAGATGAAAGGACGGAGATAATATGCATCAGGACCATCAACTGGACGACAATCAGAAAAACATTTTAATCGGAGTAGGTGTAGCCTTTTTAGTAGGGCTGATCACGCTCTTATTCACTTCAGATTCAGCTAAAACAAAGACGAGATCAGCAGTCAACCGTCAGAAAGCGAAACATTATGTCGGCAGTAAATTCCACGGGAATAAAAAGGCAAAAAATGTTGTGAACAAATTATCTGATGATGACATCAGCAATCTTCTAGGTACAGTCGATAAAGTCAATGATCTTGAAGGAAAATTCTACGAAATGACTGATGATCTGAAAGATTTTATGCATGACAAGAAAAAAGAATCGAAAAAGGTCATGAGAAAATTTAAGAGATAAGAAAAAAGAGACTCGGTCGAGTCTCTTTTTTTTGAGCGCATTACAACACCAGTAAATAACACAAAAGCAAATCGTTCATATTCTTTAAAGATAAACCAGTGGTTTCATAGAAGCGGTCCATGCGGTACTGCAGGGTGTTCCTATGAATGAACAACGTCTTGGCTGCTACACTGATATTTCCCTGACTGTTCCATAAAGCAAGGATCAGTTCTTTCCAGTCGGTCTGTTTTTCCAGCTGATTTTTCAACTCCAGCATCACAGTACTTTGAGACAGTGCTTCTTTTGTAAAATACCTCAACGCCACATCGGAAAGCGAACAGATGCGGTCGTGAAGATGGGAGACTTCTTCCTGAAAAATACGCTGTTCCTCTTTGAAAATGGCTTTCAATGAATAATCGGGTTGCCAGAATTGACCGATATAAGCGTTGGTCCGGATGGAAAAATCATCTTCGAGTGTTTTCAGCATACCGTAGATTTCTTCCTGAGTATGTGATTGAGATGTATTATCCTGAATGATGTAACAGGTTTCCCGGGTCACAAAAAAGACATCCAGGACAGGTTCAAATAGATGGGTGATGGAATCGATCCAGATGGTATAATCGAACTGGTCATCCATTTTTTCCAGAACAAGCTGGATCAGACGGACAGGCTGCGTCGTCTGAGGAGGATATTCCCGGTTGCCTTCCAGAAAATTGAGCCACTTAGACTGAGATGACGGAAACATATCCGGCTGGATCTCTTCTTTTAAAAGGGTGAGTACACTGATTTCTTTATCGTCTAACCTTTGTTTAGGGATATGGATCCATTGGTTTTTATAGGGGATACGAAGCGTATCTTCTTCCATGAAAGGATGTTTGCTTAAGGTTGCTTCAGGGTAGAGTTTTTTTAACTTGGAAAAATCCAATGTATTTCCTCCTTAATTATGCTATCCTTATTCTACCACTGTTTAAATCTTTTAGAAACAGACCTGGACAGAAGTAAGATTAAAATGGAGCGGGAAAAAATGTCAGAATTTACAGAGAAAGACATCCGAAGATGGATGAACGCGGCGATACAAGAGGCTGAGAAGGCGAGAGCAATCGACGAGGTACCTATCGGAGCCGTGGTTGTCAAAGACGGTAAAATCATCGGACGCGGCTTCAACAAGCGAGAAACGTCCCAGCAAGCGGCGGCACATGCCGAGATGATCGCTATTCAGGAAGCAAACGAAACTTTGGGGAACTGGCGTCTCGAAGACTGCCATTTGTTCGTCACACTTGAACCGTGTGTGATGTGCAGCGGAGCGATCGTTCTGGCACGCCTGAAAAGTATTTATTATGGCCCGAGTGACCCCAAAGGCGGGGCAGTCAGGACCCTTATGCACGTTCTGGAAGATGAACGGCTGAATCATCAGTGTGAGGTGCATGGCGGTGTGATGGAAGAGGAATGTCGGTCTCTTCTGACTACGTTCTTCAAGGAGTTAAGAGAAAGAAAAAAGAAAGATAAACGAGAAAAATAAACAAGCCCCGTATCTAAGCATCTTGCTTTAGATACAGGGCTATCTTTTTATTCAGCGTTCTTTCTGGTCATTTCTTCATTTTTTTCAATCATGTTGTTGAAGGCTGTGATCAGCGAGGAAGAGAAGTCGGATTCCAGTAAACTCAAGACAGCCTCGACAGTGATACCGCCGGGGGATGACACATGGTCGATGAGATTCCACGGCGAATCGGAGGCTTCTTTGACTGTTTTTCCACTCCCCAGAACTGCCTGAGCAGCGATGGCAGTCGCTTTATCCTTTGGCATGCCGTATTTAACTGCGGCGCGGGCCAGGGTATCGATGAACAGAAAAACGAGGGCAGGGGAACTGCCGGCCAATGCTATGAAGATACCCAGCTGTTCTTCCGGAACGATCATCACTTCTCCGACTGCACGAAAGATCGTTTTGGCTTTTTCCCAATCACCGTCAGTGACCTGTTTATTTTCAACCAAGGCAGTCATTGATGCATTGACTTGTGCATTCAAGTTAGGCATGGTCCGGATACACTGATCCGCGGGTACATATTGATTCAGCTGCCTGCTTGAATAACCGGCCACCACGGATAACAGCAGCAGCCCGGAAGGGAAAGTCAGTTCACTCAGGACCTGTTCTACCTGATGAGGTTTCACAGCCAACAGAACGACATCTGAGTGGTCGACGACAGCCTGATTGGATGCCAGACCGTTTATATGCCACTCTTTTTCGGTGGTCAGACGACTTTCCTCCGAACGTGTGGAAAAATAAAGGTGTTCCTCTTTTATAACATCATTGTCTATCAAACCTTTTGCAATTGCCTGGGCCATATTACCAAAACCAATAAATCCTAACTTCATAGTTGATCATCCTTTTTATATACTTTGTTTCAGTTTATCATATCCGGACTGAATAGTTTAACCTTAGTCAAATTAAACATCTTCTAATATTTTTGGTATAATAGAAAGCGTAAGAAAATTCTGCGGAATAGATTGGGGATAAAAAGGATGCAAAAAGACAAGAAAATGAAACAGCTTGACTGGGAGAACTTAGGCTTCTCCTACATCAAAACAGATTACCGTTTCATATCACACTATAAAGAAGGTCAATGGGACGAAGGGTCTTTGACAACAGACAATAAGCTTCACATTTCTGAGGGCTCTCCGGCACTTCACTATGGGCAGCAGTGTTTTGAAGGCATGAAAGCTTATCGAACAAAAGACGGTTCGATCAATCTTTTCAGACCCTACGAGAATGCCAGAAGAATGAAACAGAGCTGTGAACGTCTGCTCATGCCCAGTTATCCGGAAGAGGATTTTGTGGATGCGGTGAAAAAAGTGGTCAAAGCGAATGAAGACTGGATCCCTCCTTACGGATCCGGGAGTTCTTTATATATTCGTCCCTTCGTGATCGGTGTAGGAGACAATATCGGAATCAAAGCGGCAGAAGAATATATCTTCTCTATCTTTGTCATACCTGTCGGCTCTTACTTCAAAGGCGGGTTACAGCCTTCGAATTTTATAGTCAGTACGTATGACCGTGCTGCTCCTAGAGGAACGGGAGCTGCCAAAGTCGGCGGGAACTATGCGGCAAGTCTTTTACCGGGTAAAGAAGCGAAGGAGCGTCAGTTTAGCGATGCTGTTTATCTTGATCCTGCCACACAGACCAAGATCGAAGAAGTCGGAGCGGCTAACTTCTTCGGGATCACCCATGACGATGAGTTTATTACACCTAAATCGCCTTCCATCCTGAACAGTATAACCAAACGGTCATTGATGTGGCTGGCTGAAAACCGCTTGGGCCTGACCGTCAAAGAAGGCGATGTCTATATCGACGAGCTTGATCAGTTCAAAGAAGCGGGGGCCTGCGGAACAGCTGCCATCGTCGCACCGATCGGCGGACTGCAGGTAGGGAAAGACTTCCACGTGTTTTACTCTGAAAAGGAAGTCGGTCCGGTAACGATGCAGTTGTATAATGAACTAGTGGGAATCCAGTTCGGTGATGTAAAAGCACCTGAAGGATGGATCGTGAAAGTGGACTAGAAAGAGGATCGATTCTTTCTCTTTGGATTTGATCCCAGCATTCGTTATGATTAAATCAAGAAGATGAAGGAGGAAATAGCATGAGTTATTTAAAAAAGTTCTCTCTATCTACGCAAGATAAGCAGGAATTCAAACTGCTGGATTCTTACCTGAATGAAGCTCTGAAAGAGAGCGGCGTCAAGGACGGCATGATGCTCGTGTACTGTCCGCACACAACAGCCGGTATAACGATCAATGAAAATGCTGATCCGGATGTGAAAACAGACCTCAAACGGGCACTTGACGACACGTTTCCGAATCACGATTATTTTGTCCATGGCGAAGGTAATTCCGATGGGCATATGAAGTCATCTCTTGTCGGAGCCAGTGAGTTACTCATTATTCATGAGGGGCAACTGATTTTCGGCACCTGGCAGAGCGTATACTTCACAGAATTTGACGGTCCCAGACAACGGATGTTTTATGTGAAGATCCTGGAAGGCTGAGGCCGACATTAGAATATAGCTGAAAAGAGAGGATGAGTCGACTCATCCTCTCTTTTCTGTTGACAAAAGCAGGTAAATGACATATATTATATTTAACTAATTGGTTAAATAAATAGTAGGAAAGCAGGCAATGACATGAGTGGCGTATTCAAAGCGTTGAGTGACCCTACCCGAAGAGAAATACTGGGGCTGTTACGGGATAGAGACATGACGGCGGGAGAGATAGCTGAACAGTTTGAAATATCAAAACCAGCTATCTCAAAACATCTGGACTTATTAAAAGAGGCGGAACTGGTGAGCGTGGAGAAAAAAGGGCTGTACCGCATTTACTCTATCAACCTGACGGTACTCCAGGACACATTAAGCGGCTTTTTGGATTTGTTTGAAAAGGAGAATGAAGAATGAAAAAATCGATAGTAGTCTGGCCACTCACACTTATTTCTTTGATGATTGTTGGGCTGGGTTTATTTGCAGAAGCGGACCAGTGGCGTCTCATATTGATAGGAATGAGCATCATTGCTGGACTGGGTTTTATGGATATATACACACCGAAAATCGCCCAGTTATCTGAGTCGAATCCAAAAGTGAAGACCATGCGCCGGTTGAACCGATTGTTTATTCTGTTTTTTACAGCAGTCTTTTCATTTCTCATCTGGTTCCCGGCTGCTGAATCACTGCTGACGGATAACGAATATAGTCTTGCCTTTATCACAACACTGTCAATCATGGGGATCATCGGCAACACCGCTCCGAAACTGCCATTTAACCGGTATATGGGGCTGAGACTGCCCTGGACAGTCCGGGATGAGGCAACATGGAAAGCCGCTCACAAATGGCTGGGCTATATTACATTTCCCATTATCCTCGTAATGATTATTGCTTACTTTCTTAATATCGAACTGGAAGAAATAGTTAAGTACGGTATTCTCTCCTGGATCGCTATTCCCGGTCTTTATTCAGGCTGGATCTATTATAAGCGGATGGGCTGAAATCAGGCCATGGTTCCATCAAAGACGGCACCTCTTATTTACCTCTAATTGTGACGAAAAAGTGAAAAATAGTTCTTAAGACGGATGCATTCACACGTGAATTATTATACAATATAACTGTTCTCATTTTTACACTGGAGAACACTACATACAAACAGAGAAAGAAGGAGAGACATGCTAGAAGTTAAAGATCTGACGAAAACGTTTGGGTCGCTCACTGCAGTGGATGACTTGAATTTTACTATCAAGCCCGGTGAAATCATGGGCCTGATCGGTCAGAACGGTGCAGGCAAGACGACAACGTTTCGTATTATCCTGAATTTATTGACCCCTGATAAAGGTCACGTCCACTGGAACGAACGGTACCTGACAACAAAGACGTTCAACAAAATAGGTTATCTGCCTGAAGAACGCGGACTGTATCCTAAAGTCTCAGTTGAAAATCAGCTCCTTTATTTTGCACAACTGCGCGGGAAGAAAAAAAGCGAGATCAAGCCGCTGATCGACCACTGGCTGGAAAAATTCGAGGTCAAGGGTAAAAAGACAGATAAAGTCAAGACCCTGTCTAAAGGGAATCAGCAGAAAGTCCAGCTGATATCGACATTGATCCACCAGCCGGAACTCATCATCCTTGATGAACCGTTCAGTGGACTGGATCCTGTCAACGCCGAACTGCTTGAAGACGGTATCCGAGAGGCCCAGGCGAATGGTGCAAGTATTATCTTTTCAAGCCACAATATGAACAATGTGGAAGAACTGTGTAACAGTCTCATCATGCTGAAAAACGGCAGACCCGTTCTAAATGGAACGGTGAAAGACATCCGTCAGCAGTTCGGACGAACAAAACTGTTTTTAGAGTCCGAATTGACTCCAGAAGAACTGCGCCAGTTCCCTGGTGTACAAAGGGTCGAAAAAACGAACGATGGTATTGACGTGGCCTATCTGACTGAAACGGAAGACGGCAAAGCTATCTTTGATGCCGCAACTAAGAATGGCTACATCCCAACATTCAGTCAGCAGCCCCCGACACTGGAAGAAATATTTAAACGATTGGCTGGTGAAAAGAATGAGTAAATATTGGGTGATTACGAAAGAAGTATACAAGAAGAATGTCAAGTCAATCGGCTTTCTCGTTATGGTACTGTCACCGCTCATCGTTATAGCGTTCATTGCCGGTCTGACGTATTACTTCTCTCAGGAGGAACAGGCAGCCCCAGATGTACCGATTGCAGTGATATCAGAAGAGGAAGGAATCGATCAGCTTTTTTCTAACGAGCAATGGAGCTTTGAGGTCAGTGACAATATCGATACTGAAGAAGCTGCAGAAGAGGCACTGCTGGATGAATCGATCGGCGGGTACATTACTGCTGAAGTAGTTGAAGGGACGGTTCAGGCAGAATTTGTCCACACGAATGAATTGTCTGATCAGTCGTCGCTGATTCAGGAAGCACTGACGAATTATCAGTCGATGCTGAGAGCGGATCAGCTCGACCTGGCACCGGAAGAAGTGATGGCATTGTCTGAGCCGGCGATGCTTGACCAGCGGTTCGTTAATGTAGATGAAGGAACTGTAACGGAAGAAGCCTTTTCAGACCGCATGGTCCAGCAGGGCGGAGCCTATTTTGTCAGTATAGCCATTATGATTTTCATTATGACGTATGCCGGTATCATTGCTGAAGAAGTAGCAAATGAAAAAGGAACACGTATCATGGAGATCATCTTATCCAGTGCCAGTGCAACAAATCATTTCTTTGGTAAATTGACAGGGGTGATGCTCGTTTTACTGACTCAGATAGTTATATATGCGGTAGTCGGTTTCGGCGCATATATATACTTCAGAGATTCTGAAATGGTACAGGAAGTCATTGGCGGTATAGATCTCGCTGCTGTCTTCCAGGAACTGATGGGTTACACGATCATCTTCTTTATTGTAGGGGTATTGATGTATGTGGTTCTGGCCGCATTCTTCGGATCACTGGCCACTAAAATGGAAGATGTGAACAAGGCAGTCACGCCGATCGTCTTCATGGCACTAACAGGTTTTTATGTCGGGATGTTTGCCTTTACGGCCCCAGATAATTTGTTTGTATCAGTATTCTCATATATTCCCCTATTTACACCATTTGTCATGCCATTCAGGATAGCGGCCGATACAGTGTCGACCCTGGGGGTCTGGTTGTCTATCGCCGGAACAGTCGTGTTCGCCGTTCTGATTTCTGGGATCTCCCTGGCGTTCTACCGTTCCAACGTGCTGATTTATTCAGATACAAACTTGCTGGGAACAATCAGACGTTCCTGGAATATCATGCAGAGTAATCGAAAAGCCATTAGAAATCGGGCATAATCAATAGAGAAAGAGCCTTGTAAAAGGTATCAGTGGAATGTTTCCCACATGTTCTCTCATACAAATGTTCAAAGAGCCGTGTTCCCCGGTTCAGTAAGTCAATGACTTACTGAACTGGGGATGCGGTTTTTCGACTTTATTGTTTTTAATTTTCTCAGAGGATAGTCATAAATTGGATAGGATAAACAAGGATTTGAAAAGGCTTACTTTATTTCGGATATATACTGGAAAAAATATAGGCTTCTGTGTATAATGAGAATGGGGTGAGAATTATATTAAAATACAGTGAATCGAATGAGCAGGATAAGAACAAGAGATATAAGGCGCTGTTTGCATTACCTTCGTTTATTGTACTATTACTGCTCTTATCAGAAGATTTCAATTATATTTTCATGTCGTTTGTGGTGGTTGCCTTTATTCTTATAGAATTGATTATTTTTGGAATAATGGACACGATCTATCATTATTCATTAAGTGATTTTTTGAAAGACGGGTTTTACTTAATCGTATCCAGTATTATTATTACTTATCTGGCTGCACCGATCATTATGTCTTTAATTACAAGATATATGACTTTATCTCATACTATTTTAAATGGGTTGAAATTCTTTCTTTCCTTGCTCCTGCTGTATGGCACCTGGTTTAGTATTGTAACCATGCAGAGTAAACTAAGAAGGAAATCAGAAATGTGGAAATGGGAGGTAATAGGATTTTTCAATAGTGGAAAGGAAAAAAACGAGGAGATATAAAAAAGCCGGAGAGCTGATCCCCGGCTTTTGCATTTGAATTATAAAGCTAAGAGTAAAACGGAATACAGTGACAGACCGACCA
Organism: Alkalibacterium subtropicum; assembly: GCF_900112455.1. GTDB lineage: Bacteria > Bacillota > Bacilli > Lactobacillales > Carnobacteriaceae_A > Alkalibacterium > Alkalibacterium subtropicum. The sequence goes on along the minus strand of NZ_FOLT01000005.1, from coordinate 132,223 downwards.
TGAAGGAAGTCAATCCTGTTCCCCGGCATGCGGGTAATTCATCTTTGATAGCGTTCAGTGTCAGCCCGCCGGCCACGAAAGCTTCAAGTAAACCGACAAATAAATGTGACACATGGAGATTGGCGCCTAAGACAAATCCGGCTAATACACCGATAACGAGTAACTTCAGTCCATAACTGTCATATAATGACTTGAAGTGATGTCTCAAGACCCAGTCGTTGGTCAGGAAATGGATGCCGATAGCGACCAGGTAGAATAAAGCAGTGACTGAAGACTGAAATTGCTGTGTCGTTAAAAGAATACCGATAATGAAGTTATACATAAAATATGAGCCGATTTGTGCCCAGAACATGCCGGTAGAAGGTTGCGTATTTTTCATCAGCTTGAGTCGGGAAGATTTTAAAGCTACTTCCAGGAAATAGAAGATGATGATCCCCAGAAGCATCGAACCGAAAATGACGTGAGAGGCATTCGTTGCACTAATATGGAACGATTCCATCACTTCATGTTCATAGGTTCTGATCGTGGGAATAAGATGGAAGAAAACATAGGCAAGAGATATTCCTCCAACAAACGATGTAAACTGATTCACTGTAAAGACGCGTAATTTAAAATGTCTGGATCCTATATGAATAAATGTAAAACCTAAAGCGACAGCAAGGCTTGTCACAGTCATGCAAACTCCTTCTTTCAATTTAATTGTTAGGCATGTGATGTTTCCAACAGAACGTATTATAATCCTATTAAACGGAATCGTCAACTCTTTTCATGATGTTTTCTGAAAATAAATACATTGCTAGAATAAAGCCTTTTCAATTAGAATATGATTAGAATGTTACTGAAAAAGTCACTGATATAGGAGATGATTAAAATAAACACGATCCAATTAAAGATGGCAAGACATCGAATGATCGAAACAGAAAGACTTGAATTAAGACCCGTTTCTCTCGATGATAAAGAAGATATGTATGAATATGCGTCAGATAAAGAAACCGCCTATTTTGTTTTCGACCAGCACAGGTCCCTTGAAATGACGGAAGAAGCAATCATTGTGCATTTCATGAGAGATCCATTGGGTAAATTCGGCATTGTATTGAAGGGGACAGGGAAACTGATCGGAACGATCGATTTAAGAGTTAAGGATGAGAACCACCGGGCGATCCTGGGATATGTTTTGAACAAAGCATTTCAGGGGAAGGGATATATGACTGAGGCCGGTGAAGCGTTATTGGACTATGCATTTAATGTACTGAATTTGGACTGCGTTGCTGCTCTTCATGATGAACGGAACGAAGCTTCGGGCAGAGTCATGCGCCGCTTGGGGATGCAGAAGGAAGGCGTGATGCGTCATGTAGGGAAATGGAAGAACGGTGAATACTTCAATGATGTGTATTACTCTATTCTAAAAAAAGAGTATGAACAGATGCATAAAAAACAATAAGTTCAGGAGAAGACAAAACCGGTTCTTTTACTCGCGGTCCTCTGATAAAGCCTGGATACTGCGGCTACCTTGTGATAGAATGCTAGTGAATCAAGGAGGGACTATAATGAAACGATTGATGTGTCCGGCGTTCAGCATCGGATTTTATGTTTTGTATTTCCTGATCCTTCAAGGTATCGTATATTTTTTACCTGAATCAGGACTGACAACGGCGTTTGTACTGCTAGCTGTATTTTTAGTGTTACCTGTAGCTGCATCGAGAAGCAGTTCAAAAATCATTCAAAAAATTAACGGTGTGAGTTGTTCTTTTTAAATTTCCACTGGAAATAAGTTTCCGCCTGTGCTATTATAATAAGTGCCGAGAGGCCACATGACAATGGCGGGCATATGAACCGTGTCAGGTCCGGAAGGAAGCAGCACTAAGTATCGCTCCTCCATGTGTTATGTGAATACATAGCCATGAATACTTTAAACCTATTCATAGATAGAGATGTTCCTTATTATAAGGGCATCTTTTTTTTGCCGTTTTATACATATTCGGATAGACTGTTATCTCGTCATAAGAATAAAAAACGAACGCTCAAGCCACAAATCTTCGAGTCTGCAAATGTAAAGCCCCTTATCGACAGGTAACGACACAGGGCTTTTTAATTATGTTGTTGGAAGAGCGCGTGATCACACTAAACACTCTTAGGTTGGCTTATAAGTGTTTTCCAGCCGGCCCATCCACAACCCGAGGGCTAGTCCTCCAAGAAAGAGCAGGATAACAAGACCATAATCCAGTGCCGCCAGATCAGCGTACATGTCGATCGAAGGGGTAATGATCGCGGTAGAAGCAACGACGACACCGAAGACGAAATGAAAAACGGCTGCGTAGGCGATTTTCAGCAAATATCTTATCGCCTTTGCAAACAGAAAAACACAAAGGACGGCGCCTATAGCCACCGGAACTAGTATGGAAAAGTTCAGCAGACGGATAGCCTCAGTCAAAGGCTGGTAAAGGTTCAGATAGATAAGAAAGTTCGACGGGCTAAGTCCCGGCACAATAAAGCCGGACGCGAAAATGGCTCCTGAAAGTAACCAGGTCAGAAGGTTCTGTTCCACCTGTAAGTCCAGATTTTCATTGGCCCATAGCAAAAGGATAAACATGATGACGGCCGTCAGCACCGCTAAAAAAACATGACGGGCGCGCCGTCCGTTTTTACCTGCTTCCCGGTATAAAGTAGGCAATGTTCCAAGTATGGCACCTATAAATGCCCAAAGCACATGTACCGGGTAGTATTGCAGTCCGAAATCCAGCGGATAAGATAAGACGAACACGCCTAAAAGTCCACCGATACCGACGGGTAAAAAGTAACGGACCCATTTGAAGAATGCGTTAGTGATGTCCGAAATGAATAGTATGAGGGGTTCGTACAGACCGAAAACCGCTGCCAGGGCACCGCCGCTGACACCTGGAAGGATGGCTCCTGAACCGATCAGCATGCCCTTAAGTAGACGCAGCAGCCAGTCGATGATCTGGAGCCGGCTGGTTTGTTCATGATTTTTCATTGAATGGTTTCTCCTTCGTCCAAAAGAATGAAGATATATGTAACGCGGTCAAATGAATGACAAGATAAAACCATTTTACCAGAATAAAACGTGAAAATAAAAGAAGGCGTATCACGGATGCGCTAAGGAGCAAGGAACTGGATGCGTTCATCAGTATGAAATAAGCGGTAGCGCTTGAGCTGACCCATGTGTGTGGGGCAGAAAAAGAACATGACTATAATGGTGATGGTCGTCAGCTGAGGTGGTTGTGACTGAATCGTTCGAGTGCTGTCACACAATAGCCTGGCATCGCACAGGTGAAAATAAACAAGGCTTCGTATCATGGCAGGTAGCGGAGCCTCACCTTAGAGCACTGACCAAAAAAATTCATAAAAACTTTTTGAAATAGACAGGAATTCACCTATAATAGTAAAGAGACTGATTTTGTGAGAAAAGAGGGGAAACATGAGCTATCAAGCATTATATCGTGTCTGGAGGCCTCAGCGATTTGAAGATGTTGCGGGGCAGGAAGCGGTAACCAGAACGTTGAGAAATGCATTGAGTCACGGGAATACCAGTCATGCGTACTTGTTTTCCGGACCAAGAGGAACAGGAAAAACGAGTGCCGCTAAAATATTTGCCAAAGCGATGAACTGCCCCAATGCGGTAGATGGCGAACCGTGTAATGAATGTGACTTGTGTCGATCGATCACTCAGGGCAAGCTTGGGGATGTTATCGAGATCGATGCCGCCAGTAATAACGGGGTGGAAGAGATTCGTGATATCAGAGAGAAAGCAAACTATGCACCGACGGAGGCTGAATACAAGGTCTATATCATCGATGAGGTGCACATGCTCTCGATGGGGGCTTTCAATGCCCTGCTGAAAACACTGGAAGAACCGCCGATGAATGTTGTTTTCATTTTGGCGACTACCGAACCGCATAAAATACCGCTGACGATCATCTCCCGGACACAGCGCTTTGATTTCAGACGGATCTCACCCCAGGATATCATCAAGCGAATGACCTATATCCTGAACGAGAAACAGGTTGCCTTTGATCCAGATGCCCTGATGAGTATTGCCAAGGCAGCTGAAGGCGGTATGCGTGATGCCTTGAGTATACTGGATCAGGTCATGTCTTTTTCAGATGGTAAAGTCAGCCTGGACGACACGCTTCGCATTACAGGAAGCATTACTCAGGAGCTGATGATCGATTATCTGACAGCGGCACTGAATCACGATACAGAAAACGGTCTGGGTCTGCTGCACCAGATGATGCAGGAAGGAAAGGACGCTAATCGGTTAGTTGAAGACGTCATTCTGTTCTCTCGGGACATCCTTATCTATCAGAAAACCAAGGATGATACCCTACTCAAAATGAGTAAAGTGGATGAGTCATTTAAAGAGCTGACCGAAGGGGCGCATCCGGAAAAAATTTATGATATCATTCGCATCATGAACCAGACGCAGCTGGAGATGCGGTCTTCGACCCACGCAGAAGTGTATCTTGAGGTCGCTACCGTACGACTTGCTCAGGCAGAGATCAAGACTGCGCCTGTTTCCACACCGCAAGCGACTGTTCACAAAGATACGAGTGACAGTCAGGAGATCCGTTCGCTCAAGAACAAGCTGAATCAGATGCAGAAAGCTATCGAGCAAATGCAGCAGAATCCGTCGAACACTAACGGAACAGTTGCAGCGAAGCGTCCGAGCACCCGTAAAAAATCGTCGCAGACAGCATTCAAAGTCAATACCCATCAAGTCTTTGGCATACTGGAACATGCTACACGAAATGACTTGGCAAAACTGAAAGATGTCTGGCCGGACCTGATCAATGCCTTGTCGACCAGTCAGAAAGCGATCATGAATACGTCTAAACCGGTGGCCGCAAGTCCCAACGGGTTGGTCGTCACCTTTGATTATGATATTCTATGTGAAAGAGCCGCCAGCGACACCTTCCTGATCGAAGCAGTGGGGGATTATCTGGAAAAAGTTATCGGCCACCGCGCCGATCTGGCGACAGTACCTTCTGCCAAATGGCTTGAAGTGCGCCAGGCTTACATCGACCAGATGAAGAGCGGCAGCCATAATGAAGAAAACAAGGAACAGGAAAAACAAGAAGCAACGCAAGAATCCGAAGAAATGGAAGCTGTCGTAAGTGAAGCAGTGAATCTCTTCGGGAAAGAAAATGTGACCATAAACGACTAAATTTTGAAAAGGATGATAAAACATGCGTGGAATGGGAAATATGCAGGGTATGATGAAGAAAATGCAGAAGATGCAGAAAGAAATGGAACAGAGTCAGGCAGCCTTAAATGAGAAGGAATTTACAGGAACCGCCAATGACGATCTGGTAACTGTTACATTCACCGGTGACAAGAAATGTAAAAAGGTATCGATCAAAGAAGAGATCGTCGATCCGGAAGATGCAGAAATCATTGAAGATCTGGTGTTGCTGGCTGTCAATGATGCCTTAGGAAAAATCGATGCTGAAACAGAAAAAGTAATGGGTAAATATTCTAAAGGTCTGGGAATCCCGGGAATGTAAGGGTCAGACAAAAGAGTGAAAGCCTCAAATTAGATGGAGGTTTTCTGTGAGAAAGGAAACAGTTATGCATTATCCAGAACCGATTGCACAGTTAATGGAAAGTTACATGAAACTGCCGGGGATCGGCGAAAAAACTGCCGCCCGCCTGGCGTTTTACACAGTCAACATGCAGGAAGAAGATGTCACGCGCTTTGCAAAGTCCTTGATCAGTGTGAAAAGGGACTTGCAGTACTGTTCGGTCTGCGGAAATATGACACAGAATGACCCCTGCGATATCTGTGAAGATAAAAATCGTGATCAGTCTGTCATTTTAGTTGTGGAGCATCCAAAAGATGTTATTGCCATGGAAAAAATGCAGGATTTCAAAGGGCTGTATCATGTCCTTCATGGTGTGCTGTCTCCGGTCGAAGGAACAGGTCCGGAAGATATCAATATTCCGGTTCTGATCAAGCGACTGCAGAAAGATGAAGTAAAAGAAGTCATCATCGCGACGAATGCAACGGCTGAAGGGGAAGCGACAGCGATGTATCTATCCCGTCTGATCAAGCCGGCAGGGATCAAAGTGACGCGTCTGGCTCATGGATTATCCGTGGGGAGTGATATCGAGTATGCAGATGAGGTCACACTGCTTAAAGCGGTAGAAGGCCGGAGAGAGATGTAGGTGCATGATGCGACTATTTAAAAGAACGAGTAAATTAAAGCATGCCTATGATGTGAAGTTAGTGGAACTGATACGCAGACAGAGAAAACAGTTTGAAGCCTACGAGAAAATAAGAGGGATGGCTGTTGACGACCAGCCGGAATGGCAGGCTCATTATAAACTTCAGAAAGCAACGTATTATTATCTGTTTAAAGAAGCACGTGTGAGAAAAATAAAGGAAAACAGTTAAAACCGAATCATTCTCAAAACAGCCGATATTTTATAATCGGCTGTTTTTGTCTTCAGTTAACCGCATTCCGAAAAAAATATTTTATTAGCGAATGCTTAAAGTATAGTAGTTTGCATAGGATAACATTGTTTATTTTAATGAAAGCGTTGACATTGCTTTTTTTGTAGATTAAACTATTAGATACGAGTGATTATAACTAAAAGTTATTTTGGTTTATACAATAACTAACTTTTGTAATCGCTGTCAAAAATCCCTGTGAGCTCTTTAAATAGAGCTGCTAGTCAAAGCGTATCTTTAATTACATTTACTACCTCTACTGCTTTATTATGTCAATACACTTAAAGGAGGGTCAGTTGTTCTATTGCGTACATATTAAATCGTAGAGTAAAACATATTTATAAGGAGAGAATTGAATGCACAACAATTGGCGAAAGAAATATAGTTTTTCCCTGGCAACAATGCTCCTGTTAAGTTCGTTTGCACAAACGGCTGCACCGATATCAGCGTATGCTGAGACCGATACAGACCCTGGCACGACAGAAGTCACTGGTACGACAGATTCGACTGCTGAAACATCTGCTGATGCGGGAGTAAATGCCACAGCTGCAACTGAAACACCACTTACAGTAGCAGAGGGCATAGCTAGAGAAAATGATGGATCAGAAGCAACAGTCAAAGGCTATATTGTAGGGCATTTAGCTAGTGGCCCTTCACTTGTGACTAGTGAATTTAAAGATGATTACAGCGTAGCTATAGCTGATGATCCTAATGAAACTGATGTTACCAAGGTAATGGCAGTCCAATTAAAAGACGCTAACAGAAATACTTTCGGGCTACAAAGCAATGCTGATAATCTTGGAAAAGAAATCATCGTTACTGGTATTCTAGATACTTATCATGGTGCAGATAGTTTAGAAAGTGTTAGTGAACTGTCATTTACCGGTGAAGATACGGGTTCTGAAACACCAGAAGAACCTGCAGAACTGACACTGCTGTCCATTGCAGACGCGCGTGCGCAGGAAACAGGAGAAGTGAAGACAAAAGGTGTAGTGACTGCCAAGTTGAGCAGCACCGTCCAAATCCAGGACGAAACGGGCGCTATTGCGTTGTATCCTGGATATACACTGGATGTTGAACTGGGTGATGAGATCACGGTTCAAGGTGGTCTAGGGGAGTACAATGGATTACTGCAGATTCAAGATCCTACTGTTGAAGATAAAACAGAAGGATCAGAAATTCCTGAACCTGTCCTTTTAACTGGTGCTGACCTTGTTGAAGACCATGAGTCTGAATTGGCTGTGATGCAAAACATCGAAATTACAGAAGCAAATGGAAAGAACTATACTGCTAAGGATGAAGCGGGAACTGAATTCACGATCAGAGATGAAAATGATGCTCTTGGCTTAACAGTCGGGACGACTTATGAATCCATTACCGGCATCGTTTCTCAGTTCTATGATTTTCAGCTGATACCGCGAGACATTTATGACATTGTAGAAGACTCAAGCATTGTCATGCCAGTCACTGCAAGCCATGATTCAGGAAATGTTCCGATGGGGACAGACGTCACGCTATCCACACGCACAGATGGCGCAACGATTTATTACACAACAGACGGATCAGATCCTTCCGAGTCAAGCACTCAATATACTGGAGCTATCACACTTGATGCAGATTCAACACTGAAAGCTATCGCTGTAGTTGATGACCGTATCAGTGAAGTCGCTGAATTCAATTATACTGTTGTAGATATTACTGAAGGAAATAAAATACATGACATTCAAGGTGAAGCACATTATTCTCCAATGCTTGGAGAGCGTGTTTACAACGTAAAAGGTGTCGTCACATACGTATACGATATCTACGGAGCCAACTATTTCCACATGCAGACACCTGATGACATGACCGATGATAATGACAATACATCAGAAGGTATCGTTGTCTATACAGGAAGAAATAGTACGGGTGTCAACGTCGGAGATCTGGTCGAAGTAACGGGTGAAGTGTCAGAGTATCACATAGACGGCTATTCTGATAGAGATGAAACAGATCTGCCGATCACTCAAATCAGTGCCCGTGACGACAGAGGCGGCATTGTTACGATCACAGAAAACAATGTTGAGCTGCCGGCTCCTGTTGAGATCACATCAAGTAATATTCCAGGAGAAATAAAAGGCGGAACGACTCTGGAAGTCTTCAATCCGGATGCTTATTCCTTGGATTACTGGGAAAGTCTTGAAGGCATGCGCGTTGAAGTTCAACCTTCAAGAGCCGTTGCACCTCAGGCATACGGGGATTTATTTGTTGCGACAGAAGACTATACCCCTTCAAATACGACAGTAAACGGTGGACTGAGATTAAGTGAAGAAGGTCCGGATTCCAGACTGATTCCATTCAAGCTTCAGCCAAATGACGATGCGAGAGACTTTGCTGTCAAGACGGGTGACCAGTTCACAGAAGCTGTTGAAGGTGTCGTCAATTATGGATACGGCAATTACAAGATCTATTCAGATTTAGCAGATATGGAAGCTGCCCATGTTCCGGTTGAAGCTGCATCTTCAGCGACATCTATTGTGAAAGATGAATCCAAGCTGACTGTTGCCACTTATAACGTAGAGAATTTCTCTGCAAATACAGAGGAAACCTCAGATATCAAAGCCCAGAGAATTGCCAGCACATTCGTCAATGATATGAATAGTCCAGACATCATCGGTATCGTTGAAGTACAGGACAGTGACGGTGAAACAGAATCAGGATCTGCTGTAGCGGACGCCAGTTATGAGCGTTTAGTGAATGAAATTGCAGATGCAGGCGGTCCGACTTATGCCTATGCAAATATCGATCCTGAATACAACGCAGACGGCGGAGCACCGGGCGGGAACATCCGTGTAGGGTTCCTGTATAACCCAGATCGTGTTTCAATGATCGAAAAAGATAAAGGTGGAACAAATGAAGCCGTTGGATATACGGATGGTGAGTTAACGCTCAACCCAGGACGTGTCAATCCTTCAGACTTTGAGGGGACAAGAAAACCTCTAGCTGCAGAATTTGAATTCAATGGTAAGAGCGTTGTCGTGATCACCAACCACCTGAATTCTAAACGCGGAGATGATCCTTACTACGGCCAAGTTCAGCCGCCTCAATTTGACAGCAGGATCGAACGTAACCAGTTGGCACAGTCTGTCAACTCATTTGTGGACGAGATCCTTGCAGATAATCCAGACGAAAACATTGTTGTTCTTGGAGACATGAATGACTTTGAATTCTCGGAGCCACTGGAGATTTTAGCAGGTGATGCGTTAACTAACCTGACTAATAAAGTACCGGCAAGTGACCGCTACAGTTATATTTACCAGGGTAATTCACAGGTGCTTGATCATATCCTCGTATCCAACAACCTCGCTGATGCAGCTGAAATCGACATGATCCATGTCAATGCTGATTTCACCGACATGCATGGACGCGCAAGTGACCATGAACCTGTCCTCGCTCAAATCGATCTACCTGAAATAGTTGAGCCGGCATTTGAAATGTCAGTCATGCATATGAATGATACCCATGGCCGAGTAGAAAACTATCCGCATATGCTTACAGCTATTGAAGAATTCCGTGGAGAAAACCCGGATTCTATGCTGGTACATGCCGGTGATGTCTTCTCAGGAACCCTATACTTCAATGAATTCAAAGGACAGGCAGACCTTGCCTTACTGAACTTGATGGATATCGATGTTATGACATTCGGTAACCACGAATTTGACTTAGGTGCTGAAGAAAATGGTCATCAGTCATTAGCAGAATTTGTAGAGAAAGCCAACTTCCCATTCTTAGGTTCAAATGTTGATTTCTCAGAAGACAAATATATGGCACCTTATGAACTAGATGAATTATTAGAAGCAGATCCTGAAGATGGCAAAATCTATGAAACGATTGTCAAAGAGGTAAATGGTGAAAAAATTGGTATTTTTGGTTTAGTCACTCAAGATACCGAAAATATTTCAAGTCCTATGGATGTTGCATTCTCAGACTTTATTAATGCTGCTGAAGCTGCTGTTCAATCTTTCGAACACGCTGGCATCAACAAAATCATGGCAGTCAACCACTTAGGCTTCGACACAGCTCCAGAAGTCGGGAATGACATGAGAGTAGCCATGGAAGTGGACGGTATCGATATTATTGTCGGCGGACACTCACATTCTGAAATCGACGAACCTTACGTAGTCACTCATGACGACGAAGGCAACGAAAAAGAACCGACAGTTATTGTTCAAGGCGGTCAGTATGCCGGAAACTTAGGTACATTGAATGTCGGGTTTGATGAAAATGGTGTCGTTATCGGTCAATCAGGAGCATTGCTTGATACAGGGGAGTATCCTGCTGATGAAGCTGCTCTAGCGGTTATGCAGCAATACAAAGACCGCGTGGATGAAATCGCTAATGAAGAAACAGGCGCAGTTGCTGTTTCAGAGTTAGAAAACCCACGACATGGTGAAGGCGATGAAATGAGTGTGCGTGCAGACGAAACACGCTTAGGCAACCTGATCACCGACGCCATGCTGGCAAAAGCTCAGGAGAAATTCCCAGAAGCAGTGATTGCTGTTCAAAATGGTGGCGGTATCCGTGCTGCGATCGATGCAGGACCAATCACAGTGGGTGAAGTCCTGACCGTTCTTCCGTTTGGTAATAACCCTGTGATTGCTGAACTTTCCGGACAGGAAATCAAGGATATCATGGAACACAGTGTCCGTTTGGCACCTGAAGAAAATGGTGGCTTCCTGCATGTATCTGGCATGGAATTCTACTATGACAGTTCAAGAGATGCTGGCGACCGTATTGTAGAAATGTACATCGACAGAGATGGTGAATTGACAGAAATCGCCATGGATGAGATGTACCTTGTAACCACAAATGGTTTCACTGGTCAGGGTGGCGACGGCTATGAAACATTTGCTCAGGCATTTGAGGAAGGCCGAGTCAGAGATATTGGTGAAGAAGACTGGCAGCAGCTGATCGACTACATGGTGGAAGACGAATACCTTGATGGGGTCGTTGATCCTGAAATCGAAGGCAGAATCAATGACCTGAATGAAGGCGCAGAATTACCTGACACGGATGACACGTTTGAATTCTCAGTTATGCACATGAATGACACACATGGTCGAGTAGAAAACTATCCACACATGCTTACTGCCATTGAAGCATTCCGTGGAGAAAATCCGGATTCAATGCTGGTTCATGCCGGAGATGTCTTCTCAGGGACCTTGTACTTCAATGAATTCAAAGGTATGGCCGATCTAGCTCTATTGAATATGATGGACATTGATCTGATGACCTTCGGTAACCATGAGTTCGACTTGGGTGCTGAAGAAAACGGACATGAATCACTTTCTGAATTTGTCAAAGAAGCCAACTTCCCATTCCTTGGCACCAACGTCGATTTCTCACAAGATCCGTTCATGAATGAACTGGAATCAGATGAATCGCTAGTAGAGAATCCTGAAGATGGAATGATCTACAGAAGTATCATTAAAGAAGTCAACGGTGAGAAAATCGGTATCTTCGGTTTAGTTACAGAAGATACAGAGAACATCTCAAGTCCTGTGGAAGTCGACTTCACTGATTTCATTGAAGCGGCTGAAGAAGCTGTTCAGGCCTTTGAAGATGCAGGCATCAATAAAATCATGGCTGTCAACCACTTAGGCTTTGACACAGCGCCAGAAGTCGGAAACGATATGAGAGTAGCCATGGAAGTAGACGGTATCGATATTATCGTCGGCGGTCACTCACATTCTGAAATCGACGAACCGTACGTTGTTACACACGATGACGAAGGCAACGAAAAAGAACCGACAGTTATTGTACAGGGCGGTCAATATGGTAATAACCTTGGCACACTGACTGTTGAATTTGACGATAAAGGTATTGTTCTTTCACAAATGGGTCAACTACTTGATGTGGGCGAATATGCAGCTGATGAAGAAGCACTCAATGTCATGGCTGAGTACAAAGACCGTGTCGATGAGATCGCAAATGAAGAAACAGGCGCAGTGGCTGTTGAAGCGTTAGAAAATCCAAGATTCGGTGAAGGCGATGAAATGAGCGTCCGTGCAGACGAAACGCGCTTAGGTAACCTGATCACCGATGCCATGCTGGCTAAAGCTCAGGAGAAATTCCCTGAAACAGTAATTGCCTTCCAGAACGGTGGCGGTATCCGTGCTGCTATCGATCAGGGACCGATCACAGTCGGTGAAGTCCTGACAGTCTTACCGTTTGGTAATAACCCTGTTGTGGCTGAGCTTTCTGGACAGGAGATCAAAGATATCATGGAACACAGTGTCCGTTTGGCACCTGAAGAAAACGGCGGGTTCCTGCATGTATCTGGCATGAAATTCTACTATGACAGCACAAGAGAATCAGGCGACCGTATCGTTCAGATGTATGTCGATAGAGACGGTGAACTGACAGAAATCGTTATGGATGAAATGTATCTTGTAACGACAAACGGCTTTACCGGTCAAGGCGGCGACGGCTATGAAACATTTGCTCAGGCATTTGAAGAAGGCCGTGTCAGAGATATCGGTGAAGAAGACTGGCAGCAGCTGATCGACTATATGGTTGAAGACCAGTATCTTGGTGGTGTCGTAAACCCTGAAATCGAAGGAAGAATCACTGATTTAATGGGTGAAGAACTGCCTGAAGACGTGGTGGATGAAGAAGACGAGCAAGAAGAGAAAGAAGAGCAAGAAGAGAAAGAAGAGAAAGACAAAGAGCAGGACGGGGAAGAGTTGCCTGAAACTGCTACAAATACCTATATGTATTTATTGTTAGGTGCATTCTCAACTGCTGTTGGTGCAGCAATGACCATGTACAAAAAGAAATTTTCTAACTAATAGATAGATAGGATCACAGGCTGATAGTGTAAAAACTATCGGCCTGTTTTTTTGTTTTTAAAAAGAAATAAATAAAAGGTATGTAAACATGAGCAGAACGACTTTGGGAAGCAGTCTTTCTCACTGTAAAAGGGTGTTAACAAGATAACTTCATAATGAATAGACAACACTGGACTATCTAACGTATAATGAAGATAGAATCGAGCTATAGATGGAGGAAGTTTTGTGAGTGGATTATTTATTACAATTGAAGGACCGGACGGTGCAGGCAAATCTAGTGTTGTAAAGAGATTGGTCGAAGCAATACAGCAGACCACCGACAGACCTTTGGTTGTTACAAGAGAACCGGGAGGCAGTGAAATAGCTGAAAGGATACGAGCAATTTTACTGGATCCGATACATACAAACATGGATGACCGTACTGAAGCCCTTTTATTAGCGGCCGGACGACGTCAGCATGTTGTCGAAAAGATCAACCCTGCACTACAAAGAGGAGATATCGTGCTTTGTGATCGTTTTGTGGACAGCTCGATCGCCTATCAGGGTCAGGCAAGAGGAATTGGGATCAAAGAAGTCAAGGATATCAATGAGTTTGCCATCGAAGGGTTGAGACCGGATCTGACGATTTATCTGGACGTGGATGCAGAAGTCGGGCTTAATCGTATAAAAGATAAAAACTCGAACCGTACCCAAGATCGCCTTGAACTGGAAGAAGTGGCTTTTCATGAAGAAGTGAGAAAAGGTTATCTGGCTCTGATCGAGGCAGAACCGAACCGTTTTGTAACGGTCGATGCGGGTCAGTCGGAAGAACAAGTATTTGATGATGTATGGAAAATCGTCAGGGAGAGACTCTGAAAATCAAAGCATGACAGAGCGGTTTATAAGAGAGGATGAAGTAAGATGAAATTAGTCGTAGCAATCGTACAGAACCAGGATAGTAAGCGTCTGGCGGATGAGTTTGTAGAAAATGGCATCCGTGCAACAAAATTATCTTCGACAGGCGGGTTCTTGAGAGCAGGGAACACCACGTTCTTAATGGGTGTCGAGGACAGAAAAGTGGATGATACGCTTGAACTGATCAAAGAAAACTGTTCAACGCGCAGCCAAACCATGATGAGCCCACCGTCTTATGACTTCACACTGGAATCGGATCTGACCTATCCAGTAAATGTTGAAGTGGGCGGCGCCACGATTTTTGTTTTACCGATCGACCAGTTTTTACAATTCTAAATGCAAGGGAGACGAGCAATGTCTACCACAACAATCAAGCAGCCGAGCATTCAGCGGCTGTTTCTTCAGCTAATTGAAAAAGATAACCTGCAGCACGCCTATCTATTTGACGGCAAGACAGGCACAGGAAAAAAAGAGACGGCGTTATGGATCGCTCAGAGCTTATTCTGTCAGAATTTTTCTGATGGACCATGCGGTGAGTGCCATACCTGCCAGCGGATCGCTTCACACCAGCATCCCGACGTCATCGAACTGGAGCCGGAGGGCTTGTCCATTAAAATCGGCCAGGTCAGAGGACTGAAACAGGAATTTACCAGAAGCGGTATGGAAGGCAGAAAGAAACTTGTGATGGTAAAAGATGTCGAAAAGATGACGACTCAGGCAGCCAACAGTCTATTGAAGTTTCTGGAAGAGCCGGATGGAGATATCGTCGTTATCTTGATGACGACCGCTAAGCATCGTCTGCTGCCTACGATATTGTCCCGTGTGCAGCTGATCCATTTCCCTCAGCTGTCAAAAGAACACCGGATGCAGGCTCTGGAAGAAGCCGGTTTGTCTAAAGAACGGGCTGCTGTACTGAGTCAGTTGACCAGTGATACCGAACAGGCTCTAGAACTGTCGGAGAACGAAAATCTTACGGCTTTAATAGATGCTGTGTGGAAATGGTATATGGCCCTTTCTAAAAAAGATGATCAGGCCTTCGTTTATGTTCATACGGATATCATGCCTCTGGTTAAGGAAAAAGCGGAATATCATCGGGTCCTGGATCTGTTTCTGGTCATTTTACAGGACATACTGAATACTCAGCTTTCCAAAAACTACTCGGTCGGATATATGAAGTATCAGACTAGGATCCAGGAAGAAGCTGAACGGTTAAGTGCAGTGACGCTTGCCGACCTGATGGACATCATTCTGACAGGGAAAAAATATCTGGACAGTAATGTTGCCGCACAGGGTGTATTTGAAATGTCGGCTCTCAAAATGCTGGCGGCTATGAAAAGATCTCTGTAGAAATTTATTAAGATATTGTGCTATGTGTAAAATTAATGTCGGAAGTGAAAAAGGTTGACCTAGACAAAAAGAAAGAAGACCCTTAATCTAGAGATAACGACAACGCTAGAGAAAGAGGTCTTCTTATGAATGAAATTATATCAGAAATCATCAACACTATAAAGGGTTCTTCTACCCTTTTAGAAACTGAATTAGCTTTAGAAACGGTTTTTCAGCGTATCACTCAAGAATTGCTTAGTACAGCTTTTAAACAAATTGATCTAGAACTACTTCATGATTATAAAGAACAAGGATATGAGATTGATAGTGTGCCCAACCGTACGCTTCAATTAACATTCGGAACTCTTGAATTTGCACGCCACCGTATGCGCAAGAAAGGTGAAAAAAGTGTGATTCCATTTGATAAAGCCGTCGGCTTAAAACCAAGAATTCGTCAGTCTCCTCTTGTCGAGATGAAAGCTGCAAAGATAGCCTCAGATGGGACCTATCGTAAAGCAGAAGAAGCTATTGATCTCCTTACATCATTTTCACTGAGTCATACAACTATCCATACCATTACCCAAAAAGTTGGAGAAACGATTCAGGAATGGACAGAAACAGCCCCACTTCAGGATGATAGGCCTCTGAAGGAGAAGAAAAAAATACCTGTTTTATTTATCGAAGGTGACGGTTTAATGCTTACTAAAGGGAAAGAGAAAAAACGCCCTGAGATTCATCGCGTGCAATTTCATGAAGGTGTCGAGTATAAAGGGAAACAAAAAAGACCTGTCTTAATTAATTCAAAAATGTTTGAGAGTACTGTATCAAGTAAAGAAGCTTTTAGACGTGCAAGTCTATGGCTAGAAAATATTTATGATATCCGTCAAACGATTGTTATTTCAAATAGCGATGGAGGAAGTGGTTACGATAAAGATAAATTTCATCAGATTATTGGAAAATGTCAACAACATGAACATTTCAGAGATGCTTATCATGTGAACGAAAAGATCAAACAGCGTATGTATTTCGATAAAATAATGGAAAAGAAAATGAGGCACGCAGTGCGTACATACGACTTTAATCTGGTTGAAACGATTATTGCTACAACTGAAAGCCGTATTAAAAGAAATGATGAAAAAGCCAAAGAATATAAAGAAGAACTTTCAAAGCTAAAAGCTTATCTAGAGAGAAATTGGGCTAGTCTAAAACCATTAAAAATGAGAGATCTGCCCATAAATAAAGGGATTGGCGTATGCGAAAGTAACCATCGGCCGTATAGTTATCGCATGAAGCGACAAGGTCGTGGTTTCTCAGCTAAGGGCACAGGGAATGTAGCAGCGATTATTTCAGCACGTAAGAACGGAACATTTCTCAAAGCCTTAACAGATAAAACACCTGAGCTTTTAGCGGAACTCCAGCCGGAGTTCAAAGGGGCTGTAAGAGCAGCCTTGAAGAAAAGTAAATACAGACCATCAATAGGTGTGAAAATTGGCAGAGTAGCTAATTATGGCTCCTCTTCAAGCCCAATGGGGCAATTACAGAAATTATTTAGTTAGAGAGAGATTTTAAGCTTTTAAAAGATACTAAGAACATGGTTCGAAGTGAAAAAATAAATAGTGTTTCAGATTTCTAGAATAAATTTCCGAGAATAACTTTACACATACGATATTGTGTTCATTTGGCTTTTTTATGGTAATCATGGTATGCTAGGTAAAGATGTAAGAGGACATTTCTTCGGTCCATGCATCACTAACAGATAAGCTAAGAAGAGTAAAGAAGTGGTGAAAAATGGATAAAAAAGAATTGCATGATACGTTTTCTGAGCTGGAGTCCCAAGCAGAAGCCACATTGAGTACGATCAAGAATATCAAAGAAGAATTATCTCATTTAACTGAAGAAAACAATGTGCTGCGAATGGAAAATCAACATCTCAGAGATCGCTTAGCAGAAATAATAAAACAGCAGTCGATCGAGAAGCAAATGACTGATTCAGGTATGACAAAGTCTCGCTTGAACCTTGAAAAAATATATGAAGACGGCTTTCATGTCTGTAATTTATTTTATGGCTCAAGAAGAGATGGCGATGAGCCTTGTGCATTTTGTCTGGAAGTTATCTACGGTGAACGAAGATAAATGAGCGCCAACTATTCGAAAAATTTAATTAGAACCCTTCCTTGATGCAGTATGACTGCAGTGTGAGGAAGGTTTTTTCTGTACCCAAAACACTATATGTTGTGCTTGTTATATATTATTTTGGCATATGTAGTGTGTTCCCCTTGATTTTGAAAATGACTGATGTAAAATAAGATTATCGAACAGGGAGATAGATCAGAAGGAAACTTACTGGAAACTGAAGACATCCTGTTGTCTCACAGCATGTATAACGGAGGTAATTATTATGGAAAAATCATCAGTGATCGTTTATTCAAAACCAAATTGTATGCAATGCCAGTTCACTAAAAAATATTTGGAGAACAAGGGGATACCCTTTGAAGAAAAAGATGTGGAACAGAATGGTGAAGCTATTGATGAAGTGAAAAAAATGGGGTTCAGTTCGCTCCCGGTTGTCATAGCAGAAGGCATTGAAGCTTTCAATGGTTTCAGACCCGATATACTGAACAGACTGGCTTAAAAAATGAAAGTGGTCTTTTTTACACTGACTGGTCAGACACGTAAATTTGTAGAGAAGTTAAAAATGGATGTGCTGGAATTAAATCCGGCAGATCCGTTTATTGAAATGAATGACCCTTTTATCATAGTGACCCCTACTTATGACAAAGAAGTCACTGAAATATGGGACGACTTTCTTGAAACCGGAGAGAATAGCCAATGGTTAAAAGGAGTCGCGGGCGGAGGAAACATAAACTTTGGTCAGCTGTACGTCTTCACGGCCAAAGATATCGCACAGGACTATAACGTGCCCTTGCTCCACCGATTCGAATTTCAGGGGAATGATGAGGACGTTTGGAAACTAAAGAAAGCGGTGAACGATCTTGGTATCGACAAGCACACTAAATGAAAAGTCAAAAGAAGTAACGTATTTTAAACTGAATAATGAAATCAACCGGCCTGTAGATAATCAGATCCCTCTGCACAAAGATCAGGAAGCGGTCCAGGCTTTTTTCAAAGAACATATCGAGCCAAACACTGTCCCTTTCGATAGTGTGAAAGCAAAACTGACTTACTTAATCACTCATGACTTTATCGAGAGGGGATTTATTGACAAGTATTCCGAAGCATTTCTCGATCAGTTATTTGAAGAGCTTTATGCCAGACAGTTCCGGTTCCGCTCGTTCATGGGCGCCTATAAGTTTTACACACAGTATGCGCTGAAAACCAACGACGGCAAGCAGTATCTGGAACGTTTTGAAGACCGGATCGCCTTTAATGCCTTGTATCTGGCAGATGGTGACGAGGAGCTGGCCAGTCATATTGCTGATGAGATCATCAACCAGCGTTATCAGCCGGCTACGCCGACATTCCTGAACGCCGGACGCAAGCGACGTGGCGAATTTGTTTCCTGTTTCCTGATCCAGACGATGGATGATATGAACAGTATCGGACGCACGATCAACTCGGCGCTTCAGCTGTCACGCATCGGCGGGGGTGTCGGGGTGAACCTGACGAATCTGAGAGCAGCGGGTGATCCGATCAAGCATATCGAGAATGCTTCAAGCGGCGTCCTGCCCGTCATGAAACTTTTAGAAGACAGTTTCAGCTATTCCAATCAGCTTGGCCAGCGTAATGGGGCCGGAGCAGTCTATTTGAACGTCTTCCATCCGGACATCCTGCATTTCTTATCAACCAAAAAAGAAAATGCAGATGAAAAAGTACGTGTCAAAACGCTGTCTTTAGGTCTTGTGGTACCCGATAAGTTTTACGAACTGGCTGCTCAAAACGAGGACATGTATCTTTTCAGTCCCTATGATGTCGAACGCCTCTACGGCAAGCCCTTTTCATATGTGGATATTTCCGGGGAATACGAGAAACTGGTTGCTGATCCGGAAATAAGAAAAACAAAAATCAATGCACGTGAACTTGAAAACGAAATCTCCAAGCTTCAGCAGGAATCCGGCTATCCTTATATCATCAATATCGACACAGCGAACCGGGAAAATCCAGTTCATGGCACAATAACGATGAGCAACTTATGCAGCGAGATCCTGCAGATCCAGGAACCTTCCGTCATCAAAGATAATCAGAAATATGAAGTGATGGGGACCGACATCAGCTGCAACTTAGGCTCAACGAATGTGGTCAACTTGATGAACACACCAGATTTTGAACAGTCGATCAGTACGATGGTCCGGGCGCTCACCTATGTGACTGACCATTCGAGTATCGATGCGGTGCCGACTGTGAAAAACGGGAATGACAAGTACCATACGATAGGTTTGGGCGCTATGGGGATGCACACGTTTTTTGCGTTGAATCAGATGCATTATGGTTCGCCGGAATCGATCGAATTCACGGATGTCTACTTCATGCTGCTGAATTACTACACATTGAAAGCCAGTAATGAGATGGCCAGAGAGAAACAGACGGTTTTTCATAACTTTGAAAAATCGGATTATGCATCAGGGAAGTACTTTGATACCTACACAGAAGAAACCTTCACATTTAAACACGAAAAAGTCGAGCGCCTGTTCAATGACCGCGGGATATCTGTTCCATCTAAAGAAGACTGGGTACAGCTGAAAAAAGACGTTCAAACACATGGTCTTTATCATCAGAACCGTCTGGCTGTTGCCCCGACGGGATCCATCAGTTACGTGAACGAAACGTCGGCCAGTCTGCATCCGATCACGCGTCTGGTAGAGGAACGTCAGGAAAAACTGACTGGGAAGACCTATTACCCGGCCCCCTACTTATCTAATGAAACGATGCCATATTACACCAGCGCCTATGACATGGATATGCGTAAAGTCATCGATGTCTACGCGGCGGCTCAAAAGCACGTGGACCAGGGGATGAGTCTGACACTCTTTATGCGTTCGGCGATCCCTGAAGGCTTGTATGAATGGAAAGAAGGGCGTACCAACAAACAGACGACTCGGGATCTGACGATTCTGAGACACTATGCCCATAAAAAAGGTGTGAAGTCGATTTACTATGTGCGGACCTTTACCGACGATGAAGAAGAAATCGGGGCCAACGCCTGTGAAAGCTGTACGATTTAACAGGAGAAATATTTGCGAGGAAAAGAAGAGGCTGAAACAGGTCTCTTCCTGAATGAAGGAGAATTAAGTATGACAGAAGCCTATAAAGCCATCAACTGGAATCGAATCGATGATATGATCGACAAACTGACATGGGAAAAGCTGGTGGAACAGTTCTGGACGGACACCCGGATCCCGCTTTCCAATGACTTGAGTGACTGGAACACGTTGCCGTTAAACGAACGGGAAATGATCGCCAAAGTATTTGGGGGGTTGACGCTCCTGGACACACTGCAGTCACAGGATGGGATCGAGGCCCTCAAGAAAAGCAGCCGGACTCAGCATGAAGAAGCCGTCTATAATAATATCGAATTCATGGAATCCATGCATGCCAAAAGCTACAGTGCGATTTTCAGTACGTTGAATACAAAAGCTGAAATCGACGAGATTTTTGAGTGGACGCACTCCAATCCGATGCTTCAGAAAAAAGCGCAGATCATCAACGGGATCTATCAGGACGGGACCGATCTGCAGAAGAAAGTGGCGAGTGTCCTGCTGGAGTCGTTTCTGTTCTATTCCGGCTTTTATGCTCCGCTTTATTATCTCGGAAACAGTAAGCTGACGAATGTCGCGGAGATCATCAAGCTGATCCTGCGGGATGAATCGGTCCATGGCACGTATATCGGATATAAGTTTCAGGTTGGCTATAATCAGCTGGATGAAACAGAACAGGAAGAGCTTAAGAACTGGGCTTATGACTTGCTGTTCCGACTCTACGAAAATGAAATAGAGTACACGGGTCATTTGTATGATGAAATCGGCTGGACGGACAGCGTCGGTATCTTTTTAAGATACAATGCCAACAAAGCGCTGCAGAACCTTGGCTTTGATCCCTTGTTCCCTGATACGGCACAAGATGTCGACCCGATCATCATGAACGGTATCTCGACAGGGACCAGCAATCACGATTTCTTCTCCCAAGTCGGGAATGGATATTTAGTGGGCATGGTCGAATCGATGGAAGACAGCGACTACGAGAAGTGGATGAGTTAAGCAGCATCAATGACGTTTACAGGCGTTTCTCTAAAGGGAAACGCTTGAAACTGATTTGAAGATGTACATATATTTTTTTGGATATACTTGTGAATGATTGAATAAGATAGGTTAAATCAGAGGAGGACATCAACATGCAGAACGTAAAAATGGAAAATGAAGGAACAGCAAAAGATTATGAGTTGTCAGCCGTAAAAAAACGGGACGGAAGAGTACAGACGTATGACCGCAGGAAAATCACAGAAGCCTTGTTTCAGGCTGTTCAGCAGCTGGATCTGGGTTTTTCATTCAGTGACTTGAAAGGAATCGCCCTGGAAGTCGAAAAGATCATTCTCAGCAATGATGATTCGGATATCGACACCCAAGCGATCGATTTTGTCGTTCTGGACGTTCTCAAGCAGCACGGCTTTCTGGACCTTGTCGAAGGATATATTCAACGCAGAGAAGACAAAGAGAAAAAGCGTGAGAGCAGGCGTGATGTAAATGCCATGATCGACAGCCTGCTGAAACAGGACAAAGCCATTGTCAATGAAAATGCCAATAAAGACAGTAAGGTCTTCAACACACAGCGTGATCTGACGGCAGGGATCGTGGGTAAAGCATTGGGTCTGAAACTGCTGCCTGCGCATGTCGCCAATGCTCATGAAAAAGGGGATATCCATTACCATGATCTGGATTACACCCCTTATTCTCCCATGAGCAACTGCTGTCTGATCGACTTTGAAAATATGTTTGAGAACGGCTTTCAGATCGGCAATGCGGAAGTTGATTCACCGCGGTCCATCCAGACGGCTACCGCTCAAACCGCTCAGATCATAGCGAATGTGGCTTCAAGTCAGTACGGCGGATGCAGCTTCGACCGGGTGGATGAAGTGCTGGCCCCTTATGCCGGATTGAACTATCAGAAACACTTGAAAACGGCACAGGAGTGGATCGAAGGCCAGGAGAAGCAGGAAGCTTTCGCCACTGAAAAGACGAAAAAAGATATCTATGATGCCATGCAGAGTCTGGAGTATGAAATCAATACGCTTTACACCAGTCAGGGACAGACGCCGTTCACCAGTTTAGGCTTCGGGCTGGGCAAAAGCTGGATCGAACGTGAAATCCAAAAAGCGATTCTGACGGTCCGTATCAAGGGACTGGGCAAAGAAAAACGGACAGCCATTTTCCCTAAACTGATTTTCACTCTGAAAAAAGACCTGAATCTGAATGCGGAAGATCCCAACTACGATATCAAACAGCTGGCACTGGAATGCTCCACTAAACGTATGTACCCCGATATCCTGAGCTACGATAAGATAGTGGATATCACAGGCAGCTTCAAGACGCCGATGGGCTGCCGCTCCTTCCTGCAGGGATGGAAGAACGAGCAAGGCGAAGATGTCTCTGTGGGGCGCATGAATCTCGGAGTCGTGACATTGAATATTCCGCGGATCGCGATGGAATCCAAGGGAGACATCGACCGGTTCAATGCCTTGCTGGAAGAACGTCTGTGTGTCTTGAAAGACGGCTTACTGTTCAAAGCAAACCGCGTGATGGAAGCTGAACCCGCAAACGCCCCTATTTTGTACATGCACGGGGCATTCGGTAAACGGCTGGCAAAAGAAGACGATGTGTCCGAGCTCTTTTTGAATAAACGCGCAACGGTCTCTTTGGGATATATCGGGCTCTATGAAGCAGCTACCGTATTTTACGGCAATGAGTGGGAAGACAAGGAAGAAGCGAAAGAGTTTACGCTGGACATCATGAAAACATTGAAAGGCTACGCAGATGAGTGGGGCCAGGAAAGCGGCCTGCATGTCAGTGTCTACTCCACGCCAAGCGAAAGTCTGACCGACCGTTTCTGCCAGCTGGACAGGGATAAATTCGGTGAAGTTTCTGATATAACGGACAAAGGTTACTACACGAACAGTTTCCATTATGATGTACGGAAAAACCCGACACCTTTTGAAAAAATCGACTTCGAGAAAGATTATGCTCAGTATACGGGTGGCGGCTTCATCCACTACTGTGAATACCCTAAACTGCAGACGAATCCCAAAGCACTGGAAGCTGTCTGGGATTATGCTTATGACCGCATTGGTTATCTTGGCACGAACACTCCGATCGATCACTGCTATGAATGTGGCTTTGAAGGAGAGTTCAATCCAACTGAAAATGGGTTTAAGTGTCCCCAGTGCGGCAATACCAATGCAGAAACCTGTGATGTGGTGAAGAGGACCTGCGGGTATCTGGGCAATCCTCAGAAACGGCCGATGGTCGACGGACGTCATAAAGAGATCTCATCTCGTACGAAACATATGAAGGGATCTGGTTTAGATGCCAGCTGATCCGATTGCGTGGACGTCCGAACGTTTCAGTAAAAATTATGTTGCTGACTATAAACCGTATAATTTTGTGGACGGCGAAGGGGTCAGGTGCAGTTTGTATGTCAGCGGCTGCCCCTTTGCCTGCAAAGGCTGTTACAATAAAGCCGCTCAAAACTTTTCTTATGGCAAACCGTATTCTGAAGCTCTGGAAGAACAAATTTTAGAGGACTTGAAAGCCGACTACTGCCAGGGGCTGACGCTGCTGGGTGGCGAACCATTTCTGAATACCGGTGTGACGGTTCCACTGTGCACGAAAATAAGGGAAGCTTTCGACGATGCCAAAGATATCTGGTCCTGGACAGGCTATACCTGGGAAGAACTGATGGCGGGCACAGAAGACAAGAAAGCATTGCTTCGTGTGATCGATGTTCTTGTTGACGGACGGTTCGAACAGGACAAAATGGATCTGAATCTTGCTTTTAGAGGAAGTGCCAACCAGCGGATCATTGACGTGAAACAGTCTTTAGCTTCCGGAGAAGTCATCCTCTGGAAAAACGGCGAGTATAAATGACCAGAGACTTCAAGAAGGTAGACTTCAATTCAGTCGCCTTCTTGAAGTCTTTTTTTAGTGATGACTGTCTTGTGAGGGAAAAGTCGACAAGCAGAACGAATAAGTTCCTTAAAACAGTCTGCTGAACGGGAATTCGGTAAGTTGGGAGAGAATAGGTGCATGTAACTGTCGAATATAGCCAAGTTCGACAAGTACAGTCAGAGAAATCTCATCTAATTGTCGAAGAGAGGCCCTGTTCGGTAACTAGGATAAAAGGAGCTGGGCGTACTTACCTAAGGGAGCCAGGTTCGACAGGTAGCATAAGAATAATCATATGTACTTACCGAACAAGTGGCAAGTTCGACAGTTAGGTATAAAAAAGTTCATTCAAACTACCGAATAACGCCAAGTTCGGTAGTTAGGGAGAAGAATCTTAGTGTAATGACCGAACAGGTAAGAGGGCAGCAAGCAGCATCGAGTCAAAATTATGTAAATATTGTATAGTACAGCAAAACGACTTCGTTCCTCTTACACTCAGACTGGAGCGTCCCATTTGCTTATCTCCCAGAAAATGGTATACTTGTAATTACGTTGAAAGTAAATATGAAGTATAATATAAACACGTTTTAAAGAAATTTATTCACACTGGCGCAACTATGGAGTTGTAAGGACACGATAGAGGTAGGGATCGGGTCGTATAAATGAGAAACTTAGTCATATTCATATGAATGGGAATAAAAAAGATTCACTTTAGAAATATTTATTTTTAATTATAGAAAGCCGCTCACTTGTGAGTGGCTTTTGTCAATTCTGCCGTCTTTTATATACATATCAGGATAAAACAGACGAGGATTTTTGGTATACTTAATCTAACGACAATAAAGGAAGCTAGGTATTATAATGGAGATTCAATTAAAAGGAGATGAACGCATCGACCAGCTGATGCAGTACGACCTGGAGATCATACAGAGCCCTTCAGTGTTTTCATTCTCGCTGGATGCCGTATTACTGGGTGACTTTGCAAAAGTACCGAAACATGACCGGGCTAGAGTGGTTGATTTATGTTCAGGAAACGGGGCAGTCGCCCTGATGCTGAGCCAGAAAACGAAGAGCAAAGTCATGGCCATGGAGCTGCAGGAACGTCTGGCCGACATGGCCGAGCGCAGTATCAAGCTCAACCACTTAACAGATCAAGTGGCAATGATCCACTCGGATGTTAACCATGCGACCGAACACATCAAAAAAGATTCAGTGGATGTTCTGACCTGTAACCCGCCGTATTTTACAGTCACGGAAAAGAGCCGGAAGAACCCCAATGCGCACTTGGCCATCGCGAGACACGAACTGCATCTAACGCTGAAAGAACTGATGACGGTATCTTCGGGCCTTCTGAAAACGAAAGGCAAAGCCTATTTTGTCCATCGACCCGAGCGTTTCCTGGAAATCATGGATGAGATGCGGGCAGCCGATCTGGCCCCCAAACGTATACGCTTTGTTTACCCGAAACCGGACAGAGAAGCGAACATGCTGCTGATCGAAGGCATTAAACAGGGAAAAGAAACAGGGCTGAAAATATTGCCGCCCCTGTTTGTTTTCGACGAGAATGGCGATTATTACCCGGAAGTGAGAAGGATGATCTACGGCAATGAGTGAAGCAAAGACGAGTTACTTTTACGTTTTACATTGTAAGGACGGAACGCTTTATGGTGGATATACGACAGACCTTTCCCGTAGACTGAAAGAACATAACGACGGCATAGGAGCCAAGTATACACGGCCTAAGAGACGGCGTCCGTTAAGAATGATTTATGCGGAAGCGTATGAAACGCGCAGTGAAGCAACCAAAGCAGAAGCGGCATTCAAAAAACAGGCACGCACACAGAAAAACCGATACCTGAAGGAACAAGGTGTGAAAACGCCATTTAAAAATCAGAGTGTGTGTGTCGTGAGAGAGGTGACGGGAAAACATGATCAAGACGCAGAAAAGTTTTGAACAAAAGAATCAGGGGACACTTTTCTTGGTTCCGACCCCTATAGGTAATCTGGAAGACATAACGTTCCGGGCCGTCAATATGTTAAAAGCGGTCGACCTGATCGCATCGGAAGATACGCGGAACACCCAGAAACTCCTGAATCACTTCAAAGTGGAGACCCCACAGACGAGTTTCCATGAACACAATTCAAAAGAACGGACACCGCAGCTGATCGAAAAAATCAAGGCTGGACAGTCGATCGCTCAAGTGAGTGATGCCGGCATGCCGTCCATAAGTGATCCTGGCGTGGATCTGGTGAGAGCAGCCGTAGATGCTGGCATAACGGTCGTGCCTCTGCCGGGACCTAACGCCGCACTGACAGCCTTGATCGCCTCGGGGTTATCACCTCAACCTTTCTACTTTCTGGGCTTTTTACCACGAAAGAAGAAAGACCTGACAGCTGAACTGGAAGAACTGAATAAACGAAAAGAGACCCTCGTTTTTTATGAATCACCACATCGCGTCAAGCAGGTGGTGGAGACCATGCAAGCTGTCTATGGTTCTGAGAGAAAAATCGTTCTGGCTCGGGAAGTCACGAAGCGCTTTGAAGAATTTATCCGCGGCACGATGGAGGAGGTCTGCGAATGGTTAAGTAATGAAAACATCCGTGGCGAATTTGTCATCATTGTAGAGGGTAATGAGCATGCAGAAACATTAGAAGATAAAGTGTGGGAAAGCTGGACGTTGAAAGAGCACGTGTCATTTGTCATGGAAAACGAGTCACTGCCCAGTAAAAAAGCAATCAAGGAAGTCGCACTACTTAGGGATATACCCAAGCGTGAGGTGTATGCCGCCTATCAC
This sequence comes from Alkalibacterium subtropicum, assembly GCF_900112455.1. GTDB lineage: Bacteria > Bacillota > Bacilli > Lactobacillales > Carnobacteriaceae_A > Alkalibacterium > Alkalibacterium subtropicum. The sequence continues at coordinate 104,799 of NZ_FOLT01000005.1, read as the reverse complement.
GAACTAGAAAATTAACTAACGGGGAGGAATTTGAAATGAAAAACAGACGACTGATTTTGCCGATGCTTGCTTTAAGTCTAGGTCTGGCTGGCTGCCAGGATACCGAGGAAGATACAGGAACAGAAACACCGACGGAAGAAACTGCAGATGAAGAAGATTCAACGACAGATAGTGCCACTTCAGGGGTCAATGACGAGGAAGCCATGCCGACTGAAGGGGAACCGTCTGATCCGGACTACGTCTTATTAGAAGAGGCCAAAGATGAATACTACAGTGGAGATTTAGAGACCGCTGAAGAAAAACTGAATCAATTGCTGGGAAATGATTTATCCGGCAAAGAGCTGCTGGAAGCTGAGGCCGAAGATCTACTGGAAGAAATCAGTCAGCAGCTGGAGTGATTGGATGCTGGCGAATCCATCATCAGGGACAAACAGCAGAAGTAGAAGGTAAATCAAAGGAGAGATCGTGAGTGTCTGACAAGTTACTAAGCTACATCAAACTGACCGATGAACAGTGCAGTCAAGTAAAACAGATAGCCCCTTCGTATGAGATCATTGAATCTTTGAGTGAGGCTGACGATTTTACTGAAGTCAAAGCCATATACGGCTGGGATAAGGATGAAATGACTCAGCTGTTGAAGGGTCCGCAAAACGAACTCGAATGGGTCCAGTTATTGTCCGCCGGTGTCGATTACGTGGATCTGGAAAGACTCAATGAACTGGATGTGACCTTGACCAATGCCAGCGGGATCCATGGGAAGGGCATCACCGAATCGATTTTTGGCATGATTTTGAGTTACACACGAAAAATCGGTTATTCACTGATTAAACAGCGTCAGAGAAAGTGGGATCCGGCTCAAGAGTTATTCGAGCTGAGCGGAAAGACCATGCTTATCGTCGGCTCCGGAGCTATCGGGACCCAGACGGGTAAAGTGGCCCAGGCTTTCGGTATGAAAACGATCGGTGTGAACCGGAGCGGACAGCCGGTCGACTACATGGATGAGCTGGTAACACAGAACAAACTGGACGACGCCTTGCCGGAAGCCGATTTTGTCATCAACATTTTACCGCTGACGGATGAGACAGAGAATTTGTTCGATCTGAGTAAATTCAGAGTCATGAAAAGTTCTGCCGTGTTTGTAAACGTCGGACGCGGACAGACCGTGGTCACGAACGACCTGCTGAAAGCCCTGGATGAACAGTGGATCCAGTATGCGGCTCTGGATGTTGTGCATGAAGAACCGTTGCCGGAAGATCACCCTGTTTATAAACGGGAGGATGTTCTGCTGACGCCGCACATCGCCGGAGGACTGGAAGATTATGCCGCGAGTGTCTTCCCGATATTCATGGAGAATCTGCAGGCGTTTGCTAAGGGCGAAGCTCCTTCGAAAAATGTTGTGGATTACGAAGCCGGGTATTAACTGAATATGGTCAGAGGCCTCCTGAACTTTCTATAGTATGTTCAGGAGGCTTTATAACTCATTGTGATGATAAATCGATGATAAAACAACACGTATTTAACGAAATAAATATTAAAACACTCTCACATATCAAAGGTAATCATGCTATAATAATCCTAAGAGCAATTTTTTTTGCTGCTGATATGACACAACGTCATAAATCATTGTAAAGGTTAAGGGGAGAAAACTATGTCAGAAGAAATGAAAAAACGTGCAGACATTGCTGAAGAACTGAAGTGGGACTTGAGTGCCATTTTTCCTAGTCAGGAAGCTTTTGAAAAAGCACTTAAGGCGTTACCTGAAGAAGTAGACGCATTCGCAAACAAGTATGATGGGAATCTGACTGATGTCACTACTGTGGTAGAAGGGGTTAAAGATTACGAAGAGATTTTTGCAAAAGCCTCTCATTTGGGACAATACGGACGTCTGCCGGTATCAGTGGATATTACGGACAGTGAAGCCCAGCAACAGGCGCGCCACACATCAAACGTGCTGGCCGGTGTCAGTGCAAAAATGAGTTTCTTCCAGTCGCAAATGGAAGACTTGGATGAAGGGACATTGAATGCTGTTGTAGATATCGAGCCTGTTTATGCAGCGTATATCAGAAAAATCAAAAAGTCCAAATTAGCCAAGCTCGATCCAAAAGTAGAAGAAGCATTGGCGCAGCTTTCTCCTGTGTTTGAAGCACCGGCAGAAATCTTCGAACAGGCACGTTCGGCTGATGCAGACTACGGAACCTTTGAAGTGGAAGGCAAAGAATACCCACTCAGTTTCGTTTTATATGAAGAAGTGTACATGTACTCGGATGATCCCAAGATCCGTCGTGCGGCTTATGATAAATTCAGTGAAGTCTTAGGTCAGTATAAAAATGTGGTCGCCACAGGGTATTACACACAGCTTCAAAGCGAGAAGACGTTGGCTACGATGCGCGGGTACGATTCGATTTTCGACTATCTTTTAGAAGACCAGGAAGTCACGCAGGACTTGTACCATCGTCAGATCGACATGATCATGAACGACTTCGCGCCTGTGATGCGTAAATTCATTACACACCTGAAAGAGGTTCACGGTCTGGATAAAATGACCTATGCCGACTTGAAAGTGGATCTGGATCCGGACTATACGACCCCGGTAAGCATCGAAGAATCCAAAGATTTAGTCAAAGAAGCCATGGCTCCATTAGGTGAAGACTATGTCAACATGATCTTGCGTGCCTATCCTGAACGCTGGGTCGACTTTGCCCAGAACCACGGCAAACGTTCCGGTGCTTTCTGTTCAACGACTTATGGTAAACATCCATATGTCATGGTGTCTTACACAGGTGAGCTGACAGATGCCTATACTTTGTTCCACGAGTTCGGCCATGCCGGTCAGGGAATCTTGTCCAATGAAAACAACCCGCTGACTAGTGCCCGTCCGTCACTGTACCTCATTGAAGGACCATCGACATTCAACGAGCTGCTGCTGACTGATTATTTAAAAGATAAAGCAGACGATCCGCGTATGGAACGTAATGTGTTATCTAAAATGATTTCAAAAACCTACTTCCACAACTTCGTGACGCACCTCCTGGAAGCAGCCTATCAGCGTGAAGTGTACCGTCTGATCGATGAGGGCAAGAGTTTCGATGCCAACAAGTTGAGCGAACTGAAACGAAATGTACTGGAAGAGTTCTGGGGAGATTCTGTTGAACTGGAACCTGGTGCAGAATTGACTTGGATGCGTCAGATCCACTACTACATGGGGCTTTACCCATATACCTACTCAGCTGGTCTGACGATCGCCACTCAAGCCTTCCTCAAAATCAAGAGCGGCGAAGAAAGCGTGGACGGCTGGTTAGACTTCCTGGCTTTAGGCGGACAAAAAGTGCCTGCCGAAGCAACGAAAGTCGCCGGTGTCGACATCACGACCGATCAGCCCCTGACCGATACCATCAAGTATCTTGACGAGTCTGTCGACCGTATCATTGAACTGACAAGTCAGTTGTCATAGTTTATTGAATATAATGAAGAGTCTGGGATGTCTCAGACTCTTCATTTTTTTGTAGACAGGATTTGTTATATTTAACGAAACAACTGAATCCTTATATGCTTTGGCGTATTCGTCATGATTACATTCGCGTACAAACCGATGAACGTTAAGGTTCGGTTTATTCATACGGAAAGAAACTATGTATAGACCGAAAAGATACAAATTCGGTCTATTCCAGAGTGTATGCAAATCGAAAGAGTCGAACGTGATAGAAGTTCGGCTCTTTGGAATGAGAGAAGCGTTCGGATAGACCGAACGTCTGTAGATTCGGTGTATTTGATTGATTTAGACATCTGTATGAACCGAATTCTCTTATTCTTTGTAAAAAAAGATCAAGTATAAAAACACACGACGCTGAGGGAGAAGAAAGTCCAATTCAGGCTTTCCGTCTATCGGTTCAACGTCGTGCGTTTACTGTTCTATTCAAAGCTACCGGAAACAAGCGTCTACAGGGTTCGTTCACTTTCAGCCATCGTATTAGCGAGAATGGCGTAAATGATAACGTTGGCGGGCAAAAAGATAAAGATGAGCCGGACGGCAAAGGAGGATATTCCGAAAAAATCGGCGATGCCACCACAAACGCCGTGAATCGATTTGTCAGTCGAGGACTTTCTAAGTTTGTGCTCCATATTCAAGCTGTCCCTTCCAAAATAAGACTTTTATTTTAATGCCAAAGCCGACTCTGCGGCATGCATGCCGGCCACGCGTCCGGTAATGAAGGCGCCGGTGATGTTATAGCCGCCTGTATATCCGTTATAATCAAGGATCTCTCCAGTGAAATACAGATTTTTTTTCTTCTTGCTTTCCAGTGATTTCGGATTCACTTCTTTTGTGTGCACGCCGCCGCCGGTGACAAAGGCCTTTTCGATCGGCAGGGAACCGTGTACGTCAAAGCGGAAATCTTTCAAAAATGTAATGATTGCTTCGACTTCTTTAGGTGTGAGGGTCTTGAAGGCTTTGTCGCTGTCGATGGACTGACGTTCCAGGCCGAACAGGATGTAACGCTCAGGACCGAACTGTTTCAGAACATTTTTGATGCTCTTGTCGCCGTCGTTCTTTTTAAACTGAGCCATTTTTTGCTTCAATTCGCCTTCAGTCATATCAGGCAGCGAATCGATCGTCATCGTGGCTGCATCCGTCTTGTCGCGTTTCATCGTCTGAAGGACAAACATCGAACAGCGCAGCACGGCCGGACCGGAAATGCCTAAGTGAGTGAAGATCATGTCCATGCGGTGAGTCACGACCGATTTTTTCTTCTTATTCAACACGCTCAAATTGATATCACGTAAAGACAAGCCCTGCAGGACGCGTTCTTCAATAAAAGATTCCTGGGAAGTAATAGGCACTTCGGTCGGATACAATTCTTTGATCGTATGACCGGCTTTTTTAGCCCATTTGTAGCCGTCACCCGTCGAACCGGTTTTAGGCATGGCGCGGCCACCGGTAGACAGTATGACAGAAGTCGCTGAGAATTCTCTGCCGTCTATAAGTCTTACGCCCGTTACTTTCTCCTCGTCATACAGGACCGTCTCAACGGGAGCATCGACAAATAAATCAATGTTCAAGTCGTCGATGATCTGTTTCAGGGCATTCACGATGGTGCGCGATTTATCTGTCGTTGGAAACATCCGTCCGTGGTCCTCTTCTTTCAAGGCAATACCGCGTGAACGGAAAAAATTCATGATATCGTAGTTGTCGTACTGATAAAAGGCGCTGTATAAAAAGCGCCCGTTTCCGGGGATATGTCGGATGATTTCTTCTTTATCGCGGTTATTCGTAACATTACAGCGGCCGTTTCCTGTGACCAGGAGCTTCCGGCCGACGAATTTGTTCTTTTCAATAAGTCCAACAGTGGCGCCGTGTTCTGCTGCAGAGATCGCAGCCATCATTCCGCTCGTTCCGCCACCGATGACAAGGACATCATAGTGTGTCATCTCAATTTCCTCTTTCCTGATTACATAGTCTCAGTCACTTTACCATATTCAAGGTGAAGTGACTAGTTAACAAAAAGTGAAATAATTTTTAGAAACCGCTTGTATGTAATGGATTTCACTCTATAAACTGAAAGAGAAGAGAAAAAGAAATCAAAGCTTTTATTACAGGAGGAGAACGAATGGGACTTAGAAAAGATTTTTTATGGGGCGGAGCTACCGCCGCCAATCAGCTTGAAGGTGGCTATGATCAGGACGGAAGAGGACTGGCCAATGTCGATGTGGCTCCGGTCGGAGAGGATCGTCGAGCTATTATATCAGGAGAGAAAAAGCATCTTGATTTCGATGATGAACATTTCTATCCGGCCAAAGAAGCCATCGATCACTATAACCGATACAAAGAAGATATCGCCTTGTTTGGCGAAATGGGTTTCAAGACCTACCGTCTGTCGATTGCCTGGACGCGCATTTTTCCAAAAGGGGATGAAAAGGAACCCAATGAAGCAGGACTGAAATTTTATGAGGACTTATTCAAAGAATGTCACAAGTATGGCATCGAGCCACTCGTTACGATCACACACTTTGACTGTCCGATGCATCTGATCAAAGAGTACGGCGGCTGGCGCAACCGGAAAATGTTGGACTTTTATGAAAACTTGACCCGTACACTCTTTACGCGTTACAAAGGCCTGGTCAAATACTGGCTGACCTTTAATGAAATCAATATCATCCTTCACGCACCATTCATGGGCGCAGGCATCGTCTTTGAAGAAGGCGAAAATAAAAAAGAAGTGCTATACCGTGCTGCTCACCATGAACTGGTGGCAAGTGCAATGGCAACAAAAATCGCGCATGAAGTGGATCCGAAAAACCAGGTCGGATGTATGCTGGCAGCAGGGAAAAATTATCCCAACTCTCCGCGCCCGATCGATGTCCTGGCTGCCCAGCAGGCTGACAGACAAAACTACTTCTTCATCGACGTGCAGTCGCGCGGCGAATATCCGGCATATGCTTTGAAAGAACTGGAACGGGAAGGCATAGAGATTCCTTTTGAAGAAGGCGACAGAGAACTGCTGAAAGAACACACGGTCGACTTTATCTCATTCTCCTACTATTCAAGTCGTGTAGCTTCCGGAGATCCTGAAGTTAATGAAAAGACAGAAGGCAATATCTTTGCCTCGGTTAAAAATCCTTATCTGGAAGCGAGCGAATGGGGCTGGCAGATCGATCCCTTAGGCCTGCGCATCACGATGAACGACATCTATGACCGTTATCAGAAACCTCTCTTTATCGTGGAAAACGGCTTAGGCGCAATCGATAAACCCGACGAAAATGGGTATGTCGAAGACGACTACCGTATCGATTATCTGGCGTCACACATAAAAGCCATGAAAGAGGCTGTCGAACTGGACGGTGTCGATCTGATGGGCTATACCTCATGGGGCTGTATCGATCTGGTCAGTGCGGGGACAGGTGAGATGAAGAAGCGCTACGGCTTTATTTACGTCGACCGTGACAATAAAGGAAACGGTACGTTGGAGCGTACACCGAAAAAATCCTTCCACTGGTACAAGAAAGTCATTGAGACCAATGGTGAAGATCTAAGCAACGACTAAACAGATAACAAGTAACGACAAAAGGGTTTTCGTCCACGCACCGCTGGATGGAAACCTTTTTTCTATAAAACTAAAAAAAAGCTGTAAAAAAGGTTATAATGAAGACAAACAGCCATGCGAAGGAGAAAAATATGACGACGATCAGAAAATTGTCACAACAGGATTTGGAAGATGTTTATCGATTAAATGTTTATGCCTTCCAATTTGAAGATACAGAAGAGGCCCAGAAGAGAATGCGTCATGAATTTGACTATGGCTCAGCTTATGGTGCTTTTTCAGAGGATAAGCTGACCAGCTCGCTGATCGTCTATCCGTTTGAGGTGTATTATCACGGCAGCATGTTTAAAATGGGCGGAATAGGGAACGTGACCAGTTACCCAGAGGTAAGAGGACAAGGTTCAGTCCGTAGCCTTTTAGAAACAGCGCTGAGAGAAATGAAAGATAACGGTATATTGATTTCTTATCTGGCTCCATTTTCCTACAAATTCTATCGTAAATTCGGATACGAGATAGCGTTTGAAAGACGCCGGTACAAAATCGAATCTGGTGCATTCGGCTCGTTCGAGGCCCCTGAACAGCGTGTCGACCGTGTATTATGGGAGGATGAGAAAGAAGCGGTGAAAAGTATTTATCACCAGAAGATGAAACAAGCCATAGGTCCACTTAAAAGACATGACTGGGTATGGGAAAAGCGGATCATGTCTCCGGACAAGAAACGACTCGCCCTTTTTCGGGATGATGAAGGATGTCCTCAAGGATACGTCCTGTATGACTTCACTGGAGAAAATCGGAACGATTTTCAGATCAATGAATTGAATGCTTTGACAGGGACGGCTGAAAAGGCACTCTGGGATTTTATCGGCACGCACGCTTCGAGATCCGAGGCATTCAGCTACACCGGTCGTTCTGATCAGCGGCTGACCCATTTGTTTCATGAAGCAGACCTGGATCAGAAAATAACGTCCTACATGATGGCCCGTATCGTCGATATGGAGAACTTCCTGAAACAGTTTCCTTTCGATTCAGAAAAGAATCAGGATTTCTGGCTGGAAGTCACTGATGATACAGCAGAATGGAACAACAAACTGTTCAAGCTCTCTCTTGCCGGACAGGAAGTCAGCATTACAGTCTCAGAAAAACCTGAAGATGACTCCCGTTTTCTCAAAGCCAGTATCCAGACATGGACCCAGCTGTTCATGCAGTTCAAAACAGCTGAAGAACTGCAGTTTGAAGGCTCGCTGTCGGGATCCAAAGAATCAGCGCAAGCCCTGCAGGATCTTTTACCTCAAGGTGTCCCTGAGCTGCATGACTTCTTCTGATATAAACTGTCTCCTTCAGTTGGCATCGACCACTTGAAAAACAGTTCTTGGAACCTTGTGTCCTGAGCTGTTTTTTTCAGTTTGACCCAGAAGGCGAGCCTGCAAGAAATATGTGCCAGTGAACGATAAATGATAAACTGAACGTGGAAAAAATAACAGGAAGGCGGAAGAACCGTGACTGAAAACACTTATCTGACAACTTTAAATACTCGGGGATTTCTATATGAAGAAACACTGATCGTCGCCGGACTTCTGCATGAGGGAAAAACTTTTGAGGCTATCCTGGAAACACTGCTTGAAGAAAATCGTTTCCAGCTGCACAGCCAGGACCGGACGGTGCGCTTTTTCAATGAGATCCAAAAACGTCTGGAGCAAATGGACGTATATTTGTTCAATCAGTTTTTAGTGACAGATGCCGAGACGAGCAAAGCTATCCTCTTTTATGCCCTGCTGAAAAAAGATCAGCTGCTGTTTGAATGGATGCGGGAAGTGGTCTGGGATAAATTTCTGGTGCTGGACTGGCATCTGAGCAAAAAGGAAACGTCAGCGTTCATTGAAAAGAAGGCAAAAGAAAACGAGACAGTCGCTCAATGGACGACCGACACGAAACAACTGCTTGGAGAAGCGTATCACCGTGTCCTGAACACTGTCGGTATGGGAAAGACTGATGGGGATGATATCGAGCTCCAGCGCTTGAACATTGATCCTCACATCCGGCAATATATGATCGAGCGCAAAGAACAAAGGGTCGTGGAAGTCGTCTTGGGCGAACTGGCGGGATGAGTTTGAGGACTGTCAGATGAGGTTTTTACTGCTATTGTTATGACCAACTAAAAGGATATGACTCATCGTCATCTTTCTTTTTATCTGAAGTGGAAACAGTGTCGAATATTTTCAGGCGATCAGCAGCACGTATTTGACCTTCTTTGACCAATAGGGTATAATCATTTTAGATTCATTAAAAATACCATTTATGCTACACTTATTTAGAAAGCATTTTAAGGAGGAAGTTACATGAATTTAGTACCTACAGTTATTGAACAATCCCCGCGTGGTGAGCGTGCGTATGACATTTATTCACGTCTGTTAAAAGACCGCATCATCATGCTCGGCGGACCGATCGACGATCAAGTGGCGAACTCAGTCATTGCCCAGCTGTTATTCCTGGACGCACAAGATCCCGAGAAAGATATCTATCTTTACATCAATTCCCCAGGCGGTAGCGTCACAGCTGGACTGGCTATCTTTGATACGATGAACTTCATTAAAGCAGACGTTCAGACGATCGCTATCGGACTTGCCGCTTCAATGGGAAGTTTCCTGCTTGCAGCCGGTGTGAAAGGCAAGCGTTTTGCTTTGCCGAATTCTGAAATCATGATTCACCAGCCATTGGGTGGCGCGCAGGGTCAGGCAACGGAAATTGAAATTGCAGCTAAACATATCCTGAGAACCAGAGATCGCTTGAACCGTATCCTGGTCGAACGTACAGGACAGTCTATGGAAGTCATTGAACGCGACACAGACCGTGACTTCTTCATGACCGCTGATGAAGCAAAAGAATATGGTTTAGTGGATGAGATCATGGATACATCTGCGGACTTAACAAAATAATATCATCGACAGCGACCTGCTCATTCGAGGGGGTCGTTTTTGCATTTCTATACAGTTTATCATTTCTTCTATAAATCGTTTTACTGGTCATCGATTTATCCCCGGAGTATACTTAAGAAAGTGGAGAATTAGTGAAAGGAGTTTGATAAGGGATTGGATACGTCAGCGATTAAAACTGAAGAAGTGACAACAAAAGGAGGTCTGCTTATTGGAAACGACAAAGCACCTGTGAAAATTGTCGAGTTCATCAACTTAAGGTGTCCGTATTCCAGACAATGGTGGGAGGAATCCCTTCCTATACTAGATTCTTATGTGAAAGAAAACAAAGTGCAGCGGATCATCAAGCACTTTGACAAAGATTCGCCAGGTCTGAGGAAGGGGAATGTGCTGCATCGCTTTTTGGACCACAGCGATCCGGCTAAAGCTAAAGAGGATATCACCTTCTACTTTGCTCATTTAGACGAATGGGGCAGCTTGTCCGAAGATGACATCGCTGATTATGCAAAAGAGAAGCGACATGCTGTAGAACAGAATAATAAGGAACACACTGAAAACATAATAGAAGAAACTAAAAAAGCGCATATCACTTCAGTTCCTACGATCGTCATCCATGACACTGTTTTTGATGAAAGCATATCTGAAGAAGATTTAGATAAACGGATCAAGACGGAATTGGCTTATCAGGCGTGAAGCCAAGCGGCTGACAGGACGAAAAAAGTCCCATCATTTTGGTTTGATGGGTTGAATTCTGACCCGCTTGCTGTTATACTTTGAATGTATGCAAGACAAGTAAGAGTATCACATTCGAGTTTAATAAGTGATTTCAGGGAAAGGTGTTCGTACACGTATGCTGTCGGTAATCGAAAAAGTTGCACCAGGAACACTGCATATACTGAAGCAGCGCTATTACATTCTGAATCAGATACAGAAAGTTGGCCCCATTGGCCGTCGCGCATTAGCGAATCGCCTGGGGTTCACTGAACGTGTCTTGAGAAAAGAAGTGGAAGTCCTGCGCAGTCAGGGCTTGATCAAATCTTCTTCTCAGGGAATGGAATGCACGCCGACCGGTATTACCGTGTTTCATCAATTGGACAAACTTATGGGACAGCATGTTCAGTCGCAGGAGAAAGAAGCAAAACTGGCGAACAAACTGGGTATTCATCACTGTACTATTGTCATCGGTAATGCCGATGCAGATCTGTCCAGTGCCGGCGACATGGCACGAGCGGCTACAGAAGTGCTGGATTTTCTGCTTCCTGAAGGTGCGAGTACAATAGCTGTCATGGGTGGAACAACAATGGTCCGAGTTGCAGAAGCGATGGATGAGCAGATCGGATCGAACCGTGATTTGATGTTTGTACCGGCAAGGGGCGGACTCGGTGAATCGGTAGACATACAGGCCAACGTGATTGCTGAAAATATGGCAAAGCGTACGGGCGGCAAAAGCCGTGCGTTGTATGCGCCGGAACATGTCAGAAGCGAAACCTATTCGCTGCTGCTTGAAGAACCTGAAATCAAAGAGACGCTCGAATTAGTTGAAAATGCCTCTGTTGTTTTGTACAGTATAGGTAATGCCATCGATATGGCAGAACGAAGAGGAATGAACGAAGAAACGTTGACTGAACTCGAAAATTCCGAAGCAGTAGCCGAAGCATTTGGCGAGTTCATCAATCTGAACGGCGAGATCGTTTATAAATTGTCTCGAATCGGACTGCAGTCCTCGAAACTGCCAAGTATCCCGCATGTCATTGCTGTTGCCGGTGGTAAAAAGAAAGCCAAGGCAATTGAAGCACACATGAAAACTGCTCCTCCGCACACATGGTTAGTGACGGATGAAGCAGCCGCAAATGAGATTTTAAACGGGGGAAACCCTTTAAAATAAAAAATATTTTTTATTTCCAAGGAGGAAATTAGATTATGTCAGTAAAAGTAGCAATCAATGGTTTTGGACGTATTGGACGTTTAGCACTTCGTCGTATTTTAGAAAGTGGATCAGATTTAGAAGTCGTTGCAGTCAACGACTTGACAAGTAATGAAGACTTGGCTTATCTATTCAAATACGATACAGCTCAAGGTACTTTCCAAGGCGATGTAGAAGCTAAAGGTGATTCATTAGTAATCAAAGGTAATGAAATCAAAGCTTATTCTGAAAAAGACGCACGTAACCTTCCTTGGGGCGACTTAGGTATCGATATCGTTCTTGAATCAACTGGATTCTACGTATCTAAAGAAGCTTCTCAAGCTCACCTGGATGCAGGAGCTAAACGCGTTCTTATCTCAGCTCCAGCCAAAGGCGACCTTAAAACGATCGTATTCGGTGTTAACCATGAAGAAATCAGTTCAGACGACACAATCGTTTCAGCTGCTTCATGTACAACAAACTGCTTGGCACCTATGGTCAACGTATTAAACAACGAATTTGGTCTTGACCACGGATTGATGAGCACGATCCACGCTTATACTTCAACTCAGAGCCTGCAAGACTCACCAGGCGGACGTAAGAGCCGTGCCGGTGCAGCAAACGCAATCCCAGCTTCAACTGGTGCTGCTAAAGCCGTAGGTAAAGTTATTCCTGCAGTTGACGGTAAAGTTGACGGAACTGCTGTACGTGTTCCAACGATCACTGGTTCAATGGTTGAATTATATTCTGTATTGAACAAAGAAGTAACAGCAGAAGAAGTTAACGAAGCAATGAAAAAAGCTTCTTCAGACGCATACCTTTACAATGAAGACGAAATCGTATCTTCAGACATCATCGGTGTGCCTGCTGGATCGATCTTCGATGCGACTCAAACTAAAATCCAAGACGGTAAAAACGGCCAGTTAGTCAAGACTGTCGCTTGGTACGACAACGAGTACGGTTTCACTGGTAACATGGTTCGTACTTTAGAATACTTCGCTAACAAATAATAACCAGCGACACAGCATTCTAAAACATTCAACCAAACAGAAATAAATAAAGCGGGGGAGCAACTACTCTACTATTTAAGAGAACAGACAGATTAATGCGAAAGCAGTCAATCGAACATGTTCAATCAAATAGAGGGGATCGCGCTTCCCCCTTTTTTTGTGAAAATCTAAAATTTATATTATAAAGAAACTTTCAAATTCGAAAGGAATGATTCGACTTATGGCAAAGAAAACTGTAAAAGACCTCGATCTTAAAGGCAAAAAAGTATTAGTCCGTGCTGACTTCAACGTACCGATGAAAGACGGTAAGATCACGAACGACAACCGCATCCAGGCTGCTTTACCAACTTTGGAATATATTCTGGACCAAGGCGGAAAAGCGATCGTGTTTTCTCACCTGGGACGCGTGAAAACGGAAGATGATAAAGCAGGCTTGTCAATGAAACCTGTTTCTGAACGTTTAAGCGAGTTATTAGGCAAAGATGTGACCTTCGTTGCGGAAACACGCGGCGAAGAGCTTGAAAGTGCTGTGAACAATTTGAACGACGGCGAAATCATGATGTTTGAAAACACACGTTTCGAAGATGTCGATGGTAAAAAAGAAAGCAAAAACGACCCTGAATTAGGTAAATACTGGGCAAGCTTAGGCGATGTGTTCGTCAATGATGCCTTCGGTACAGCGCACCGTTCACATGCTTCAAATGTAGGGATCGCTTCAAACGTTGAATCTGCTGCTGGATTCTTAGTTGAAAAAGAAATCAACTTCATCGGTGGCGCCGTTGACGAACCGAAACGTCCTTTCGTTGCTATCTTAGGTGGAGCGAAAGTTTCAGATAAAATCGGCGTTATCGAAAACCTGATCGCTAAAGCTGACAAAGTTTTAGTTGGTGGCGGAATGACCTATACCTTCTACAAGGCATTAGGTAAAGACATCGGTAATTCTTTACTTGAAGAAGATAAAGTTGACTTGGCTAAAGAATTGATGGACAAGGCCGGCGACAAGCTTGTTTTACCTGTTGATTCAGTTGTTGCTTCTGAATTTTCTAATGATGTTCCGACTGAAGTCGTTGGCGAAAACATTCCTGAAGGTAAAATGGGTCTGGATATCGGACCGAAAACTGTGGAGCTTTTTGAGAACGAATTGAAGGGCGCAAAAACTGTGGTCTGGAACGGTCCTATGGGCGTTTTCGAAATGGACAACTTCGCTCAAGGAACGATCAAGGTCTGTGAAGCTCTAGCTAACTTAGATGATGCAACAACGATCATTGGCGGCGGCGACTCAGCCACAGCAGCACAGCAGTTAGGTTTCGAAGATGACTTCAGCCACATCTCAACAGGTGGCGGCGCATCACTTGAATACCTTGAAGGTAAAGAACTTCCAGGAATCGCAGCGATCTCTGATAAATAAGAAAAGCAATACAAGCCCGGTTTGATTCCTGTGAAAATTAGGAAATTTAGCCTGAATTGCTAGGAAACTGATTGCTTTAGCAATCTAGTTGAGTGTATGCGTCAGCTTGCATACTGCGCAATGGCTATATTTATCTATTTTCATCCGGAATCAGGCTTGGATTGCTGGACAAATAAAAAAAGCAATACAAGCTGGTTTGATTCTCATGAAAAATTGCTGTGATACCAGCATTTTAATGCGTAGAATCACAGTACCAGAGGAGCAAAGCGACTGTGGTTTCATTTAGAAAAGCAAGCCAGGTCAATTGCATTGGGGATCCTGGACATTTGGATCTTCAATCGATTGATCATGAACATAATAACGGAACAAACTACGAAAGAGGGATAAAAGAATGCGTAAACCTATTATTGCAGGAAACTGGAAAATGAATAAAACCTCCGTGGAAGCTGCTCAGTTTATCGACGATGTTAAAGGAAAAATTCCTTCTAACGATAAAGTCGATGCTGTTATCGGTGCACCAAGTATCTACCTTCAAAGCTTGGTTGACTTGACTGCAGATTCAGATTTAAAAATCGCAGCACAGAACAGCTTCTACGAAGACGAAGGTGCCTTTACTGGAGAAAACAGTCCTAAAGCACTCGCAGGCATAGGTGTCGAGTACGTGATCATCGGACACTCTGAGCGTCGTGAAATCTTCCATGAAACAGATGAAATGGTCAACAAAAAAGCGCACGCTATTTTCAGAAACGGCATGCTGCCGATCATCTGTGTGGGGGAAACACTTGAACAAAAAGAAGCTGGACAAACAAACGACTTAGTAGCTGGACAAGTCAAAGCTGCTTTAGAAGGTTTATCAGCAGATCAAGTGAAATCTCTAGTCATCGCTTACGAACCAATCTGGGCGATCGGTACAGGCAAAACAGCAACAGCTGAAGATGCCAACAATACGATCTCAGTCGTTCGTCAGACTGTTGCCGATGTTTATTCACAAGATGTAGCGGATGCTGTCCGTATCCAGTACGGTGGGTCAGTTAAACCGGCAAACATCAAAGAATTGATGTCACAGTCAGATATCGATGGCGCATTAGTCGGGGGAGCAAGCCTTGAAGCAGACTCGTTCTTACAATTACTGGAGGCGGCTGAATAAATGAGTAAAGCACCCGTAGCAATCATCATTCTGGACGGATTCGGATGGCGTGAAGAAGAATACGGTAATGCCGTAGCTCAAGCAAACAAGCCGAATTTCGATCGATACTGGAATGAGTACCCGCACAACACCATGCTGGCTTCCGGCTTAGCTGTCGGTTTGCCTGAAGGTCAGATGGGCAACTCAGAAGTCGGTCATACCAACATTGGTGCCGGCCGCGTGGTTTATCAGAGCATCACGCGCATCGACAAAGCGATCGAAGACAATGAATTCGAATCCAACGAAGCATTGAACAACGCGATCGATCATGTGAACGATAATGATTCTGCGCTGCATCTGTTTGGTCTTGTATCAGACGGCGGCGTGCACAGTCACCAGCGTCATCTGACTGCTCTCGTTGAAGCTGCCAAAGATAAAGGGGTAGACAACGTTTATATCCATGCCTTTACTGACGGCCGTGACGTGGCGCCTGATTCAGGTGTCCGCTTCATCGAAGAACTGCAGGACATCGTTAAAGATCTTGGCGTTGGCGAAATCGCAACGATCTCCGGTCGTTTCTATGCAATGGACCGTGACAACCGCTGGCCACGCATCAAAAAAGCTTACGATGCGATCTTCCACGGTGAAGGAAACAAAGCAACGGATCCTGTTCAGGCTATGAAAGACAGCTATGACAATGAAAAAATGGATGAGTTCGTTGAACCTGTCGTGATCGAAAAAGACGGGAAACCCGTTGCAACGGTCAAAGACAATGATGCGGTCATCTTCTTCAACTTCCGCCCAGACCGTGCGATCGAGTTGTCTCGCGCACTGACTGAAGACGACTTTGATGAATTCGACAGAGGCGACAGACCTGAAAACGTCAAGTTCGTCACGTTCACTCAATATACAGCGGACATGGATGCAGAAGTCATGTTCCCGCCGGTCTTCCTGAAAAACGTTTTGGGTCAAGTTTTAGCGGACAACGATAAGACACAGCTGCGTATTGCTGAAACTGAAAAATACCCGCACGTGACCTTCTTCATGAACGGGGGAACGAACGATGAGTTCCCTGGCGAAAACCGTATCCTTATTCCGTCACCTCAAGTAGAGACCTATGACTTGAAGCCGGAAATGAGTGCGTATGAAGTCACAGATGCCTTGCTGGAAGACGTCAAGAATGACAAACATGATGCGATTATCCTGAACTACGCTAACCCGGATATGGTTGGACACTCAGGCATGCTTGAACCAACGATCAAAGCGATCGAAGCCGTTGATGAAAACTTGGGCCGCTTTGTGGATCTGATCCATGAAAAAGGCGGAACAGCGATCATCTTTGCCGATCACGGCAATGCGGATACTGAACTGACACCTGAAGGGGAGCCACACACAGCCCATACAACGGTGCCTGTTCCTGTCATCGTGACGAAAAAAGGTGTCACTCTGCGCGGCGATGGAAAACTCGCTGACGTAGCGCCAACAATGCTCGATCTTCTGGGCATTGAAAAACCAGAAGAAATGACAGGCGAAAGCTTGATCCAGAAAGACTAATTGAATGATTTTAAATTGTTTTTTGAAAAAAGAACAAGTAAAATAAAACTACACCACCTGATACCCGGCGTTGAGTCGGGTACAGGACAAACAAAGGAGAGAATTATCAATGCCATTTATTACAGACGTAATTGCACGCGAAGTTTTAGACTCACGTGGTAACCCAACGATCGAAGTTGAAGTTTATACAGAATCAGGTGCTTTCGGGCGCGGTATGGTTCCTTCAGGTGCTTCTACTGGTGAACACGAAGCCGTAGAACTGCGTGACGGCGACAAAGACCGTTATTTAGGTAAAGGCGTAACGAAAGCTGTTGACAACGTCAACAACACGATTGCTGACGCTGTTATCGGCATGGACGTTCGCGACCAGATGGGTATCGACAAAGCGTTGATCGACCTGGACGGTACACCAAACAAAGGTAAATTAGGCGCAAATGCGATCTTAGGCGTATCTATCGCTGTTGCACGTGCAGCTGCCGACTACCTTGATCTTCCATTATACCGTTACCTTGGCGGAACAAACACAAAAGTACTGCCAACACCAATGATGAACATCATCAATGGCGGATCACACTCAGATGCACCTATCGCATTCCAGGAGTTCATGATCTTACCAGTTGGCGCACCAACATTTAAAGAAGCTCTGCGCTGGGGTGCTGAAATCTTCCACGCACTTAAAGCAATCCTGAAAGACCGCGGTCTAGAAACTTCAGTTGGTGACGAAGGTGGATTTGCTCCTCGCTTCAAAGGAACTGAAGACGGCGTAGAAACAATTCTTGAAGCCATCAAAAAAGTCGGTCTTGAACCTGGTAAAGATGTTTACCTTGGATTTGACTGTGCTGCTTCTGAATTCTACGAAGACGGCGTATACAACTACGCTAAATTCGAAGGCGAAAACGGTGCAAAACGCAACGCTGAACAGCAAGTAGACTACCTTGAAGAATTAGTCAACAAATACCCAATCATTTCTATTGAAGATGGTATGGACGAAAACGACTGGGACGGTTTCAAACTGTTGACAGATCGCTTAGGCGACAGAGTTCAATTAGTTGGAGATGACCTGTTCGTAACAAACACTGAGATCCTTGACCGTGGAATCAAAAACGGCGTAGGCAACTCAATTCTGATCAAAGTTAACCAGATCGGTACATTGACAGAAACATTCAATGCGATCGAAATGGCTAAAAAAGCTGGCTATACAGCCGTTGTTTCTCACCGTTCTGGTGAAACAGAAGATTCAACGATCTCTGACATCGCTGTTGCATTGAATGCCGGACAAATCAAAACAGGTTCATTAAGCCGTACAGACCGTATTGCTAAATACAACCAGTTACTAAGAATCGAACATCAACTAGGCGACTTGGCAGTATACGAAGGTTTACAAGCTTTCTATAACTTAGCTGACAAGTAATCTCGATCGATCAAACAGAACAGGCCGTGCTACATAAAGTAGTGCGGTCTGTTTTTTTGTCAAATAACCAATTAAAAATCCACTCCAAAAATTTATTCTTAATAAAGTGTATAAATGCGCTTACAACTGTGATAAGATTTTAGTGTACAAGAATTACAAATACATACTATCAAGAGTTGAATAAGAGGTGATGATATGATCAAATCGATTCTTTTCTTCGCGAGCATCATGCTGATTGTAGGCTTCAATGGAATGTCCGATGAACCTGTGCCTCATAATAGGATTACTGACAAAGACATAGTCGAAGAGACCATCATTTTTTCCTTTCAGGATACTAACCGTTTCAACAAGACAGATCTTGATCTGGGCGTTCCCAAACTGCAGCTAAAGAATGGAACGGTTAATGAGCTGAATACTGATTTCAGTTTGACCGTCGAGTATTACGATGAGGGGTGGACGGAGATAGATACCATCGATTATTACGTTAAAGATTATCCATACGCGTTACAAAGAGAAGAAAAGCTTACATATTCTCTTTTCACTGATCATTTTGACCAGCCTTTAGACAGTGGAAGGTACAGGCTGAAGCTGGACTATGCGCTCTTGGATGCAGCAGATAATGAGGAAGAAGAATACCAAATAGGCGCTGTTTTCTGGTTGAACAAGTAAACCTGAAGGAGGGGGAACCGTATGAACAGAAATTCTTTTCAGAGCACCTTGTTTCTCTTCATCCTGAGTCTGATCGGTTTGTTTTTATCGGGATGTCAAACAGCACGAATCAATACGGCAGTCACCCTGCCAGAGGATATTCACATGGGCCAAGGTGACGACCTGAATAATCAGATAGCGAGTTATTTTGAACGAGAATCGTATTCAAGTGAAGAAATAGATGAGATGTTTTATATTGTGGATAATCACTCGGAACAGACGATTGAAGTGAGTGAGTTTTATTTTGTTCAAAAGTGGGTAGATAAGGAATGGAAAACACTCGATAATAATGCGATCGATCAAATCGATCGGACTGTCCAGATTTCTCCAGGGGAAACGGCTGAGTTTATCTTCTGGCTATCGACGGAGTCCAGTGATATTGATGAAGGCACCTATCGCTTGTCCACGCACATGGCTTTTCTTGAAGAAGAGGAAGACAAGCAGGAAAGGAAACCATTTAATATTTTCATCCCCTTTGAAATAAATGAATAATGGGTGGAAAACTCACGCTACGTGTGCTATATTATAACGTAGGAGAATTGTCAGAAGGAGGTTACGTTTTAATGTACGATATATTACTTACAATCATGCTTATTCTATCAGTATTCATTATTATTGTTATCGCGATGCAGCCAACAAAAACACAAAGTGCATCCAATGCTTTCATGGGCGGTGCCAGTCAGCTGTTCGGAAAACAGAAAGCACGCGGATTTGAAGCCGTTCTGATCAAAACGACCGTAGTGAGTCTCATACTCTTTTTCGGTTTAGCATTTACTTTAAGCCAATTATTTTAGTCAACGAATGATTATCTAGTACTCTTGTTATCTTTAACTTACACGAGCGAAAGCTTCTGAAGTAAAGAAAACAAGAGTACTTTTTTATGCAAGGCATAGAAGGTTGAACGAGGTACAGCGTAATCATCTATGTTTAAAAAAGATTAAATCAAATCGGCTCAACATTAGTACTACTCGAATGCGAATGTCAGCGAGTATATCTAATGAGGATGCTATTCGTACTGCTCGGGCAAAAGTATGTCTGAGTACGTCAAATGCGGACGCCAATGGCATTACCCAAAGGAAAATGCCTGTGAGTACGTCGAATGCGGGTATCAATGGCATTACCCAAAGGAAAATGAAGCTGAGCACGTCGAATGAGAGCGCCATTAGCATTACTCAAAGGAAAATGCCTGTGAGTACGTCGAATGCAGGCATCAATGGCATCGCTCAAAGGAAAAAGTCTGTGAGCACGTCGAATGAGAGCGCCATTAGCATTACCCAAAGGAAAATGCCTGTGAGTACGTCAAATGCGGACGTCAATGGCATTACTCAAAGTAAAATGAAGCTGAGCACGTCGAATGAGAGCGCCATTAGCATTACTCAGAGGAAAATGCCTGTGAGTACGTCGAATGCGGACGACAATGACATCACTCAAAAGAGGATGAAGCTGAGTACGTCGATGTAGAAGCTACACAGGCAAGCTGAAATGTAAATCGCTGTGGATCTGCTGACATGGGTCCAGCATCGGTTGGATCATATTTAAATAATTCATGAGCTGGTCGAAGATCGAACCAATGAAACCAACAGACAATAACAGCGTTCTGCCTGAATGAGTTTGGTAAAGGGATATATACCCTAACTTGTGTTTCGGTATAAAATTGTCACAATTTAAGGTAAAATGGAAGAGAGTCTGAAGGAGGATTTTTTTATGAATAATCAATCATTATTTTATGAAAATGGCAAACGAGCCGTGCTATTGTTTCATGCCTTTACAAGTACACCCAAAGATGTACTCAGCTTGGGCAGAGCTTTAGAACGCGCCGACTATACAGTGTATGCGCCGGTTTTATCCGGGCACGGGACAGGCGATCTGGATGATCTCTTCGATTATTCGATCGAAGACTGGATGAAAGACGGAGAAGACGCCGTCGCCTTTTTAAGAAACAAAGGGTATGATGAAATCGCGGTCTTTGGCTTGTCACTGGGCGGTGTGGTGGCCACGCATTTATTACTGAATGAAAAAGCCGTTATCGGCGGAGGAACATTCTCGGCACCGGTCGTCACGCAATACGATAACCATGTTACCGACAGCTTTCTTCCATGGTACAAAAACGTTAAACGGGAAGAAGGCTATGACCGTGAAGAGCTTGCCGGGCTGATGACCAAGGCAGAAATCGAATTGAAAGAAATGTTTGAAGACTTAAAAGAACATGTTTCAGCTATGGAAGAAAAGTATCCGACCCTTGAGAAGAAAGTTTTTATCGGACAAGGTGAAAACGACGAACTGATCGAACCGGATACTGCCCGTATATTTAGAGAATCATTGAGTCAGGCTGAAGTATCCATCAATCTGTATGAGGATGGCGAACACGTTATTACAACCGGAAAAGTAGGGAAAGAACTGCAGACTCATGTCCTGACGTTCTTATCAACACTTGACTGGAATGGAGGAGACAAATGAGTAAAGAGAAAGACAAGGATTTAAAAGAAGAAAAGAAACGTAAAGAATTGAAAAAGAATATCATCGCATATATGAAAGAACAGAACGAAGAGGCGCTGGAGGTGAACGAAATCAGCGAAGGGCTGAACCGTTCCGGTGCTAAGGACTTCAAGAAACTGGTGAAAGCAATTGCTGAACTGGAAAGAGAAGACAAGGTCGTTCTTTTACAGAACGGGAAATTTAAATTAAAAGAAGGTTCAACGGCCATGACTGGGCGCTTCAGCGGGACTGACCGGGGATTCGGGTTTGTTACCATTGAAGAGTATGAACAGGATATCTTTATCCCGCCGAATGCGACGAAATCTGCCTTAAACGGGGATATCGTCAAAGTTAAAGTCACGCAGGAAGCCTTGCCGCATAAAGACAAAGGACCGGCCGGAGAAGTTATTGATATCGTTGAGCGCGGGACCGAGCATGTCTTTGGTGAATTTCATCCCTATAATGATGAAGAAGTAAAAGAAAAAGAACTCTATGGTTATGTTAAACCTAAAAATCAGAAAATGCTGGATCTCATCATTGAAATCGAGACAAAGGGTATCCGTCCGGTCGACGGCAGCATTGTTCAAGTCGAAGTCACCGACTTTGCCCATGACGGCGAAACCAATCATCTGAGGGGGATCGTGACGAAAACGCTTGGTCATAAAGACGAACCCGGCATCGAGATTTTGACGGTCGTTCATAAGTACGGTATCCCAAGCGAATTTCCTAAAGCTGTCACAGATGAAGCGGAAGAGGTACCGGATACCATTTCCGAAGATGACCTTAAAGGTCGTAAAGATCTGCGCGACGAAGTCATCATCACGATCGACGGTGCAGACGCCAAAGACTTGGATGATGCGATCCAGGTGAAACGACTGGAAAACGGCAACTACTATTTAGGCGTCCATATCGCCGATGTCAGCCATTATGTCACTGAAGACAGCGCGATGGACGAGGAGGCCTTTGAACGCGGCACAAGTGTGTATTTGACGGACCGCGTGGTTCCGATGCTGCCGCAGCGCCTGTCCAATGGCATCTGCTCGCTGCATCCGGATGTCGACCGTCTGACACTGAGCTGTGAGATGGAAATCGATCAGTCTGGTGAAGTCCTGGACTATACGATCTCTCCAAGTGTGATCAATAACCATTACCGCATGACCTATCAGGCTGTGAACGACATACTTGAAGAAGATGATCAGGAACGCAAAGAAGAGTACAATGAAATCGTTCCAATGCTCAAAGAAATGGAAACACTGCACAATATCCTTGAGGAAAAACGGGTGAGACGCGGATCCATCGACTTTGACACACGCGAAGCGAAGATCCAGGTCGACCCGACTGGTTTTCCTGTGGATATACTCTTGCGTGAACGCGGAGTAGGCGAGCGTCTGATCGAGTCCTTTATGCTGTCAGCGAACGAAACGGTTTCTGAACATTATGCCAAACAGGACCTGCCGATCTTATACCGTGTGCATGATAAGCCGGATGAAGGCAAAATGCAGCGATTCATTGAATTCGTCAGCGGTTTTGGCATCAATGTCAAAGGTCTGAAAGATTCTATCAGCCCTAAAAAACTTCAGAACATTCTGGATAAAGTAGATGGCACACCGGAAGAAGGCGTCATCAGTATGCTCTTGCTCCGATCCATGCAGCAGGCGAAATACGATGTCGTACCGATAGGTCACTATGGTCTGGCTGCTGAGTATTACTCTCACTTTACTTCACCGATCAGACGTTATCCGGACTTGATCCTGCATCGCCTGATCCACTATTATGATGAAGTGGGCAAAGGTCAGAAGGCGAAAAGTCGATGGAATGCCAAACTGCCGGAAATCGCCGAGCGCAGTTCCATGACCGAACGCCGCGCAGTGGATGCGGAACGGGAAACAGACGAAATGAAGAAAGCGGAATACATGTCCACGAAAATCGGTGAGAAATTCGAAGGCGTGGTCACATCCGTTACCAACTTCGGCCTGTTCGTCCAGCTTCCTAACTCCGTCGAAGGACTTGTCCACATTTCAAACATGAACGATGACTACTACGAATTCAACGAACGTGAACTGCTGCTCATCGGTCAGCGTACAGGGAATGTCTTCCGGATCGGCCAGTCGGTGGAAGTCGTTGTCACAAAAGCAGACAAGGAAACCTATGAAATCGACTTTGAACTAGTTGAAGACGAAGAAGCGAAAGCCAAGCGTGAGCATGAAAAAAAAGAAAGAAAAGCGCGTAAAGCACGCAAAAAAGGCAAAGGCGACAAGAAGCAACGTTTCAGAAAAGGAAAATCTAAGAAAGATGACGGCAAAAAAGGACCTAAAGGTAAAAAGGGACCTAAAGGACGTCGCAAAACGAAAAAACCTAAAAAATAAAGAAGAGGAGGAGTTTTATGCCAAAAGGAGAAGGTAAGCTGATTGCCCAGAATAGAAAAGCACGGTATGAGTATTCTATCCTTGATACTGTCGAGGCCGGTATCGTCCTGCAGGGAACAGAGATCAAATCGATCCGTGCCGGTCGGATCAACCTCAAAGATGGGTATGCGGGCATTCGTGACGGCGAAATTTGGTTATATAATGTGCATATTGCTCCCTTCGACAAGGGAAATCAGTTCAATCATGATCCAGTGAGAACACGAAAACTGCTCATGAAGAAAAAACAGATCGATAAACTTGTCGGAGAAGTGAAACAGGGCGGCGTTACGCTGATTCCTTTAAAAGTGTATATCAAGAATGGCTTTGCCAAAGTATTGATCGGCCTGGCCAAAGGGAAGAAACAGTATGACAAGCGGGAAACGATCAAGCGCCGTGATCAGGACCGTCAATTGAGACGGGCAGTAAAAGAGAACTATTAATAAGAAAAAACGTTATGGGCTGGAGCTCATAACGTTTTTTCTGTATCGACTAAGTGAAACAGGGTGTACGTTTCAAAAATTGCATACGTTTTAGACTGGCTATATTATCGCTAAACCTCCGGTAATTTGTTAGAATGAAAGAAGAAGATGAGTGAAGGAGAGGAAAAGTATGGCTAAAAAGGGTGTCACGATATATTTTGTCCGGCATGGCGAAACATATATGAACTATTATGGGCGCATGCAAGGCTGGTGTAATGCTCCACTGACGGATCACGGGAAAGAAGATGTCAGACGCTGCGGTCGAGGATTAAAAGATGTGAAGTTCAATGCCGTCTATACGAGTGACTTGTCCCGAACACAGGAGACAGCGCAGATTATCTTAGAAGAGAACGGCCAGATCGAAACGATGAATATGATTCAGATGCCGGAATTTAGAGAAGTTTTTTTTGGTTCGATGGAAGGTATGTACGGATCCGAGGCTTACGACAAAGTGAGAGACTATCTGGGTTATGAAACGAAGAAGGAAATGTTCAGAAACACAGATGTACCTGAACGAATGGATGCCTTTAGAGCCATCGATCCTGATAAACATGCGGAAGATTTCATGATGTTCTGGTCACGGGTAGAAAAAGGCCTGTTAAAACTGATCGATCGTCACCGGGATACCGGAGAAAAAATTCTGCTGGTGGCCCATGGGGGAACGATCCGCTATATTCTTCAGAACCTTATACCCGACATCGATGATTCGAGAAGTCTGTTGAATGCGAGTGTCTCTGTTGCCAAATATCAGGACGGTCTCTTCCATCTGGAACGCTATAATGATGTGTCGCATTTTAAAGATGCCGAATAAAAAGAATAGAGACACTTTATGAACTCTTGTACCCTGTTCAGGTGATCTGTAAATCAGAGAAGCCTGGACATTGGAACAAGAGTTTTTTTATATATGTTCATCCTTTAGGTATATTTTATTGAAAGGAATTACATAGTAACAATTATTAAATTAATGTTATTACATTTTCATGTAATTTTCTGAAAACCAAACAAATATTGTGATAAAATGAGCTTGTAATAAAAAATAACAAGCATAATTGCTTTAGATAAGGGGAAAAACAATGTTAACTAGAGAGCAATATACGTTTAAAGATTATGTAAATAAAGTGCTCGCCGGAACGGCAAGCGGAATCGTCATCGGGCTGATCGCTAATGCTATATTAGGAGGAATTTTTAAAGCACTCATACCGTATGGCACTATCTTTGAAACACTGGCATTAGTTGTGGGCACCATGCAATTTCTAACACCGGCTATTATCGGTGTTCTTGTAGGCATGCAGTTCAAGCTGAACGCTATGCAAAGTGTCATTATCGGTGCAGGAACGTTTTTAGGCTCCGGTGCCTATGCCGTGACTGACGCGGGTATTACTTTGGTCGGCATCGGTGATCTGGTCAACGTCATGCTGATTTCAGGACTGGCCGTCTTGGTCACACGCTATTTAGAAGGCAAGTTAGGATCGCTGAATCTGATTCTTCTTCCAATCATCGTCGGCGGTGGGATCGGTACGATCGGCTTATTGACTCTACCTTATGTCAGTTTAGTCACTACTACAATCGGTAACGGCATCAACACCTTCACTCAGCTGCAGCCTTTATTAATGGCCGTACTCATTTCAGTAGCATTTTCAATCATTATCATTTCACCGATTTCTACAGTTGCTATAGGTATCGCGATCGGAATTTCAGGTTTAGGTGCCGGAGCGGCCGCTGTGGGGATCACAGCATGTACAGCCGTCCTGGTAGTCGGATCTAAACGCGTCAATGAAAAAGGAACAACACTGGCCATTTTATTGGGAGCAATGAAAATGATGATGCCAAACCTCGTCAGACATCCTAGAATTGTCGTGCCTATTGTGATTAATGCTATTTTTGCAGGCGTCGGGGCTTATTTATTCAGCATCCACGGCTTACCCCAAACGGCTGGATTCGGTATCGTTGGGCTAGTTGGACCGATCCAAGCAATTAATATGGGATCTGCACTCTGGACGGTAATCATGGCTTACTTTGTTATTCCATTTGGCGGTGCGGTGCTTGTTGATGTATTATTAAACAAGATGCTGAAAATTTACGAACACGAAATTTTCAAATTCGTACCAGCAGCAAACTAGTATAAAAGGGGATTAGATTTATGAAAATAGCAATCGCAGGATCAGGTGCACTCGGATGTGGATTTGGTTACCACTTGCAAAAAAGTGGTGAAGAGGTCACCTTATTAGACAATTGGGCAGACCACATTCAAGTTGTTTCAGAAAATGGTTTAACGATAACAGTTAATGGCAAAGAAGATAATCTGAAAATGAACATGTGCAAGCCGCATGAACTGAATGAAGAAATGGATGCCATTTTTGTCTTCACAAAATCAATGGGACTAAAACCAATGATGGAAAGTATCGATCACATCATTGGTGCAGATACTAAAGTCATCTGTCTTCTGAATGGATTAGGACACTTGAAAACACTGGAACACTATGTAGATAAAAAGAATATCATAATGGGTACCACCGTTTGGACGGCCGGAATCGATGCTCCGGGAATCACACATTTTAATGGACAAGGCCCAGTAGAACTTCAAAATAGCGACCCAAGTGAAAAAGAGGGTGCCTTGGTCATTGTGGATATGCTCCAGAGAAGTGGCTTGAATGGCGTCTATAGTGACAATGTCAACTATACGACATGGCGTAAAGCATGTGTGAATGGGACGATGAATGCCTTGTGTGCCTTACTTGACACAACGATCGAAAAAGTATTCTCAACTTCAACGATCGACTCCATGCTGTCAGGGATCGTTACAGAGTTTGCAACAGTAGCCAGACTTCAGGATGACATCAAACTGGACGTCGAAGAGACGATCACTTACCTGAAAAATTTGGCAGACAAAGTAGGTGCTCACTATCCTTCGATGCACCAGGATCTCGCAAATAACAGACCGACAGAGATAGATTTTTTAAATGGCGCTGTGGCCGAAGCATCTAAACGATTCGGCGTTGAAGCCCCATACTGTCAGAAGGTCACTGATTTGATTCACGCGAAAGAAGATATCCTAGGTATTCCGTCTGCGTCGAATTCATAAATAATTAAATAAAAAATCGAAACCTGCACCGCGGATAACCCGGATGCAGGTTTTTGAATCTTTTTATAGAAAATAGGGACTAAAAGTTTGGAAAAGAGTTTGATATCACCATTTCAAGCAAAATGTAAACTTTGATAAAGCAAACAACTTACTAAAAATAAGCGAACGCACTTTTCTTTTTCAGATAGATGTGCTATAATAATTACAGAGTCAAGCCAGACTCTATCTAATATGTCGGGGTTGTTACGGATTCGACAGGCATAGATTGAGCTTGGGTTGCGTTCCGCAGGTGACGAGACTGCGTACCAACGTCACAGTTAAATATAACTGCAAACAACAATAACAACAACTACGCTTTAGCTGCGTAATAACAGCTTAGTGTGATCCGACCGGCATCGCCCATGTGCTCGGTATCGGGTCCTATAATAAGTGGGATACGCTTAGTCTTTCCGTCTGCAAGACTAAGAAGAGATCATCAGACTAGCGACGCATGATGCCTGTTTTACGGCTGATGCTGAGCGAACTTTCAAATAGTAGAACTATGAACGTAGATACTTGAGTGTCGATATGTCTGGACAGGGGTTCGACTCCCCTCAACTCCATACAATACAAAAAGAAGAGAAGTGCCATTTAACCGGCACTTCTCTTCTTTTTTCGTTATTACTGGTCAAAATCGATCTGGTCTTCGATTTGACCATCCTGACCATGTACGATCACTTTTGATTCAGCTTCTTCTGCTCTTTTCCTTGCTTCTTCTATCGCTTCTTCTTTATCATCTGTTTCAAAAATAGCTTCCCGTTCGCCTTCTTTTTTGACTTCCCAACGGGAATCGTCACCCGTCACGACATGGAAATGTGCGCTATCTGTTCCGGCTCTTTGATCGAAATAATTGCCTTGGTTATTATTCTGAGCTGCCATCGATTATTCTCCTTCCTTTTAATCTGACTGCCCTTAACTTCACATAAATCTATGTATCTGTCAAAACATATGAATTGCTGTTTTGTAAGCATCGTTAACGGTTAAAGAAATCTAGCTATACAGTAATCCAGAAAAACAGTCCCTCAAACTGAATCGCGCATTAAAGAGACGCATCCAGTTTAAAGGAACTGTTTACCGAAAATATCTGATTTTGACGAAAAAATCATCTTGTTATTAGATCAATTGTTGATGCGTTCGCGGTTTTTAACGCTGACATTCCCCAGTGTTCGGTAAAGTGGGGCAATATCTGTTTTCTTCGGAAATTCAAAAGTCTGTTCAGCTAGACGCTCGTTATTGGACTTCTGATAAGCATTTTCCAGATAAGTGATGGTCACTCCACTGTCATCAAAACCAGTACCGGCAGTTTCCATTTCTACATTAATAATAGAATCGATAAAGATGGATTTGAATGAGACTTTTTTACCTGTTGCACCTTGTTTGTCAATAAAAAGGATACGAAGCGTTGTAAAGACGAGATCGTCACGGACAAGACGATAGCCCATCATGATTTTTTCTCCGTCAAAGAGATAATCTGAGTATTCCTTCGTCAGTTCTTCAGGAGATTTTTCTGAGTGGTTGCCTAATGAACCTTGTATCATTGAGCTGAGATTAAATCCTTCCATTTTAACTCCTTCTTTCTATAGTCTTTGTTTAATTATACCACTATTTGGTAGTTATGAAAGCTCACAGCCATTGAAATGGAAAGGGGGCCTTCTGTCGGCTATATGTAGATGATCAGCAATAATGATGCAGGATACGATCCATAGTGTCGATCGACTTGATGCACGGATCTTCTAATCAATCCTGAGAATGAAAACTGCATCAAATAAGAGATAAGAGGCATTTAAAGATCCAGAAAGACGGGAGCTCAGCAGCACAGGTAACCGCATGACGCTCTTTACATCATGGCTGTCGAAGACTATAATCGAGCAAGGGGTACCTTTGAAGGGGAAATAAATCGCCTGCAGCCTAATACCATTTGTGTGCATGGCGATAACCCGAAAGCTGTCCAGTTTGCAAAAAGATTTCATAACGCTTTAAAAGAGCGGCGAATCGACGTATCAGCAGCAAGATAAGTAAGTAAATCAATTTTGAATAAAAGGGGAAAACAATTGAAACCAACCGCATTAGTATTTTTTGATTTAGATGGGACATTACTGAACGAAGAATCTTTAGTAGATGAAGAGGTCAAAGAGGCACTGGTCCAGCTCAAAGAAAAAGGAGCCGTTCCGTTCATTGCAACAGGACGCAGCCCGATAGAGATCCAGCATGTACTGGAGGAGACGGTGATCGATTCGTTCATCACGCTGAACGGCCAGTATATCCAGTATGAAGGGGAAGAAGTCTACCGTAATGTCATCCCTCAGACACTGGTCGACCGATTGAAGCAAATGACGCATGAACAGGATATGCCGCTGTCGCTTTATACTTCCGACAAGATCAGAGCCACCCGCTACAATGAGACATTAAAGAATGCCTATAATTTTATCCATGAAAACCCGCCGAAAATCGACGGCGGTCTCGATGGAAAGGAAGATATCCTGATGATGCTGGTCATCAATGACGATCCTACACTGGATCAGCCATATTTTGATGCTTTTCCGGAATTATCCTTTTATCGGAATACACCCTACAGCATCGACACCATTATTAAAGGCCACTCGAAAGCGACAGGTATCGACGCTCTGCTTAAGTCCATCGATATGGAAGATGTGCCTCTCTATGCCTTTGGCGACGGATCCAATGACATTGAAATGCTGGAACGCGCAGATTACAGTGTAGCCATGGGCAATGGTCTCGATGAAGTGAAGGAAATCGCAGATTATGTGACATCATCCAACACAGACGGCGGTTTGATCGAAGGGATGAAGCATTTCAAACTGATCGACTGATCTTATATAAAAAAGAGGCAGGGTGTCCTGCCTCTTTACCGTATCTTATAAAGTGAACGCTGATTTTTTCATCACTTCTTAAGATAAAGCTTAAAGATGAGAAGTTGCCGGGGTTATTCCTCCCACTTCTTAAGTTTAAGCCCAAACTCAAGAAGTGGAAGCAGGTAGCTCCGCCACTTGTTAAGATTGACCTGCACAGACACTAAATAATTAAAGAGTATGAATAAGGAGAAACGTATGCTTTACAAGACACATCTAGCCGTGACTTATGCGGCGACTTTACCGGTGCTTGCCTCAACAGGCTCGTTGACCGCTGGTAATATTATTGCACTAGGCATCGGTTCGATCCTGCCGGATATCGACCATCCGAAATCCTTTATCGGAAATCGGACCCGAGGCGTCAGTGACGGGATGGGAATGGTATTCGGTCATAGAGGGCTTGCCCATTCAGTGGCAGGGGTGATTTTCTTTCTGCTCACTGCTCACTTTCTGTTGACGTCCCTCCACTGCCGCTGAAGTGGGCTGACTGGTTCATCTTAGGCTATTTAGCACATCTGGTCGAAGATTCTTTTTCAAAAGCCGGAGTAGCATGGCTTCAGCCCCTATATAACAAACGAATACAGTTTGGGTTCAAACTGATATATTATCGGACGGGGAAGGTAAGTGAGAAAATTCTTTACATAACCGCTTGTGCCGGTCTATTCTATCAGGTGCTGCGACTCCTTGCTTAGAAAAGGTGCTTCATTGACCTGTATCAGTAACCAGTACCACAAAAAAACAGCCTGCTCCGACTCAGTCGGATGCAGGCTGTTTGTATTTTATGACGTTGGTTTATTCAGTTCTTCGATTTTTCCTTCGATCCCTTTTGGGTAATGCTGGAACAGCTGAGCAAGCAGCCTGGGATCCTGACTTGTAGTAGAAAGAAGTGCAGCGGCTTCTTGAATAAGCCGTGAGTGTTCAATAGAGCTTTTCTTTGCATCCGTCTCTTTATAACGAATGATCCCATCCAGAACCTCATGGTATTCACTTACAAATGATTTGAAATCTGAACTGTTTTCCAGTAATACAGACTTGATGGCCTGATTTTTTTCATGAAGACTAAGTGCATACTCTTGGGGGGTCATGCCGATCGACTTCGCATGTTGTCGGAAATCAGCTAATTCTTTCTCGATATGTTCTGTCACAGAATCACCTCTACTTACTGTAATCTTCTCGATAGAAAGACTCAGCAAGTTATTTTGATGCTACCAAGTATAGGGCTTCTGTAGAACAAAGTAAATATTTAGGCCGAAAGTTTCATAAATATACAATGAAATGTTCAAAACATAGTCACTAAGTGTTCGAATAACAGGGATTTTTTCCAGCAAAATGAATAAAGTAAAAAAAAGGGCACCGAAAATATTTTTAAATTCGTCCTATCAGTATTAGGTAGACTGACCAATATCGTTTCATTCAGGGGCTTGATAAGTAGCTGTTAAATAGAACGAAAAACGTGTTGCCGTTTAATCGCTTATGGCAGACAACAGACTATACTCCTGCAGTGAGCGAGTAAGGATAGTCCACATCACTTCGTTTTCTAAAGCATTGAAATAAGCGAAACATTATGAAGATATACGCTGCGGACCTAATTGTTGCAGAAGTCATTCCAGACACACCGACCTGTTTTAATTATTAATGTAGAGAAAAGATTAAGAGTGGGTTAATTTGTTACGGAAGTGTGAACAACGTGTAAAGGGCGTATGTATTTCTGATAAAGATAGTGAATAATATATCATTAAATGAAAGCGAATTAATTTGATCAGAATTGCTTTAAAAACGAATGTTACCCACCGCTTTAAATTGTTTTATTCGCAAATGAGGGAGTATCAAAGATACCTGTTTTTAAAACGCTTTCGTTTAAGCACTAAAGATGAATTTTTAAAGGATAGAAAACATTAAAATATTCTCATAAAAGAAAAAACCATTCAATTCTCTATCTATTACATTTATTATGGAAGTAGAGTGTCTGAGGTTGGCTAAGTAAGAACTGCTTTATTCAGGTAGTTGTCTCAGCATTTTAAAATCATATGAAAACTAAAATGGAGGGTTACGTGTGGACGTACAACAAATGATATTCATGTTCGCTGGTGGATTAGGTATATTCCTGTTCGGTTTGAAATTTATGGGAGATGGCCTGCAAAAATCTGCTGGGGACAGTTTACGCAGCATATTGAATCAGATGACTTCGACACCGATCCGTGCGATCATCGCCGGTATCGTAGTCACCGTCCTGATTCAAAGTAGTTCCGGGACGACCGTATTGGCCGTTGGACTGGTAAGTGCCGGCTTCATGAAACTTAAACAGGCTATTGGTGTCATCATGGGGGCCAATATAGGAACAACGATCACTGCTTTTATTATCGGTATCGATATAGGTGCCTATGCGTTGCCTATCATGGCTATCGGCGCATTTTTACTTTTCTTCTCAAAAAATATCACAGTCAACAGCGTCGGTCAGATCATCTTTGGATTCGGGGCCCTGTTTTATGGTCTCGAATTAATGGGTGATGGGATGTATCCGCTGCGTGAGGTTCAGGCTTTCAGAGATCTGATGATCGATATGGGCGAAACACCGATCCTTGGAGTTGGAGTAGGAACCGTGTTTACCTGGCTCGTACAAAGTTCCAGTGGGAGTATCGGTATCTTACAGGAGCTGTATTCTCAAGGGCAGATCGCTATCGAAGGGGCTTTGCCGGTCTTGTTCGGTAACAATATCGGAACCACGATTACTGCTGTCTTAGCGGCCATCGGGGCAAGTGTTGCAGCTAAGCGTACAGCAGCGTCACATATCATCTTTAATCTGGTCGGTACGTTTGCTGTTCTTCTGGTTATTGGACCATTTACGTCACTGATCGTAGCCATTACACCTATTTTTAATTTGAACCCGCCTATGCAGATCGCTGTGGCTCACGGGTTATTCAACGTCACGAACGTGCTGATTCAGATGTGGTTCATTGATTATCTGGCGAAGATCGTAACGAGGATCGTCCCAGGCGACGATGCCTTGATCGAATACGATGCATCGCACCTTGATTTTTCCATCATCACAACCGTTCCGTCTGTCGCATTGAACCAGGCGAAACTTGAGATCCAGCAGATGGGTGATTTCGTTCTTGAAGAGTACAAAGAAATGTTCAAGTACTATAAAAACCAGGACGATACTAGCCTGTCCAACACCCTGCAGCTGGAAGAAGTCGTTAATGATATCGATATGCGTCTGACTGAATATCTCATGCTCATCTCTGTCGAAGACTTGCCAGTGAAAAGTTCCACTGAGCATTCTCAGATGATGGATATCACGAAGTATCTGGAACGTATCGGTGACCACAGTGAGAATATCTTGAACAACATCAAAGAAGCCGCGCGTGCCCAGAAGAAACTGGCTAAAAAAGCCAATAAAGAACCGGAAAAAATCTTCTATGACGATGATTTGATTGCTTTGTTCAATCTGGTTGAACAGAACATTGCGGATGCAATCACATCCTTTACCCAAGACAGCTATTCATTAGCCGGCAAAGTAATCAAACGTGAAAAAGAAGTCAACCGTTTAGAAGAAGAGATCCGTAAGAAATACATCGAACGTTTAAACAGAGGCACTGGTCTGCCGTCTGATGGCATCCTGTTTGTTGATATCGTATCTAATCTGGAGAGAATGTCGGATCACTCAGTTAAGATCGCCAAACATTCATTAGGTATCCGTTATCCATTCCAGCAGGAGTCAAAACGTCCGCGTCACGTACGTAAAGTAGAAGAAGCTACAGAAGCGAAATAGTAGACTAAAAGAGGAAACGACAGAAAAATTGTCGTTTTCTCTTTTATCTACTCTAACAATGATGGGTTAAATGAAAGTATTGCTCAATGTACCCAGTGATTCGATCGAGATCTCTATTTGGTCTCCTGCTTTCAGCCATTTCTGCTTGTCTTTTGGCTGTTCTAGGATCACGCCTCTGGGGGTCCCGGTAAAGATCAGATCGCCGGGCTTCAGCGTCATGTATTGAGAAGCCTCACTTACTATTTTAGCGACGCTGAATAACATGTCGCTAGTAGAGCTGTTCTGCACCAGATTGCCGTTTCGTCTGGTTTCGATGGTTAAATCCTGGACCGATTTGATTTCATTTTTCGTGACCAGTGCCGGTCCGATGGGGGCGAAATGATCCATTGATTTTCCGATCAGCCATTGTGACGACTGGAACTGAAAGGCCCGTTCAGACAGGTCATTACCGACCGTGTACCCGAGAATGGCATCTTCCGCGTTCTTTTCACAGACATTATTGACCTCTTTGCCGATGACGATGACCAGTTCCGCTTCATAATCGGCATGCTGGGCATTGGCCTGAAGCGGGATAGTCTGCCGATGTGCAGCCAGAGTATTTGAGAATTTATTAAAAAAGACTGGAGAAGTCGGGACTTCCCCGCCCGTAGCCTTGATGTGCTCCACATAATTCATACCCACACAGAGGATTTTCTCCGGACGCATTATCAAAGGCAGATAAATCAGTTCTGAAGCAGGGATAAGGTAATTGTTTGTTTTCACACTTAAATTTTCTGCTCTGTCTAATGTCTCATCGATTTGGTTGATGCTGTGAGTACTGTTTTCCAGCAGGTCATCCATCGTATGCGGGACAGAAGTGTTCAGATGTCGGGATAGGCGAAGAATATCCAGTACGTCATTTTCCCATTCAAGCCCCAAGTGTTCTTCAGATGTTTCTCTTGTTTTGTAACGAACGAGTTTCATGATATAGTCCCCTTCTTAATAGTATTTCACTTAAAATTATAGATATACTAGAAGACGATAACAAAAATAACGCTTGTGATTAACCTGCTCTAAGTGATTCAGTCTTGCTCAACTGCCTGGTTTTTAGTACACTTATGAGACAGGAGAAACTGGAGGAATTCATATGGGAAAACGAAACAAGCACATTGAAGTGGAGATCAACGAAACTAAAAACAACACCGAGTCATTTACTGAATACGAACTTGTCGTCAGAAAAAAAGTTATTGGTAAACTGCAGCAGGAAGGCGACGGGTTAGTAAATGTCGAATTTAAATCCGGCAAGAAACGCACAGCCCGTTCAA
The DNA here is from genome assembly GCF_900112455.1 of Alkalibacterium subtropicum. Classification (GTDB taxonomy): domain Bacteria; phylum Bacillota; class Bacilli; order Lactobacillales; family Carnobacteriaceae_A; genus Alkalibacterium; species Alkalibacterium subtropicum. Next base: position 69,289 of record NZ_FOLT01000005.1, on the reverse strand, counting down.
TAGATGAAGGGGTGCAGATGCTTATCGAAGAACATAACCTGCACGACGAGTAATTAAACCATGACATTGGAGACGGACCGCTTATTCCTGGATATCTGAGGATAGGCGGTTTTTTCTCTTTACAGTGCTTCTCGATAGGGATGGAACCCGCAATTATGCTATGATTAAATCAAGCAGATGGATAAGAGAGGATGTGTGCATGTGGATAAAGCAGAACAAGTTGAAGATAAGATCCCGCGTAAAGACAAACTCATTCGGTTTATAAAAATCGCCCAGTCAAACTGGCAAAGAGCGACCGTAAATCAGAGTGCCGCAGAAATGGCCTATTTTTTACTCTTGTCGCTATTCCCGTTATTGCTGGTCCTGGCTAATATCATTCCCCTGCTGCCGATAGACCCTGGTGAAGTACTCAGTATGACATCGGATTTTGTCCCTCAAGATATTTACAATGTCATCGAACCTATAATAAGGAACTATCTGGAAAGCGGAAGTGGCGGAGCAATCTCCTTCGGGTTACTGGCGGCATTATGGTCGGCCAGCCGGGTCATCAGTATTTTGAGGCGTGTTTTGGATGAAGTCTATGGCTCTGTCCCGACAAGTAACTTTATCATTGGGCGAATCGTTTCGCTGTTCACCATGATCGGTATCGTGCTGGTTATCGGTGCAGCTATTTTTGCTTTTGTATTTGGTGAACAGATCCTGCTGTTTATAGAAGAGACGATAGGGATGACCATCCCGTTCATTCAGCAGTTTCTGCTGCTTCGATGGGTCATCTTAGTGGTTATTCTCTTCCTGGTTTTTCTGATCGTTTACCGGATCGTGCCCAACCATCATTTGAAGATGAACTACTCTTATCAGGGAGCCATCTTTGCCACAATAGGCTGGGTCCTGCTGACACAGGGATTTTCAGTTTACTTAAACTTTGCCGGTGGAGATGCCGTGGCGAATGCCACATTCGGGGCCTTCATTGCCTTGATGATCTTTCTTTACCTTTCCAGCCTGATATTACTTTTAGGCGCGCTGATCAATGCCCTGATCTTTGAATGGCAGAACTACATGTCTGTACCGGAGTATGAAGCCAAGAAGCGCAACGAAAAACGACTTCAGGATTCGGACTGGACAGGTTACCCAAGCGAGGCAGAAACTACCCTGCTTAAACGCAGACTATATAAAGTCGGGAAACTGAAAGAAGGCGAAGTCAAAGAATTTGAAGAAAAAAACCCCGATATCAATGCAGATGAAGATTAATATATAAAAGAGTGAGTGCCGAAAAAGCCTCGCTCTTTTATTTTTGTGCTTAAATAAGCTATAATGAGAAAGACGCAAAAATGGACGACAGGGAGGAATTGCAGTGGACTTTTATTGTCATCCACGGTGCAGTACGTGTAAAAAAGCGCAGAAGTGGCTGGAAGAACGGGAGATTCCGTATACATTCATAAACTTGCTGGAAACATCTCCATCAAAAGAAACATGGGTCAAGATATTATCCGGGACAGACCGTACAGTGAAATCTTTTTTTAATACAAGCGGCAATGTTTACCGTGAAAATAATCTGAAAGAAAAAGTTCCAGGCATGAGTATCGAAGAAGCAGCTGAATGGCTGTCTACCAACGGGGTGGTCGTTAAACGTCCATTAGCGATGGACGGCGACAAACTCACCGTTGGCTTTAAAGAAGACACTTACGCTGAAGTATGGGCAAAATAAAGGAGAAATGAAAATGACAGTAAAATATCATCAGAATGGGATCTGGATCGAAAAAATGAATGACACGGATTACCGTATTGGTTTATCAGAAAAAGGGCAGGATGACGTTGGAGAAGTCATGTTTGCGGAAGTGTCTGAAAACAAAGGTCAGCTGGACAAAGGCGACGCCATCATCAACGTGGAAGGAGCCAAGGCTGTGACTGAGCTGACATTACCTTTTGCAGCCAAAGTCATTGAAAAACATACGGATTTGGAAGATGAGCCGGATCTGCTGAACAAAGAAGACAGAGACAAGAACTGGATCCTAACTGTTACAGACGTAGACCCTGCTGTCTGGGGGACACTGGATACAGAACTGATTTTTGATAAAGAAGAAAGCGAAGAACAATAAACGAAAAGAGCAGAGAAATCTGCTCTTTTTACTTTGTAGAGCCATATGAAAATGTTGCGAGGCGTTATGGCTCGCTCTCTTGGGCACTGAAAGGATGATCAATGTACTCCGAGAAATATGTAAGTGAGTGAGCGGAATGTATGTGCCATTGGACGTACTCGAGAAAAAAAGAGCGTGAGCACACCGAATGAAGGACTTATTGAGCGTACCCACGGATAAAAGAGCGTGAGCACACCGAATGAACGCTTCATTGAGCATACCCACGGAGAAAAGAGCGTGAGCACACCGAATGAACGCTTCATTGAGCGTACCCACGGAGAAAAGAGCATGAGTACACTGAATGAGCGCTTCATTGAGCGTACCCATGGCGAAAAGAGCGTGAGTACACTGATTGAAGGACTTATTGAACGTACCCATGGCGAAAAGGGCTTGAGCACACTGAATAAACGACTCATTAAATCATACTTCATGAAAAAATGTGTAGCACACCAAACGAAAGCCCGGTTAGCCTCTCACTAGCGCAAGTGTGTTCGGGTCATTTGATCAACTTTGAGTAATTCCCTTCGGATCTAATCAGGATTTATTGACTGTTCAAAAAATAGATGCGCTGACATGACAATAATGAAAGCGGTTAAAATATATGAAATCCTTTTTGATTCGACTATTATATATACTTACGCTGTAGTATAATGAGTAGAAAGATCAAAAGGGAGGAAAAACAATGAAAGTAAAAGAAAAGACACTGGTGGTTACGGGCGGTGGTTCCGGTATGGGCAGAGCACTGGTTCTCGAGCTTTTGCACAGAGGCGCACGGGTAGCCGCACTGGACATTAATGATGAGGCAGTATTGGAAACCGCCCGCCTGGCTCCCGATCATAGAGAAAGAATCTCTACACATGTCATTGATATCACTGATAAAGAGAAGATCGAAAGTCTGGTGGATGAAATCAAGCAAATCCATGGCAGTGTGGATGGGATCATCAATAATGCGGGAGTGATCCAGCCGTTTGTCGACGTCAATGATTTGGGATACGATAAAATCGAGCAGGTCATGAACATCAACTTTTACGGGACACTTTACATGGTAAAAAGTTTCCTGCCGGAATTGTTGAAGCGTCCGGAAGGTCATATCCTCAATGTCTCCAGTATGGGCGGTTTTCTTCCTGTTCCCGGCCAGTCGATATATGGCGCCTCAAAAGCGGCCGTGAAACTGATGACGGAAGGTCTCCATTCTGAACTGCTGGATACGAATGTCGGTGTGACCGCGGCCTTCCCGGGTGCGATCAAAACGAATATCATGAAAAACTCTAATGTGGTACGCGAAGCGAAAGCCGATGATTCAGGGAAAGAGCACAAGTTAACAAGTGCTTCAGATGCGGCGACATTCATGATCGATGCCATCGAAGCCAACCAGTACCACGTGATGGTCGGCAAGGATGCAAAAATGATGGATCGCATGGCCCGCCTCATGCCCAAAAAAGCAGCTGCGGTCATCGCGGAGAAGCTTAAAAAGTAAAGCGGCAGGTTGTCTGTTTGATTAAATAAAAAAAGGCCTCGATAATTCCTTGGGTGGATATATCGGGGCTTTGATTATCCTAAAAAGGATGTTATTATATCAGATATCCGTTACACTAGTAGAGTAAAAAGACTGGAATCGAGGATGTTAAATGAAACATAAAGAAGCCCTGATTAACATAATAAAAATACTTGGGAAGATTCTGGGGGTCTATGTCGTTTATGTGGTTGTTACAGTCATCATTTGGCCCGTATTGATGCCCACCCCTGAAAAGGTCGACGTTGAACCGGCCTTTATCGAGACGTCTGAAGAAGTGGCTCTGCTGGAATATGGTATAGAGGCTTTTGGCGCCCGACTTGATCTGATCGATTCAGCGGAAGAAACGCTCGACGTGGCTTATTATTATGCTAAAAAAGGGCAAAGTGTGGATCTTTTTCATGCCTATATGTTAGCTGCTGCAGACAGAGGCGTGAAAGTCAGGTACCTGCTGGACGGGGTTTCTCATGGAGTCAGGGGCGAGGAGAGAGACGTCATCTATGCCTTCAATGAACACCCGAACATCGAGTTCAAACTGCATGAACCGATCCCTAGAGTTTTGCTTGCTCCCTGGCGTATCAATAACCGGATGCATGATAAACTGCTCCTCGTCGATAATAAATATTCTGTAAACGGCGGGCGTAATATCAGTGACTTGTACTACGAGCGGACGAGTCAGGATATCGCCTATTCCCATGACCGGGATATTTTTCTGATGAAGACCCAGGAAGACGAGCCAGGGATCATCGATCAGCTGGGTGCCTATTATGAAGACTTGTTCGGCAGCGAGTACGCAGCCGATCTGGATGCCCGGTCACTCTTTGACTGGAACGGGGAGAAAGCCCGCCTGAAAACAGCTGAACTAAAACAGGTCTATATTGATCACCGTGAGGAAGTAAACGAGCGAGAACCTTCGACCTCGCTGGAAACCTGGACAAGCCGTACGATGCCCATCGAGAGTGGGTATCATGTTCATAATGAACTGACCCGCGGTTTCAAGCAGCCCTATGTCTGGAGTCATCTGCTGAAGCTGTCCAGTCAGGCAGAAAATCATCTTTATATTCAGAGTCCCTGGGTGATCCCAAACAGCCGGATGCGGGAAGAATTCAGAGACACAGATTTTCAGACTTCAGAAGGACTGATGCTGACGAACGGCATGTCGACGAACAACAATCCGATTGGACAGCTGGGGACAGAAAACAGGAAGTCCTTATTCATCGATTCCTTCCTGGATTATTATGAATACCAGCCGACAGAATCTTCTCTGCATACGAAAACGTGGGTATTCGATAAGGAAGTCAGCGCTGTCGGGTCCTATAACTTGGATGCCAGAAGTACGTACTTGAGCACTGAATCCATGGTCTTTTTAAAAAGTGAAGCCTTGGCAGAGCAGCTTCTGACTGAAGCAGAAGAGAGCTATCTTGAGAAAAGCCGACAGATCCATGCAGACGGGTCTGGATCTAATGGAGAAGAAACGGATGGCGAAACAGCCAGTTTGGCTCAGCGCCTTCTGACACCATTACTGCGACCGCTGGCCTGGCTGCTGGAAGATCTGATTTAGATCACCTGATTTAACAGAAATGATGATTAAGAAGGACTGTCACTTGAAAAACAGGGCAGTCCTTTTTAATAACGACTAATTTCTATCAAATAATAATTTATACAAACTGGAAAGCGTGATTTAGTCACAGTTATAATGATATTATAAGGAGAATGGGAATATTACCTTGAATAACATTCTCAATTAGACTAAAATAATACAAGTAAGTAAAAAATAAAATCACGTAGAAAAGGAAGGTACATAATGGCAGTTTTAGAAATCAAGAACCTACATGTATCCATTGAAGACAAAGAAATATTAAAAGGCGTCAACCTGAAAATGCAGACAGGCGAGATCCACGCGATCATGGGACCAAACGGAACAGGGAAATCAACTCTTTCAGCAGCGATCATGGGCCACCCGAGCTATGAAGTCACTGAAGGAGAAGTCCTTTTAGACGGCGAAAACATCCTGGAAATGGAAGTAGACGAGCGTGCACGTGCCGGTCTGTTTTTAGCTGTCCAGTACCCAAGTGAAATCGCCGGTATCTCAAATGCCGAATTTATGCGTGCGGCCATCAATTCCCGTCGTGACGAAGACAACAAAATGGGTGTTATGGAATTCCTTAAAAAACTGGATGAAAAAATGGCTCTATTAGATATGCCGGAAGAAATGGCTGAACGTTACTTGAACGAAGGCTTCTCTGGCGGAGAGAAAAAACGTAATGAAATTTTACAGTTGATGATGATCGAACCGACCTTTGCGATTTTAGACGAAATCGACTCAGGACTGGATATCGATGCTCTGCAGGTTGTTTCAAAAGGTGTCAATGAAATGCGCGGCGAAGACTTCGGTTCACTGATCATCACCCACTATCAGCGTCTTTTGAACTACATCACACCGGATGTCGTGCACATCATGATGGACGGACGTGTCGTGAAAACAGCCGGCGCAGAACTGGCCAAGCAGCTTGAAGCAGAAGGATATAAAGGTCTAATGGAAGAATTAGGACTAGACATCGAACTTGAAGAAGAATAAGTGTGGAGGAGGCATAACATGGAAACAAAAGTAAGTGAATATGCAGCGCATAAAGATGCTTTGACCGCCTTCTCTCATGGGTTACAGGAACCGGAGTGGATGCTGGAGATGCGTCTGGATGCCTTAGACAAAATCGACGAACTGGAACCGCCTGTTATCGAGCGTCTGCGCTACAACCGCTGGCCGCTTTGGCAAGTACCGAATCTGACCGGCGCACCATCAGCAATAGATATCGATCCATTCGAATTCATTCAGGATAAAGCTGAAGCAACCCGTGTGATTCAGACAGGCAACGACACGGTGATTGAAACACTGCCGGAATCTTTGAAAGAAAAAGGCGTCATCTTTACGGATCTTCATACCGCTTTGAGAGAACATCCAGAACTGGTTAAAGAGGCGTACATGACGACAGCAGTGAAACCTGACAAACACAAAATCGCCGCCTTCCATGCCGCATTCATGAACTCCGGGCTCTTTTTATATGTACCTAAAAATCTGGAAATCGACGAGCCATTCGAAGCCGTGTTTATCCAGAACAGTCTGGTCGATGATGCTTTCGTCAAGCACGTTTTAGTGTATGCGGACAGTAATTCTCGATTTAACTACGTTGAAAAGTTTTTGACTAAAGGCGACAAGAAAAACGCGGCAAACATTATTGTCGAAGTCGTCACCAAATCAGGCGCACAGGTCAAGTACAGTGCCGTGGACCAGTTGGGTGAGAACTCAACGGTTTACTTTGCCCGTAAAGGCTATACTTATCGTGACTCGCATATCGACTGGGCACTCGGTGTCATGAACGGCGGGAACGTCGTAGCTGACTTCGATACAGACTTAGTCGGCGAAGGATCAACGACTGACTTGAAAGCAGTCGGGATCAGCAGCGGCCGTCAAGTCCAGGTCATCGATTCTAAAGTTGAAAACTACGGCAACCATACGGAAGGCAATATCTTCCAGCACGGCGTTATCTTGGACCGTGCAACATTGACCTTTAACGGGATCGGTCATATCCTGAAAGGGGCCAAAGGGGCAGATGCCCAGCAGGAATCTCGTGTTTTGATGCTTTCTGACAAAGCGCGTGGCGATGCCAACCCGATCCTGTTGATCGATGAAAACGAAGTAACCGCCGGACACGCAGCCAGTGTGGGACGTGTCGATCCGGAAGAAATGTATTATTTGATGAGTCGCGGAATCGAAAAAGCTGAAGCAGAACGTTTAGTTATTCGTGGATTCTTGGGCAAAGTGATCCAGGCTATTCCGCTGAAAGGCGTTCGTGATGAATTAGTTGAAACAATCGAAAGGAAGCTGACTTCTAGATGACCATCCAAAGCGAAAAGTGGAGAGAGGATTTTCCGATTCTCCATCAAGTCGTCAACGATGAACCCTTAGTCTATTTGGACAATGCGGCGACGTCACAGAAACCGACCGCTGTTTTAGATGCATTGGAAGCATACTACCGCACGTCGAATGCGAATGTTCACCGCGGTGTGCATACACTGGCCGAACGGGCAACGACTCAGTATGAAAATGCCCGTGAAACCGTGCGACGTTTCATCAACGCGAATGAAACCGCCGAAGTGTTATTCACACGCGGCACAACGACCGGGCTGAACTGGCTGTCTCAAAGTCTAGGTGAAGCTGTCGTTGAACCGGGGGATGAGATCGTGATCTCTTATATGGAACATCACTCCAACATCATCCCGTGGCAGCAGCTGGCTAAGCGCAAGCAGGCGACGCTGAAATATATTGAACTGACGGAAGACGGTCAGCTCGATATGGACGATGCGCGTAAACAGATAACGGATAAAACAAAAATCGTGTCGCTGACGCATGTCTCAAATGTCCTGGGCGTTGTGAATCCGATCAGGGAAATTGCAGCACTCGTTCATGACAAGGGTGGCGTGATGGTGGTGGACGGTGCACAAGCCGCCCCCCATATGCCCGTTGACGTCCAAGCTTTGGATGCAGACTTCTATGCATTCAGCGGTCATAAGATGCTGGCTCCGACCGGGATCGGCGTCTTGTACGGCAAACGTAAATGGCTGGATAGAATCGAACCCGTTGAATTCGGGGGAGAAATGATCGACTTTGTGGGACTCGAGGACAGTACATGGAAAGAGCTTCCGTGGAAATTTGAGGCAGGCACGCCGAATATGGCCGGTGCGATCGGTCTGGCGAAAGCCATCGACTACTTGGAAAGTATAGGCATGCGTGAGATAATGGACCATGAACAAGAAATCGTAGACTATGTGATGCCAAAACTGGAACAAATCGAAGGACTGACCATCTTTGGGCCGAAAGATCCAAAAGACCGTACCGGTGTGATCGCCTTTAATATCGATGGTGTACACCCTCATGACGTAGCGACCGCTATGGACATGGAAGGAGTCGCCGTCAGAGCCGGTCACCACTGTGCCCAGCCTTTGATGAACTATTTATCTCAGCCGGCAACGGCACGTGCAAGCTTTTACTTGTATAATACGCTTGCCGATGCAGATAAATTTGTCGAAGCACTCATAGCCACAAAGGAGTTTTTCTCATATGGCCTTAACTAAACTAGATCAATTATACCGGGCAGTCATTCTTGACCACTCACAGAACCCGCGCAGACGCGGAGAACTGGATAAAGCCACCACAAAGATCGAACTGAAAAACCCGACCTGTGGCGATGTGATCCAGGTCCAGCTTGAAATTACAGATAATAATATCACAGATGTCCGTTTTGACGGCAGTGGCTGCACGATCTCCATGGCCAGCGCCAGCATGATGACAGATGCCATCTTAGGCAAGTCACTGGATGAAGCACTCACGTTATCAGCAGAGTTTTCAGGACTGGTTCAAGGGGAAGACCCTGAACATGAAGATGATTTAGGCGACGCCATGATGCTTTCTGGCGTAGCCAAGTTTCCCGCACGCATCAAGTGTGCGACCTTGTCCTGGAAAGCTCTGGAAAAAGCCCTGGCTGACAAAGACCAGACCGGTGTCGACGGACAACTAAAACATGACGACTAAAACTGAAAGTGCTTCTGGAATGAAAGAGTTTTAGAGGCAACCGAGGATCAGCAGTTAAAGCCATAACCAACGGACTTTACCTGCTTTTCTAAATGCAAGGAAGGGGAAAACACATGTCTCAAGTACCAGAGAAGAATGAATACCAATACGGCTTCCATGATGATGTGGAATCTGTTTATGACACGGGTAAAGGGTTGAACGAAGGCATTATTCGTGACATTTCCGCTCGAAAGGAAGAACCCGAGTGGATGCTGGACTACCGTCTGAAATCTTACGAACACTATAAATCCCGCCCGATGCCGGAGTGGGGCGCAGACCTGTCAGACGTCGACTTTGACAACTATACTTACTACCGAAAAGCCAGCGACAAGCCGGAACGCAGCTGGGACGATGTGCCGGAGAAAATCAAGGAAACCTTCGACCGTTTAGGTGTACCGGAAGCTGAACGACAATTTCTGGCCGGTTCAGGGGCTCAGTATGAATCCGAAGTGGTTTACCACAACATGAAAGAGGAATTCGAGAAACTGGGTATCGTCTTTACAGATACAGATACGGCCTTGAAAGAATATCCGGAGATCTTCAAAGAGCACTTTGGCACAGTGGTACCGCCGACGGACAACAAGCTTGCTGCACTGAATTCATCCGTATGGTCAGGTGGCACATTTATCTACGTCCCTAAAGGCGTTAAGTGTGACGTGCCGCTGCAGATGTACTTCCGTATCAACAATGAAATGATGGGACAGTTTGAACGTACCCTGATCGTTGTCGACGAGGGCGCAAGCGTTCATTACGTTGAAGGCTGTACCGCACCGACGTTCTCATCAAGCTCACTGCATGCCGCAGTGGTTGAGATCATCGTTAAAAAAGATGCCTACTGCCGTTACACGACCATCCAGAACTGGTCCGACAACGTCTATAACTTGGTTACAAAACGTGCGCATGCCGCAGAAGGCGCGACTGTCGAATGGATCGACGGCAACCTTGGTGCGAAAACGACCATGAAGTACCCAAGTATCCACTTGAACGGACGCGGCGCTCGCGGAACGACCATGTCGATCGCGATGGCCGGTGAAGGACAAGTGCAGGACACGGGGGCGAAAATGATCCACAACGCACCGAACACATCCAGCTCGATCGTATCTAAATCGATCGCCAAAGATGGCGGAGCCGTGAACTACCGTGGACAAGTCACCTTCGGCAGAGATTCAGCCGGATCGATTTCGCATATCGAGTGTGACACCATTATCATGGATGACCTGTCGAAATCCGACACCATTCCATTCAATGAGATCCACAACTCCAACGTGTCGCTTGAACACGAAGCGAAAGTATCAAAAATATCAGAAGAACAACTTTATTATCTCATGAGTAGAGGGCTTGACGAAGAAACCGCGACAGAAATGATTGTCATGGGATTCGTTGAACCGTTCACCAAAGAACTCCCAATGGAATACGCTGTTGAACTCAACCGTCTCATCAGTTATGAGATGGAAGGATCAGTGGGTTAATAATAAATCGGAAGCCTCGCATCGCTGCGAGGCTTTTTCCTGTAATAAAGAACTTTAATAAGGGAAAAAGACTGGCCAGTCTTTTTAGTGGCTAGTTCATATCAAATACTTGTAAGAACTGGTCTCAAAAGTGGTTTTGAGACCAGTTAATATCGCCCTTATTGTAGAACTAGTCACTAAAACAATATTGAGACTAGTTCATTGAGAAAAACTGAAAGAAGTGGTTCCAAAAGGCTTATTGAGACCAATTCTTTCTAGAAAACAAAGTAAACTGGTCACTAAATGAGTTTTGAGACCACTTCAACTTCATACTATTCTGGAACTGGTCACAAAGATAGTTAGGTCGCAAATTATTTTGCTATTACTGTTGATGCTTCTCTTTTTTATATTGAGAGACTTCTTTTTGCAATTCTTTTTTCAGCTTATCATTCTGCATGATTTCAAGAAGTTTGTATCCATTGTCATACCACTCTTCGGAACCAGTTTGACTGAGCAATTCCATTAATAATCCTTTGCGAACATAGCAAACGGCCAAATGCATAGTCAAATTTTTGGAAATACAAGAGGGAATCAATCTATCTACCTCATCCAGTGCTGCTTCATATCGTCCATTTTCTATTAAAAGAAGTAACAGATTCATTTGGATACTTATAGATAAATTATTAACACCTCTCAATTCTTTATATTTCTCTAATTGATTAACAGCTAATTGACCAATGGAAACGGCAGTATCGACAGGAAACAGATAAATTATATTGTTAATAATTTGAATATCGTAAAGATACCAATTGTCATGCTTTTCTAAACGTTCCCATATCGGTTTGATTTTCTCTTTAGCTGCTTTGAAAGCGTTCTTCTCTCCAATAAGGATTAAAGCATCATATATAGTTACAATTTCTAATTCACGAGTAGTCAGGTTCTCTTTTTGCTCGAGTTTGTTTTTATATTTTGTTATTAGTTCAGTGTCGTTAAATCTTAGGTTTCTCAACTTACTGATTTGGGAATGAGTGTGCTTTTTATAATCGTTCTTTATATACATAAACTCATCGACTGACATATCGAGACGACTGAGCAGCTCCACCATTTTCGAAAAAGAAATATCGATTTCTCCTTTTTCCACTTTCGAATAATTGGATTGGGACATTATATTATTACAGACTTGTGACTGAGTAAGACCGAGACTTAACCGTATATTCTTAAGCGTTTCTCCTATAGTATTTATTATTTCCATCTCCTTATATTCATATATAACTATTATAAAGAATATCATATTTTGCATGCTACAATATAATCAATAGGAGGTAAATTAGGTGAAAAAGATAATGGTGTTGTCAACATCTGTATTAATGTTCAACATATCTACTATAGAGAAAGAATATAATATACCGAGAGATCAATTTACAGAAGAAAAGAAAGAAGGAGAGAATGAAATGATTTTTCCAACTGGTGTATTTTTCCCAGGAGGTATTGAAGACGAAGAACTTCCATGAATTAATATTTAATTTCACTAGTGTTGCATTTAATTTGGATATTTATATAGAACAGGTGGGGGTAGTACGAACTGTTTACCTAAATATTTTCTGATTTACCTTATCAAAACATCACACGTAACAGTTGAAGGTTGACTTATAAATAAAATCATCTAAGATAGGATGTCATAAAATGAATATAACAAAAAAAACAAAGAACTTTTATACTATTTTCTTGCTGGCATAGCAATCTATTTTCTGATTTCTCTTAGTTTAAACTTAGCGGGAATAGAAATTACTAACTTAATAACTAGTATACTTGAGCAAATGTTTGATTAATTTCATGATATTAAAAAATATTCAAAATAACTATTATTTCGGCAGAGTAAACCTTACTGTTTTTAACAGTAGCACCAAATGAAAACGTTCTTGTTGAAAATAAAGCCGATTTATAAGGTTAGTAATATAGTGCACACTTATTATTTTCTTTATAAAATTTGAAGGTGAAAAATAAGTTAGTATGCCTCGATAACTAAAATATTTGAAAGGATATATAATATGTCTACTAAAAAAAGCTTGTATGTTCTATGTTTCATAGATTTAATCCTTATTGGAGTATATACTTTATATATTGTTATCCCTGAGGAGCTTTACCTAGGATATTATCCGATAGGTATCATACAAATTGTACTGATGATAGGAACTTTAATATCTTTAGTTATATATATCAAAAATTGGAAAATAAAATCCAAAAAGGGGAAATTAAAAAAGTTCCTTCTTATTATTGGTTATGTCATTTCTATTATATGGATGGTTTACAGTTTATTTATTTGGTATGCATTTTTACCAAGATAAAAAGATGAAAATGGAGGAATCTGATGAATTTTAAAAAGAGTTTTATTTTATTGAGCACTATCACTCTTTTAAGTCCAGTTTTATTGAGTGTAGATAATGTTTCTGCAAATGAGAAAGTTACCAATGAACAACAATACGTTGAAAGAGAGTCACAAAATCTTAATGATACATTCTTAGATGTTTACAATACTGCAAAAAAACTAAAAATAGAGGAAATACAAACGGATGAAGAAGCATATGCATTTCTTCTCCAAAACAAAAAATATATTTCTATTACTTCAAATGGTCAAATCAAGGAAGATTATAATGGGTATCCTATATTAGAATCCCTTTCCACTGAAGAAATAGAGACTATTAAAAACTTTGTATATAGAATGAATTCTTTAGTTGCAAATCAAGCCATTTCGATTGATCATGATCTGGTATTTAGTGTTGTGCAAAACATAGAGCCTGAATTTACCATGAGACCTCGGGCAATAGCAATAATAAACATAATGTATACTACTAGAAACAATAAAAATACTTTGAAGTCAGTATTTGATAATGCTCCTTTTGGGACAAGGCACGCGGTTGCCGGCTTGTATTTTGCCCAAAGAGTAAGAACAGGTGGAGTCTGGGATATGAAAGCACAATTAGGAACCAATACATCATATTATATTGATGATTTAGGAACAACAATGACGGGAGAGGCAATTGGCAATTTTCATTATGGATACGTAGGAAGAGCTGTTTTTAGTGGTGCTACTTTAAAAAGTTCTGCAGGAATGTATCAAGTTATTAGTGGAACTTCAAGTATTAAATACTACTCTTCTTTCTTTGATGACCCTAGAGATCAGGCTCAAATCCAAAGAGGAATCGATATGTATGATAGAGAACATTGAGAAAAAGTATATTGTAAAACCTCTTAGTTACTGAATGTGTCCATGCTGAAGGAGCGACTGTTGAATGGATCGACGGGAACCTTGGTGCCAAAACGACCATGAAATACCCAAGTATCCACTTGAACGGACGCGGCGCGCGTGGAACAACGATGTCTATCGCGATGGCTGGTGAAGGACAAGTCCAAGACACTGGGGCTAAAATGATCCACAACGCACTGAATACATCCAGCTCGATCGTTTCTAAATCGATCGCCAAAGATGGCGGAGCCGTGAACTACCGTGGACAAGTCACGTTCGGAAGAGATTCAGCCGGATCGATTTCACATATCGAGTGTGATACGATCATCATGGATGACCTGTCGAAATCAGACACCATCCCATTCAATGAGATCCACAACTCCAACGTGTCCCTCGAACACGAAGCAAAAGTATCCAAAATTTCCGAAGAACAACTTTACTATCTAATGAGTAGAGGACTCGACGAAGAAACCGCGACAGAAATGATCGTCATGGGATTCGTTGAACCGTTCACCAAAGAACTGCCAATGGAATATGCCGTTGAACTGAACCGTCTCATCAGTTATGAGATGGAAGGATCAGTGGGTTAATAAAAAATCGGAAGCCTCGCAGCGATGCGAGGCTTTTTCATATGAGGAAGAGCTTTAATACGGGAAAAAAGACTGATCAGTCTTTTTTGTGACGAGTTCATACCGAATAGTCGTACAAACTGGTCTCAAAAATGGTTTTGAGACCAGTTAATATCGTTCTGTTTGTAGAACTAGTCACTAAAACAATATTGAGACTAGTTGGTTTTGAAAAGCTGAAAGAAGTGGCTTCAAAAGATAGTAGGTAGCTAATTAATTTAGCCATTACTGTTAATGCTTCTCTTTTCTATATTGAGAGACTTCTTTCTGTAATTCTTTTTTCAGCTTATCATTTTGCATTATTTCAAGAAGTTTGTATCCATTTTCATACCATTCTTCAGAATCAGTTTGACTGAGCAAATCCATTAATAGTCCTTTGCGAACATAGCAAACGGCTAAATGCACGGTCAAATTTTTGGAAATACAAGAGGGGATCAATCTATCTACTTCATTCAGTGCTGTTTCATATCGTTCATTTTCTATCAACAGCAGCAACAGATTCATTTGAATACTAATAGATAAATTATTGACACCTCTCAATTCTTTATATTTTTCTAACTGATTAACAGCTAAATGGCCAATCGAGACAGCAGTATCAATAGGAAACAGATAAATTATATTATTAATAATTTGAATATCATAAAGATACCAGTTGTCATGTTTCTCTAAACGCTGCCATATGGTCTTGGCCTTTTCTTTAGCTGCTTCGAAATCGTTCTTTTCTCCAATAAGGATCAAAGAATCATATATAGCTAGAATTTCTAATTCACGAGGAGTCAGGTTCTCTTTTTGCTCGAGCATATTTTTATATTTTGTTATTAGTTCAGTGTCGTTAAATCTTAGATTTTTTCAACTTACTGATTTGGGAATGAGTGTGCTTTTTATAATCATTCTTTATATACATAAACTCATCGACTGACATGTCCAGACGATTGAGCAGCTCAACCATTTTAGAAAAAGAAATGTCGATTTCCCCTTTTTCAACTTTTGAATAATTGGATTGTGACATTATATTTCTACATACTTGTAACTGAGTAAAACCGAGACTTAGCCGTATGCTTTTGAGTGTTTCTCCTAGATTTTTTATTACTTACACCTCCTGATATTCATATATAACTATTATAAAGCATATTATATACTGCATGCTACAATATAATATACAAGGAGGTGGATTAGGTGAAAAAGATAATGCTGTTGTTGTCATCTGTATTAATGTTCAATATATCTACTATAGAGAAAGAATATAATATACCGAGAGGTCAATTTACAGAAGAAAAGAAAGATGGAGAGAATGAAATGCTTTTTCCAACCGGTGTATATTTCCCCGGAGGTATTGAAGACGAAGAACTTCCATAAATCTTTTTTTTTTTTTAATTCTTATATCAATATTAATACTTAAGAAGATCACACTATACCTTTTTGTCTTGTCAGCTAAATTATTCTTTGGCAAAAAAATGATTTAAGGATATCTAAAAATGCGTTTATAGTCATATTTGTTGTGTCTATATAATTGACAATAGCAACCTTAGTATTTGTGGTCATGAATATGTAATGGAAAAGTGGAACAATAGGTTAGATTATTTAAAGGTGAAAAATAAGTTAATAGTCTTCAATAACTAGATATGAATTATTCAGGCTTATATATTTAATTATAGAACAAACCATAAAATATATACAATGAGGAGTGAATATTTTGTCATTAATAATTAATATTCTAGTTTGGGATGTTATTGGAGGAACATATAGAATTTAAATTTATAAGGATTGCAATAATAAACTTAGTCGAAAAGCATAGAATCTTAATCTAAAGGAGGTGAGAATAATGATAAATCTTTCTAAATCAATACAATTAAACAAATTCGAAAAGATAGCTATGTTTGCAATCTTTTTCACCTTACTAGCTGCTGCAACAGCAAATATAATTTTTGTTGCTGATTTATTTGGGATATCTATTACTAGTGATATCGTAGGTCAAGTTTGGAATTATATAGAGGGAGGGACTGGTGTCGCTACTGCAATTTCATGGGCTTTAGGAGTTACAATACCAGCTTGGGCAGCACCTATTGTAGCCGCAATCGGTGTAGTCTCAGCTTGATTGGCTATTAAGGCTTTTGGAAATAACAATAGCTTTTTTTAGCAAGCATCTTAGCTATTCCCAACTTTATTAAATCTAATTAAGGTTGGGAATAGCTTTTTTACTAACTAATTTTTTCTTATAGGAGTGATTTATACTGAAGAACAGATTTAACAAAAAAATTTTAATTTTATTTGGTTTAGCAATTATTTCTGGGTTTATGTTAGGTTTAAGAGGAGAACATCATATAATTGACGTAACAGCCATTAATTCGATTAAACAATGGGACATGCTCAAATCAATAACATTGAATAATACCATTGCCTTTTTATTACTTTGTTGTGCTCTTATAATTGGGAAATCAATTATATATATGTTCTTCGGTATAAACGGATTTTTGATAGGTACAGTTTTAGGACGAGGTCGTAATTTCATTGCGATAATCCTATTAATTCCTCATGGAATATTAGAAATGGGCTCATATCTTTTCGTTGGAACTATTCTCTACTACCTTTTAACAGAAAACGAGAAAGGGGTAGTAATCTTAGAGAAAAAAAATATGTAAACCTGTTTTTATTGTCTTATGTTACCCTTATTATTTCTGTTCTAATTGAGGTGTTTATAACTCCACCACTAGTCGTCTGGTTTTCAACTTTATAAAAAATTATTAAGGAGATTTTATTTTATGAAAATGTTATCGCGTCTATTTATAATTATACTTATACTTTTAATGGGTTACTTTCTTATTTTTGACCGTAATAGTTCTATAATTTCATTACTTGGAATAACTATGATTTTTTCAACATTACTATTTAGTAAAATATTCAACAAAGAGGAGGAATGAGCTATCGAAACGGAAGTATTCTCGGTCTCAAATATTTGTAAAACACAAGGGGATTTTATACTAGATTCTGTTTCCTTGTTAGCAATGAAAAACGATATTATTGGATTGATTGGCGATAACGGAGCAGGTAAGACAACTTTTTTAAAAATTATTGCTCAATTAATTCCAATTGATTCTGGAGAGTCTAATTTACCTTTTCAAGAAAAGATTGGAGTTGTATTTGATCAACTCCCATTTCCAGGGAATTTATCAATTTACGAGTTAGAAGAAGTTCTGAAACGTTTGTTTACAGCCTGGGATCCGACACAATTTAGTTATTACATTCAATTGTTTAAGTTACCTATAGATACTCCTGTAAAGAATTTTTCGAAAGGAATGAGTATGAAATTAAATATAGCTGTCTCTTTATCTCACAGAGCACAGATTTTATTGCTAGATGAGTTGACCAGCGGATTGGATCCAATAGTACGAATTGATATCCTGAATCTCATTGAATCCTATGTAAAAGAAAATGGAGCTACTGTTGTTATGTCTACTCATATATTAGATGATATTGACAAGATTGCTACAAAGGTTGTACTGATGCATAATGGGAAATTTATTTTACAAAAAGAAATGAGAGATATACCAGATATGTACTATTTAGAAAAAAGCTTTAAAGAAATATTGGACAAGCAAGGTGAATATAATTGACAGGACTTCTATTAAAAGATTTATATGAACTTAAAAAACTTTGGCTTCAGCCTAAGTTTATTGTTACTAGCACCATTGTTATAATAGCAGGTCTGCTTTTTTTTAGTTCTAGTGCTATTCTAATTTCTATTTTTGTTTCTGTGTTTTTTATTAATACCATTCAAACTCTATTTGTAAATGATAAGAAAAGTGGATGGATTTTATTTGTCCAAACGACCAACATTTCTTCTTTTAAAATAATCTATGCTCGCTATTTATTGTCAATAATTGTGTGTCTAGCAACAACTCTGATAAACGCCAGTGTTAGCCTGATTCTTTGGTTCCTTTATAAGCATTTATCACTCAAAGAGTACCTAATTTTAGCGCTTATTTTTTTGACAGTCACACTTATTTATGTATTTATTATGATTCCTTTTTTTTATGCATTCGACGAAAATGGTTTGACAATTGGGGTTCTCTTATGTGTATTGATTGCTTTTTTAGCATCAAGAACTCCTGGCTTTAGTTCCCAAGCTATTACTTACTTACAGTCAATTACCACTAGTCAAATTACTTTAATCGGAGTAATTATGCTGGTTTTATTAGGAGCTCTATCATTCTTGAGCTCCATACTTGTTTTTCAGAAGAAAGGTTAGGTGAATTTAATATTGAGAAATAAAGCACTTTGGATTAGTTTATCTCTTATATTGATAACAACAACTTTTACAAGAATTTATTTAACCTTTCTTTATTCGCCGACAAGTTCTGATATATTAGAAGAATATTACAACCTTTCTTTACTTAATATTATTTTCTCATTAGCAACTTTAATAATTGTCTTTATCTCAATACTAGGTACATATGTGGTTTTAGTAATTTATAATCGCTTAGTTTTACATGGAGAAATATATTATTTGAAAGCAAAAACTTTAATATACAAAATATATATAATCGGTTTTTCATTATATAACACTTATTATATTATTTATTTATTAATAGCAAAAGAGATATGGGAAGGCCCTCAATTAAGTATATCAAGTATTATATTTTTCTTTTTACTAAGTATTGCACTCTACAAGACCTCAGTTTTTTTCAAAAAACCCGTTCATCGTTTACTCTTTTCGTTAATAATTTTCTTTATTAATAGTCTGTTTGCCATTTTTTCTCTATTAAATTCAGTTTAGAATCAATAGCGCTTTTCATAAAACTTACAAAAACTCCCAAACAATGTGTGCTTTATTGATGCTAGCTATGTTATTAATTAGTGTGAAGCCTTTTGGTGGGAACCTTCCACCAGTGGAGCAAAAAATGTTCAATATCTGGGATAGCCTATTTTTAAAGTAATAGGCGGAGCGGTGAACTACCGTGGACAAGTCACCTTCGGCAGAGATTCAGCCGGATCGATTTCGCATATCGAGTGTGACACCATTATCATGGATGACCTGTCGAAATCCGACACCATTCCATTCAATGAGATCCACAACTCCAACGTGTCGCTTGAACACGAAGCGAAAGTATCAAAAATATCAGAAGAACAACTTTATTATCTCATGAGTAGAGGGCTTGACGAAGAAACCGCGACAGAAATGATCGTCATGGGATTCGTTGAACCGTTCACCAAAGAACTCCTAATGGAATACGCCGTTGAACTGAACCGTCTCATCAGTTATGAGATGGAAGGATCAGTGGGTTAATAAAAAATCGGAAGCCTCGCAGAGATGCGAGGCTTTTTCCGTTATCATTAGTCTTTTTTGAGTCAGCTACTAAGAACTGTTAGGGTTGCTTCTTCGAGCCTATCAGTTGACTTCTAATATTCTTTTGATTACTATGATGGTGTAAAAAAGAAGTATTTGTTCACTATTGTCTTTTATTCTGTCTATTCTGTTAGAGAGGAAGGATTTTCATGAACAAAGAAGTATTAAAAAGATTACGATTGGGTGTTCTCTCTTTTTCAGCGCTAGCTTTATTTGCCGCCTGCGGGACCGATGACACGGACGACCCAGCAGTCGATGAAGACCCAGCTGTTGAAGAGCCGGCTGACGATGAAATGACTGACGATGAAATGACTGACGATGAAATGGCAGACGATGAAATGACCGATGACGAAATGGCAGACGACGAAATGGAAGATGATGATTTGGCAGGGGACTTGCCAGAGGAAGTACCAGATGACGAATTGGATGTTGTCGGTATTGCCCAAGGTGATGGTAATTTCAGTACTTTAGTTCTAGCTCTAGAAGAAGCCAATCTTGTTGAAACACTTCAAGGGGAAGGGCCGTTCACAGTATTTGCGCCGACGGATGATGCCTTTGAAACACTGTTAGGTGAACTGGACATCACTGCCGAAGAATTACTTGCACAACCAGATTTAGAACAGATTCTTACGTATCATGTTGTGCCCGGTAATGTTTTAGCCGCTGATTTAACAGATGGCATGACAGCAGAAACGGTTAATGGAGAAGAAGTGACTTTTGACTTGTCAGGAGATCCAATGGTAAATGAATCCACAATTATTACAACCGATATCGAAGCATCAAATGGTGTTGTACACGCGATCGATACCGTCCTGGTTCCTTCTGATTTTGAGCTACAAGAAGTAGAATCAGAATAAACAGCCTGAGCATTTTCCTGTTGGTTAATAGAGTATTCGGGAAATTTATGCTTAGGTGTTTTAAAGATAGATGTAATTTGTTATCGAAGATAAAAATTGCTCCTTCTGACTTTTGTCAGGGGGAGCGATTTTTTAATGAGAGCGAGAAATAATGGAGTATCTGCATATGAAAAAGGAAGACCTTCAATATGTGAAAACGACTGGTTCATCTCTGACAGAAAATCCTAAAATACAAAAGCTCTCAAAAGAAGGAAAAAAGACGTGCGACGGCACGTCGTTTCCTTTAATACCAGTGAAGTGAGATTTGATTTGAAAAAGGAATATAAACGGATCCGCCTTTGTGGCCCCATAAAGAAAGAACGCAGAGTTGACAAATACGAGATTCGGTACGATCGATAAAGCATGGTCCCATTGATTAACTAACTTTGTAAATACAGTTGTCGTGCGGTTCAACTGACCTGCTGGACTGACGATGTCCTAACCGGAATCCGTACAAAACTGTCCGGATAGATTGGTGTAATTACCTTCGTAATTTTTGATTTCATAAAGATAAATAGTATCCGAAGTCACAATTAGTGAGTCGATCTGAATCGGTGTGTTACCAATGACCAGCGATAGATCATTTAAGATGAAAGCATCACCAGTGAGTTGTTTCTCCGCTGAAGAATCAAAAGTCACTTCACCATCATAGCCTTTAGATAGCGTTTACAAGTACTGTTTTTCTCTATAAGGAAGAGTCATCCGACTGTCCAGTCATTCCAGTGCTGTCAGCACATCCGGTTTGTTTCTTTGTTTTTTAATAAGCATGTTGCACCTCCATACTATTACTAATTGCAATTAGAATTATTTCTCACTATATTCGTTGAAATAATTGGGAATTGGAAGTGTTCTGAAGAATTCGCAATACTTGATTTATCTTAAATGGTATACTTAAAACCGACTATCTAGACCACAAAATAAATAATCAGTTAAGTAGGAGGACTCATGTTTTATTTGTTTCTAGCCATTTTGTGCAGTGCGTCGATCGCGCTTATTTTTAAATACACAGAAAATACTGATACCAATCGCTATGTCATTACGAGTGCCAATTATTTTATCGCCTTTGTCACGAGTCTGATCATGATTATCTACAGAAGACTGCTGGACGGCGTTGTCCGGGAGCTGCCTTTTATAGATGATGTCGCATTATTCATTGGAAACGATCAGCATATCTTGTCCCCGTATTCCAGTATCATCTGGGGGATCCTGATCGGTGCAGTCGCCGGCGTGTTCTTTTTCCTGTCGTTCGTCTACTATCAGAAAAGTGTCAGAGACAATGGGGTAGGGATATCCGGGACGGTCGCGAAGCTAGGGATACTTATCCCGATGATTTTCTCAATAATTATTTGGAGAGAATTTCCGACGTCTGTTCAGTGGATAGGGATCATACTATCCTTAGTCTCGATCGTTGTGATCAATCTGTCTAAAAAGTCGGTCAAGACTTTCGATTTCAAACCGACCGTGCTGCTTCTGTTTATCTTTGGGGGCATGGCTGAGTTTTCCAACAAGATCTATCAGAAGTATGCCTTGAATGACTACAAAGACTTTTTTCTTTTCACGATATTTTTCGTCGCCTTTTTGATCAGTGTCTCGTACACAGTGAATAAGAAGGCGAAGGTCAAGCTGAGTGATATCCTGACTGGTTTTGCAGTGGGGATTCCGAATCTGTTTTCATCCTACTTTCTGATCCTGTCACTCGATACACTCAAGACCTCAGTGGCTTTTCCGATATACAGTGCCGGGAGTATCGTCCTGATCAATATAGGCGGCCTGCTCATTTACAGAGAAAAAATCGCACGTAAGAATCAGCTCGCCATTGTCATGACGATCATCGCACTCATACTGATCAATATCTAAAACAACTAAAAACGCGACGTGGCATTATCGGCACGTCGCGTTTTTGCTGTAACTATTATTCTTATTTTATATCCTTATAGTCTAATTCCAAAGCCCGTTTCACAGCAGGTCTTTCGCTGATGCGGTCAGCCCATTCTCTTAAGTTCGTGTACTCGTCAGCTTTCAAGAATGTTGCGGCATCGCCGTACAAGTCACCTTGAACGAGACGGCCGTACCATGGCCAGATCGCCATGTCGGCAATCGTGTACTCGTCGCCGTTGATGTAGTCTTTGTCAGCTAAGTGCCTATCTAGAAGGTCAAGCTGGCGTTTCGTTTCCATGGTGAAACGATTGATCGGATACTCCTGCTTCGTCGGAGCATAGCTGTAGAAGTGTCCGAAACCGCCACCGACATAAGGGGCAGCGCCTGTCTGCCAGAACAGCCAGTTCATCAGTTCCGTTCTTTCAACAAAGCTTTCTGGAATGAATGTCTGAAATTTTTCAGCCAGGTATAACAAGATGTGGACAGATTCAAAGACACGAATCGGTTCCTTGTACGAATGATCCATCATGGCCGGGATTTTTGAGTTGGGGTTTATGTTGACAAAGTCACTCCCGAACTGATCGCCTTCTCCGATATGGATCTTATATAAATCATACTCAGCATCCCTGACCCCGGCTTCTTTTAACTCTTCCAGCATGATGGCCACTTTCTGTCCGTTCGGTGTGCCTAATGAATAGACCTGGAACGACTTTTCTCCTACTGGAAGTTTCTGTTCAAATCGGCTGCCTGCCACAGGCTGGTTACCAAACGTGTGTTTTTCTTCTTTATTCCACTCCCATACTTCAGGTACTTCATAGTCTGACATAGTATCCGCTCCTTATGTGTTATATATTCAGTATACTGATTTATATTTTTTATAACAAGAATACTGTCACCCTGATACTTATTGGAAGGGGTTCGGAGACAGATCTAATCTGAACCATTTTCATACTTTTCTCTTAGCAAGCCCTTTGCTAAGCTGTCATAGTAATTCCCTTTGATGTAATACTCCTGTATTTTCTTGCCTTCGACTTCGAAGCCTACTTTTTGATAGATATGAACGGCTTTTTTATTGAAACCCATCACATCAAGGGTGATTTTATTCAGGTTCAGCTGACAGAACCCGTAATCGACAACTCTTCTAACAACTTCTTCAGCATGACCTTTTCCCTGACTGTTCTGATCCAGCATGGTCGCAAACACAGCTGTCCGGGGAAGCGAGGTGATTTGAAAGAGACTGGTATAGCCAATTTTTTCATCATCACCATAAGCGATGAATGGTCTAAGCGAATCATCTTTTTGGCGTTCATCGAAAGAAGAAGTGAATTTTTTTATTGGTATACGGCTCGCTGAACCAGTAATCCATAATGTCAGGATTTTTCATCAGTGAAAGCAGGTAGTCGATATCTTCTTTTTCTGTCAGTCGTAAATATACATTACACTAAAGTTGTTTTGTCGAACATCAAGTGTGAACTAGGGGGACAGATGTGCTAAACTGATTGTGACTGAATAATATGAATGAATTGGTGTGGAGATGAATTTAATGAAAAATTATAAAGGGTATGCGCTGCTGTCGATTTTTTCGACTGCCGTGGCTTTAGCCATCACATTTATGCTGAAAGCGGCTGTAGGCGTCGGCGCTTTTGATGCCGCTACCCAATCGTTGTCCTTACTGTCTGGCATACGGATCGGGACCATTGCGATGATACTGAACTTGTCCTTTGTACTTGGGCAGTTCATCATTTTGAAAAAAGATTTCGGGTTCACCCGTTTTCTCCAGATTCCTTTAAGTATACTGATAGGGATATTGGTCAACTTTTTCTATTATGATCTGTTTGGATTTGTAGCAATAAGTAACTATGCAATAGCTATGCTGATCTATGTCCTGGCATTGGTTTTGGCGAGTTTTTCTGTCAGTATGGTCATGACGCTGGATCTTGTGACTTTTCCAATAGAAAGTTTCTGTCTGACCTTGACGAAGAAAGTACCGCTGAAATTTGCTGTGATCAGACAGATCGCTGATATCCTGTTTATTGCTGTTTCGTTATCCTTGACCTTCATGTTTGGCCTGACTCCAGCAGTCCGCGAAGGGACCGTTATCGGTATGCTGATTTTCAGCCCGATGATGGGATTTTTCATCAGTAAAGTCCATCCTGTCTTGTCGAAAAACGGGATCATTGAAAAAGAGGCATGTAGGCAGCAATGATAATCACTGATGTCGATGTGTTGGACCATTTCAACTAACTAAGGAGGAAGATTATGTCTGTATTTTCATCTAACGTTTTCACAGGGAAACATGCGCTGGTCACTGGAGCGACCGGCGGGATCGGTTATGAAACGGCGAAAGTGCTGACGGCCATGGGTGCCGATGTGACGATCACGGGAAGAAAAGAAGATGTGTTGAACCAGCTGAAAGGAGACATTCAAAGTGAGCAGCCGTATGCGAAAGTCGTATCGGTTGTGGCTGATTTAGCTGAAGCTTCTGACAGAGAAAAGCTGGTTCAGACGGCGCAGGAAAAACTGGGGCCGATCTCTTTATTAGTCAATTCTGCCGGTATTTCGGGAGGCAGTGTAGTGGAAGAGCTGACTCAGGACGTGCTGGAGCGCATTATGCATTTGAATTATACAGTTCCGATCATGCTTTCCCAGCAGATCTATAAAACAATGAAGGAAAATCAGGAAGGCGCCATTGTAAACGTCTCGTCTCTGTCTGGTTTGAGAGGAACCTATGCCGGGACTGCCTATGTCGGATCCAAGTTTGCACTCAACGGCTTTACTCAGTCTTTCGCTCTGGAAGCTATCGAACATAACGTCCGTGTCAATGCGGTCTGCCCGGGTTATGTCGATACAGAAATGGGAAGAGATGGTATCCGCAGGAAAGGTGAACGTGAAAACCGCAGCTTTGAAGAACAGTTTGAGACCGAAAGCAGGAACTTGCCGTCTGGACGTATATCTACGCCAAAAGAAGTCGCCAACACGATAGCTTTCTTACTTTCAGATGCGGCAGAAAATATTGTCGGAGAAGCTGTTAAAATTTCCGGCGGCTCTGTGATGCGCTGATCTGTCTAAAAGCTTTTCGTTCTTTGGTGATAATTTTGTCTGTTATACTAAAAAATAAAGGAGTCTGTTATGGATAAAAAACAACTGGAAGCTGAATTGTCTGAAAAAAAGAAGGAACTGGAAGCAGCGCGTAAACATTACAATGAAGAGGAAGACTCTAAAGCTGGCCCTTATGCTGAAGTGGAATACAAAGAAGAAATCAGGCGACTGGAGATAGAAGTCAGTTCACTTGAAAATAAATTAAAAGACCTCTAAAGAGGTCTTTTTTATTTGATTTATCTAAGAACTATTCTAAAAAATCTTCCCTGAAATTAACAAAACTCAAACGAAACCCGTTCATCTGATCGCCGAATTTCTGTCCTTCCGACACAATAATGTTCTTTTCAAGCAGCTTCCTCAGTATGTCATCCACTTCTTCTTTCGTTTTATCCGGGAACCGGCAGTACAAATGGAAGCCGCCTTTTGCCGGTTGAAAGTCAATCTCATCTCCAAATTCGGCTCGCAGCCATTTTTCCATGCTGCGGGCTCTTTTTTGTAATTCGGTCGTGATTTTATCCTGATGCTCGTCTATCTCGGTGCGCAGGAAATGGTCCGCCATGAACTGTGGGAGAAAACTCAACTCTGAATCGGTTTGAAGACGGATAGCCGCCAGTTCTTTCAGTATAGTTGGAGGACCGATCATCCAGCCGATCCGCAGATGATGACCGGCTAGTTTTGACAAAGTCCCAAGGTAAATGACCTGCTGCTGCCGATCCCTTTTTTTCAAAGGACTATTCTCGACAGAGGAGTCAAAAGATAAGCCACCATAGGCATCATCTTCAACGACGGGAATGCGCTTCATCAGGCAGTAGTCGAGAATCTCCGATTTTCTCTTAGCACTCATAACCAATCCGGTCGGGTTCTGAAAAATAGGATTCAGAAATACCATCTTGAGTGGGTGGTTGACGGATGCTTCCTGTAATCCTTTAACAGTCATGCCTTCTGCATCCATAGGAATAGGCACGATACGAAGCCCCGCTGCCTGAAAAAGTCTCAGTGAATAAAAGTAGGAGGGCGCTTCGATCCCAACAGCATCCCCCGGTTTCAATAAGCCTTGAGAAATGAGAAACAGGGCATTCTGAGTTCCGGAAGTGATCATGATCTCTTCCAAAGGCACAGTCATGTCATATGTTTTTTTTAGATACGACTGCACACTTTCCCTTAAAGAATGAATGCCGGTGTTCCGTGGGGTCTGTTCTTTTTCCTGCTGGACCAGTTCTTTCCAGGACAACTGAGGCGCCTTCAGTTCCGGCAGCAAGTCAGCCGACAGCACACCTCTAGAGAGATCCAGGATCTCCTCCGACTTTTGTGCCCGCACTTTATCTGCGGCCAGTTCATATGCACTCTTTCTTTTGATAGTTTCATTAGTCAACGAAGTTCCCCAATTGATCAGCGGCTTTGTCTGCAGCCCCCATTTATCCGGATTCACATAGGTGCCGCTGCCTTTTTTTCTAATGAGCACGCCTTGGGCAGTCAGTTCCTCCATGGCCCGGATCACCGTGGACCGGTTCACATCCAGTGCGTCAGCCAGTTTTCGTTCAGATGGCAGACGCGTACCGGGCGCCAGTTCACCGGACTTGATTTTTTCTTCTGTTAAAAGCATGATCTCCTGATACAGCGGCAGGGAACCATCCTGACTGATAACCCACTTATCCATGGAATAATCTCTCCTTATATTCTTTTCATTAGTGTACCATAAAATTGGATGGGTGGGATATAGTCCAATTGGTTGTAGGGTCCAGAAGCTATCTTTTGTATACTTATAACCAGCAAGAGTCAAACACACATTCAGGAGGAAGTAAATATGAGTAATAGAAAAGTAGGAAGCGATAGAGTAAAGCGCGGCATGGCAGAAATGCAAAAAGGCGGCGTCATCATGGACGTGGTCAATGCCGAACAGGCAAAAATCGCAGAAGCGGCAGGCGCCGTTGCAGTCATGGCTTTGGAGCGCGTCCCGTCTGATATCCGTCAAGCCGGGGGCGTCGCACGCATGGCCAACCCTAAAATCATCGAAGAAGTTATGAATGCCGTCAGTATCCCGGTCATGGCGAAAGCCCGTATCGGTCATATCTCAGAAGCGCGCATACTGGAATCGATGGGAGTAGACTATATCGATGAAAGTGAAGTCCTGACTCCGGCTGATGAAGAATTCCATATATTGAAATCCGATTATGTCGTCCCGTTTGTCTGCGGCTGTCGTGATCTCGGTGAAGCCTTACGAAGAATAGGCGAAGGGGCATCGATGCTCCGTACAAAAGGTGAGCCAGGGACCGGAAATATCGTCGAAGCGGTGCGTCATATCCGTAAAGTGAATGGTCAGATCGCCGTGCTGTCATCCATGTCTAACGATGAACTGATGACCTTTGCCAGAGACCTCGGTGCGCCTTACGAATTAGTGAAAGAAGTGAAAGAAAAGGGTAAACTTCCTGTTGTCAACTTTGCGGCAGGCGGCGTGGCTACGCCGGCCGATGCGGCCCTGATGATGAGCCTGGGTGCAGATGGCGTGTTTGTCGGTTCAGGGATCTTTAAATCAGATACACCGGAAAAATTTGCCCGTGCCATCGTCCGAGCTACCACAAACTATGAAGATTATGAATTACTGGCCGAACTATCCAAGGATCTGGGCGAGCCGATGAAAGGGATCGAGATCAGCCATATAGGTGAGAAAGAAAGGATGCAAGAGCGCGGATGGTAAGAATAGATAAAACAGTCGGTGTCCTGGATGTCCAGGGCGCAGTCAGAGAACACCTGCTGGCACTTAAAACACTGGGGATCAAGGCCGTCTCTGTCAAACGTCCGGAAGATTTTGATGGACTGGATGGATTGATCATCCCCGGCGGTGAATCCACAGCGATCGGCCGACTGATCCGCGAGCAGGGACTGGAAGACCGTCTGCGTGCCTTTCACAAAGCGGGGAAGGGGATATTCGGGACCTGTGCGGGCCTGATCCTCTGCAGTACCGATGAAAGTCATAAAACGAATGATCTGCGTCTGGGCTTTATCGATATGGAAGTGGAACGGAACGGCTTCGGCAGACAAGTGGCCAGCTTCGAAATGCCGCTCAAATTCGAAGGCATCGATCAGGAAGTTGAAGCGGTCTTTATCCGTGCCCCTTATATCCAGTCTGTCGGACCCGGTGTCAAAGTGCTGGCTGCTGTCGATGACAAGATCGTCGCCGCCGAACACGAGAACGTCCTGGTCACAGCGCATCATCCTGAACTGACTGAGGACTATGCGGTCCTGAATTATTTCCTGGATAAGTTTGTTGATGGATCGGAAGTTGCAGCGTAATATAAAATGTCAGAACAGTAAAAAGCCTTGGAAACGTTGATCCCAACGTTTCCAAGGCTTTTTTTATGGAATGGACTCAAACACTTAGTCCATAGAATCCATAATCTCTTCCTGGATATTATACTCTGTAAAATCTGTCTCGTCGGTAATGACTTCCCCGTCACTGGTTTGAATAATGATACGTGGGTGAGTATCGCCGTCTGAGTAATCCGAATGAAGATAGAGTTGTCGGTAGAAGCTGTCCAGAAAAGCAGCAAGAAAGCGGTCGGTCATATCAGCATACTCTGAGTCATCATGATTGGTTAAAGTGATCTCGATCGTGTCACCTGAGAAGTCGACATTATTGATCGTCACATCCATTTCCTCATCTTCTTCATAACTTTCGTTAAAGCTGCGCTGCAGTTCGGAGAGACTGGCGTCAAACTCTCTCCGAGTCAAATGGACATCATCCCAGTTCATTTCTTCAAAATCCTGATCCATGATGATACTCAGGTCGACTGCCTGATCTGTACGCGCTTCATCTTCTGCCGATTCAGAGTCTCCATCCGTTTCTTCATCAGACATATCATCTTCGGTTTCCGTATCGTCACCAGTATTGCCTGCATTCGTTTCTTCATCTGAGGTTTCTGGCCCCTCTTGAGCTTCTTCTGTCTCACTCTCTGTTTCCGTTTCATTACCTATATCCTCAGTATCGGTTTCGCCCCCTTCGTCCAGATCGGTCACTTCTTCTGTCTCGGGTTCGGTCGTTTCGTCTGCGGCACCACATGCACCAAGCAGCAGCGTACCTGCAATCATTAGTACCAATCGTTTGCGCATGATATATATACCTCCCCTGATTTGAAAAAAATCGGTGAAAATGGAATGGATGTATTACCGTATGTTCAGAATGACTTGATCATTTTCAGTAATGAAGCAACTCATAATAGTCAGGCACAGGAGAAGGGAATCGATCGTGATCGGTCCGTCATTTTCCTGATTCGTTTCGTCTTGGTCTGAATCGCTGCCCGTTCTCATGGCGTCTTCCGGTTCATTCTCAGTTATGCCAGCCTTCCTCTGTTAAGCCTTTTTCATCGGCCACTGTCTCTATCATGACATTTACTTCATCATCAGCCTCTCCATAAGTATCTGGAATAGGCGTCTCACGCTCAGTATCACATGCCCCAAGCAGCAAGGTGCTCAACATGAATAGGCCTAAAAGTATTTTTTTCAAAGGGATCCCTCCTTTTTGTTCACGAAATAATAATTGAAGGAGAAGCGGTTTCTATAGTTCAAGATCTGAAGGACATCGGAAGCAGGTCGCTGAAAGCGTGCGGATAAGAGGGCTGGCCAATAGTGAATAGCTGTTATTAAAGGTAAATAAATGGGGGTTTTTACAGTTTAATCTTCTCATATTTATAGGGGTTTGTAAAAAGTAAGCCTTCATTCATAGGACATGAATACCGTATCACTTGTCACTTTAATCATTGTGTTGTTATTATTAAATTAACGATTAGGGGATGAAAAAGCTATGAATATATCAAACGAATCCGGTCGACAAGAAAGAGATTTGAGAAAATGAGGTGAAGCAAACAGTAAATGATCGTTTTGAACAGTGACCATTGATCCAGACTATTTGAAAGCGAGGAGAAGAATGAAAAGGCATATAAAAAGAAACGTTTATACACTGGTAACATCCACAGCGGTCGCCGGGATGTTGTCTGTTTCAACACCTGTTTCAGCAGCTGAGACCTATACCGTTCAGTCAGGAGACACGTTATCTGTGATTGCGCGGGACTACGGGACAACCGTTGACAGCTTGGCTTCCGCTAACAGTATTTCAAATCCAGACTATATTGTCACCGGACAGACTTTAACGATACCAGGAACGAGCGGTGAAAGCGGCAGTGACAGTAACGGCAGTAATGAAGGCACATCTTCCACCAGCTATACCGTTCAGTCAGGGGACACGTTATCCGTGATCGCACGTAACTACGGGACGACAGTGGCTGCACTGGTTTCTGCCAATACTATCTCTAACCCGGATCTGATCTATGTCGGGCAGACTCTGGAGATACCGGGAACGGACGGTGGCAGCGACAGCGGAGACAGTGGCGGCGATTCTGGCCCGGACCAGACACCATCCGGCACAACCTATACCGTCCAGTCGGGCGACACATTGTCAGCCATAGCGCGTGACTACGGAACAACTGTGGATCCCCTGGTTTCTGCTAACAACATTTCAAATCCGAACCTGATCTACGTCGGACAAGTTCTGGATATACCGGGGACAAGCAGTGGAGACTCTGATTCAGGAGATTCGGACACAAGTGGCTTCCCTACCTCACCGAGTCAAGTTTCGGCGCCGACCTATATCGATGATATCCTGATCGTCAATAAAGGGATTCCTCTGCCTGAGGATTATGCACCGGGTGAAAATTCATATGCCAGAGCCGAATTTGAGAACATGAAAGATGACGCTGCGGCTGAAGGCATCACACTGACAGCATTCTCGACCTATCGCAGCTTTGATTATCAGGAAAGTCTTTACAATAACTATGTAGCTGAAGACGGACAGGCAGCCGCTGACACCTATTCTGCCAGACCCGGACACAGTGAACATCAGACTGGGATGGCCTTTGATATCGGCGGTTCAGACCCGGCCTATTATACGTCAGAAGCCTTCGCAGACAGACCTGCCGGCATGTGGCTGGCTGAAAATGCCCATGAGTATGGCTTCATCCTCCGTTACCCAAAAGACAAAGAACACATTACCGGCTATCAGTTCGAACCATGGCAGTACCGATTCGTTGGACGCGAAGATGCACAGGCCATTCATGACAGCGGATTGACACTGGATGAATACCTTGATGCGGTTTATCCGGATTACGGGTATTGATAGTCAGATAAGAAGTGAATCGGTTATATTTATAAGCGATAATTCTGATCTCATAAAAACAGCAGTTTAAACAGGAGCTGTGACAAAAGCTTTTTCAAGTCTGAATCCAGCAACTGCTCGCATAGACCTGCCGTCAAACCCAGTATTTTATTTCTTGGATTTGACGGTAGGTTTTTCTATATTGTGCTTTTACAGTTTTTTCTTCATGTATTTTGCTTTTTCCAAGATAAGTAACCAGAAGAACATCACCAGATGTGTAAGTGCTGATGAGTCATAGCTTGGTCTGGAGTAGAATGTGGCGTTACCTTCGTTAGTATGCAGAACTTCATTCTATGAAAAGAGCCATATCACCGATAAGCGCGCGATATACGGTGATCGAGACTCAAGGATATAGCAGAATTATCAAAACTCACAAGTTACTACTGAACTCTTTTTCAACCGGCTGAATTCTCTTTCGTTCATAAGCAGGTCTAATTAAATTAAGTAGTGTCCACTGAACTTTCTTTGTTTAATGAGAGATCCGTATAATCCCTTTTTCTATCATGTCGATATGTTTATTTTGTCGGGTGGTCACTATTTAGGTCGTGTAGTGACTACTCAGGTCCCTGATTATTTTGGGCAGGAACGTAAACGGGTCTCTATGGACTGCTCACTTCCAATCATTCACTGGCTGGTCACTATCAGCCTATTCTATTGCCATCTCAAGTGTCAAACAAGAATGGGCAGTCCCAACATCCACCTTTTAGTGACGACTCACTTGTTTTTTTTCTGCAGTGGACACTATTAGATTTTTTTGTTTTAAATGAGGCTCTATCATTGATAGGCGGTCACTTTATTCTTCTGATTGTTAGTTTGATAAAATTCAAACCGGAAAGAATGCCAAATAAACCTTAAGTCAAAAACCTCTCAGTGGTGGGAGGTTTTTGTTTAAAAGTGACGATGGACTCACCTTTGATAAAATCAGGATATAAAATTTTCAACGAAACGTGGTACACTTAAAATAATTGATCCCGGCAATAAAAAAAACGATGTTCATATCCCGTCTTAGTTAATGCAACCGACTTGACTTCACAAAGTAACAGGGTGTCTTTCTACTGAAATTGATTTTCTCTATGAGGCCATAATTCTTGACCGGAACACGATGATTGAGCAAGAAAAGGAGTACAATAATGCTGCACTTTCAAAAAAACAACCTCACTGTATTTCAAAGTTCACTATACAAAACAACGTCCGCAGTCATCCAGTCTGAAAAGGGCATCGTTCTGACCGATCCAACCTGGCTGCCGCATGAAATCGATGAGATAAAGCAATACATAAATGAACATAGAGGGGACCGTCAGCTTTACATTATCTATACCCACAGCGATTTTGATCATATCATCGGTGCCGGGGCATTTCCGGAAGCGGCGGTCATTGCTTCAGAAGAATTTCAGATGAATACAGAAAAGGAAATGATCCTAAAAAAAATTCACGATTTTGATCAGGAATATTATATCGAACGTGAATATGTTTCGGAATATCCGACCGTTGATAGAGTCATCAAAGGGGACGGTGAAAAGCTGATACTTGGTGATATGACCTTGACCTTTTACAAGGCACCGGGACACACGGATGATGGCTTGTTTACAGTTGTGGAACCCTTTGGGCTCTTATTATCCGGCGATTATCTATCAGATGTCGAGTTTCCATTCATTACGAGCAGCTATCTGGACTACGTGAAAACCGTAGATAAGGCACAATGGATAATAGATCACCATACAATTAATATCCATGTGCCTGGACACGGGAACGTCACGGATAATAAAAAAGAAATACATGACCGGATCGAATTTTCAGAATCTTACCTGAAAAGGCTCATACGGGGTGACAGTACGCTGGAACAGGAGTTGAAAGACACCTTTCGCTTTTATGAAGGGATGAGAGCCAGTCATACTAAAAATTATGAACATGTCAAAAGGGAAACTGATGCTTGAATCTCTGCCTGTTCAACGCAGGCATGTCTGCAGATAGAGTACCACATAAAATCCCTTACAGTTATCTCAGTTGCATCAAAAGGGCCTTGAAGTCAATTAACTTCAAGGCCCTTTTGATGCAATAGTGTGAGTACAGATGAGTTCGGCAAACAAGACAAGTGTCTTGATATTTTTCTGAGAGCAGACTCTTGAGCTCTGCTGAGCAAGATAACCTGCTTTTCAAAGTGGTCTGAAGTAAAGATATCACCCTTACTCCTCTTTAAAATCTTCCTTCACTGGCAGCCATTCGTCAATGTTGTAAATGATCTTGGGGATGATGAAGTAGTTGATCACTTCGACACCAGCAGTTTCCGGTAGTGTTTTGTTGATGAAATCATACATGTTTTCATTATCTAAAAAACGTGTTTCAATAGATAGATTCGCTTTGCCCCAGCCAGTGGCTATATAGCAGACATTGGGATCCGCCTTGCATTCCTCTACGAAATCGTCATAGACAGCTTCGTCAACTTTCAGATTGATATCCGCAATGGCATTATATCCGAAACTGCTCGGATCGACAATGGTGGTGATCCGAAGGGTATTGTCCTGAATCAGTTTTTCGATCCTTCTTCGCACTGTACGCTCATTGACATCGATTTTTCTGGCTATTTTTGCGACAGATTTTCTAGCATCTTTAGAAAGTTCCTGAATAATTTTATAGTCGGTCTGATCATAGTTCTTCTCTTTTTTTGCCATAATCGCGTTCTCAGGCAGACAAACTGAGAACTATCCTCCTTTACATGAAGTAAGCTCACCCCAATAATAGCATGAAATGAATGGGTAAAACAAATAATATTACACGAAATAACACTTTAAATGTCCGATTATGACATATTGTATAGAAAAATAGACAAAGTAATTGCTGAAATTACAACTTATTAGTTGACTTTTTGACTTTTTATGAATAAAATCAAGTTAAGAAGTTGTGAAAACGCGAACAATATTTAAAGGAGGGAGTTAAATTGTGTCTTTCAACAATGCTGTCCCATTAGCGATCATCATTCTCTTTGTCGGCAGTTTGATTGCTGTTGGCAAGATTGCCAGTAAACGGGTAAAGAATACAGAGGACTATCTGGTTGCCAGTAGAGGGGCGCCTTTATTTCTGGTCGTGGGGACTGTGTTTGCCACGTTCTGGGGTGGAGGTACAGTCATCGGAGGAACAGGAGCTGCGTTTCAGGAGGGGCTTTATGGAGTGATAGAAGATCCGTTTGCTGCCGGTTTGTCTCTGATCATCATCGGCCTGTTTTTTGTGAAAACACTGAGAAGTTTAAAAATTAATTCCATAGGCGAAATTTATACACATCGGTTTGGAAGCGCTACCGGATATATTGCTTCTGCTGTAATGATTCCCACATTCGTCATCTGGACAGCAGTGCAGTTGCTGGCTGTCGGTAAAATCCTTTCGGTTTTATTCGATTTGAATTTCTATCTGAGCTATGTCATTGCGCTGGTGGCAGTGGTTTCTTTCACCTATATGGGCGGTCTGTTAGCTGTCATTTGGACAGATTTCATTCAAATGATCATTATTTTTATCGGACTGATATTGCTTCTGGTGATCGGCTACAATGCAGCTGGAGGAATAGATAATATTGCAGCTCATACACCTGAAGATTTTTGGCGGTTTGTCCCTGCTGAGCAGGGACTGATGCCTTGGGTGACATATGTCTCCATGTGGGCTGGTATGGCCTTGGGTAACATTCCCAGTCCGGATATAGCACAACGTGCATTGATGGCAAAAGATGCTAAAACTGCTCAAAAAGGAATGATCATATCGGGGAGCATGTATTGGACGTTTGGTCTCATTCCGGTATTCTTGGCTTTGATCGGACATACGCTGATCAGCAGCGGGGTCGTCGACGGCAGTTTGATTGCGCAGGACAGTGAATTACTGATTCCGTTTTTAGCTAGAGAGTTATTGAATCCGGTACTTCTCGGTATTTTCGTTGCTTCACTGATCGGTGCGGTTTTATCAAGTGCCAGTACTTCTCTGTTTGCCACTGCGGTCATCTTTTCGAATGATATCATCTACCCTATTTTTCTGAAAAACAAACCACAGCATAATGTGGATCAGGATTACTTACTAAGGATCACACGCTATTGCGTTATTCTAACCGGTACTTTAGCAGCACTGATCGGGTTATTGAGTTCAAACATTTACGATATGACTGTTTTTGCCTTCACATTGCAGTTCGGTGTCCTGTTTTTCCCCTTCATTGTAGCATTGAAAGCAAAGTGGGCCACATCGTATGGCGTCATGGCGGGGATGATCGGGGGACTGCTGGTAAATGTACTGGGAGGTATCATGCAGGGGACGATTATTCCGGAACCGTGGGAATTTTTCACTCTGGTCCCACCGCTTGTCAACATCCTGCTTATTGTGGTTGTTTCGATCATTACCAGGAAGAAAGATCAGTCCAGACCATTAGAGGAATTATACATTTAAAACATATAAAAGGAGCGATCGATATGAAAATACCATCATCCAGTGCCACAGATTTAAACAAAAAAGAGTTAAAACACATGCTCACCATGAACGATTTCACTAAAGCTGAAAT
Source organism: Alkalibacterium subtropicum (assembly GCF_900112455.1). GTDB lineage: Bacteria > Bacillota > Bacilli > Lactobacillales > Carnobacteriaceae_A > Alkalibacterium > Alkalibacterium subtropicum. The sequence continues at coordinate 32,747 of NZ_FOLT01000005.1, read as the reverse complement.
AGACAGCATGCTTGAACTGATGACCTTACTGAAAGATGCCAGAAGAGATAACGCCATTCCCGAATTGTTTAAAAATAAAACAGTGGGGATGATTTTTGAAGCCGGCTCGACACGTACACGCGTTTCGTTTGAAGCAGCTGCGACACTGCTGGGGGGCCATGCGATTTTTCTATCCAAATCAGATATTCATCTGGGGTCAAAAGAAACCGTTGAGGATACGGCCAGAGTGTTGTCCCGCATGTGCGATCTTATAGTAGCCCGCACAAACAGTGGGGAAACGACTCAAAAACTGACGGAAGCGGCAACGGTCCCAGTAATCAACGGGCTCGATACGGTGTATCACCCAACTCAGATGTTAGCAGATATCTTTACCATGATGGAACACTTACCGGAAGGGAAAACACTCACCGATCTGACCGTTGCCTTTATGGGTGATGCCACTGATGTCTGCCGTTCCCTGCTGCTGACCTGTACGAAATACGGCATCGGATTCAAACAGATCGGACCAAAAAAGTATCACATGGAAGAGGAATGGCTGAGAATGGCTGATGAAAACTGCAAGAATTCGGGTGCGCATTATGAGATCACCGAAGATATCAGCAAAGTTTCAGAATGTGAAGTCGTCTACGGGGACAGCTTCTACTGGACTACCCAAATGGATGAAAAAGAGGAACGTCTCGCAGCATTCATGCCTGATTATGTCATTACAGAAAAATTGATGCATAGGGCTGCTCCTGGGGCAATGCTGCTCCATTGCCTGCCGGCCAATGACAAGGAAGAGGTTACCAGGGAGGCTCTGGAAGGGGATTACAGTGTCGCTTTTGATCAAGCGGAAAATCGCCTGACTGCTCAGATGGCGATTCTCGTTTACTTCACTCACCGCTATACAAAGGAGCCCTCGAAAGAGCTTGCAGATAAACATCAGCATAACATCCGATCCTTCATGGAAAACCTTTAAAAACTGAAGAAAGGAGGAAAGCCAATGGTAAAACGATTGTCAGGAACGCCTAAAAAAGAGGGATTCAGGATGCCGGGTGAATTTGAACCGCATGCAGGCTGCTGGATGATCTGGCCGGAACGGACAGACAACTGGCGGCTGGGAGGGAAGCCGGCACAAAGAGTGTTCGCTGAAGTGGCTAATACAATAGTGGAATATGAAAAGGTAACGATGTGTGTCTCCCCCAGTCAATTTGAAAATGCCCGGGATATGCTGAAAGAACACGTACGGGTCGTGGAGATGTCTGTAAATGACTCCTGGATGCGCGACAGCGGGCCGACTTTTGTGAAAAATAAGGACGGAGAAGTCAGAGGTGTGGACTGGCGTTTTAATGCCTGGGGAGGATTGGTGGACGGTTTGTATTTCCCTTGGGACAAAGACGATCAAGTGGCACGAAAGGTCTGCGAAATAGAAAATATCGACTACTATTCACTGGAAGACTTCATCCTGGAAGGGGGTTCCATCCATACTGATGGAGAGGGGACCGTTATCGTAACAGAAGAATGTCTGCTCCATGAAAGCAGAAACCCCAAGCTGGACAAAGAAGAAATCGAAACTAAATTAAAAGAGTATTTGGGAGCAGAGAAAGTTCTGTGGATTCCTGAAGGGATATATCTTGATGAAACAAATGGTCATGTGGATAATATCATTCATTACTGTGCTCCAGGCGTCATCGTGCTTGCCTGGACGGATGATGAGGAGGATCCGCAATATCCGAGGTCTAAACGAGCCCTAGATTATTTATCAAACGAAACAGATGCCAGAGGCAGAAAATTGGTGGTGCACAAACTTCATATCCCCCATGAGGTCCTGATCACTAAAGAAGAAAGCGAAGGCGTCGACAAGATCGACGGCACCTTGCCCAGACAGGAAGGAGACCGCCAGGCTGCGTCATACGCGAACTTTTACATTGCAAACGACGCTGTTATCCTTCCGTTGTTCAACGATGAAAAATATGACCAGAATGCTAAAGATGTACTGAGTGAAGTGTTCCCGGATAGAGAAGTACGCGGGATCTATGCTCGGGAAATACTTTTAGGCGGCGGGAATATCCACTGCATCACTCAGCAGCAACCGTTAGCTGAGGATATTAATGAGTGATAAGGAAAATCAAATGGAGAGGTGAGATAAATGGAAGAAAAAATAGGCGAAAATATTATCGCCGAGGAAAATGTTGCAAAAGTTAGTCTCTTTAAGATGGTCACTTTTACCGTGACGGGAATCGTTGTACTGGACACATTCGTTGCTCCGGCAGCATTGGGAGCTTCGTCGATCACCGTCTGGCTGCTCACAGCTATTCTGTTTTTCATCCCTTACGGACTCATCAATGCGGAACTCGGAGCCACGTATCCTGAAGATGGAGGCATTTATGCGTGGGTCAACAGGGCATTCGGTCCGTTTCAAGCGAGTCTGGTGGCCTGGTATTATTGGGTCAATGTAGCTTTCTGGATGCCGGCGGTATTCATAGCGTTCAGTGCCTGGTTCTCGATGGCTTATATTCCGGCGATGAGTAATTTTGCCGCAGCCGCTTTAGCGGTAGCGATGTGCTGGCTTATCGTATTCATCGGTATCCGAGGGGTGGATTTAAGTATCACAGTCACGAATATCGCAGCGATTCTGAAAGTCAGTGTTCTGATCGTTTTCGGGATAATGGGTGTGATGTATGCTTTTCAGAACGGTCTGGCTAATGACTTTTCACTGTCCAGTTTTGCTTTGAACTTGAATTTTGATACCATCGCATACAGTTCAGCAATCGTCTATAATTTGCTGGGGTTTGAACTGATAAGCGCGATCGCTTCAAAAGTGGATAAACCTGAAAAAAACATTCCCAAAATGACGATTTTTGCGGGGATATTGATTGCTGCAATGTACATTATCGGGACCTTTGGTGTGTTAGCTGCCATTCCAGCCGCATCGGTAGATCCACTTGACGGTTTCTTTTATGCTCTGGAAGAATTGTCCACTGTCTTTGGACCGGCTTCCGGCGTCGTCTTTAATGTCACAATGATCGTTGCATTGTTTACGTTAGTATCTAATATGATCTCGTGGACACTCGGAGGAGTAGAAGTGCTTGATGAAGCTGAGTTCACTAAGCACACCAAGATTTTGGGTCACCGGAATAAAAAATTCAATACCCCTGATTACTCTTATATCTTAATGGGGATTATTTCGACTTTGCTCATTGTCCTGAACTTTGCATTAAGTGGTAGTGCCAATGATGCCTTCTGGACGATCCTTTCCTTCAGTTTCCTTATTTTCTTCTTACCTTATTTATGGCTGTTTCCAACAGTCGTTAAATTGAGAAAAGTGGATAAAGATATTGCAAGACCGTATGAAATTCCATTTGGAAAGTTCGGCTTATATTTCTCAAGCATCATCGGTTTTCTGTTCATCGCTCTCGGGATAGTATTACTCTTCTTCACGGGTGAGGGCTGGGATCCTTTATACCACCTTACACTCATAATCGGCACGCTCCTTACCACGCTGTATGGTGTGTACTTGTACCGTAAAAGTGTATAAACTGAACAAATAGCATAAACTAAAAAAGGGGTAGACTCTATGATCAGAGTCTACCCCTTTTTCAAATATATAAGCAGACGTCTGAATGAGAAGGGTAACAGGACTTAATGTAAACCAGCTGTATCCTTTTTCCAATAGAATCCTTGCAGACAGTCAATACCTGATCCATTCAATGTACAATTTCTGGTCTTCTTCTGGTGCAAGGCCATCCAGCCATTCGGGGAACCATGTATTGACCATCAGGTGCATCGGTTCCATCGTGAAACCATGGTCCCAGCTCTGCACCTTAGTATCATCGATGTAAAAACTCACGCGATCAGGGTAGTGATCGATCCGGTAGCGGTGGAAACCGGCGGTGGGATCGAAAGCTAAAGAGGTTTTGTTCTCATGCTGAGTCATCCCTTCATGGTAGGAGGTAAAGAGCACGTTTGATTCTGGCTGATTGAAGATCTCTATATCGATTTCATGATGGAAATCGGGAGCCTTGTAAAGGAAAAAGCCGGTTATTGACGAAGGAGCATCGGGGAGTTTCATACTGACTTCATATGAACCGAAATGTCTGAGAGCGGTCGTCTGGATCTCGCCGCCTTCTAAGGTGTTCGCAGGTATGCGTATGGTTAAACGGTCACTGGAGACAGCGACGTGTCCATTTTTCAGGAGAGTCCGTCCCAGCTGGCCGTTCCTGCTGTACCATTCTTTATCATCAAACGTCTGGAAATGTTCGATGTCATTATAAAGACGAAAGGCATCTGTTTTTCTCAGCTTAGCCAGCCGGACAGCATCTTTTGTAATGGGATCACTGTCCCACAAAGAAAAAACAGCTGTATACGGGCCGCTTGTGAGGTCATCCGGAACACTCGCTTCTAATAAATAGGCAAGTGGAAAGGTTACGGCCCCACCAGGTTCAGGGGTTACTTCAGCAAGAGGAAAATCTGTTGTGTTCCCCAACGGACTGACGATGCTGAATCCGAGCCAGAGTGTGCGTGCAAGTGAGGGGGCGGCGGCTATCTCTACGGACACGTTCAAAGGGGTCTCTTTCGTATATACATTGGAGTGAAAGGTCACAGCTGTTATGGCATATGAAGAGGCCTGAAGTGTGTCATTGGTCAGTACAGGCGTATTCAATGAGTCAAAAGCATTGAAATATAGGAAAATAATAAATAGAAGGACGGGTATGAAGAACAGAAGCCTTTTGTGTATGCGGGTCCGTCTAGTAAGATGATGGGACATGAGTAGTCACCTCCGAAACAAAAATATACATAATCCGTGAATGTTTGTTCATGTATTTGTGATACAATAAATGATAACACAGCAGGTTTACACGGGTGTCTCTTTAAAAAATAAGTTAAAATCTGTAGCTGTCCATCTAGTTTAACACATTATCTCTTTGTGTATAAATGGATGGGCCGGAAAGAGCCCGACCCCTAATGACAGGCATAAAGGATGAACGCAAGTGAAAAAGAAACTTACATATATAGGCATCGCATTCGGACTACTGCTCCTTTTTTTACCCTACATAGCTTGGCAGCTTGATTCAGGTCGAGCGCTTGATGTACTCATCATGGATAAAACAGTTCCCGACCAGACTTATAGGGAGCATAAAGGCATAACGTGGGCATTGAACCATTATAAATACATAAAGAGTGACCAGACGGCTTATGATTTAACACATGACTATACGGGGTTTCATCCTCTTGAAGAAAACCAGTATGACGTTTCATCCCTCCCTGTAGAAGAAAAAGACTTGATCTACATGGCAGATACATATGGAGTATACGAAAATGAGTTTTACGATCTGACCGAGGGAGAGACACGGTCTGGTCTGATATACGGGGGCCTGACTGCTGAAGAACTCGCGTATGTAGAAGAAGAGATGTATGCCAGTCAGACGCCTTTAATTGCCGAGTTCAACAGTTTCGCCAGTCCAACAACGTCTGAAGTGCAGGATCGTTTCACCTCAATTTTAGGAATAAACTGGAACGGCTGGACTGCCCGCTATTTCAATGAACTGGATCCTGAACTGAACAGTGAGATCCCATTATGGATCCTGGAGAACTATGAGCAGCAGACTCAGGAAACTTGGGGATCGAGTGGCCCTGGCCTCGTTTTTGTGAAGAATGACGAGCATATTCTTGTCCTGGAAGAAGGACAGGACTTTGAAGGGGAAGGCGTGCGTTTTGATTTTACCAGTCAAGGGCAAGCTTTTTTTGGCATGTCTCTTTCCTCACAGTATGGGTACTGGTTCGATATTGTGGAGGCCGAGGCTGCGGATGTATTAGCCACTTATTCCTTGGGATTGACTGAAAAGGGAAGCAAACGCCTGAGTGAATATGATATTGAAAATATGATCCCGGCCGTCACGCGGAATACAGTATCAGGGACCCCGGCCTATTATTTTGCCGGTGATTTTGCTGATATGGCTGCTACGCCTTCTTTCTATAAATACAAAGGGATGGACTGGCTGTACAGGATGATGAGCTGGGCACAGCTGAAGGGGACAAACGCCTTTTATTATCGGGCGTACCTGCCGATGATGCATACGATCTTACAGGAAACCCATGAAGGAAAAAGCCTGAAGAATAAAGAGGATCAGGCAAGCTTGATGTATGAAGAGGAAGAATTAGCCTATCCCACCCGTGTGAATGACACTGCTTTTGAGGTCTACAGCAGCGGAAAATGGGAAGAGGTGGAGATCCAGGGTGTGAATATGGGGATTGCCAAGCCGGGTTCATGGCCAGGAGAGACGGCGATTACTTATGAAGAATACGCACGCTGGCTGACTCAGATAAGCGACATGGGCGCCAATGTGATCCGTGTCTATACGATCCACCCGCCGGAATTTTATAAAGCGCTGTGGATGCACAACCAGCAGACGGATTCGCCGCTGTACCTTGTCCATGGGGTCTGGATAAATGAAGAAAACCTTGTTTCTACACTGGACGCTTATTCTTCTTCCAATATTGATCCGTTCGAAAACGAAATAAGAGATGCAGTCGATGTGGTTCACGGGAATATTAATCTAAATCCTGAATCCGGACATGCATCCGGAGAATACGCCTACGACATTTCCCCTTATATTATGGGCTACATATTAGGCATTGAATGGTACCCCAGGATGGTTGAAGAGACGAACACCCTTCATGAGAGCCAAGAAGAATTCACGGGAGAATATTTCACTACGAAAGAGGCGAATGCCTTTGAAAAGTGGCTCGCACAACGGATGGAATATTTAACGGATTATGAAGCAAGCATGTATGGGACGATGCATCCTATCAGCTTCACCAACTGGCCGACCACCGATCTGCTCGATCATCCTGCAGAGCCATTGGCTGAAGAGGATAGAGTCAGTGTCGATCCGAACACGATACATGCCACAGATCGGCTGAAGACCGGCTATTTTGCGAGCTATCATGTTTACCCTTATTATCCGGACTTTCTGAATTACGAACAAGCGTATTTGGATTTCATAGACCACCGAGGAGAAAAGAACAGTTATGCGGGCTATCTGAACGATCTGATACAGGCCCATCGCATGCCGGTCGTTATTGCAGAATTTGGTGTCCCCTCATCCAGAGGAATGACTCACGAGAACCCGTACGGCTGGAATCAGGGATTTCATTCGGAAAAAGAACAGGGAGCAATCGACGTGCGCCTGTTTGAAGACATCAGACATCAGGGCGCAGCAGGTGGGATACTGTTCACCTGGCAGGATGAATGGTTTAAACGGACTTGGAATACAATGAAGCTGGATGATCCAGACCGGCGTCCGTACTGGTCCAATATGCAGACCAATGAGCAGCACTTTGGCTTGCTGAGCTTTGAAACACACAAAAAACCGCTTGATGGCAGCCGGGACAAGTGGCAGGCCGAAGAAATATCGGCAGAAAAAGAAGACGGACTGCTCCATAGTATATCCGCCAGTCATGATGAGGCTTACCTTTACTTTATGATCGACTATGATCCGCAAAAATGGACCAGCGAAACGGATGTGACTATTCTTCTGGATACGATCGACCAGCAGGGGAATATCGACGTGCCTTTTATAGCTGATCAGACTTTTTCTGAAGGAATAGATTTTGTCATTGAACTTTCAGCGTCTAACGAAAGCAGAGTCTGGATAGACAAATATTATGATCCCTTCCATTTCCAGTTCAGTTATGCGCTGGAGGATACGGCCGGCAGTCAGAAGGTCGAAAAAAACAGCGGCCAGTTCCATACGATCAAGTTACCTTTGTCTATGCCAATGGACATTCCTTCAACAGGAGAACACGTTCCCTTTCAGTATTACGAAACGGGTGTATTGAAAGAGGGTATCGGTAGTCCTGAAAGTGAAGAGTATGATTCGCTGGCAGATTATATATTCAATAGGGATTCAGGAATACTGGAGGTACGCATCCCATGGCTCATGCTTAATGTCAAGAATCCCAGCCAGAAAGAAATCATGGGGGACATACAGTCTGAAGGGTTAAGTGCATCAGATTATATAGAAGCTGTAGAGTACTCAGTAGTGACTACAGAAAATAGCCGCACGACGGATCAGCTTCCAGAAAAGAACGCAAAAGATGCCGAAATGGTGGCTTATACATGGGAAAACTGGGATCAGCCCGTCTATGAAGAAAGATTGAAAGAATCATATAAAATAATCAAGGAGTATCTAAATGAGTGATATGGAGGTGCACATATGAAAAATGTGCTGGTAGTGGATGATGAAATGGTGTTGAGAATGCTGATCGTCGATAGTCTGGAAGATTTAAATATTACGATCGATGAAGCCGAGAGCGGTCTGGAAGCCTTGAGTATGATCAGCGGAAAAAAATACGATGTGATCATTCTGGATTATATGATGCCGGAGCTTACAGGACTAGAAATGCTTGAGAAAGCAGACAAGGAAATGTTGAGGGAAACAGTTATTGTCATGCTGACGGCGAAAACTCAGGAAAAAGACCAGCAGCAGGCTAAATCAGCGGGTGTCGACGTTTTTATGAAAAAACCGTTCAGTCCAATGGAGCTTTACCGATTAGTGGAGGATTTGACAAATGAGTGACAAGACTTATCGGCCGATCAAAATCAAACGGAAATTTTACAGGATGGCGGCACTGCTTTTATCTGTTATCGTTCTCATTACTACTCTCGGTATTATCACCCTGCTCAATGTACAGTCTACAATAGATGAACGCTATGAAGAAACCACGATGAAGTTTAATGCGATCAATGATTTGGAGGACAATCTAACGCAAGTACTTTTTAGAGCGAGAGGGTATTATGCTTTTCAGGATCAGATGGAACTGAACTTGCTATACGAAAATTTAGAAGAATTCAGAGACAGCATCGATCATTTTCAATCTCTTTCTCTTACTGATGAAGAAGAGGAATTAAATACGATCCTATCTGACTTTTATACAAACTATACGAACACACTGCTTCCCTCAGCAATAAGTTATGTCGAAGCAGACGATTATGAATCGCTCAGGGCCTTATCAAGTGGAGGGACGAACGAAGACATCAACCGGTTTCTCCAGTATACCCGCGGCTTCAATGATGAGAGCCAGCTGGAAAGAGATGAAATATATGCTGATACGCTTCTGCTGATCAACCGATTCACTACCGGTTTCATTATTTTAGGTCTTGTCAGTTTCGGTCTGTTTGTCTTTGTGATCAGCAGATTGCTGAAAGAGATCATTTTTCCGCTTGAAATGCTGATCTCGGCGACATTAAATCTAAAAAAAGGGAAAAAGCTGGAACTGAAATCAGATTTTCAGCTACAGGAGCTGCAGATGCTGGCTCAGTCGTTTGAAGATATGGCGACTGAGGTTCAGGATAAAGAGGATGAGCTGACTGCACAAAATGAAGAACTGCTGTCCCAGCAGGATGAACTCGAATATAACCAGAACCAGCTTGAAGCGTACGTGACCGAAATCGAGCATATCAACAAAGCCTTGAATCAGTCTGCCTTGTTATGTATCACTAATGATGAGGGGATCATCATTAATGTAAACGATATGTTCTGCAGAACGTCGAAGTATAAAGAAGATGAGCTCGTTGGGAATACCACACGGATCTTAAAAAGTGGGCATCAGGATAAGGCCTTTTATGAAACAATGTGGCACACGATCAGCAAGGGAAAGATATGGACAGGTAAAATAAGAAACGAAGCAAAAGATGGCTCCTGTTATTGGCTCAATGCTACGATCGTCCCTTTTCTGAATGAAAAAGGTAAGGCCTACCGTTATATCCTGATCGGGATCGACATCACGGAAAACAAGCGAAACGAACACGCATTGAAAGAGCTGCTGGAACAAACACAGAAAGCAAAAGAAAAGACAGAAAAATACAGTAACCTGAACAAAGAGTTGACCGCGACGGTAAACAGAGATGAATTTTTGAATCGGGTATTCGGTTACTTTAGAGTGGCCTTTGATTTTGACAAGGGTATTCTTGTAAGTCCGAATCAGAAACAGTTTGCTGAAAAGGGACTGACTGAAAATCATGCCAGGCAGTTTTTATCCGATGCCTATCTGAATGACATTGTGATACGTCTGCAGGATGAACGCTTTTATATTGTCAAACGGGAAGCAAATGAGTCGGAAATCGGTATAGCTGAAGGGAAGGTATACAGTTACGACCTGTATGCCTCAGTGAAAGATGAACATGGGAATATTGCCCTCATTTTCGCCCTGACGCGCATCGGAAATGTATTTGCAGATGAAGAAATCTCAGAGATCCTTATTCTTATGGGACAGCTGAGCATTGCTCTAAGCAGGATAGACATTTATGAAGATGTCCAGAGAGAAAGAAGTTTGAATGAAAGTATCGTGCAGAATGTCACGGAAGGCCTGCAGCTGGTTTCGCTGGACGGCGATCTACTGCAGGCTAATGACAAGCTGCTTCAGATGATAGGTATGGAAAGCTACAGGGACAACAAAATCGTCTCGAAAGACATCTGGATACAGGATTTTGCAAAAAAATGTCAGGAGTCAGCAGAAATCAGGGCCTTTTTTGAACAGGCCATCGATTCGGAGTATTCTGATATCAGTTCGATCCGCTGTCAGCTGGATGATGAGACAACCCGGCACCTTCAGATATATACATCCCCAGTCTTTATCGATGAGGCTAAAACAGGAACGATTTTCATGTACCGGGACATCACGAGAGAATATGAAATCGATGTGATGAAATCTGAACTCGTCAGTACAGTCAGTCATGAGCTGCGGACCCCCTTGTCAAGCGTGCTTGGGTTTACTGAAATGCTTCTGATGAAAGAACTGAAACCGGAAAAGCAGAAAAGATATCTTGAGACGATATTTAAAGAAGCCAAACGACTGACTAATTTGATCAATGATTTTCTGGATGTCCAGAGAATCGAATCGGGTAAACAGGAATATGAAATGAAAGAGGTCAATCTGAACAAGACGATCATGGAAGTCATAGATACATTCAAGCATGAAAAAAACAACCCTATCTACCTGGAAGACTCAGCTTCCTTTACCCATGTAATGGCAGACAGAGAACGGCTGATTCAGCTGCTGACAAATATCATCAGCAATGCCGTTAAGTTTTCACCTGAGGGCGGAAAAGTAGCGGTGAAAATCTACAATGAGAATGGAAAAATCGTTGTCAGCATCAGTGACCAGGGAATCGGTATTCCTAAAGCAGACATAGGAACGATATTTACGAAGTTTAAACGTGTAGATAACAGCGCGAGCAAAAAAATCGGAGGCACTGGACTTGGTCTTGCTATAAGTAAAGGGATCATTGAAGCGCATCAGGGAGATATATGGATCGATTCTCAGGAAAACCACGGGACCACCGTTTTCTTCTCCCTGCCTGTCCTGCATGCGCCGACGGATCAGATGCAGTCTGCCAAACCTGAAGGTGTCTTTCCTGAATCTAAAGGTACTGTCCTTTTAATCGAAGATGATATCAGTCTGGCGATGATGTTGTCCGAATCGTTAAAGTTCAATGGTTTCAATGTCATCCATTACCTGAACAGCAGGAATGTTTCCAGCATTGCACAGGAAAGAACTCTGACTGCGATCGTCGTAGATCTGATGCTGGAAGATGGCATGACGGGATGGGATCTGATCGAAGAAATACAGAGCGGCGAAACGACCCGTACGATCCCGGTCATCGTATCCTCGGCTATCGATAAAAAAGCAGATGCACTCGACCGTTATCAGATCCATGATTATTTAGTCAAACCCTATTCTCCGGAAATACTTTCAGAGATCTTGCTGAAACTGATCGAAGATTAAACATGCCTGTAATCAGCAGTTCTCTGAAAGATGAATCGCGTTTCAACTGGAACGTCAGCGTCATGAAAAGTGAGGAGTGACAGTGTGAATCAAGAAAAATTAAAGGAAATCATCAAGAAAAGTCAGCGGAAATTTTTAATAGAAAAAAACGAACAAATGACACATATTTCTAGGAACCTCATTAGCTTTTTAAGTAATGAGAGTGATGAAGATTACGAAGCGTTGTACCAGTTCTATCATCGCGTGAAAGGGACCGCAGGCACTCTGGAATTGGATGGCATATCTTCTGCAGCTGAAGAAGTCGAAACGCTTTTGTTGAACGAAAAAGATCGTCTGGCAAGTCATCCCGACTATTTTTCTGCTTTGATCAAAGGAACAGGGAGTCTACTGTTCCGTATCGAGCAGCAGTTAAGTGAGGTGCTGATCAGTGCGGGTGATGTCACGGTGCCGGAAGGTTCAAAAAAACACACGAAGTCTTCCGGAACGATTCTTGTGGTGGATGATGACGTCTCCATGCTAGCTTTCTTAGAAGACTTACTTAAGGATCAGGGGTATGAAGTGCTGGTCACCCATAGCGGGAACGATGCTTTAGAGTATATGAAAAATGAAAAAATCGATCTTGCACTGATCGATATCGTGATGCCGGAAAAATCCGGGTTCGATATCTATGAAGAAATCGTACAGATGAAAACGGACACCACTATTATTTTCTTGACGGGGCTGAACATAAAAGAGGTAAGATACGAAGCGCTGCGAACAGGTGCCGAAACGATCTACCAGAAACCCGTCGATCCGAACGAATTGCTTGCACACATAAATGGTACCTTCAAAAAAAGACAGATAACTAAACAGCAGCAGAACCTGGATGAACTGACCGGAGTCTTTACCCGTAAACATTTTGTGCATAGATTCGAACAGGAGAAAGAACGATTTATCAGGAACGGTGACGTCTTTTCAGTGGCTTTTACGGACCTGGACCATTTCAAAGCGATCAATGATACACATGGTCATCTTTATGGGGATCGTGTTTTAATAGAATTTGTAAAAACGATTAAAAGAAATATGGATGACAAGTGCGAAGTGTTCAGGTTCGGCGGGGATGAGTTTCTGATTTTGCTCCCGCAGACAAGCGGGGTGGAAGCTAAAACGGTCATCGATGACATTCGACTGGATCTGCTGTCGAACGTTTTCTATACATCTGATGATAAAGTGGATCTCACTCTTTCCTTCAGCTCAGGTATAGCTGAATTCAAAAACAAGAGCCAAACAAAAACCACCTTACTCGAAGCAGCTGACAAAGCTTTATATATTGCCAAGGAAAAAGGGAAAAACAGGGTCATTCTGCAAAGTGAAACATTACGTGTCGCTAAAAATAAAATACTCGTTGTGGATGATGAGCAATTGCTGACGAATATCATCAAAACCCGGCTTGGTTATCTAGGTTACGATGTCGACTATGCAAAGGATGGACAAGAAGCACTGGATAGACTTAGCCAGCGCGCATATGATCTCGTCCTGCTGGATATCATGCTCCCCAAAGTGACGGGCATCGAAGTACTGAAAAAAATAAAAGGAGTCAGTTTGAACGCAGAGCCTAAGATAATCATGATTTCAGGGAAACACAGTGAAGCGTCTGTCATGGAGAGTTTGAAACTGGGAGCTGACGATTTCTTCGAAAAGCCCTTCTCCCTGGATGTTCTGGAACATAAGATCAAAAAAATACTAACGACTTAGAGGTATGATGTAAAATGTTGAGAGAGGTTATCTGGACTATATTGGTCATGTTGTTTTATGTTGATTTGGTGATGTTCATTTTTCTGCTGTTAAAGAAAGGTGTAATGAAGTACATCAGGAATAAGAAAAGGCAGATCAGGAAGACATATGAAAATGAATTCCTTCGGTTTATTACCCAAGGCGGCGATAAGTTGTCTATCGAGCCCGGATCATACTTGGAGAAGAAGGTCCTGCAAGCTTTGATCATTGATTACAATTCATTTATTTCGGGATCGAATCAGACCCTCCTCCTGGAAAAGATCGGTAAGGAGTCGATGATAAATAAGGTCGAGCGTTATTTGAAAAGTACGAATAGATGGAAAAATAAGACAGGGACATACTTAGCCGGAGAATACGACTTAAAGAAATTGGAACCCTTGCTGCTGAAACAGCTTTACACCTCCGATAATGAATTATTCTTTATCACAGCTAGAAGTCTGATAAAAATAAACAACAAAACCTATTTGAAAGAAATATTAAGAAAATCAGCTGAACAGTCATGGATGAGTAAGAACAACACCCTTTCACTCCTTGAACTCATCGAAGGGGATATTGAAGAGATCCTTCTGGAGATCATGGAAACTGAAGATATGTTTCTGCAGGTCATTGCACTGGAAGAAAGTGGAAAAAGACACTACCAGAAAAGTGTCGGGTGGATAGAAAAAATGAGTCAGTCTCCGGAAAAAGAACTGAGGATCGCCGCTCTAAAAGCAAGTGACCGACTTGGCAATACAGGGGAGTCGTCCTATTTAGCCAGACTGATGTCTTTAAAAAATGATCCGGAATGGGAAGTAAGAGCATTTTTAGCTAAATTTCTAAAAAAAGTCAACAGCGATCAGGCTGTAAATATACTGATGGAATTCATGAGAGATGAGAATTGGTATGTTCGCCATAATGCTGCTGAATCGCTCTTTTATTTGGATGAAAAAGGTCATGCAGCTTTGAAGGCCCTGCTGCATGCAGAGGATCCCTTTGCCAGTGATGCGGCACGTGCCGTTTTGCAGAGAGAGGCCTTATACAAAGAGACGACCGGATAGACTATTATTTAGGAGAGGATCATGGACTTTTTTACAGAAATTTTAATAAACAGTATCGAGCATTTTAATCGTTTCGTTTTATATTATATGATTTTCATTAATGCCATTTATACGCTGCTCTTCGTTGTTTCCATTCGTGCGCTGTATGTTGACCGACAGAAAAAGAAATACTGGTCCTATGAAGAAATGACAGCTTCCAGCTATACGCCTCCCTTATCTATCGTTGTACCGAGTTACAACGAAGAAAAGACGATAGTGGATAATGCGAAAGCACTATTGAGTCTGGAATACAGTGAATTTCAGCTGATCATAGTCAATGATGGCTCGAAAGACAGAACGCTGGAACAGCTGATTTATGAATTTAAATTAAAAAAAATAGATATGCCCTACAGAAGAAAATTGAAGACTAAAGATATCAGAGGCATTTATCTCTCGGCCTTATTTGAAAATATCATCATCATCGATAAAGAGAACGGCGGGAAAGCAGATGCTTTGAATGCGGGGATCAATGTTGCGGAATATCCGATAATCACAGCCATCGATGCCGATTCGATCATTGAAAGGGATTCATTATCCAAAGTCATCAGACCTTTTGTTGAAGATCCGACAGTTATTGTTTCGGGGGGAGTGGTCAGACCAGTGAACGATTCTATTGTGGATAAAGGCTTTATTGAATCAGTGAAGTTAAGCACCAGCAATCTGGTGCGTTTCCAGACGGTGGAATACTTGAGAGCTTTTTTGTTCGGCAGACTGGGTCTGGGCAACCTCAATGCCTTGATGATCGTATCCGGGGCTTTTGGTGTATTCAAAAAAAGTGTCGTCATAGAAGCTGGAGGCTACACTGAGGATACGATTGGTGAAGATATGGAATTGATCGTTAAAATACATCGAAGAATGCGTGAAAATAAAACCCCATATAAAATTGTGTTCGTACCTGATCCGGTATGCTGGACCCAAGTCCCTGAAAAAGTGAGCGTACTGAAAAGTCAGCGTAAACGCTGGCACAAAGGTTTAATGGACAGTATGCTGAATCATAGAAAAATGCTGTTAAACCCTAAATTCAAGATCGTAGGCATGCTGGCGATGCCGTATTACTTTTTTGTCGAGATGCTGGGCGCCGTCGTCGAAATAATCGGCTATGTCACATTTTTAGTGTCATTCTGGCTGGGGATCATCAGTCTGGAATTCTTCCTGCTTTTCCTTGCGGTATCTGTTCTATATGGTATCTTTTTATCCAGCAGCGCTATTATGCTTGATGAATATAATTTTTCGAAGTATGAGAACATTTCTGAATATCTGGTGCTGATCGCTTTCAGTGTGCTGGAAAATTTCGGGTACCGTCAATTAAATGCCTGGTGGAGGTTCATAGCTTTCTTTGAGTACAGGCGGCATAATAAAACCTGGGGCGAAATGTCACGGACCGCGTTCAGTCCTCAAAAAAGTGAGTCAGAGGAGATGAACGGCTAGCGCTTCCTTTTTCTGAGACTGAGCCGATAATTGAAAGAGGTCTTTATCTTGATGGATTGGTGTGTGCTCCCCCAGTTATAAATAAGCTGGGAGCTTTATTTTAGCCGAGCAGAAATCCTGACCGGTCAGTTATTTTTTTATCATCGGTGATTTTTAATGCGCTGTATAACAGAGACGGTCACTATAAACTCCTGAGAAGAGTTATAGTGACTTTTTTTGTCTGTATATTGTTCTTGTTTTGAGCTTATTGCTCTTGGAACATTTTGAACCGATAGTTCGACTAAGCAATAAAGGCCGGCAAAGATAGCGAATGTTTGACTAAGTCTAGTGTATACGCTATAATTATCTCGAATTCGAAATGAAAACCAAAGGCAGACTTATCAGGAGGAACTAAATTATGAAGCAATTAAAAGGGATCCATCATGTAACGGCTATCACCAGCAGTGCCGAAAAAATTTATGACTTTTTTACACATGTATTGGGCGTGCGACTAGTCAAGAAAACAGTCAATCAGGACGACATTCAAACCTATCATTTATTCTTTGCGGATGACACAGGCAGTGCGGGGACAGACATGACCTTCTTCGATTTTCCTGGCATACAAAAAGGTGTTCACGGGAATGACGAAATCGCACGGACGAGTTTCCGCGTACCGTCAGATGCTGCACTCAATTACTGGGTCAAGCGGTTCGACCGTCTGGAAGTCAAGCACGAAGACGTTCAGGTACAGTTCGGCAAGAAAGTCCTGCCTTTTGTCGACTTTGATGATCAGAACTATCAGCTGATTTCTGACGAGAACAATGAGGGTGTAGAGTCAGGCACGCCATGGCAGAACGGACCGATCCCCTTGGAATTCGCGATCACTGGGCTGGGCCGCATGTTCCTGCGCTATCAGGATCTGGACTACATTAAAGCCGTGCTGGAACAGGTCTATGACATGAAGCAGATCGCTTCAGAAGATGATCTGTATCTCTTTGAAATGGGCGAGGGCGGCAATGGTGCAGAAGTGGTCGTGGAACATAACACGGAGCTAGAACGTCATCAGCAGGGATACGGAACTGTTCACCATTTGGCTTTTCGTGTAGAGGATAAAGACGATCTCGAAAACTGGAAAGAAAAATATCAGGCCGTCAAACTGCCTCATTCAGGTTACGTGAACCGGTTTTACTTCGGCTCGCTTTATGCGCGGGTGACTGCCGGCATACTGGTCGAACTGGCAACTGAGGGGCCAGGGTTTATGGAAGATGAACCGTATGAAACACTGGGTGAAAAACTGTCACTGCCACCGTTTCTCGAACCTCAGCGTGAGATCATCGAAAATGAAGTCCGGCACATCGATACAGTTAGAAGCACTAAAACCTTTGAAAAAGAGTATGAATAACGGATCGATCAAGACAATGGAGATAAACCGAAATTGACTGATAAACCCCAATAAGAGACTATGTGCAGTATGGCAGTCTCATATTGGGGTTTTTAGTTCGGAGACTGCGGTGGATGACAGACACAGAGGTTCATTGTTTAGGCTGTATGATTTGAGGATTCTGCCCTGGATACTTTAAAATTAAACATGTAAGCAGTTCAGATAAAAGTTTAGTCATGAATTAATAAGGAGGAAAAATATTATGCAGTGCGAAATCAAAGACAGAAAACCGTTAAACAGTCTATCGTTGAAGCTGAAGAAAGTGAAAGATCAGGTCGTCGTCATTACAGGTGCCACAAGCGGTATTGGACTTGTTACGGCACGCATGGCTGCTGATAAAGGAGCAAAGCTCGTTTTGGCAGGGCGTGAAAAAGCAGCACTGGAAACATTAACAGACGAACTGAGCGAAAAAACGGAAGCCGTCTATTTTGAAATGGATGTATCAAAAGAAGAAGAAGTAAAACAGCTGGCCGAAAAAGCGGTCGAAGCCTTTGGCGGTTTTGATACCTGGGTGAACAATGCGGCAGTCGCCATATACGGACACCTGACTGATATCCCGATCGTTGATGCCCGTGAGCTGTTTGAAATCAATTATTGGGGGACCGTTTACGGATCACTGGCAGCGATCGATCATTTCAGAGAGAAAGAAACAGCTGGCGCACTGATCAATATGGGCAGTGTACTTGGCAACCGGACTTTCCCGATACAGGGAACCTATTCGTCATCCAAGTTTGCCGTGCACAGTTTCACGGATGCCTTGAGAATGGAGGCGGAAAAGGAACATCTGCCGGTCGTTGTGACCCAGATCCATCCGGCGCGGGTAGATACGCCTTATCCAACACATGCTGCCAGTTATATCGATAAAGCCCCGTCTCATGACGGCATGATGTATCCGCCGGAAAGCGTGGCGACATCTATTCTTTACGCTGCTGAACATCCGGTAAGGGACATGTATGTCGGTGGTCAGTCGAAAGTGATGAGCTTGATGGGGGCTTTACTGCCACGCTTGACCGACCGTTATCTTGAAAAATCGATCTACAGTACTAATTATGACGAGTCGGGTGATGCAGAGTCACCGCTTCAGAGTACATTGTACGGAGAAGGCGAGCAGCTGAATGAAAGAGGTGACAGCAGTGGCAGGACGCGTAAAGGAAGCTGGATGGTCAAAGCTAAAAAGCACCCTCTGCTGTTTCTAGTGCCATTGACTATTGTTGGTGTGACGAGTTTATCGTTCCTGCTGTTTTCCGGAAAGAAAAAAACTAAAGCACAAAAAATCAAAGAAGCGTATCGTATGAAAAAGACCAAGGTGATGTTCAAGCATCCTAAACAAGCGTGGAAGTATGGAAAAATGAAAAGAAAAATCAGTCATTTAAGTCATTGATCCACAACTCGATATGAAGAGCTGGAAGTTTTACTAAGCATATACCCGGTCGAAAAAGAAGAAGATCGGCTTAAAATAATCATCAAGCAGAACACCGTCGAATATCCTATATTTGACGGTGTTCTGCTTTGTATATCTCTCCAATCGATGCTGGAACATTATTTTTTTCCCGTACATGTAAATCAGGCCATAAGACTCTACTCGCCTAGTACAAATAAGACCCTTATTTTTTAGTCCAATTAAAATCCTTTCTCCAGGTCGCCCATGTATTAACGACTTCATCATGATCATTCGTCATTTTACACATGACTGTCTGGTAGTGTCCGCTGGCGAAAAGTTTAGGATGGGTGGTCACTAAAAGGTGAATGTTCTGTCTATCCGATCTTAATTGACTCTCCGGTTGGCGATAGAATCAGCTGATAGTGACCAGTCAGCTTAGTTTCTTAGACGGGCATTCCACAGAATACCATTCACCTTCCATCCCAGAATAATTTAACCCTTGAGTAGTCACTACAGGGCTCAAAAAGTGACTACCCGATGAAATCAGTCGATCGACTTGGCATAAAAATTGATTTTACGTACTGCTCATCAAGTTGAAGAGGTCGGGTGGACTCAACTAAGTTTGTTTAGACCGGCTGATCAGTAAAAGCCGATCCGAAAGGGCAATCAAATGACTTAAGTGGATAATAAGCGAGTACTGGTCGTGGTAGACGTTCCACTCAACCTTCTACATATCGGAAATGGCATAAATCATAACTAAAAGCTATAAATTAATTTATTAATGATAACAAAAGAAAGTTAGTCGATATTAAAGATAATCCCTTTCTTATACTTTAAATTAAGAGGTCAGCTCGGGACTGGAGCTTTTTTACTTATAAATAAAATTTATACCTCTATTTATATAAAGTATTTGCTAAATCTGTAATATCAGGTAAACTTAAATAAAGCGCTTACAAATAATAGGGAGTGGAAACTATGCCAACAGTAGCGGTAGCCGGAGGGGCTAGAGAAGAAATTCTGGAACTGGCGAGACTCAGCCAGATCGAATTCAAAGACAGTGTGAAATTTAAACTTTTCGACACAGAACCCGACATCGATCATGAAGGCACCTGGGAATACATACAGTGTGACAGCGAGGAAGAAATGGTCCGACAGACTGTTGAAGCTGTCGTCAGTAAGGAAGCCGATATTCTGCTGAAAGGCGGCATCCAGACGCACACCTTATTGAAAGAAGTGTTAAAAAAAGAACATGATCTGAAAACGCAGGAACTGCTGTCACATGTAGCCTTAGTCAAACTGCCCGCCCTGGACAGACAGATCCTTTTAACGGATGCGGGAATGAATATCACTCCGACAGAAGACCAGCTGGAACTGATCATCGAAAATGTTCTGAACGTAGGGAAAGCCATTGGTCTGACACATCCGAAAGTCTCCCTGATCAGTGCGGCAGAAAACTATAACCCCAAAATGCCGTCTTCTGTACTAGCCAGGGAAATAACAGGGCGCTTCAAAGATAATGAAGAGGCTACTGTATACGGACCGCTGTCTCTTGATTTGTCCTTATCAAAAACAGCGGTGGCACACAAAAAATTTGAAGGGCCGATTCAAGGCGACGCAGATATCCTGGTCGTTCCAAACATCGATGTCGGGAACGTCCTCTACAAATCCTTCCTTCTCTTTGGAGAAGCGATCATGGGCGGAACGATTGTCGGGACAAAAGTGCCGATCGTTCTGACGTCACGCAGCGATGAGGTCCAGAGTAAATTGTACGCATTGAAATTTGCTTTGATGCAGATAACAGAATAGGAAAGGCAATAGGAGGTCATTTATGAAAAAACTGATATTAGTCATCAATCCGGGGTCAACATCCATGAAGGTAGCTTTGTACAATGAAAAAGATGTGGTAGCGACAGACACCATCCGTCACACCAATGAAGAACTGGCTCAGTTTGAGAGGATCATTGATCAGAAAGAATTTAGAAATAAACTTATTTTAGGTTTTATGGAATCTGAGGGAGTCCAACCTGAGGATCTAGTGGCCGTTGTAGGGCGGGGGGGACTGTTGAAACCGATCCCGGGCGGGACGTACCTTGTTGAAGAAGAAATGCTCCAGGATCTGCGGGAGGAAAAATACAACACGCATGCATCAAACTTGGGGGCGATCCTGGCCAATGAGATCGCCGAGCTGGCGGGTATCAGTGCCTATATCGTTGATCCGGTCGTCGTCGATGAACTGGACGAGGTTGCGCGGGTGTCGGGCCTTAAGGGGATCGAACGCCGCAGCGTGGTCCACGCCCTGAATCAGAAGGCTGTGGCAAGGAAAATACTTCGTCAAAAGGATAAAATGTATGAAAGCAGCAATGTGATCGTCGCTCATTTAGGCGGTGGAGCCAGTATCGGTGCCCATCAAAACGGCAAGATGATCGATGTTGTCAACGGACTGGACGGTGAAGGCCCCTTCACACCGGAACGCACAGGCAGTCTGCCTCTTTATGATTTTGCGAAAATGATTCTGGATGAGGAGCTCGATCTGGATCAGATCAAAAAGCGGCTTGCCGGTCAGGGCGGGATGAAGTCATACCTGAACGAGATCGATATAAGAAACGTGCTTGAAATGATAAACAGTGGTAACCAGGAAGCAGAGCTCATCCTCCAAGCGATGACCTATCAGGTGGCCAAGGCGATCGGCGAAATGGCCACAGTGCTCAAAGGAAATGTCGACTTTATCATCCTGACTGGCGGAGCCACTTATGGTGAATTAATTGTGAAGCATATCAAAGAGCGCGTGTCATGGATCGCTCCGGTCGAAGTCATGCCGGGCGAGATGGAAATGGATGCCCTGCATGAAGGGGTCATGCGTGTGCTGAATAAGGAAGAAGAACCGAAACGATACAGCGAGATAAACGAGAGAGGAAACGAGGGGATTAGATGGCGATAGAAACTGAACTCCTGATATTAGGCGGAGGGACAGGCGGATATGTCGCGGCGATCCAGGCTGCGAAAGCGGGCATGGATGTCGTGCTCATTGAACAGGGCAAGCTGGGGGGCACCTGCCTGCATTGGGGATGCATTCCCACAAAAGCACTGCTTAGAAGTGCGGAAGTCATGGAAACCCTGAAGGCGGCTGGTAAATATGGTGTAGACGTCAGTGACGCGGCTCAAGTCAACTTCACCAAGGTCAATGAGCGGAAACAGGCCATTGTAGACCAGCTGCACCAGGGCGTACAGGGACTGATGAAGAAAAACAAAATCAAAGTCGTCCATGGCAAAGGGGCAGTATTAGGTCCGTCGATCTTCTCGCCGGTGTCCGGTGCTGTGGCGGTGACCTTTGATGATGAAGACAAGGAAGAAGAAATTTATGTTTCAAAGAAACTGATCATTGCGACCGGATCCAGTCCGGCGACCCTGCCGCATTTACCGCTGGATGAAGAAACGATTTTGTCTTCCAATGGCATGCTGCAGCTGGAAGAACTGCCGGAATCCATCGCCATTATCGGCGGCGGTGTGATCGGTGTCGAATGGGCATCATTGCTGCACGGGCTGGGCGTGGATGTGACGATTTTTGAAGCCCTCGACCGGCTCGTCGTCAATGAAAGCAAGACCATTTCAAAAGCCCTCAAGAAACAGTTTGAAAAGCGTGGCATCAAGGTTGAACTCAGCCAGCTCGTTGAAGGTGTTGATAAAACGAATGGGAAAGTCAAGATATCTGTAAAAGGAAAAGACTCACCGTTGGACTTTGATAAAGTCATGGTCGCGATCGGCAGAAAACCGAACGTGGAGGGGATCGGACTCCAAAACACTTCGGTCAAATACGATGCTAAAGGCATACAAGTGAATGATCATTTTCAGACCACAGAAAGTCATATTTATGCCATCGGCGACTGCATCGATACGCTGCAGCTGGCTCATGTGGCCATGAAAGAAGGCGAACTGGCCGTCGAACATATGATCAAGGAAACGAGCGAACCGATCAATTATCTGAATGTCCCGCGCTGTACGTATACGAACCCTGAAATCGCAAGTGTGGGCTATACGAAAGAAACGCTGCCGGAAGGCAAAAAAGTCAAAATGGGGACCTTCCACTTCAACGGGATCGGTAAAGCGCTGATCCACGGAGGCTCTGACGGTTTTGTGGAAGTGATGAGAGACGAGGAAACGGATGACCTGATCGGCGTGTCCATCATCGGCCCGCATGCAACGGATCTGATTTCAGAAGTCAGTACGGCAATCTATATGAATGCCACTCCTCTGGAGATCGGTGAAGCGATCCATCCGCATCCGACACTGTCTGAAGCGATCATGGAAGCCTCTTTAGATGTCTATAAACGAGCAGTTCATAAATAAGAAAGTGAGTGTGAACAGATGATGAAAAAACTGAAAGAATCAGGATTAAGTAAAGAAGAAATCATCCAGGCTTATCGTCACGTACTAATGGGACGGCGTCTGGACGAACGTCTCTGGCAGCTGACGCGTATCGGCAAGACCTCCTTCAATATCTCTGGACAGGGACATGAAGTGGGACAAGTGGCGATGGCGATGGCTTTCGAGCATGAGAAAGACTATTTCCTGCCTTATTACCGTGACATGACCCCCTGCCTGGTCTGGGGCATGACGCCCAAGGATATCATGCTGGGGTCGCTCGGGAAAGAAGACGATCCTTCTTCACACGGACGCCAGATGCCAAACCATTACGGTTCAAAAGAACACAATATCATTTCACATTCCTCCACAGTCAGCACGCAGTACACCGTAGCAACGGGTGTGGCCTATGGAGCTCAGCTTGCTAAAAAAGACTATGTGACGCTGACCACAACAGGCGAAGGCTCAGCCAATCAGGGCGAAGTGCAGGAAGCGATGAACTTTGCCGGTGTCAAAAAACTGCCGCTGATTTTCGTGATCGAGAACAACGGCTATGCGATCTCTGTTGGAAGAGACGAACAGTACGCCAGTGAGAAGCTGTCAGACCGCGGACCGGCATTTGGCATGACCGGGATACAGGTCAACGGGAACGACTTTGTCGAATCCTATCTCGCCTTTAAAAAAGTCGTGGAAGATGCGCGCAAGGGGTTTGGACCGGCACTGATCGAAATGATGGTCACGCGTCTGACTTCGCATTCCGCAGATGATGACCATTCAGTCTACCGTTCAAAAGAGGATATTGAAAACCTGAAGAAAAACGACGGTCTGCTCCTGTTTGAAAAACAGCTGATCGATGAAGGCTATCTGACTCGTGAACAGATGAAAGAAATCGATGCGGAACTGAAAAAAGAGATCAATCAGGCCACAGATGAAGCAGAAGCTATGCCTGATCCAAAAGCTGAGGACATACTCAAAGCAGTCTATGCAGATAAATAAACGAAGAAAGGATGCGTAAGGCCTATGGCAATGATGACATACTTAGAAGCGATTCATCAAGGAATCGAAGAAGAAATGGCACGTGATGAAAATGTCGTGATTTTCGGCGAAGATGTCGGAGGTGTAAAGGGCGGGGTCTTTGGGGTGACCAAAGGATTAGCCGAAAAATTCGGAGATGACCGCTGTTTCAATACACCGCTGACGGAAGGACTGATCGGTGGACTGGCGGTCGGACTGGGCACAGTGGGATACCGGGCGATCGGTGAATTTCAGTTCGCTGACTACCTGCTTCCGGCCGTGAACCAGTTGATTTCTGAAGCCAGCCGGATGCGTTACCGTACGCAGGGCGACTGGACAGCACCGATCACATTCCGTGCACCCTATGGCGGCGGCGTGCGGGGGGGATTATACCACTCGCAGTCGACGGAAAAAGTTCTGTTTGGTCAACCGGGGCTCCGGATCGTGACCCCGTCTTCACCGCGTGATGCAAAAGGCTTGATCAAAGCTGCGATCCGCTGTGATGATCCCGTCGTGTTTTATGAACACAAGCGCTTATACCGTCTGCTTAAAGAGGATGTACCGGAAGATGACTATATCGTACCGATCGACAAGGCCAATGTCGTCAGAGAAGGGGATGACATCACCGTGATCGGCTACGGCATGGTCCTGAATCACGCCCTTAAGGCCGCTGAAACCTTGAGTAAAGAAGGCTACGAGGCGGAAGTCGTGGATGTCCGGTCCATCTATCCTTTAGACAAAGAGACCTTAGTCAAGGCAGCGAAGAAAACAGGGAAAGTGCTGCTGGTCACTGAAGATAATCTGGAAGGCAGTGTCATGAGCGAAATCTCCGCGATCATTGCGGAAGAAGCCCTGTTCGACTTGGATTCTCCGATCAGACGTCTGGCCGGTCCGGATTCACCAAGCATGCCGTATGCACTTCCGCTGGAACGTGAGTTTTTAGTCAGTGAAGAAAAAGTGCTGAAGGCTATGCGTGAACTTGCAGAGTTTTAAGGAGGAAAGGGAATGAGTACAAAGATAATCGAAATGCCTCATTTGGGTGAAAGCGTCACGGAAGCATCGATCGCGGTGTGGCTGGTTTCTGAAGGGGACAAAATTGAGAAATACGATCCCATCGCAGAAGCCGTTTCAGACAAGGTGACGACGGAGATACCCTCGAATTATTCGGGTATCGTCAAGGAATTTCTGATCGAACTGGATACAGATGTCGAAATCGGGACACCGATCGTTAAAATAGAAACAGAAGACGCCGGTGCTGATGAGGTCGAGTCCGAACAGCCCGTGGGTGCGGAAGCTCCGTCTGATCCCGAAAAAAAGGAAGAAATGACCGAACATATCAACGAAGAAATCGATAAAGAAGCCGATAAACGGCCGATGGAAAGAGAAACGACAGAAACAAAACAAGAGAGTGCTGCTTCACGATCAGTTCCTTCGACTGATAAGAATACACGCTACTCGCCGGCAGTCGTGCGAATCGCTCAAGAACGCGGTATCGACTTGAACCAGGTCGAAGGATCCGGCAAACACGGGCGCATCACGCGAAAAGATGTCCAGAACTTTGATGTGGATAGTCAAGGCAAGCAGAATACCGCAAGACAGACCGTGTCAAATGGCGACTTGCCAAAAGCTTCATTAGCCGTTCAAAAAGGACTGAAGAAAAAAGCAGAGCAGGCAAGTGCTGAACCGGTCTCTTATACATCAAGTGGAGACGAAGTGGTGCAGGCTGACGGTATCCGTAAAGCAATCGCCAAGAAAATGGTGCAGAGTGCCACAGAAATCCCCCATGCGTGGCTGATGGTGGAGGCAGATGTCTCGAATATCGTCAAGCTGAGAAACAAAACGAAGGAACAGTTCAAGAAACAGGAAGGTGTAACCTTGTCTTACTTCCCGTTCTTTGTCAAAGCCGTGGTTCAGGCACTCAAAAAGCATCCGATCATGAACGCGTCCTGGGACAACGGGAATATCGTTTACCATAAAGACATCAATATATCTGTAGCTGTGGCAACAGATGAACATCTATTTGTCCCTGTGATCCACAATACCGACAACTATTCGATCAGCGGCTTGTCCAAGGAAATCAGCCGGCTGGCAACACTCGCCAGGGACGGCAAACTGAGCAGCCAGGATATTCAGGGCGGCACGATGACCGTGAACAATACGGGCAGCTTTGGATCTGTCCAGTCCATGGGCATCATCAATCATCCGCAGGCAGCCATCCTCCAGGTGGAAAGTATCACCAAGCGCTTCGTGCCGACAGAGGACGGCGGATTCAAAGCAGCCGACATCATCAACCTGTGTTTATCGATCGATCACCGTATCATCGACGGACTACAGGCCGGACGCTTCCTGAAAGACGTAAAAGAGAATCTGCAGCGATTTACGGATGAATCGGATTTATACTAAAAGACTGTTTCGCTTTAAAAGCGAAACAGTCGGTCAGCCCTAATTCTTTTTGATCTCAGCGATCAAATCATTGATGGCTTTGGTCGGGGCCTTGCTTTTCTTCAGGGCGACGCCGATGGCATAATAATCGTTCTTATCCTGAAGCGGTATCCATTTCAAGCCGTCCAGAGCGCCGATCGCCTTGTATTCGATCGGAAGCAGACAGATAGAGTCGAGAGATTTCAAGCTGTAGAGCAGAACCTGCAGATCATCATGCTGCATGACGATATGCGGTTCAAAGCCTAAATGACGGCTCCGGTCCAGAAGCATCTGACCGAGCATGAAGTTTTCGTTCAGGGTCGAGAAACGCTGCTCTTTCAGGTCTTCAAACGTCACTTCTTCTTTAAAAGAGAGCGGGTTGCTTTCCGGCACAACGACGTGCACGTTATAGCCTTTGGTCGATGTATTGAGGGCTTCGATCGAAATGGCGTTCGACTGGGTATTCGGAAAAGATACCAGACCGATATCCAGCTCGTCGCTGGCCAGCATCTCCTGGATTTTACGTGACCCGTTCTGAGTGATGATCAAGTCGACATTCTGATGGGTCGCGATAAAACTGGAGATCTGCTGCATATACTGGACAGCAAATAAGATCGTCAGGCCCAACCGGATCACTTCTTTCGAATCGGATTTCATATGCTGGATGCGGTTGACGAGCGTATCAAAATCATTGACGATCTTTTCGCCCCGATTATATAGGAGCTTGCCTGACTGAGTTAGATTATAACTCTTGTCATGCTGATCAAAAAGGCGGGTATTGAGTTCGGCTTCCATTTTTTTTAAGGTAAAAGATAAGGTGGGCTGAGTAACGAAGAGATTACGGGCCGCCTGTGACAGGTTTCTTGTGTTGGCGATTTCTATAAAATATTTCAGCTGCTTAATATCCACTGTGATCATCCTTCAAATTAATATAGTCATTCTTTAATTATACAACAGATAAAGTGTAAGCGGTTAAATCAGCAGGAATATTAAGTGACTTCTCATTTTACAACTGGATATAACAAATATAAATTAGAGAGAAAGGAAGTTATAATGATGGAGATTTTCAAAAGTATGGGAGCATACGATTATGAACAACTTGTCTTTATGCATGATGAAGAGACAGGGCTGAAAGCCATCACCTGTATTCATGATACGACTCTGGGGCCAAGTCTTGGCGGGACCCGATACTGGACCTATGAAAAAGAAGAAGATGCCATTGAAGATGCGATGAGACTGGCGCGTGGCATGACCTATAAAGCGGCAGCCAGCGGATTACCGCTTGGCGGAGGTAAGACAGTCATTATGAAAGACCCTGAAAACCAGGTGAGTCAGGAAGCATTGTTCAGAGCCTTCGGACGCTTCGTTGAAGGGCTGAACGGCCGTTACATAACAGCGGCAGACGTTGGTACAACGACAGTGGAAATGGACTATATTTATCAGGAAACGAACTATGTTGCCGGAACTGGACTCAAACCGGGGACATCCGGCAACCCGTCACCTTCTACAGCACATGGGGTGTATGTCGGGATGAAGGCGGCTGCTAAAAAAGCATTCGGGACAGATTCTCTGGAAGGAAAGACCATCATTATCGAGGGTGTCGGGAAAGTCGGCTATCTGCTGGCAGAAGCGGCACTCGAAGAAGGGGCGAAAGTCTGTGCGACGGATATTTTCAACGGACCAAAAGAACGCGCCAGAGAGCTTGGCTGCGATATCGTCGATCCAGATGAAATGTTCGATATGCAGGCAGATATCTATGCCCCGTGTGCGTTAGGGGCCTCGATCAATGATGACAGTCTTGAGAAAATCAAAAAAGCAGGCATCAAAGTGATCGCCGGTGCAGCCAACAACCAGCTGGCTGAACCGCGTCATGGGGATAAACTCGAAGAGATGGGACTGGTCTATGCACCTGACTATATCCTGAATGCAGGCGGACTGATCCAGGTTGCTGATGAATTCAACGGTGGTTACAATGCAGCACGTGCACGCATGTCCGTCGACCGCATCTATGACCAGATCGAAAAAGTGTTCGAGATCGCTGAACGTGACGGCATCCCGACCTATAAAGCTGCCAATTCTCTGGCGGAAGAACGCATCAAAGCCATCAGAAACACACGAAGCATCTTTACACAAAACGGCAAGTCGATCATCAAGCGTTAAAAAGTTTGAAAAGCTCCGTTCCTTGATTTCTGGAGCGGGGCTTTAACCATTAGAGATTTATTCTGCGAGTTGTTTAAGAGGATATGAGTTTAATTCACAGGGCCTGCATCTGTCTGAACTTGATATAGTAACCACTTTGTCGAGTTTGACTCTAAAATGATAGACTGAATGGCAGTTAGCAGAGTAATAATCGAGCACAGAGAACTGAGCGATGTGCGCACTTAAGCAGAATGTCGCTTGAGTCTAGTTTAATGGTACCCGAGAATACTGCAATCGATATAATAGAAGCAAAGAACCCTCCGTCTCAACAGCCGAAGGGTTTACTTTCAGAATAATGAAGAATAAACTTCAGGGCAAGTATATTCGATCCAATCAATATCTAAATCTACTCTTCTTTCTCGTACTCCAGTATATCCCCCGGCTGACAATCCAGTGCTTCGCAGATGGCTGCCAAAGTCGAGAAACGAACGGCGACAGCTTTTCCGGTTTTTAACTTTGATAAATTGACGTTGGAAACGCCGACTTCTTCAGCTAAGTCTTTGAGCAGCATTTTTCTGTCCGCCATCACGCGGTCCAGTCTCACTACGATAGGCATACAACTCGTCCTCCTTTAAACCGTATCATCGGCTAACTCCTGCAGGCTGATGCCATATTTCAGGATCTCACTCACGATATAGAGGATCAGACCGACCATGAATGCAGAAGACAAGTCGATAATGAAGAAAAAGCCTTCATCAGCGCTTAAGTTAACGATCAAAGAGTATAAGAGAGGGAGAAGTATATCGGCGACAATTAAAATAATGCTGATCCATTTTACCGATTCAGCGAATCCATAAGTAAAAGGGGTTTCACCACGGACCAGTCTGTCAAACAAGAAACTACCTTTAAATAAGATGTAACTGCTTAAGGCTAAGAAGACTGGTGCAATAAGAAAAGCGCCGAATCTGAAATCCGCTTCAGTTACACGGGAGTCGGAAAAGTGGAGTAGGGGAGAGTCGGAAAAAGCGATATCAACGGTGGCGGAATCCGTTTCCAGGAAAAAGTAAAAGACCACGATCAATAGTAAAGCGGCGATCGAAAGGACCCCAAATCCTTTGAACAGAAGAGATAATAAACGACTGACTTGACGAAATCTATTGACATTCATATGATTCACTCCTTAGTTTTATTTAAAGCAAGCATACACCGAAAATATATAATAGTCAACAATAAATTATCGATAAAAGTAAATTTATTTATCCTAAATGTAAATTTTATCAATGGTCAATGATATGCTATAATGGAGCAAAATTATTATAAAGGATGAGCATAAAATGCATTCTAAATTATTGGACAAACATGGTCTGAAGAATAAAATAGCCGGTTCAGAATTCAACTTCAGATATCAGAAAGCTGGAAATAAAATTGTCGAAGACGTTGACCGACTCTTAACGGAGATGAATATCGGGCCAAAAGAAATTTACACAGGTCAGCAGATGCATACCGATCATGTCGAGGTAGTGGATGGGAGAAATGGTGAAGCCTTCGTATACGGAAAAACCTTTAAAGAAACCGATGGGCTGATCACTGCTGAGCCGAATGTTGCACTACTCATCAAGTATGCGGACTGCACACCGATCGTTCTATTCGATCCCAAAAAACGTGTCCAGGCTGCAGTTCATTCGGGCTGGCGTGGCACAGTGAAACAAATTTCAGTCAAAGCTATCGAGAAGATGGAAGAGGCTTTTGGCTGTAATAGACAAGACTTGCTTGTTTACGTCGGACCGTCCATCGACCAGGACAATTACGAAGTGGGGACGGAAGTGTATGAGGCATTCAGCGAGGTTAGAAATCGTGACGATTTTTTCAAATCGCACGGTGAAAAGTATAAAATGAGTATGACCGATGCAAACGTATCTATCCTTCTTGAAGCAGGAATCAAAGCAGAGAATATGGAAGTGGAGCGGACATCGACCTATACAAGCGAAGCGCTGCATTCATCCAGAGGAGAAGGACCGGAGTATCAGCTGAACGGCTTGCTGACGATGATCAAGTGAAGATGTATGAAAAAACACTGGGACCATGAGTCTCAGTGTTTTGTCGTATTAGAGCGCTTCGATTCCGCACATCACAAAAGGCAGCAGTGAAGCGATGTATTCTTCAGGTTCTTCGGCTGTATCGGATTCCACCCAGTCCTGGCTCATGCTTCTGACTGTGGCAGTCAGCCATTTGGCAAGCTTGACTATAAGGTCGGCGTTAATTGCGGCGTCCATATCAATCAGTTTTCTGGAAAAGATATTGACCAGTTCAAGCTTTATGATCGCATCGATCGTCTCTTTTTCTTCCTGCCCAGAAATGTTGCTGACTGAGGTTTTAAAACGAGTGAGAGAAAGAAAGACGGTTTGGATGGTTTCTTCAATAGATAGACTGTCTTTCTGTTTGTCACATCCTAGATTCAGGTGAAGCTTTTCTTCTACGACTTTTTCCAGTAAATCATACTTATCTAAAAAGTGGCGGTAAAACGTTGCGCGGTTGATCGTGGCTTCCTCAGTAATATCCTTGACAGAAATATCTGAAAAAGATTTTGACTGGGAAAGTTTAATGAAAGCATCTGTGATCAATTTCCGAGTACGCAACACGCGTGGATCGGTTTTCGTCTCCATCATGGTTGATCCTCCTCCTTACAAAAGGAATAGTTTAATAATCAATACTTAATAAGTGTTACTTAAGCAACACTTATACTATACTGTTGGTTTATCTTTTAGTCAAGCTGACCTATAATAAGTACTGTAGTCGGCTTACTTAAAGTTAGTTGACGAACGCATAGAAAACAGGAGGAATTATATTATGGTCAAATTAGGAGTTATAACAGGAAGTTCACGTGATGCACGTGTAAACAAGCAAGTCGCAGAGTATGTTTTGGAAAAAGCGAAGAATGTTGAAGGGGCAGAATTCGAACTTGTCGATATCAAAGAATTTGACTTACCGCTATTCAACGAAGCAATGCCGCCTGCTATGGCAAACAAGAATTACGATAAAGAAGAAAACAATCGCTGGTCCGAAAAAATCGATGCATTGGATGGGTTCATTTTTGTCACACCAGAATACAACAACGCAATCACACCATCATTAAAAAATGCGATCGACTATTTAGGCCCTGAGTGGGGAAATAAAGCCGCCGGTATCGTAGCCTACGGTTCAACTTTAGGTGTAGCTGCTCAGCTGAGTCTGCGTCACATCTTGTCCAATGCTAACGTAGCGACTGTGGGACCGGCTGGGGCTTTCAGCTTGTTTACTGACTTCGAAGAGATGACGACATTCCGTCCATCAGAAGTGCATAACGCGACGATTCAATCGGTTCTGGAAACAACCGCTGCATGGAGCAAAGGACTAAAATCTACACGCGTTTGATTAATAGTCAAATAATTAAGTGGATCGAGCAGGATAATCCTGCTCGGTCCTTTTTTTGTACGTTTTGAAAACCCCTGGCTATGCCGGGGGTTCCGGAGAGCTTTTAGCGTGGGGTCAAAAAAGCCTCCCTTCGTGATAAGATAAAGTTGGTTTCCCGACCACTTACACTTATCAGAAGAGGAGGCGTCCCATGAAGGACAAGAACAGTTTAGCACATACACAATGGAGATGTAAGTATCATATTGTGTTCGCGCCAAAATATAGAAGACAAATAATATACGGAAAGTACAAGCAAAGCATTGGGAAAATAGTGAGAGAATTATGCGAACGAAAGGATGTGGAGATTCATGAAGCCAATGCCTGTAAAGATCATATTCATATGTTAGTAAGTATCCCTCCAAAGCTTAGCGTGTCGCAATTTATGGGCTATTTAAAAGGAAAGAGCAGCTTAATGATTTTTGATCGGCATGCCAACCTGAAATATAGATATGGCAATAGAAAGTTTTGGTGTCGCGGCTATTTCGTTGATACAGTCGGAAGAAATAAAAAACAAATA
>NZ_FOLT01000009.1 GCF_900112455.1 Alkalibacterium subtropicum | reverse complement strand
AGTAAGTGATCTTACCAAATATAAATTGAACAGTTCGAGGTTCAATATTGTCTACATGCCAGCCTTTATGTTTATACTGCTGGTAAAGTTCTTTATCTATTCTCTCTATGGCATGTTGCATTAACCATTCATTCCAACCTTGAAACCAAAGGTTTAAATTGTTTTCTATATCAATAACTGATTCTTCGTTCTTCCAGAGTTCAACTATTTGTGATATTATATGATTCATAACGAGGCCTCTTTTCTACTGGTGTGGTAACTACTAGATTAAAGGTCTCGTTTCTTTTTGTCTAGAAAACGAAATGATATCACTAACCGAGAACTATTTTACACTAACTTAGAAGTAGGGACGTAAGGGGTCCTGAACATTTTGATGGCCGCTTTCCTATACCATAAGTCGTTTTATTTGATAATTATGTCTGAAATGTTACACTAATACTGTACGATAAATAGCAATAGGAGGAATGTTTACTATGCCATACACTTTACCGGATTTACCCTATGCCTATGATGCACTGGAACCAACGATCGATGAGGAAACCATGCATCTGCACCATGACAAGCATCACGCAGGTTATGTGACTAAAACAAATAAAGCGCTGGAGAACAATCCAGAACTCGCTGAATTAAGTATCGAAGACTTAATGAAAAAACTGGACTCTGTACCTGAAGACATTAAAACAGCAGTTAGAAATAACGGCGGCGGACATGCTAACCACTCATTATTCTGGGAGATCCTTTCACCAAACGGTGGCGGAGAACCAACTGGCGAATTAGCAGACGCGATCAAAGAAACCTTCGGCGACTTTGAGTCATTCAAAGAAAAATTCAATGCTGCAGCAACTGGCCGTTTCGGTTCAGGCTGGGCCTGGTTGGTGGTTTCTGATGGGAAACTGGAAGTAATGAACACGTTGAACCAGGATTCACCTTACTCAGAAGGTAAAACACCTATCTTAGGTCTTGATGTCTGGGAACATGCTTATTATCTGAACTATCAGAACAAGCGTCCTGAATACGTCAAAGCATTCTGGAACGTTGTAAACTGGGATGAAGTCTCAAAACGTTACAGCAACGCTAAATAATAGAATAGAACGATGAGGAAAGGCCGGAATTCAGTTTCCGGCCTTTTTTACGTTGAGGCGAAGAAACTGGCTGGCCAGTTTCGACATTTCAAGGCTTCCAAAGCGGAGTATACGCGCTTAAAGGCGCGTATAGACCTTATTCAAAGCATTCAGAGCAAGTCTGGTTTTATTTTTCAGTTGGTTCGGTCAGTTAGATCAGCATTAAATGATCTACCTGTCGAAGTTTACATCTTTCGGTAAGTAGCTGCCGGCATCGACCACCTAACTACCGAAGCAGGCATGCCTTCGACACTTTAACATCAATTAAGGCAACCTACCTACCGAATTGACGCTTCTTCGGCAAGTAGGTTGCTGTTATAGAAGGCTATCGACCGAACATCATTGAACTTCGACAGTTAGAAAGCAGTCATTTTCTCTTACTTACCGAAGTTTGTTTCATTCAGCTCTTAGATAAGCGCCATGTGATCCTACCTGTCGAACTAACTCAAGCTAAGGTGAAATGAATGAGAAGTGTTCTCCACATAAGGTGAGTAATCGTCTTCCGGTCGCCTTCCTGGCCAATAATTTAAGCGAACGATAACACCTGTCACATCTTCATCGACTAGTCATAAAAAGTTCACAGTGTCAACGGTTTAATCCCTTTAGTATTATGGCATTTCTTCCACCGTTTTGGTAAACTAGAACGAGTATGAAAAAGTTTTCCACTAAATTGGGGGACTTGATGACTCAGTCGCATACA
Organism: Alkalibacterium subtropicum; assembly: GCF_900112455.1. Classification (GTDB taxonomy): domain Bacteria; phylum Bacillota; class Bacilli; order Lactobacillales; family Carnobacteriaceae_A; genus Alkalibacterium; species Alkalibacterium subtropicum. Next base: position 73,783 of record NZ_FOLT01000009.1, on the reverse strand, counting down.
TAGCAAGAGGGGGAAATAAAGTGAAGGTACCAAAACAAAAGAAAAACGAGAAGAAGAAATCACATATTCCTTTTCGATTAAATTTACTATTCTTTATTGTCTTTTTACTATTCTCAACGCTGATTTTACGTCTGGCCTATCTGCAGATCGTGCAGGCTGAGGCTTATAAGGCAGAAGTGGAAAGAACTGAACGAACGACCATCACCGGCAGTGTGCCGCGCGGAGAAATATTTGATGCCAATTTAAATAAACTTGTAGGTAATGAAGCCAGACATGCGATCACGTACACGCGCGGAAAAGGTGTACCGGCGAGACAGATGGCAGAGGTCGCCTATGACCTGGCTGAATATATAGTCATGCCCCATGCCACATCTCTTGAAGTGGACCGTGGATTCGACTTGAGTGAACGGGATCTCAAAGATTTCTTCATAGCGCGCAATCAGGAAGAAGTCAGAGACCGTTTAAGCGATGAAGAAAAGCGTTTGTCGGGCTCTGAGTCCTACAGTGTGATGCTTGATAAAGTGGAGCAGTCCGAAATATCTTCATTTGGAGACAGAGAGCTTGACGCCGCCGCGATATTCAAGAAAATGAATTCAGCTTATTCGTTAAGTACCGTCAATATTAAAAATCAGGACGTCACTGAAAAAGAGATTGCCCGTGTCAGCGAAAATCTGGATAAATTCCCAGGAATCGACACCGGGACGGACTGGGTAAGGCATTATCCTGAGGGGGATATGCTAAGTTCGATCCTTGGCGGCGTAACGTCAGAAGATCAGGGGGTACCTGAATCAAGGCTGAAATCTTATCTTGCCCAAGGGTATTCAAGAAATGACCGTGTGGGTAAGAGTTACCTTGAATCAGAATATGAGACTGTTTTAAGCGGGACAAAATCACGCATCGAAACAGAAACAAACGGCAGTGGGGACATCATCAACCGCATCGAACAGTATTCCGGTCAAAAGGGTGATAATCTGATCCTGACCATGGATATCGATTTTCAGCGAACAGTCGAACAGATCGCCATCGACTCTCTGGCAGAGCGTCAGGGTCTGAACAACAGTATATATATCGCCGCAATGGATCCGAATAATGGTGATGTGCTTGCGATGACGGGTAAGGAATTTGACGAAGGTGAAGTCAAAGATATCACGTTTGGCGTCTTTAATCATAACTTTAACATGGGATCAGCCGTCAAAGGCGCGACGATCCTTTCTGCTTATATGGATGGTGTTTTAGATACGAGCAATGATGTGATCGTCGACCAGCGGCTTGATCTTAAAGATTCTAAATCTATTTCATCTGTGTTCAACCGATACGGTGCCGAAGCAGTCGATGACATCACAGCTCTGGAAGTGTCTTCCAACGTTTATATGGCACGCTTAGCCATGCGGATGGGTGGAGAATGGGACTATACAAAAGGTATGTCTTTAAATATTGGCGCACAGGAGCTGCTGGATAAACAGCGTCGCTACTTTAATCAGTTCGGCCTGGGCGTCGCAACGGGCATCGATCTGCCATCTGAATCAACGGGGTTAGAAGGGGCTGCCAGTGTTCCTGGAGGTCTGTTCTTCTCCTTTGGACAGTTTGACACCTATACACCGCTGCAGCTCCTGCAGTACACATCGACGATCGCCAATGGCGGGACTCGGATCGCCCCGAGACTGGTTTCTGAAATTAGAGACACCAATACAGAAACCGGCAGTATTGGCGCATTGAAAACAGAGATACCGACCAAGATACTCAATACTGTCGACGTTTCTGAACAAGCTATGGATCGCGTACAACAAGGATTTTATGAAGTCGTTAATGGAGACCGCGGGACTGCGCGGAGTTATTTCTCAGGTGCGCCTTACACATCTGCCGGCAAGACCGGAACAGCGGAGGCTTTTTACTGGGATGATGACTTGAAGGAAATCACGGACAGTGTTATCAACCTTACGTATGTGGGTTATGCACCTTATGATGATCCGGAAATAGCCGTCGCTGTTGTGGTTCCCAATTTACCGATATCGGGACGAACCAACCGCGAAAATACCAAAGCGGCACGCCGGGTATTGGATGCCTATTTCCAGGTTGGCGAATTTGAATCAGATTCCTCAAAAGAACCGCTGGAAACTGTAGAAGATCTGGCAGGAGAAGCGGAAGATCTGGCGACCGAAGAAGCCACCGAAGAAGATGAGGAAGAAAATACAGAAGAATAGACTGTAAATCAAAAGGCAGGCTGCGGATTTTCCGCAGCCTGCCTTTTATACATACAAAAAGGAAGGTAAAAGAATCAACTTTTACCTTCCCTGAATCAGTTTTTTAAACCAATTATTTTGTTTCGCGGTGCAAAGTTACTTTGCGTTCGCGTGGGCAATACTTTTTCATTTCCAAACGCTCAGTATTGTTACGTTTGTTTTTAGATGTTAGGTAGTTACGTTCTTTACATTCTGTACATTCTAAGGTTACGTTTACTCGCATGATTGTCCCTCCTATTATTCCTGTTTTGAAGGCTATCAAACATGTTAGGGTGTCTAGCCTTACGCCTTGACTAGAATACCATGTTTTGAAGGAAAATGCCAATCTTTTTTTTATTACATGTAAATATTTTTTATACAGAATGATTTTTCTGGCGCTGTCTATAAAAGTCTTTCAAACTTGTCTTTTTGTTTCTGTGAAAATATGCTATTATTTTAAAGTCGACTTTATTTATAAGAAGAAGGTGGAGAAAGTATGGAATTATGGATGGCTGCCGGTATACTCTTCGTGTTGTCAGTGTTTGTGTTTGTTTATTCATTTACACAGAAGCAGGAGAAAGAACTGGCTTATAAAGAACTGGAAGAATTTTCGCTGACTGTCACGCGATCGATGTATGATCTCAACAAACGTGTCAAAGCACTTGAAGCGGAACTTGGTATAGAAAGTCTGGAATATGATCTTCCTCAGCGGGTGACACAATTGAACAGTGACAATATCATCACCATGTTCACGAAAGGCTACCCGACAGAGGCGATCTCACAACAGTTGAACGTAGCTTCCGCCTCCGTTCAGGAAATCATCGATGCCTATATCGAAGAAGGCATTCGCGCATAAAATACATATAAAGGTGGAAAAGTATCATGTCAAAAAAGACGAGTCGGATCCTGTCTTTGGGATTGCTTGTGTCCAGTATGGTGGTCATGGGACTGGAAGTATGGTCTCCAGGCGTACTGACAACGTCGCAAACACAGTCATCAGAGGTTTTAGTAGATCAAATAGCAGAACTTGAAAACAAGGTAGAAGAACTTGAAGCTGAAAACAGCCGGATCAAAGATGAACATGACCGTTTGACTGAAGGCTATGCCAATTCGCTGACGCTGTCGGATGTCGAGGTAATTGAAGAAGGCGAACAGGGGAATACAGAGTCAGTCACTACAAGCAGTGACGAAGACTCAGAAAAAGCCAGACAGTTCACGGTAACAGTTAAAGAGGGCGAGCCAAGCAGTGTAGTTGCTGATCAGCTTCAATATCTGGGGATCATAGACGATCGTTATGCCTTTAATGACTACCTTGAAGAAAATGATCTGGCGAAAAAAGTCCGTCCGGGCAACTATGTCGTCACATCGGATATGAACACGGACGAACTGGTGCAGGCAATCATTCGATAAGACAAGCTGGCAGGGCTATGATTTGTAATCTCATCTCTTTCCTTTAAAATAAAGGTATAAGATAAATAAAGGAGAGAGACATGATGGAACTGACTAAAATAACCTTAACAAGTGGCGCGACCTATATCGTCAGCCACGCTCCAGAAGACGTTTATCAAAGGGTCACACATTCTGACGGGAAACCTAAGAATCATATCCACCTTTTCACACTGGAGAATGGAGCTGAGATGTATATCAACGCGACCTATATCCTTTCGATCGAAAAAGTTCCTTCCCATAATCGCGAAGACACTCCGACTGACACTGCAGAAGACAGAAGCAGAGTGAAAGCCAATGTAAAAGCGGCAAAAGAATTCAAAGAAGACCTTGACGGGAACATGGAATAAGATGTCAACCATATCTAAGTTTTTCTCACCTGAAAGCCAGCCTTTTAAACGGTGACTTTTTGGTGAGGGACTTGGATATTTTTTTATGAAAAGGTATTTAGAGATTGGGCCATAGTCACTCATTGTGCTATACTTATTGAAGAATGCCGTAAGGGAGACTAGAATGTGAATTATAAAACAAAACTGAAAATAGAAAGATGGAAAAAAGGGCCGTTTGTTGCTTACACGATCCTCGCTGTCACAGGTTTTATGTTCCTGCTTCAGGAAATATTAGGCGGAAGCACCAACCAGTGGGTGCTGGTTCAGCTGGGCGCAAAAGTCAATCAGCTGATCGTCTTGGGTGAATGGTATCGTCTGATCACCCCGATGTTTCTGCATATCGGTCTGACCCATATCCTCTTTAATGCGCTGATCATTTATTTTCTGGGGATTCAGCTGGAATCCGTCTTCGGACACTGGCGCTTCTTTGCGCTGTATTTTATAAGTGGTATCGTGGGGAACGCGACAAGTTTTGCATTTAATCCAAGCGTTTCTGCCGGAGCAAGTACAGCTATTTTCGGCTTATTCGGATCGACCCTTGTCTTAGTCAAGCTTTTCCCGGGGCATCCCCAGATAAAAGCCATGGCGAAGAACTTTACACTGCTGATCGTCTTGAATCTTGTTTTCGGGCTGTTCAGTCCGGGGATCGATATGGCCGGACACATCGGAGGGCTAGCAGGCGGTTATCTGGCCGCGTTTGCACTGTCCACCCCGAGAGCCTGGCGGACGACTAAAAAACAGCAGCTGACTTATGGACTGGCGCTGATCGGGGTAGTGGCCCTTCTGATCATCATCGGATACAGCCGGTTTATTCCTGTATTGAACTTATTTTCTTAAAACTAATTAATGGATAATGGAGGAAAAAGCATGCAAAAAAAGAATATCATCGGCGTGGACTTGGGTGGCACGACCATCAAGTTCGCGATCATTACACGAGAAGGCGAAATCCTGGAGAAATGGAGTATCCCTACGGATATCAGTGATGAAGGGTCACATATCGTCCCATCGATCATCCGTTCCATCAAAGGTTACATGAAGAAGAATGAGCTGTCTGCAACGGACTTCCTCGGAATCGGCATGGGGTCACCGGGCACAGTCAACAAAACCAAGGGAACAGTTATTGGTGCCTACAACCTGAACTGGAAAACCGAGCAGCCGGTTGAAGAAATGATCACTGGGGAAACTGGCATCCCGCTGTCCATCGACAACGATGCCAACGTGGCTGCATTGGGAGAAAAGTGGATCGGTGCCGGAAACAATGAACCGGACGTTGTCTTTATTACTTTAGGGACTGGCGTGGGCGGCGGCGTCATCACCAACGGCGAACTTGTTCACGGCGCGATCGGTGCAGCGGGTGAGGTCGGACATATGACGGTCGATAAGCACGGCTATAAATGCACGTGCGGCAAACAAGGTTGTCTGGAAACCGTCGCCAGTGCCACAGGGATCGTACGGGTCGCCAAAGACGGTGCGGTTGCCTTTGAACAGGATACACCGCTGAAACAAGCGATATTAGCCGGAGATAAAATGAATGCCAAAATCATCGTGGATGCTGCCAAAGACGGCGATGCTTACGGCCTGGCCGTGACAGATGAAATCAGTGATTATCTGGGACTGGCATGCGGGAATATCGCCAACTTACTTAATCCGTCTACGATCGTTATTGGCGGCGGCGTCTCTAAGGCCGGAGAATTTCTGGCTGAACGGATCAGAAAACAGCTGGCCGTTTATGCTTTCCCGACTATTCGTGAAAGTACAAAAATAAGGATCGCCGAGTTGGGCAATGATGCCGGTGTGATCGGCGCCAGTTCCCTTGTGCTGACAGAGTCTATTCATCAGTCAAATAAATAACGGCCCAGACCTTTTATATGTTAAAATGATTATATAAAAAGATAACGATAAAAGAGGTGATGACGTTGATTAAAAAAGGATCTCACTATATTCAAGTGATTCTGATTTTGATCTGTTGTTGCCTTTTTTTGTTTTCCTGTACAGCACTAGACCCAGACGACACGGGTGAAAATCAGCCGCCAGAAGAAGAGCAGACAGCTTTGGCTAAGCTCGATATCGATTATCGTTCTTTCCAGAAGATCGTAGGCTGGCTGGATGACGAAACACTGCTCGTTCATCTGTCCGAAGAGGGCGAGCATAATCTCACGACGTTCAATATATTCTCCGGAGAAACGAATCAGATCTACAGTGACGATGCTTCGATCCTTTCAGTGATGATCAATCAGTCCCGAGACAAGATCATGCTGCAGGAAATCAAGTACGACCAGTCCGCTCTGAAAGTATTGTCGGTGGATGGCGCACTGATCCAGTCGACGACATTTGGTTACGCCAGTTATGTCAACTTCGACTGGAATCCGACGAATGACAATACGGTATTCATTTCCCATTACAACTATGAGCATTCTCTGGAAACTGAAACGATCCTGGTGTATATCTGGACCATTGACGAGAACACGTTCTCAGTCAGGGATATTCCATCCTTATCTCCAAGGTGGTATTCTGAGAACGTCTACCTGTACATCGACGAACTCCACACGCCCGCCTTGTATATCGGTGACATCCGGGAAGACAAGGAAGATATGATCATCAACAAGGATATTTCTGACTTTTTCCTTTATCAGGATACCTTCGTGGGGATCGTAGAATCCGATATATCGGACAGCGAAGTCCTGCTCTTTCATGAATACCCGTTTTTAGTAGGCGATAAGGTCATCCGCCTTCCAAAAGTCACGATGAATGAGCTTCCGGTCAAGCCGCAGATGACGCAGTCGGTGCGTAACGGTAAAATATACGGGGTGATCCCTGATCACTCGTTTTCACTGGAGGAAGAACTGGGGGACTATCATCTTGCCCATCTGCATTTTGAAGACGAAACCGTCATCGAGGTCATGGATCTGCCGGAAGATGCGCCCATTGCCCTGAGCCCGTCGGAAGAGTATCTCTTATATGGCTGGCGCCTGGAGAATATCATCGATCTGTCTGACCCTGAGCTGATCGAACTCATAGAGATTTTAAACTGAATTTAGACTAGAAAATTGCAGTAGAGTACTGTAAACTGATAGATGAATAGATTTAGAGAGGAAGTTTGCTTTTGGAGAACTGGACAATCGTTACAATTATTTTATGGGTATTGATCATTGCGTACGCCGGATGGGAGATCTACCAATACTTTCAAAGAAAAAAAGCCGCCACGCCTTTGGATAATGAAACATTCAAAGAAGATATGCGCCGCGCTCAAATCGTCGATGTCAGAGAAAAAGACGACTTCAATGCTGGTCATATCCTCGGGGCCCGAAACATCCCGTATTCACAGCTGAAGCAGCGTGCCGGTGAATTGCGTAATGATCAGCCAATATACTTATACGATGACAAGAAAACATTAAGTTATCGTGCAGCCATGATGCTGCAGAAGAAAGGCTACACTGATCTCTATGTCCTTAAGGAAGGGTACTCCGGCTGGGACGGCAAGATCAAACGCAAAAAAAAATAGACGGATTCGGACATATAGCTTGATTAATCCGACCGTTTTTAACATAATTTTATATGACAGAAAAGGGAATCGTTTAGATTTCCTTTTTTTATTAGAGGTTCTTTACATAGTATCCTGACTATCCGACCCTCACTAAAATCATTTAAAGGAGTAGACACGTGAACATTAAACGAACGAAACTAGCGAGAACAGGGATCAAGGTTCTCACTAGTCAACTTGACCGCAGGGACAGAAATGAAGTCCCCATCTCATGGGTCTATACGGCTCTCTTCATGGGGTCGCTGGTCGTTATCATGAATCAGAACGCCATTAAAACGGCGCTCCCCCGAATGATCATTGATTTGGACGTGGCCCCCTCCATCGGTCAGTGGACGATTTCGGGCTATACTTTAGTGAAAGGGATCATGGTTCCCATTACGGCTTTCGCCATGAATAAATTCCGGTCACGCAATTTATTTATCCTGATGATGCTGATATTTGGAACTGGCTCCCTTGTTGCGGCATCGGGGATCGATTTTTACGTGGTGTTATTCGGCACACTGCTGCAGGGTGTTGCTGCCGGCATGATCATTCCACTGATGCAGACCATCATTTTGACGGTGTCTCCGATAGAGAAACGGGGGAGTGCTCTGGGTTTGATGGGGATCGTGCTGGGCTCCGGTGGTACCCTCGGACCGGCCCTTGGCGGGTATATCGTTGATAACCTGTCCTGGGAATACATTTTCCTCTTTGCTTTCATCGGCTCGCTTCTGGTCATTCCCCTGGCGCTGCTGACATTGACGGACGTGCTGCCGATGAGCGATCCGACGCTGGACTGGGTGTCTATCAGACATTCACTTATCGGTTTCGGCCTGCTGCTCTTTGGCTTATCGGTCATGGGCTCAGAAGGGTTCCGTTCTTTAACGGCCTGGGGAGGCATTTTAATTGGCCTGATCTTTGTCACGCTCTTTATAAGGAGGAACTTGAACAGTGATGACCCTATGCTGAATGTCTCGCTCTTTAAGAATAAGACGTTCAGGCTGGCGGTCATCATCGCGATGCTGGGACTTATGGTGCTCACCGGCTTAACAAATGTCATGCCTATGTATATCCAGAGTGTCCTGGGGCGTTCCGCCACATTATCCGGCGTGATCCTGCTGCCGGGAGGTCTGCTGCGTTCTTTTATCGCTCCAGTCACGGGCAAGCTGTTTGATACGTACGGCATCAAAATCATAGGGCCTGTGGGGGGCGGGATCATGTTTTTCGGTACGGTCCTGATGATCTTCGTCACATCAGACACCTCAATGTGGTACGTGGCCGCGATCTATCTGCTGCTGTCCTTAGGATTCGGCATTTTCAACATTCCGATCACGACAGCTGGTATGAACGCCTTGCCGGACGAAGAGATGAGTCACGCGACCCCGGCCCGGCAGACCGTCAGACAGATCGGATCCAGTTTCGCCATCACTTTGGTATTTGCTTCAATGTCCATCATCTCTTCTCTCGTACATTCTTCCACCCTTGAAGCCGGAGGGGAACCGGATGTGACGATCGAGGGGATCAAAGGCGGTTTTGCTCTTGTTGCGATCTTAGCCTTTATCGCCTTTATCCTGACCTTCTTTTTAAGAGATGCCCCTGTGAAAGACCTTAGAAAAGAAGATTAATTAAAGCCGTGCGTATGCAGTCGTTTTAGTGACTCTGTACGCACGGCATTTTAGAAGGGAAAGCTTTGAAGAGGGAAGAAAAAGGCGCGCCTTTTTCAACAGCATTGCCCTGTAGAATGCTTCTGATATACGTTCAGTGCGCCGGCTCATCGTAGAGAAAGGAGCTAAGTGAACAGTATTGTGGACGGAAGTGCTTACTGTCTAAATGATTTTCCCCTGAGTGAACACTTATGTGGCCTCGATGTCGCACTCATGATCAGAGAAGAGGCTGAATGGACACTTTCACCTCCAAAATGTCGCACTCATGATCATAGAAGAGGCTGAATGGACACTTTCACCTCCAAAATGTCGCAGTCGGTAACAATCGCATGTCTGAGTGAGCACTTTCACTTCCGAAATGTCGCACTCACGATCAGAGAAGAGTCTGAACGGACACCTTCACCTCCGAAATGTCGCAGTCGGTAACAATCGCATGTCTGAATGAGCACTTTCGTCCCCTGATTGTCGGACTCACGATCAGAGAAGAGTCTGAGTGAACACTTTCACTTCCAAAACATCTAACTCAGCGGTGCGTGAAAAAATGAGACGCCGATCAAAGGTGACTGGCTGGTCATAACTGATAGTTTGAGACACTTTTAAAAGGAACTTGCCAGTATTCACTAATAAGCTAAATGATTTACATCGATTAATGGTTTGTAATATACTTAAAAAGACTTTTACCGTGACGATTCGCTGACGGACACTTATCCGATGCCTTCATCGCCGCATATACCGGCTTTGGGGTAGCGGTCGGCACGTTACTTTTTGATTCCAGATATTTTGAACGACGTCGCGAGACGCCGCACTCTCACTCTTTATTTTTTCGATTACTTCTTTCATTCTTAAAACCAACAGCAATCAACCCTATACGGAGGATTTATATAATGAAATTATCTGTACTGCTTCAAGCGATCGATCCTGTTTCTGAGAGGAACAGGCAAAACGATTTAGATATCACCAAACTGGCCTATCATTCCAGCGAGGTCCAGTCGGGCACACTGTTCGTGTGTATCCGCGGCTTTAAAACGGATGGGCACAACTACGCTGAACTGGCAGTCGAAAATGGAGCGGCCGCTCTAATCGTTGAACGGTTCCTCCCCAATATAAGGATCCCGCAGTTCCTGGTCGCTGACGGACGAAGAGCACTGGCATTAGCGTCGGACTGTTTCTATGGCCGGCCGTCGCGTGAGATGCGTTTATTCGGTGTGACCGGGACAAACGGGAAAACCACGATTACATACATGACAGATGCCGTTTTTCGAGCAAATGATCTGGCTACCGGACTCATCGGGACGATCATGGTCAAGTTTAGCGACGTCATGGTGCCGGCCGTACTGACGACGCCGGAATCGCTGGATCTGCAGCGCTACTTGAAAAAAATGCATGACAAAGGCGTCTCGCATGTATCGATGGAGGTCTCTTCATCTGCTTTAGCCTTGAAACGTACAGACAATGTAGCTTTCGATGTGGCCGCCTTTACCAATATCCATCGCGATCATATCGAACTGCACGGGTCGTTCGATGCTTATTATAAGGCTAAAGCCTCATTTATTCGTCAGGCGCCGAAAACGAGCGTTGCCTTGCTGAATATTGATGAGCCACTCATAGAAAAGCTGACAGAAGAAACGGAAGCACAGGTGATTGCTTTCGGCATCGAGAACGCCTCGGGACACTTCCATGTCTCTGATCTTGATATGGAGAACGGAATCCCTTCGTTTACCGTCACTCAGAAACGTGCTGTGCAAAGCTTGACCGGCAGACAGATATGGTTGGAGCCATTCCGGATCGACTTAGCGGTGCCGGGTCTTTATTCTGTCTATAATGCGCTGACGGCCATCATCACAGGATTGGTCAATGATATCCCTTTAAGTGTCGTCAAGTCAGGGATAGAGGGCTTTGGAGGTGTTGAAAGACGTTTTCAGATCCTTTATGATAAGGAATTTATGGTCATCGATGACCTGCTCCTGAATGAAGATAATATTGACGCCAGTATGAACACATTGAAAAACTTGAATGTCAAGACGATCCATTTTGTGCATGCGGTCCGCGGGAGCAGGGGAGCCGAAGTCAATCGGGAAAATGCAGCGAAAATGGCCGACTGGTTCCCCTCTTTGGATATCGACAGCGTGACCTTGACTGCCAGTCGCTCCCATGTCGGGGAACTGGATACTGTAAAAGATGAAGAAACAGCGGCATTCATGGAAGTCATGGAGGCGAGAGGCATAGCAGTAGATTTTTATGACGAGCTGTATGATGCGCTCGAAGCCAGTCTCAAACAGGTCAAGCCAGGCGATCTTCTGCTGATCACAGGGGCGCATGGGATGGATCACGGTGCCAGGATCGTAATGGAGCTGTTGAAAAAGAGACCAGATACAGACAGGGAAGCGGTCGATGCGATCCTGAGTAAAAAAATGCTCGGCATGAAGACAACAGATGCTGTAGATGTCTCCTGACGTATTTTCGCTTCGCTCCCTTTCAGGGGCAACTCAAGACGTGTTCCAGTCTCATAACATCACACAAACGAAAACGTGCTCCAGGTTCTCTCTCTTCAAATCAGAAGAGGAGGCGGACCTGGAGCACGTTTATGATATAAGGGACAGACGCTTTAACGATTTTTTAAAGAGTCAATAATAATGGCAGACGTTTCTTCGATCGACTTGCTGGAGACGTTGATGATCTGACAGTTCAGCTTTCTATAAAGTTCTTCAGCATACTGGATTTCCTTGCGGATACGTTCCTTACTGGAATAAGGTGTTTCAGGATCCATACCGTAAGAAAGCATCCGTTCACGACGGATGTTGGAAAGCATTTCTTCTTCGTTCGTCAAGCCGACCATCCGATTCGAGTCTACTTGCCAGATCTCATCCGGCAGTTTTGATTCGGGCATGAGCGGCAGGTTAGCGACTTTATAACCCTGATTAGCCATATAAATGCTCAAGGGTGTCTTGGATGTGCGGGAAATGCCTAAAATAACGATGTCAGCTTCGAGAAACCCTTTAGGATCCTTGCCGTCATCGTATTGGACAGCAAATTCAAGCGCGCTGATGCGGTTGAAGTACTTATCATCCAGCTTATGCTTGGCACCCGGTTTGTGCTGGGGCATCGTATTCGTCCGGGAGGTGACTTCTCTGATCAGCGGATTGAGCACATCGATGCATGTGATCTCGTTTCCGTTGCAGAAGGTTTCGATCGTTTCGACCAGGATCGGATCGACGAAGGTATGAAGAACGACCGCATTGAAGCGTTTGGCCTTTTCAAGGACGACCGTCAGCTGATCTTCCTCCCGGATAAAAGGGAAGTTCTTTAATTCATAGTCGACATCCGGGAACTGGGCCAGTGCCGCATGCACGACATTGCTGGCTGTACCGCCGACTGAATCGGACAGGACCATGATCGTTAAGGATGTAGGGTGAGACATAATGAAAGCTCCTTTCTGAAATTGAATGATACTTATAGTATATAGGAAGTCGTTCACAATTAGAACACATTTGAAACTTGAATTTTTCAAGGTTTGCGATATACTAGTTTAAGAATAACAAATCATATTAAAGGAAGCGATACTGTGTCTGCTTTTGAACAAGCTGTCAGAACGCTTAAGCGTAATGGGTACAAGACGACAGGGAAACGACAGCGAATTCTCGAACTACTCTATAACTCCAATAAATATATGTCTGCAAAAGAAGTCCAGGATAAGCTGAAAAAAATGTTTCCGGGTATCAGCCCAGATACGATATACCGAAATCTGCATACCTTTGTCGAATTGAAGGTCGTGGAGGAAACTGAACTGAACGGGGAAAAACTATTCCGGGCCACATGTGACGTTCATGGGCATCATCATCATTTTATCTGCACCGTCTGCGGCAAGACGAAAGAACTTGACTGCCCGCTGGAACTGTTTCAAGGTCAGCTGCCGGGCTATGAAGTGGACTCGCACCGCTTTGAGCTTTTCGGTAAGTGCAGCGAGTGCCGTCAGGTTCAGTTAACTAAATAAGGTGAGAGCGTGTCAATAATTTTGTCATGATTTATTTGATGATGAGGTTGACGCTCTCTCTTTTATTGTATATAATAAACAGTGAATTGTATTATACTTTACTTTATGTATAAATTACGATTACATCATCTAGTGATAGGGAAGACCAATTGTGACTATTTTACTTTTTACCAGCAAGAGGAACGCCCTGAATGTACGAGGGGAGGGGAAGAACGTTGACTAAAACAGAACTCAAAAAAGGTGAAAACCTTGAAGATGCTCTTCGTCGTTTTAAACGTTCCGTTTCTAAATCCGGCACAATGAAAGAAGCCCGTAAACGCGAGTACTACGAAAAACCAAGTGTTAAGCGTAAAAAGAAATCGATCGAAGCACGTAAACGCAAATAATTTTTTATCTGATGTTTCGATAGGATAGAAGGTGGACGAGATGAGTAAACTTGATCAACTGAATCAGGATATGAAAACGGCTATGAAACAGAAAGATAAAGAAACACTATCGACTGTTCGTATGTTGAAATCTGCACTTCAGACTGAACAGATCAATAAAGGCGAAGAACTCTCCGAGGAAGAAGAATTAACGATCCTTGCTCGTGAAAAGAAGCAGCGTCTGGAATCTTTGAATGAATTCAAGGCCGCCGGTCGCGATGACCTGGTTTTGAAACTTGAAAAAGAGCTGTCCGTTGTGAATAATTATCTTCCGGCGCAATTAAGTGAAGATGAAGTCCGTACGATTGTTCAGGAAACGATCGCGCAGACGCAGGCATCATCCATGCAGGACATGGGTAAAGTGATGGGTGCGCTGATGCCGAAAGTTAAAGGAAAAGCAGATGGATCTTTAGTAAGCTCTATCGTTAAAGAAGAACTGAATAAGTAAGCCTTTGATCTTGGAAGAACGCTGTTTAGAACTATCTAAACAGCGTTCTTTTTATGCACTGTGAAAGTGGTTGATTAGAAAACAGTGATTTTCTGCAACTTTATAGAGATTTCATCCTATTTATGCTATTATTTATATACTTAAACGACTAATGCATAGGTGCTGATCCAGAGGTCAGGCTTATTTAAAAAGGAGATGTTAACTGCTTGACTGAATCAAATGAGAAGCGACAGATTCAATTAGAAGATTCGCAGCGTGTGTTTGCGCTGTTTGGTCCTCAAAACAGTTATTTAAACTTGATCGAAGAAGAAATGGGTGTGGTCATCAACAGCCGCGGGACCAATCTTGAAGTCGAAGGTAATGGTAACACCATCGACCTGATCGAATCGCTTTTCCAGCAGCTTTTAGTCCTGGAAGAGAAAGGCATCACGATAAAAAAGGCGGATATCGTTTCGGCCATCCGAATGGCCAAACAGGATAAATTATCAAAATTCGTCCGTATGTATGAAGAAGAGATCACGCGCGACAAAGACGGTAAAATACTGCGGGCACGCAACGTCGGTCAGCGCAATTATATCGAGGCGATCAAGCATCACGATATCGTTTTCGGTATCGGACCTGCCGGAACAGGGAAAACCTTCGTGGCGGTGGCGATGGCGGTGGCAGCGATGCGCAGAGGTGACGTCAAGCGTATCATCCTGACGCGGCCTGCTGTCGAAGCGGGTGAGAATCTCGGTTTTCTTCCAGGCGATCTCAAGGAAAAAGTGGATCCGTATCTGCGTCCTTTATACGATGCCTTGTACACGATTTTTGGTACCGAGCATACCAACCGTCTGATCGAAAGAGAAACCATCGAGATCGCACCTTTAGCTTATATGCGCGGACGGACACTCGATGATGCCTTTATCATTCTCGATGAAGCGCAGAACACCACCAGTCAGCAGATGAAGATGTTTTTAACGCGTCTGGGATTCGGCTCTAAAATGGTCATCAATGGCGACATCACCCAGATCGACCTGCCCAGACGAGTAAGCAGCGGACTGATCCATGCGGAACGTGTGTTAAGCAATGTCAAGGGTATCGCACATGTTCACTTTGAAGCGGAAGATGTTGTGAGGCATCCTCTCGTGGCAAAAGTGATCCATGCGTATGTGAATGAAACGGACGTGGAAGATTAAATGGATATAGTGATATACGATGAAACACAAAAGATAACCGAACAGAAAACGACCTGGATGGAAGACCTGCTGCAGTTTGCAGCAGCTAAACTGTCTATCCCGGACAACGCCGGGATTTCGATCACGGTGGTCGATAATCAGAAGATCAGAGAAATCAACAGGGAATATCGGGACAAAGATGCCGTGACGGATGTCATCAGTTTCGCCCTGGAAGACGACGAAGACATTTTCATGACAATCGATATGGAAGAAGGTGACATACCAAGAGACTTGGGAGACATTTTTCTTTCCTACGACAAAGCGGTCGAGCAGGCTGAAGCATACGGCCATTCCGTAGATCGCGAGCTGGGCTTCCTGCTTGTTCATGGTTTCCTCCATCTGAACGGATACGACCATATGACCGAAGCGGACGAGAAGGAAATGTTTTCACTACAAGAGGAGATTTTAAGAGAGTATGGACTCAAAAGATAAGCACGACCTTCCAAGCAAAAACAGAAAATACAGCGACTCGTTCCGCTATGCTTTCCAGGGGGTAAAAACGGCCTTTCAGGAAGAGCGCAATATGCGTACGCATGTACTGACCGGTATTTTTGTCGTGACCTTGTCTTTGTTTCTCGATTTGTCACGCGACGAATGGCTCTGGCTGATCCTTGTCAGCTACCTCGTGTTCGTTATGGAACTGATCAATACAGTCGTTGAGAACCTGGTCGATCTGGTTACGGAAGACTATCATCCGATAGCCAAAAAAGTCAAAGACATGGCAGCGGCAGTCGTTTTGGTCACAGCCAGCTTTGCCGCTGTGATCGGCGTGATTATTTTGTTACCTAAGCTACTACAAATACTAAGATAAAGAGGCGATATAAATGGATGAACAAAAGAAAAAAGATTTGGTACAACAAGCTGACGGGATGCTGAAAAGAGCGTATGTCCCTTATTCACATTTCCCGGTAGGGGCTGCCCTTTTAACTAAAGACGGGAAGACCTACACGGGCTGCAATATTGAAAACGCATCATACAGCCTGTCTAACTGTGCCGAGCGCACCGCGATTTTTAAAGCCGTTTCAGAAGGCGAAAAAGATTTTGATTATTTCGTCATCACAGGCGGGACGGACGAACCGATTTCACCCTGCGGTGCCTGCCGTCAGGTCATGGTCGAGTTCTTTGAACCGGATATGAAAGTCTTGCTGACAAACGAAGACGGAAAAGTCAAAGAAACCACCGTAGCCGACTTGCTGCCGGGTGCGTTCCAGGCGGAGGATATGGTTTGAGCAAACAGGAAACAGCCTATAAATCAGGATTCGTCTCCATCGTCGGCCGCCCGAACGTAGGAAAATCAACGCTGCTCAACCGACTGGTCGGCCAGAAGATCGCCATCATGAGCGACAAGGCCCAGACCACCCGCAACAAGATCCAGGGGATTCACACCACCGATAAAGAACAGATCGTCTTTATCGATACCCCCGGGATCCACAAGCCGAAACACCGTCTGGGGGACTTCATGGTCGAAACGGCTCTGAGCACCTTCAACGAAGTGGATGTCGTGCTGTTCCTGGTCAATGTGGCCGAAAAACGGGGGGCAGGCGACAACTACATTATTGAAAAACTGAAATATGTGGAAAGTCCGGTCTTTCTGGTCCTGAATAAAATCGATCAGGTCCATCCGGATGAACTCCTGCCGATCATCGACGATTACAATAAGCAGATGGAATTTGCAGAGATCGTGCCGATCTCGGCGATGGAAGGCAACAATGTCAGTCATTTAGTGGATACGATCCGTACTTATCTGCCTGAAGGTCCGCAGTTCTATCCGGAAGATCAGGTGACGGATCACCCCGAGTATTTTATCGTCTCTGAGCTGATCCGTGAAAAAGTGCTGGAGCGTACCCGTGAAGAAGTGCCGCATTCCATTGCTGTCGTGATCGAGAGCATGCAGCGCAATGCCGATGACAAAGTGGAAGTCCGGGCCGTCATCAACGTGGAGCGCAAGTCGCAAAAAGGGATCATAATCGGTAAATCAGGTAAAATGATCAAGGATATCGGGATCAATGCGCGCCGGGATATCGAGAAACTCTTAGGAGACAAGATCTATCTCGAGCTGTTCGTCAAAGTTCAGAGCGACTGGCGCGACAAGCAGACCAATCTGAAAGATTTCGGCTACGATAAAGACGAGTATTAAGTTCAACTGGAAAGTGAGAAGGTGACTGAGTGTCTCAGTTAGAAGAAGTACAGGGCATCGTGCTGTCTGTCAGAAAACATCGGGAGCGGGACTATCTCCTCAAGCTTTTTACCCGCGAATACGGTAAACGGATGTTTTTTGTCCGCGGCACGAAGAATCCCAATAACAAGCTGAGACCGGCCATCCAGCCGTTTACTCAGGCGACCTATATCGCCGATATCAGAGACACGGGTTTGAGTTTCCTGCGGGATTCCAAGCATGTGTCGCCTTTCGCTTCGATCCAGCAGGATATCTTTAAAAATGCTTATGCCACCTATATCCTGCAGCTCGCAGATGCCGCTCTGGAAGACAGGCAGGTCGATCCCGGCTTGTATGAACAGCTCAACAGGGGGCTTGAGGCCGTTGACGAAGGGCTGGATGCTGAAGTGATCATGAACATCTTCGAGGTCCGTTTTCTGAGGTACTTCGGGGTCATGCCTGAACTGCGCGGCTGCGTGATCTGCGGACTCACAGAAGGGGCCTTTGATTATTCAAGCCTGCACCACGGCCTGCTGTGCCCGAAACATTTTCACGAAGATGAACGGCGTTACCACGCCAGTCCCAAAGCGATCCATTTTATCCGACTGTTTTCAGTGATCTCTTTTGACAAGATCAATTCGATCTCGGTCAAAGACGAAACGAAAAAAGAAATCAGAGCGGTGATCGATCAGCTTTATGATGAACTGGTCGGGATACGGCTTAAAAGCCGCAAATTCATCGACAGTATGAAAGAATGGGAGAATCTGATGAAACCTCCTGCCGACGCAGCGGATTGAGAAGACGGTGCAACGGGCGTCAAAGTTTAAGATTGACAAATCATTTAATTAAGATAAGATAGACTATAGAAATCGATTAGACAATAGACAAAAAGACATGATGAAGGAAAGAGTAGGAACAGCGGATGATTTTAGCGACTGTGGGCGAGTGGAAGCCACAGACATCACTGTTTTGAAAGGCATCCGGAGTGTCCATTTAAAAGTGCTGGCTTTCATTAAAGAAGTCAGAAGTAGGGTGGAACCGCGAGAAGACTCGTCCCTATACTGAACACGCGTATCAGTATAGAGACGAGTCTTTTTTTGTTTTTTATAAAAGGAGAGAGAAAAATGGAAGAAGTCAAAACTTTTCAAGATATCATCTTAACGCTGCAGCAATTCTGGGCAAAACAGGGCTGCATGCTGATGCAGGCCTATGACACGGAAAAAGGGGCCGGAACGATGAGCCCGTATACATTTTTACGCGCCATCGGACCTGAGCCCTGGAATGCCGCCTATGTTGAAGCGAGCCGCCGACCGGCTGACGGACGGTACGGCGAGAACCCGAACCGTTTGTATCAGCACCACCAGTTTCAGGTCGTCATGAAGCCTTCACCGAAAAACATTCAGGACCTCTACATTGAAAGTCTCAAAGCTCTTGGTATCGATCCACTGAAACACGATATCCGCTTTGTTGAGGACAACTGGGAAAATCCGTCACTCGGCTGTGCCGGTCTGGGCTGGGAAGTCTGGCTGGACGGCATGGAAGTCACGCAGTTCACTTACTTCCAGCAGGTCGGCGGTCTTGAAGTGGACTCAGTGACGAGTGAACTGACCTACGGACTGGAACGTCTGGCTTCTTATATCCAGGACGTCAACAGTGTCTACGATATCGAATGGGCCCCGGGTGTCAAATACGGCGAAATCTTCAAGCACCCTGAGTATGAGCATTCCGCTTATTCTTTCGACCAGAGCGACACAGCCTTTTTATTCAGCCAATTCCAGGCCTATGAGAAGGAAGCCTTGAAGCAGATCGAAAACAACCTGGTCCATCCGGCCTATGACTATGTATTGAAATGCAGCCATGCCTTCAACATGCTAGATGCCAGAGGCGCTGTTTCTGCGACGGACCGTCCGGATTATCTGAAACGCATCCGTCATATGGCACGTCTGATCGCCAAAGCCTTTTTAGAAGAACGCGCAAAACTTTCCTTCCCGCTGATCAAAGACAGTGAAACGGCTAAATGGATCGAAAAGTACGGCGTTAAGGAGGAAAACTAATGACACACACATTTTTACTTGAAATCGGACTGGAAGAGATGCCGGCCAAAGTCGTCTCAGCGTCTGCCAGTCAGTTAAAATCAATGGTCAGCACGCACTTGAAAGAAAACGGCCTGAAACATGGCACAGTCGACGTGTACAGCACGCCAAGACGTCTGGCTGTCAGGGTGGAAGAACTGGAAGAAAAGCAGGCCGACCGCACGGAAACTGTGAAAGGTCCGGCCAAACGCATTGCCCTGGACGATGAAGGCAACTGGTCAAAAGCCGCTATCGGCTTTTCTAAAGGGCAGAAAGCTTCGGTCGAAGATATCGTCTTCAAGGAAGTGAAAGGTGAAGCGTACGTCTTTATCGAAAAAGAAATCAAAGGCCAGTCGGCAAAAGCTGTTCTTGAAACGCTGGCCGACCGTCTGCCGTCCATGACGTTCCCGGTATCGATGAAGTGGGGCAATCATTCTTATAAATTCATCCGTCCGGTACACTGGCTGGTGGCTCTTTTAGATGAAGCCGTCGTCGACATGGAACTGTTTGATGTGGCTTCAGGCAGAGAAACCCGCGGCCACCGTTTCCTGGGCCATTCAGTGACTCTGGACCATGCCAGAGACTACGAAGAAGCTCTGAATCAGGAAGCCGTCATCGTGGACAGAGACGCGCGCAGAAAGATGATCGTCACACAAATCCAGGAGATGTGTCAGGCAAACAGCTGGCAGGATCCGACAGCTAACGCGGCTTTAGTCGATGAAGTCACGGATCTGGTGGAGTTCCCGACGGTCTTTTCCGGTTCCTTCGACGAAGCGTATCTGAAGGTGCCTGAGATCGTACTGGAAACGGCCATGGCCGACCATCAGCGTTATTTCCCTGTGCGCGAGGCAGGCGAAGGCGGCTCATTCCTGCCGTATTTCATTGCTGTGAGAAACGGGAATGACCAAGGGCTCGGCTTTGTACGCAAAGGGAACGAAAAAGTGCTGAGTGCCCGACTGGCTGATGCGGCGTTCTTCTATGAAGAAGACAACAAGCATGCCATCGACTATTTCGTTGAAAAACTGAAACAGGTTTCTTTCCATGAAAAAATCGGGTCGCTTTATGAGAAACAGGAGCGCATCGAACGGATCGCAGACAGCCTTGTTCCGTATTTTACTTTGAAACCGGAACAGGAAGGGGACGTGAAACGCGCTGCCCGCATCTGCAAATTCGATTTGGTGACGCAGACCGTTACAGAATTCACCTCACTTCAGGGTCAGATCGCCGGCATCTTTGCCCGTGAACGTCAGGAGTCAGATACCGTGGCCCAGGCTTTAGCTGAGCAGTATCTGCCGGACAGCATGGAAGGGGGCCTGCCTGAAAGCAAGGTCGGGGCCATCCTTTCGCTTGCTGATAAAATGGATTCTCTGATGTCTTTCTTCGCCATCGGACTGATCCCGACCGGTTCCAACGACCCGTTCGCCTTGAGAAGACAAGCCATGGGGATCGTGCGCATGGTCGAAGCTTTCGACCTCCCGTTGTCTATCAGCGAGTGGATCGACGCCATCATTCATCATGTTCAAAACATCGAAACCAAAGCGTTATATGAACAGAACAAAGAGAATGTCAGCCAGTTCATTCTGGACCGTCTGGATTTATGGCTGTCAAAATATGCCGGTCTGGAAAAAGACTATGATGTCAGAGAAGCCGTTCTGAATGCGTCTCATGACAACCTCGTTGCCTTGATCGATCAGGCCAGAGTCCTGAAAGCAGAGAAGCAGACTGAGCAGTTCAAGCCGGTCGTCGAGTCGCTGACCCGTGTCGCCAATCTGGCTGAAAAAGCGGATCCCAATGTATCAGTGGATGCTGAAAAATTCGAATCCGACTCTGAACGCGAGCTTTATGATGCCGTGACGGCTATACAAATGCTGAATGAAAAAGAAATCAGTGCCGAAGAGACCTGGAAGCAGTTCGTCCAGCTTCATCCGCTGATCGATGCCTTCTTCGATGAAAACATGGTTATGGCCGATGACGAGGCAGTTAAAGCGAATCGCCTGGCTCTTCTGGACCGGATCCATAAACTGGCCCGACCCTTTGCCCAGTTCAGCACACTCGTTATAAAATAAACAGACAAAGAAGGCAGGCGAACTGTCTTCTTTCGTTTATCAGGAAGGTTATATGGAAATAAAATGAAGGAGTTCCATCTTATGTTAAAAAAATTCTTTTCCTATTACCGGCCCTATGGGAAACTGTTCACCCTGGACTTTTCCGCCGCGACCGTTGTGGCCGTACTGGAGCTTGCTTTTCCCATCATGGTCCAGCAGGTCGTTGACCGAATACTCCCGAGTGGAGACTGGCCTCTGATCATCTGGGTCTCTTTAGGCCTCCTCCTCGTCTATATGCTCAATACGGCCCTGCATTATGTCGTCACCTATTACGGACACAAGCTGGGGACGAATATTGAGACAGACATGCGTCAGGACTTATACGATCACCTGCAGAAGCAGTCGTTTTCGTATTTCGATGACCGGGAGACGGGAACACTCATCACCCGGCTCACTTCCGACTTGTTCGAGATCGCCGAAGTGGCGCATCACGGGCCGGAAGACGTGTTCATCACGATCTTTACGTTACTGGGGGCCTTTGGTCTGATGCTGAACGTGCATGTCCCGCTAGCCTTGATGACTTTCTTCCTGGTGCCCTTTATAGCGGTGGCTCTGGGTTTCTTCAACAAGCGCATGACGCAGGTCAACACGCAGATCTATGATGATTTGGCAAACTTCTCAGCAGGGATCGAAGCCTCTGTCGGCGGGATCCGTGTCGTTCAGGCTTTTTCCAATGAAGCATTCGAGCAGGGACGTTTCGACCGTCTGAACCAGGCTTACAAAAAATCAAAGTATCTGTTCTACAAAACGATGGCCATCAGCCATTCCTACAACTACTTTTTCATCCGTTTGATCAGTCTGTTCACTCTGTTTTTCGGCGCCTACTTCACGATACAGGGCGAAATCAGCTACGGGGATCTCGTGGCCTTCATTCTCTTCGCCAATGTATTCGTCCGGCCGATCGAAAAAGTGAATCACATGATCGAAAGCTACCCGAAAGGGATCGCCGGCTTCAGACGTCTGCTTGAAGAAATGGGACGAAGCCCTGAGGTGAAAGATACCGACTATGCCCATGATGTGACCGCGTTAAAAGGGGAAATCGAATACAAGGATGTCCACTTCAGTTATGAAGAAAACCAGGTCGTTTTGGAAGACATCGATTTGTCGATCAAAGCAGGCGAAACGGTTGCCTTTGTCGGTCCAAGCGGGGCAGGGAAGACGACGATCTGTAATCTGCTGCCGCGTTTTTATGATGTCGACAGCGGACAGTTAACCATTGACGGGTATTCCATTAAAGAGATCAAACTGCAGTCCCTGCGCGAGCAGATCGGTGTGGTCCAGCAGGACGTTTTCCTTTTCCCGGGAACGATCAGAGAAAACATCGTATATGGTAAACTGGATGCAACAGATGCTGAAATCGCTGAAGCCGTGAAAATGGCCAATCTGGAAGACGTCGTCAGTCAGCTGCCGAGAGGACTGGACACCATCATTGGAGAACGGGGCGTCAAATTATCCGGCGGCCAGAAACAGCGTCTGTCTATCGCGCGAATTTTCCTGAAAAACCCGCCGATCCTTATTTTAGATGAAGCCACCTCGGCTTTGGATACAGAGACCGAGCAGGCGATCCAGGAAGCTTTAGACAGTCTGTCCAAAGGCAGAACGACCCTGATCATTGCCCATCGACTGGCGACCATCAAAAATGCCGACCGCATCGTTGTCGTGGCTGAAAAAGGCATCGTTGAACAGGGGAGCCATGATGACCTGATCGGACGCGACGGCGCCTATAAAGCGCTGTACGATGCCCAGTTTTCCTAGAATGTTTTTGAAGGAGGTTCACTATGGAAGCAGAACAAAGACGCGAAGAGATTCTTATGCTTTTAACAAACAGTGCCGAGCCGATCGTCGCGCGTGCACTCGCAGAGCAGTTCAATGTCAGCCGCCAGGTCATTGTCGGTGATATCGCGCTGCTCCGTGCTGCCGGGCAGGACATATATTCCACCCCCAAAGGATATATGATGAGAAAGGCAGCTGCACCAGGCGTAACGACACAGCTGGTCTGCGTGCACAGCCGTGAAGAAACGAGAGAAGAGCTCTATACGATCGTGGACACGGGTTGTGAAGTCCTGGACGTCATCGTCGAGCATCCACTTTATGGCATGATCCGGGGCGATCTCAATATATCCAGCCGACTGGAAGCGGATGATTTTATCGAAAGACTGAACGAGACAGATACCTCCCTGCTTTCGACACTCACACACGGCATCCATACGCATACGATCCGGGCCAAAGATGAAACGACCCGTGATACACTGATCGCGAAGCTGAAAGAAAAAGGCTTTATTTACGAATAACCTATTGACATCTCCTTGATCCTCCGTATAATTATTAGGTGTAAAGACACCTATATATACATAAGACAAGGAGATGTTTTTTATCAAACAGACAACCGCACTAAGAAAAACCAACACACTCAGACTGACCCTCACCGCATTGCTGACAGCCATAGCGATCATGATCCCTATGGTCATGCCGATCAAAGTGCTGATCGAACCGGCTTCGTTCACGCTGGCAAGCCATGTTCCGATCTTTTTTGCCATGTTTTTGTCGCCATTCATTGCTGTGATGGTATCACTGGGATCGGCAGTCGGCTTTCTGCTTGCAGGTTTTCCGATCGTCATCACACTTCGGGCGCTCAGCCATGTCGTCTTTGCACTCATCGGCGCACTTTATCTGCAGTACAGACGCGAAGAGGTCCTTGCCTCACCGCTTAAAAGCCAACTGTTTTCCTTTACGATCGGGATCCTCCATGCCTTAGCAGAAGTTGCCGTTGTCTCTCTGTTCTTCTTTGGACTGATCGGGAGCGGAGATTACCAGGCTGGCTTTTTCTACGCTGTCTTTTTACTGGTCGGTGTCGGGACTGTTGTTCACAGCATGGTCGACTTCCTGATTGCTCAAGTTATGTGGAAGAGTATGGGCAGCCGCATGATTCAGCTCGCCAGAAAAGTCAAAGCTTGATAATTGAATCAGAATAATTTGAGAAAGGCTGGAATTCCTGTTCCAGCCTTTTCCTTTTTTATCTGGTGGTAATAAGGGAGCGGAAAAACTTTGAATGCTTCGGTCACTGGGAGCAGTGTCAAAGGAGCTTAAGCGACTAGTTCGTCAGATGTTTTCTCAGGAAGTAGTGTCAAAGAAAGTTGAGTGACTCGTTAAGTGCTTACTAGCACAGGAAGTGGTGTCAAAGCCGCTCCACTTTATAGGTTACCGAGACAATGTCTCAGTACTGTGAAGATCTCTGCATTCTTTTGCAACTTGGAAGCTGAATTATTTACATAATATAGAAACTTTGGTATACTAAAGATTGGTTATTATAGGGTTAGTGTGCCTTTTCATTAACTGCTATAATGCAACAGGACACGAAGGGGGATGAAGAATGAGTAGAATACCTGATGAAACAATTAATTCTATTCGAGAACAGACAGACATTGTTCAAGTCATTTCTCAATATCTTCAGTTAAGAAAGTCCGGGCAGAATCACTTTGCTTCCTGTCCTTTCCATGATGATAAGACGCCATCCTTTTCGGTCAGTGAAAAGAAACAGATCTATCATTGTTTCAGCTGCGGCAGAGGCGGGAACGTCTTCAGTTTCCTGCAGGAGATCGAAGGGATCTCTTTCGTGGAAGCCGTCGGTAAAACAGCCGAACTGTCCGAAATCCCTGTCGACCAGACCTTGTTTGATCAGGCAGTAAAGAACCGGCCGAATGCCGATTCAACCAGAGGGAAGCTGCTTTCGGTCTATGAAAAAGCAGAACACTTCTATCATCATGTCCTAGTGAATACAAAAGCCGGAGAAGCGGCATACCAGTATCTGCTGGACCGGGGCATGACTGAAGAAAGTATCGACACATTCAAAATCGGGTTTTCTCCCCCGCAAAGAGAAGCCTTAAAAATGTATCTGGAAAATGAAGGGTTGAGTGAAGCAGAGATCCTGAAAAAAACAGGTCTATTCTCTGACAGGGACGATGACACGTTTTACGATCGCTTCACGAACCGCATCCTTTTCCCGATCAAAGATGACAAAGGTCATACCGTAGCCTTTTCTGGCCGGGCCTTTATGGATAATGAAGACGGACAGATACGGACGGCCAAGTACATGAACAGCCCGGAGACGGAATTGTTCAACAAGCGCCGGGTTTTGTTCAACTATGACAAAGCCAGACCGGTCATCCGTCGTGAAGGTGAAGTCCTCCTGTTCGAAGGTTTTATGGATGTCATTTCAGCCTGGCAGGCAGGGGTTAGAAATGGCCTTGCCACGATGGGGACGAGCCTGACAGAAGAACAGGTCCATACACTGGACAAGGTGACGGATCATGTCGTGATCGCCTATGACGGAGATTCGGCAGGTTTGGACGCGATCAAGCGAGCGACGGATTTCATTACCAATGAAACGCATTTCTCTATTGAAATCGCCGCTTTTCCGGAAAAAATGGATCCCGACGATTTTATTCAGAAAAAAGGCGCAGAGGCTTTCAAGGATTTCCTGGCACACGGCCGGGACACCCTAATGAGTTTTCTGATGAAATACCACAAAAAAGAAGTCAACTTAAATAATGAAAGTGACCGGTTGAAATATATCGATACGGTATTAAATGAACTGACACGGGTCACATCGGCCGTTGAGCGGGAAATGTATCTCAATCAACTGGCCGAAACCTTCGATCTGTCCACGGAATCTTTAAAAGAACAGATGCACGGACATATCATCGAAAATCAGAAAGAACGCCGCAAGCAGCAGAAGAAGCGCACTGAGCGGCAGCAGGTAAAAACACCTGAACAACCGACCGTGGTGCTTCGTCAGAACAAACCGAAGCAGACAGCGGCCATGAAAGCTGAAAACGCCTTGCTGTATCGTCTGTTCACCGATAATGACGTCTGGCAGAAACTGAATGCCCTAGACAAGGAACTGGCTTTTTCAGTGGAATCGAACCAGCTCTTATTTATTCTTTATGAAGAATTTTATCATTCACATGATCATCCGAATGTGCAGTCTTTCATTGATTTCCTTCCGGACGAGAAGCTGAAAAGCCGAGCATCTGAAATCATGTGGCTGTCCCTATCTGAAGACATCGCGCCAGGTGAGATCGAAGATTATCTGAATCTGATCTGTAATCGCCAGCCGCTGGAAGACCGCATCA
Source organism: Alkalibacterium subtropicum (assembly GCF_900112455.1). Classification (GTDB taxonomy): domain Bacteria; phylum Bacillota; class Bacilli; order Lactobacillales; family Carnobacteriaceae_A; genus Alkalibacterium; species Alkalibacterium subtropicum. Next base: position 47,000 of record NZ_FOLT01000009.1, on the reverse strand, counting down.
AGAACAAGCGGGAAGAACTGGTCGATGCCCAAAGAGCCGGGGACAAACAGAGACAGCAGTCATTAAGTATCGAGATCATCAACTTATACCGTCAATTAAAAAATAAATAAATAGAATAAATCAGGAGGCATGTCATTTTATGGCAAAAACAACGAAGAACAACAAGAAAAAGCCTGAAGAAAAATACGAACTCGCAGTTGTCCGTTTTATTAAAGACTTGAAGAAAAAGAAAGAACAGACCGTTTCCTACGTCAAGATCACAGATGAACTGGCAGAACCTTTCGGACTGGAAAAAGAAAAGATGGATGACCTGGTTCAGAAACTGGAAGATGAAGGGATCGGGGTCGTTGACGAAGAGGGTAATCCGTTGACGAAGCAACTCGAGAAACAGGAAAAAGAAGCTGAAAAAGCGAAGAAAGAAGAAATGATCGCTCCTCCTGGTGTGAAGATCAATGACCCTGTCCGCATGTATCTGAAAGAGATCGGACGTGTCGATCTGTTGTCAGCCGACGAAGAGGTCTCTCTTGCCAAGCGCATCGAATCCGGCGACACCCTGGCGAAACAGGAACTGGCTGAAGCCAACCTCAGACTGGTCGTATCGATCGCCAAGCGTTATGTCGGCCGCGGGATGAGCTTTTTGGACCTGATCCAGGAAGGGAACATGGGACTGATGAAAGCCGTCGAGAAATTCGACTATGAAAAAGGCTTCAAATTCTCCACGTATGCGACATGGTGGATCAGACAGGCCATTACCCGTGCGATCGCCGACCAGGCCCGTACGATACGTATCCCTGTGCACATGGTCGAAACGATCAACAAGCTGGTCCGTATCCAGAGACAATTGCTGCAGGACTTGGGCCGAGAACCGACGCCGGAAGAAATCGGTGCAGAAATGGACCTGCCGACTGAAAAAGTCAGAGATATCCTGAAAATTTCACAGGAACCTGTTTCTTTAGAAACGCCGATCGGTGAAGAAGACGATTCACATTTAGGCGACTTCATTGAAGACGACGGTGCTACAAGTCCGGCTGACAATGCGGCGTATGAACTGTTGAAGAACGAACTGGAAGATGTGCTGGACACCTTGACGGACCGGGAAGAAAACGTTTTGCGTCTGAGATTCGGTCTGGATGACGGGCGTCAGCGTACACTGGAAGATGTGGGTAAAGTTTTTGGTGTTACACGTGAACGTATCCGTCAGATCGAAGCGAAAGCCTTGAGAAAACTGCGTCACCCAAGTCGTTCCAAGCAACTGAAAGACTTTTTAGAATAAAAATGTCAGGACAGAGAAGCAGGAAAAGCGGGAAATCGACTGTAAAGTAAAAGTTCTTGTCGCTTTTCTTTGCAATCTGTTCACAATTTTGGTATACTGATTTCTGGCTTGTTCAGTTAATGAAATATGCTATTTACTTAAAATAAAATCGTGGAAGGTGAAAATTTTATGAAATTAACAGCGACAAAACGTACCGAAACAGGAAGTTCAGCTTCAAGAAGAGCAAGAGAAGAAGGCATGATCCCAGCAGCGATCTACGGGAGAGAAGTAGAAACCGTAGCTGTTTTATTGAACAGAAAAGAATTCGAAATGACTTTGCGTGAAGTTGGCGCAAACGGCGTATTCGACGTCGAAGTGGATGGAGACACTTACCATGTTTTCGTTAAAGAAAAAACAAACGCGGCGTTGAAACCTGAAATCTATCACGTGGACTTGTTAGCCTTTACTAAAGGTCAAAAAGTCAACATGACGATCCCAGTCTATATCACAGGCGAAGAAGAAATCAAAGAAGGTATCGTATCACAATCTATCTCTGAATTAGAAGTGAACGTGGCGCCTGCTGAAGCTCCTTCAGAATTCACTGTTGACGTTTCAGAAATGGAAATCGGCGACACGAAACATGTTTCTGATATCGCGATCGACGACAGCATCGAATTGCTTTCAGACACAGACTCAACAGTAGTATCTGTTTCAGCTCCTCAAATCGAAGAAGAGCCTGAACCAACTGCTGACGACGAAATGCCTGAACCAGAAGTTATCGGTGAAGACGAAGACGATTCAGAAGAATAAGATTCTCCCGATCAGCATTTAACTGAATAATTTAAAAAGACCGAGTGTTTTATGTGTTTACATAGAGCATTCGGTCTTCTTGTTATGTTGAAACGGGCCGATCGTCCCGTTTCGTCAGCATTGAGCAGATTTGATTGGACCAGACGCGCCTTTAAGCGCGTCTGTCCCTTCATAAAGCTTGAAGCGAAGATGAAAGATCAGGCGGAGCGCCTGATCACGACCTGTCGGGTTCTTATCTCAACTTTTTTGTCAAGTGCGGGTGAACTTCTGTCTGCTCAGCTTATAAAGGATGTTCAGATAGCTTAAAGAATATACCTTCTGCCTACCCGACACTATTCTTTTCACACTAGTCACTATAAGGTCTCACTTGTACCTGCTCATGTCTCATATAAGATGGGGTTTGTCTTATATGAGGCAGATAGTGACCAGTCAGTAACACATTCAATATCGGGTAGGCATCAAAATGGTCTTTTGTTGCCTACCCGTAAAGGTATGGCCAGTGAGTGGTCACTAAACGGGCTTTGTTTTGACCACTCACTGGTTAATCAAAATAAGAGAAGATAGAACACACCTTAATTATGACCCACCCAGCAGATGCTGATTTCGACTGGTCAAAAGCATTTTCTTTTATGATGACTCACTGTTTTTTTCTTCCTCGAGTTAGTCTAACTTCTACCTCTCTTCCCATTATCACCATCTCTACTGAAGGTGAAAATAAAAAATGTGGCAAATTTCGTGAGTTTTTTCATCTTTGGTAAATAGTATTAACTAAGGAGGAGAAAACAATGGAAATACTAAAGCAACGTGACAAACCAGAACTTTTGCATTATCTGCAGCTATTGAATAAACGGATGATTCTGCCCATCGATCAGAAGCGTTCATTGTATAATCTGGAAAAGGGGTTCGAAGGTGAGCGCTATTTTGATGATCAAGTCGAACAGTATTTTAGCGGCGAAGGCCTGATCCTCAATGATGTACTGCTGGTAATCAACGGAACGATGATTCAGATCGATACACTTATCATTACGGCAGAAGGGGTAAGGATTTATGAAGTGAAGAATTATCAGGGGAACTATGATATGCAGGCGGGACGTTTACTGACGATGAGTGGTCAGGAAGTGCTTAATCCTTTGTCACAGATCAGTCGTTCATTGATAAAATTCAGTCAGTTGTTCAAAGAACTGAAATGCGATGAGGCTGTAAAGGGTTCGGCCGTCTTTGTCGATCCTTCATTTTTTCTTTATCATGCCTCGCAATCTGATCCAATCGTTTTTTCAAATCAGATTGAAAGACACTTTTCAGAATTGAGCAGTATAGCAACGCATTTAAACAAGAACCACCAAATACTGGCAGAAAAGCTTCTGGAACTGCATGGAAAAAACGTTTCATATAAAAAAGAATTACCTTCCTGTGACTACAGCGCCTTGAAAAAAAGCCTTTTCTGCAAGGAATGTGGCAGTACCGACTTAAAGCTGACCCAAAGGAGCTGCCTGTGCAGAAAATGTCAGCGTATAACGACTATTGAAGAGAGCTGTCTTCACAATATCAGTGAACTGAAGTACTTGTTCCCGGAGAAAAAAGTGACCACGGCTTCGGTATATGAGTGGTGTGGGGGGCAACTCACAGCCAAGCGGATACGCCAGATCCTAAAGCGCAATTTCAGTCAGAAGGAAAAAACGGCAGCGACGCATTACGAGTAATGTCATGTATCGGGAAAAGACGTATTATTCGTTTTTTAAGCGCATACTTCTTATAATGAGTATAGAGACACATTTGAGAGTTTAAACTTTAACAGGAGGTTATATTGATGGTAAATGCGAACAAGACAGTGGTAGGCAGCTATCCCACTCAGGATGAAGCGCTGGATGTTGTCAGCAAACTGAAAAATGAAGGCTATCCGAAAAACGATATCATCCTGTATTCCAACGAAGAACAGTCTAATGCTCTGACGCATTACGAAGCCCATGATGTGGTGGTCGATCCGGATAACACAGCGGAAACGAAAAAGTATAAAGATGAAAAAGATCAGTCCATGTGGGACAAAATCAAAGATGCATTTGTGACAGATACCTATGATCACGAAAAAGAACACAAGCGTGCCAACTACGATCAATCAAATGATATCCTTTATCCGTACAGAGATGACATTGCCAAAGGGCATTTTGTCGTGGTGGTCGAAAACTATCGCGGTCAGCCAACAGAAAGAGCCGCAGATGCAGGCAATACTGCCGCGATGCCTTCGGATACAGGTAATGTCGATGATCCGGGCAACACCTCAGCCATGCCTTCTGACACCGGAAGGACGACCGATCTGAACAAAGATCAGACGACTGAGAACAGAGAATTTAACCGTTCTGAGGAAACCAGAGACCGCTACAAAAAATGATCACTCGTTCCCCCTTGTCTATTGCCTGCTGATTTAAACAGCAGGCAATAGATTTTTTTGCTCTATATTAACGGGCAGTCCTTTGCAGGGGTTAGTATAAGGGCTATTTCTAGAATTATCAGCAGGCGTGACTTATAATAAAAACAAGTGGGAAAAGAGATGGCCTCACTTAAATTCACAACAGGAGGAATCGTTATGCAGGAGAAAAATAAAACGGTTGTAGGCAGCTATGACACACGTGATGAAGCCTTAAATATTGTCCACAAGCTGAAAGATGCGGGCTATCAGAAAGAAAACATCATACTTTATGCAAATGAAAACGTGACCCAGACCCAGAGTGATTATGAGGCAGTAAACGTTGAAGCAGATACGACCCCGACACGCGAAACCAGAGAAACGAACAAAGACGATCAGTCCTTATGGGAGCAGATTAAAGATGCCTTTTCATCAGACACTTATGATCACGATGAACGGCGCAGAGATGCCAGCTATAATCAGGAAGACGATCTGCTTTATCCATACAGAGACGACATCAAAAGCGGTAAAGTCGTTGTGGTGCTGGATGGCTATAAAGGGGAAGATCTGAACCAATACAACTCTGCAGCTGCAGTCCATGATACGGACGGAGGAACACCGCGAACCACGCCTGTCAATAGAGCAGAAGACGACCGGGCGACTCACAGCGTAGACAGAGATCACGACAAGTTGGGTAAGACTGATAGAAATACGTCAGACAAAACGGATACAGCCAACGGGAAAGCTGATCTGGACAATTACAAAGGCGTCAGGGACACAGATCCGGATACAAAAGTGAATCCGAGTGGCGGCAAGCGTGACCTGACCAAACAAGATGACAATACGAGCGGAGATATCAATGATCCGCTGACTGGCGGACGTGACTTTTCACGTGAAGATGAAGACATGGACGCTTACAAAAAATAAAATCCAGTAGACGGTGGTTGAGTCTATTGCCTGGTTTCTGATGCGGGCAATAGACTTTTTTTACATAAACACCTTTACTGTAAAAAAATCAGTCTCTCTTTTCAATTCTATAAAAAAACTGGTAAAATAAAGAGAGTAGAACAGAAGAGGTGACCTATGAATTCAGTAAATTTATCCAAACGGCTCCAAGTCGTTGCTGATTACGTTGAAAAAGGGGCAAGGCTGGCCGATATCGGTTCCGATCACGCCTACCTGCCGTGTTATCTGGCACAGAACAAGCAGATCGACTGTGCTGTTGCCGGCGAAGTCGTTGAAGGACCGTTTTTAAATGCCGTAAACGAAGTGTCCCGATTGGATCTGGAAGAAACCGTCAGTGTGCGTTTGGGCAATGGCCTGCAGGTCTTAAATGACTATGACGCAATCACCACTATAACGATCGCGGGTGTCGGTGGCCCACTGATCGTGCGTATACTGGAAGAAGGCAGACAGTTGGGTAAACGAACGGGTCAGGAAACGCTGATCCTGCAGCCGAACGTCAATGAACGGGCAGTGCGTGAGTATCTGATGAATGAGTCCTATGCCATCGAAGCAGAAACGATCCTGGAAGAAAACGGGAAGCGCTATGAAATAATCAAAGCGAAACCGTCAGCTGACAAGCCGGCTTACGATGAGAAGGATCTTTTGTTCGGCCCCTTCCTTCGTCAGGAAAAATCGTCCGTTTTTAAAGAGAAATGGAAAGGCGAAGCAGGGAAAACAAGATACGTCCTGGAACAGATGGAAAAGGCGGAACGAAAAAATAAAGAAAAACTGGAAGAATTGAATGCACGGTTGAAGTTAATCGAGGAGATGATCAAGTGAACAACGTGAATGTATCAGATGTCATCAGTCAGATCGATCAGCTTGCGCCCCCGGACTTGGCAGAGAGCTGGGATCCCATCGGTTTATCTTTTGGAAGCGTCAGACAATCAGTCAAGCGCGTGCTCGTCGCCCTGGACGTCGATAAAGATACGATCGAAGAAGCCAAACAGAAACAGGCTGACCTGATCGTGACCCATCATCCGGCAATTTTCACCTCTCAGAAAACGCTGAATCAGGAAGATGAAAGAAGAAAGCAGTACATCGACCTGATCAAATCGGACATTGCCGTTTATTCTGCCCATACGAATCTGGATGCGGCAGCCGGCGGGATGAACGACTGGCTGGCGGACAGCTTGGGTATCAGTGAAGACGATCGCCAGGTCATGTCAGTCAGTTTGCAGCGTGGCTTCAAGAAACTGGCTGTGTATGTCCCGGATCACGCTTCTGATGATGTCCGCAAAGCCCTCCATGCTGTCGGAGCCGGTGAAATCGGCGCGTACACGGATGTTTCCTATACACTGAGTGGTTATGGCCGTTTTACGCCACAAGAGGGGGCAGACCCGGCAGAAGGCGAAATCGGCAAAGCAGCGCGCATCCATGAGGAGCGTATCGAAATGATGGTCAAAGATGCTGATGTCATGAAAAGTATCGCAGCTTTGAAAGCAGCCCATCCATATGAAGAACCCGTGTACGATATTTTTACTCTCGAGTATCTGTCAGAGCCCTTTGGGTTTGGACGTGTAGGTGTGCTGAAGGAGCCCCTTTCCGCATCAGACCTGGCCGAAAAAGTGAAAGAGCAGTTTGATGTTGACGGCGTGAGGTACGGGTCGGTCAATGCCGACAGAAAGCACACCAAAATAGCAGTTCTAGGAGGGTCCGGTGAAAAGTACTACAAAGAAGCGCTCAAAAAAGGGGCGACCCTTTATATTACCGGAGACATTTCCTACCATGGCGCTCAGGATATGCTGCGGTACGGTCTGGACTTTATCGATGCCGGCCATTATATGGAAGCCATCGCTGTACCGAAACTGTATGAATATCTGAACCAGTGTAAAGAGTACAATCAGTGGGACATAGAAATACTGAAAGCAGAAACACAGAAAGACGTATTTACTTATATCAAATAGAGGCGGGATAACATGTACAAGAACTTAGTCGATCGTTTTTTAGAATATGTCAAAATCGAAACACAGTCAGACAGCTCATCAACTACGGTTCCTTCAACGCAGACACAGGTCGCATTTGCCAGGAAACTGATGGCAGATCTGAAGGAGATCGGTATGGAAGAAGTGGAATACAATGATGCCAACGGTTTTGTCACAGCGACCCTGCCGTCGAACACGGACAAAGAGGTGCCGGTCATCGGCTATATCGCACATATGGACACCGCTGATTTCAATGCTGAAAACGTCGATCCCCAGATACATGAAAATTATGACGGCGGAGAGATCGTTCTGAATAAAAAACTGGGGGTCAAACTATCACCGAAAGATTTTCCGAATATGAACAACTACATCGGACAGACCCTGATCACCACAGATGGCACGACCTTGCTTGGATCCGATGACAAGTCAGGTATCGTAGAGATCTTTGCCGCAATGGAACACCTGATCAGCAATCCGGACATCAAGCACGGCAAGATCCGTATTGCTTTTGGCCCGGATGAAGAGATCGGCGTCGGCGCAGACCGTTTTGACGTGGATCACTTTGCCGCAGATTTTGCTTATACGATCGACGGCGGACCGGTCGGCGAACTGCAGTACGAAAGTTTCAATGCCGCAGGTGCCAATGTACTGATCCAAGGCAAAAACGTCCACCCCGGTACGGCGAAAGGGAAAATGGTCAATGCCCTGAAACTGGCTATTGCCTTTGACGAAGCCCTGCCCAGTCAGGATGTTCCGGAAGAAACTGAAGGTCGTGAAGGGTTTTTCCATCTCATGGGACTGACAGGCACAGTTGAAGGGGCGTCAATGAACTATATCATCCGTGATCATGATAGAGAATTGTTTATCAAGCGCAAACAGCTCATGCGTGATATCGCGATCCGCTTGAACGCACCGTTTGAAGAAGAACGTGTCAAAGTGATCATGAAAGATTCTTACTACAATATGCGTGATGTCATCGAAGAAGACATGCGACCAGTCGAACTGGCTGATAAAGCGATGAAGAACCTGGATATCGAACCAGACGTCAAACCGATCAGAGGCGGGACAGACGGCTCGAAAATCTCATTTATGGGTCTGCCGACGCCGAATATTTTTGCCGGCGGAGAAAACTTCCATGGCCGCTATGAATTTGTCGCCATCGAAAGTATGGAAAAAGCGACAGATGTCCTCGTTGAAATCGCACGTCTGGCAGCTGAATAAGGGGTCGAAAGGATCGAAAGCTGAGAGGCTTTCTTTCCTTTCTTCTTTTATGCTTACAGGAGTCGATCCACGATCAGTGATGATAGACCCATCAGGATAGAGAAAGGAGTGCGGCTATGAGTTTGCAGTTTATACTGGGACGGTTACATACAAACAAGAAAGCGCACATTTACAGCCAGCTTGTCGAGTGGTCCCGTGAAGACAGTGATAACCAGGTCTTTTATCTCGTCCCGGATCACATCAAATTTGAGTCTGAGATGAATATACTGGAATACATCAAAGCCAGTCAGTCAGATACGGAGAAGCATGACCACTACGCCGGTATGATCAATCTGCAGGTCTTCAGTTTCAGTCGGCTGGCCTGGTATTACCTTCAGGATACGGCTGTATTCAGTCATTCTCAGCTGACAGAGACAGGGCTGTCCATGCTGATACGCAAGATACTGAAAGAAAATGAAGAAGATCTGACCATATTCAGAGGAGAAAGCCACCAGCAGGGATTCGTTGATAAAACCACGACCTTATTCATGGAAATGAGGAATGGGCGTGTGCATCCCGAAGATCTGGGAGAGCTTTTTATCGATCAATGGTCCGATGAAGCAGTGAACAGTGACCTGAAACTAAAATTAACAGATATAAAGAGATTATATGAAGCGTTCATGGATCAGCTTATTGGTAAATATATCGAAAAAGAAGATATGCTCGAAGCACTGATCCAGGAAGTCAAAGAGAGAGACTTGTCTCAGACGCAGATCATTATCGAGCATTTCAACAGTTTCTCTGCTCAGGAACAGGCGCTGATTCTGGAACTCGTCGAGCAGGCGCAGGATGTCAAAGTCTCTCTGATCCTGGATAAAAAACATGCCGTCGAACCACCTGACCTGACGGATTTCTTTTATGAAACAGGCATGACCTACTATCGTCTGTACCAGCAGGCACGTGAGAGAGATCTTCAGATCCAGTATGATGTTGTGCTGGATGAAGCCAGCAGCGAGCATTGTAGCGAACTGAATAAACTGGAAAAATATTGGGTCGACAGTTTTGACCTGTCGCCGGAAAAGCCGTTGCCTAAAGACTTTTCCATGGAGGAATGCATTGAAATAAGGGCAGCAGAGAACAAACAAGCTGAAGTGTTGCATGCAGCAACTACGATAAAGAAACTAGTTGCAACAGACAATTACAGATACAAAGACATCCTCGTGGTGTCCCGGGTGCTTGATGATTATAAATGGATGCTTGAAGCGACCTTTGCGGAAAACGAAATCGAACTGTTCGTGGATCAGGCTGATCATATGTCGGGACATGCACTGGTCGAAGCGATCCAAAGTCTGTTCCTGATACACAAACGCTACTGGCGTTATGATGATATCATGCGCTTCTTAAAAACCGAGCTCTTTATTCCTTTAATCGAAAATGAACAGCTGCCGAAAGATAATCTGGAGAAACTGGCTTTCTGGAACGACAAAGCAGAAGACTGGCGGACGCGACTGGATATTTTAGAGAATGTCATGCTGGCCTATGGCTATGAAGGACGGGAATGGGTCGAAGATAAAGAATGGATCTATGCCCGTTTCCATCTGGAAGAAATGGATGAGCAGCTGGATGCGGACAAACAGATGCAGCGTCAGGCCAACGAAGCTAAAGATCAGGTGCGAAAGATCCTGCTGCCATTTTATCAGAAGCTGTCCAAGTTAGAAACAAACCGCGAGGCTGCCCGCCTGCTGTATCAGTTTCTTGATGAGCAGGGCTTCAATGATCAGCTGCTTTACTGGCGTGACCAGGCCATCGAACAGGGCGAACTGGAAGAGGCTAGAAAACACGAACAGGTATGGCAGACGTTCATCCAGCTCCTCGATGAATTCGTCGATGTATTGGGAGATGAACCCTGGGATCTGGATACTTTCCTGTCTATTCTGGAAACAGGCTTCGAACAGGCGACTTACAGTATCGTTCCGCCGAGCATCGACCAGGTCATGTTCACCACCTTCGATAAATCACGGATCAACACTAAAAAAGTCGTGATCATTCTTGGGATGACCGATACCCAGTTGCCGATGAGTCAGGAGAATGACTCGATATTGACGGATGAAGACAGGGAGGCATTGTCGGCCTACTTGCCTGACGACAAATATTTGGCTCCGACAACAAGCGGGCGCCTGGCGAGTGAACCTTTTGCGGCTTACACAGCCTTCATGAATGCCTCGGAACGACTGATATTCAGCTATCCGGTCAAGAACGACGGTTCGGGTGACAACCAGCTGAGCCCCTACATCGAACGGATCAGCCGCCAGCTGTCTGTCCCTGTGAAGCAGATAAAAGCTGAACCAGGGAACCTCAGACAGGAACCTCCAGAGACCCTTCTTTCCTTTGTCGGTTCACGGCGGGAGACGATGGGCCATCTGGTGAATGTCCTGCGTGAGGGCATCGACAAAGAACACCAGCCGTCACTTTTCTGGATGAAATTGTATCAGTCGCTCTTTAAAGATGCGCATCCGATCGAACGGAAAATATTGAGCAGTCTAGAGTATTCCAATATTCCCAAGCGCCTGGACCGCGGACTGGCGGAGGAACTTTACGGGAAGGATCTGTATCTATCCGTTTCTCAGCTTGAGAGTTTTTACCTTGATCCCTACAGTCATTTCCTGCGCTATGGACTGAAACTGAAAGAACGGACCGTTCAGGAACTGACTCCGGCTGAAACCGGGACCTTTTTCCATGATGCTCTGGACAGTGTATTCAAGACGATCGTGAACCGGAATTTGAATGTGAGCGACCTGAATGACAAGAAACTGAATGAGCTGACCGATGAGGTGCTGCAGGAACTGTATGAGAAAAATAAATTCCGGCTGCTTTCCATGTCGAACCGGATGAAGTTTATCCGCAGACAGTTGAGTGACACCATCAGACAGATGATGTGGGCGATCTCCAATCAGTCGCGCCGCTCACGCATGACCCCGCAGCAATCGGAAGTGCTTTTCGGACGTATCGCAGCAAAACAGGGCGTTCCCGGACTGTCCTTCCCTTTGAACAACGGCGGCAAACTCCATGTAAGGGGCAAGATCGATCGTCTGGATACTCTGGAAATCGATGATCAGCTCTACATCAGTGTGGTCGACTATAAATCTGGAGCCAAAAAACTTGAATTTGATGAAATATATCACGGTCTGATGATGCAGCTGCTGACTTATCTGGATACAGCAGTCGAGCATTCAGAAGAATTATTCGGCAGAAAAGCCAAACCGGCCGGGGCCTTTTACGCCCAAGTGAAGAATCCCCTGCTTGACGGCCGCTCAGTGAAAGATAAAAACTGGCTGGAAGAAATGCTTAAAGAGTTTAAAATGAAGGGCATCCTGCTGAACGAAGACGATCTGCTGTCCAGTATAGACAAGACACTGGATAACGGGGTCTCCTCGCTGGTCTATCCGCTGAAGAAACTGGTGAAAGGCCAGCTGCGAGGCTCGTTCATCACACTGGATGACCTGGAGCTGCTCTTGAGACACCACCGGACCAAAATCAGAGAGGCAGGTAACCTGATCCTGTCCGGTGAAAATCAGCTGGCGCCGTTTTACGAGAAGAAGGGACATACGCCAACAACTGTGGGCGGCGTGTATCATCCGATCTCGCAATTCGATGTGCTGCTTCCTGACAACCAGAACTATTACCGCAATCTGCCTAAGATCAAAGACCAGAATGAACTGATCGACAAGCTCAAAGTGAAATATCAGATTATCGAACCTGGAAAGGAGGACGATGCCGGATGAAAATAATACCTGAAAAACCGGAAGGAACCCAATTTACCGATCCTCAGTGGCAGGCGATCCATGATGAAGGCAAAAACCTTCTGGTCTCTGCTTCGGCCGGATCGGGGAAAACGACTGTCCTCGTCCAGCGTGTGATCGAAAAGATAAAAAACCAGACAGATATCAATCAGCTATTAGTTGTCACCTACACCAATGCAGCGGCGAGAGAGATGAAACAGCGCATCCAGTCGGCCATCCAGAAAGAAATCAACGCGTGCAAGGATCCTGATCAGAAACATCATCTGATCAGACAGATCCCTATGCTGGGACATGCAGATATTTCAACGCTCCACTCTTTCTGCCTGAAAGTGATCAGACGCTATTATTATCTGATCGACTTTGACCCCGTCTTCCGACTACTGACGGATGATACCGAGATCGCTCTGATGAAAGAGGACGTCTGGGACGAACTGCGTGAAGAGCTTTACGGGAACGATCATGCCTTGTTCGAAGAATTGGCTGCGGCTTATTCGAGTGACAAAAACGATGATGGCATGACTGACCTGGTCCTGTCATTATATGAGTTCTCACGGGCCAATCCGGATCCGCTGGAATGGCTGTCGGGACTGAGTCAAATGTACTCGGTGGAAAATAATGATCTGGGCCAAAGCTTTGTCTTTCAGCAGCTCATTAAAGGACAGCTCCTCAGTACGGTGTACAGTGTGAGAGAACTGTTGGAAGATGCCATTGCTATGGCCAACGGTGAAGAAGCGCTAGGTAAAACCCTCGGGATATTAGAAAAGGATCTCAATCACATCAGCCAGCTTGAGTTACTTGTTAAAGACAATAATCTGCAGGAAGCCTATGAGCTTATTAATGATTTCAGTCACAGCAGATGGTATGCACCCAACAAAAAAGACACGCCCGAAGCGGTGAAGGAAATCGGTAGAGAGATGAAACCTTTCAGGGACAAGGCCAAAGACTTGTATACCGACATGGTCAATGATGTGTTCGCATTTTCTCCGGATGAACAGCTGGAAAGCATGTCGAAGGTCGGCAGATTGGTAGAAGAAATGGCTCGTGTCACTACGCTCTTTTACGAACGCTATCAGGCTTTTAAAGCTGAGAGGAAAGTGCTGGACTTCAACGACCTCGAGCACCTGACGCTCCGGATATTGTCAGAGCAGACGGCGGAAGGCAAAATAGCTTCTGAAGCAGCCAAACATTACCGTCATCAGTTTAAAGAAGTCATGATCGATGAATACCAGGATATCAATCAGATCCAGGAAGAAATACTGACTTGGGTCACACAACCGGACCCGAAAAACGGGAACCAGTTTATGGTCGGCGACGTCAAGCAGTCGATCTATTCTTTCCGTCTGGCAGATCCAAGTCTGTTTATCGATAAGTATGAACGCTATGCCGAGAAAGAAGCAGGCGAAAGGATCATTCTCGCTGAAAATTTCCGGTCACGCCAAGATGTCCTGTCATTCACCAATTTCGTCTTCGATCAGCTGATGGATAAAGAGGTCGGGGACCTGACGTATGATGACTCGGCCAAACTGATCAATGGCTTTATTGCCTTTCCAGACTCCGAAGATTTTCAGACGGAGATCCTGATCTACGAATCGAAAGAAGAAGAGTCTGAAGAAGAGGACGAACCGGAAGCCTTGTCGACGTCTTTCAATATCGATACGAAAACGAAAGGCGAACTCTTTATGGTCGCCAACAAGATCCTGGAAATGCTGGCCGAAGGATATGAGATTTACGACAAGAAAGCCCAAGTCATGCGGCCTTTGGGACTAAAAGACATCGTATTGTTGACACCTACAAAGAAAAATAATCTGGATATCCAGGATATTTTCAAACAGTTGGGCATACCAACTGCAGTGAAAGATACACAGAACTACTTCCAGACCACTGAAATAACTATCATGATGTCCATTCTCAAAATCATCGACAATCCGCAGCAGGATATTCCGCTCGTTGCTGTGCTGCGTTCGCCGATCGTCGGCTTGGACGAGGTGGAACTGACCCGCATCCGGATCATCGATAAACAGTCGTCTTACTTCGATGCGTTGAGTCAGTTTGCAGCGAAAGATGACTGGCAGGACATTAAAAATATCGAACTGCAGGCGAAGGTCCAGACTTTTCTGGCCATGCTGGAAAACTGGCGCAAACAGTCACACCGTCGTTCACTGATCGACTTGATCTGGATGATCTTTGAAGATACGGGTTTTCTGCATTATGTCGGCGGGATGAGTTCCGGCAGACAACGTAAGGCCAATCTGCATGCCTTGTATGAACGGGCAGCCGCGTATGAGAAGACGTCATTCAAGGGCCTGTTTCAGTTTATCCGCTTCATAGAAAAAATGCAGAAGAAAGATAAGGATCTGGCGGAACCGCAGGCAATCTCTGACAGTGAGAATGCGGTGCGCGTCATGACGATCCATGCCAGTAAAGGACTCGAATTCCCGATCGTCTTTGTACTGGACATGACAAAACGGTTCAATGTCAGAGATGCACAAGGGGCCACGGTTTTTGACGAAGAATATGGTGTAGGGGCAGAGTACCGTGACTTGAATACTCGTGAGAAGAAAACGACACTGCCTGAAAAAGCGCTGAAATATAAAAAGAAAACCAAACTGCTGTCTGAACAGATGCGTGTGCTCTATGTCGCACTGACGCGTGCTGAACAGAAACTCCTGCTGGTTGGATCATACAAGAATGAAGCGGCTGCTCTTGAACGGTGGGGACTGGTCGGCGGCCATCCCAAACGTGTCCTGCCTTCAGACATGCGTTTAGGTGCCCGCGGCTTTATGGACTGGATCGGTTTCAGCATCATCCGGCATGAACAGATGGATGAATCACGGCCGATCGCTGCTCAAAATGATGAGATCCATCATTATGATACATCCTTTGGTGTGCATTTCTATTCACAGGAAGAGCTGGAAGAAGCCTTGTTGTCACATCAGAAGTCAGAAACATCTGACTGGTATCCGAAGCTGAAAGAAGGCACCATCCAAGCGCAGGCCGATGAGGAAATCAAGCAGGCGGTCGACGAAGCGCTTATGGTGATGAACAAGCCGTATGCTTATCAAATCGCTACACAGACCACCAGCTATCAGTCGGTCTCAGAAATCAAACGCCTGTTTGAAGAACCGGACGATGGTCAGATGGTCAAGATCGATGTCACCAAACCGAGACAAGTGAGTCGGTATGTCGAAGATCAGCTGAGCCGACCGTCCTTCATCCAGGAAGATCTTAAGCCGACTCCGGCAGAAGTGGGTCAGGCGACGCATCTGGTGCTGCAGACGCTTGACTTGAGTGAGAAACCGGCGAGAGCCTCCGTTTATGCTGTCATCGATCGTTTAGTAAAGGAGAAGGTTTTCACGCCTGAACTGGCGAAACTGATACGTACAGAAGAGATCCTCAGTTTCTTTAGGACAGCATTCGGAGAGTACATTATTGCACACGCTTCAGACATGAAACGAGAAGTGCCCTTCTCGCTGCTCATGGAAGCACAGGATATCTTCCACGATATGGAAGCACTGGATGATCACGTGCTTATCCACGGAATCATTGACGGCTATATCGAAAGGGAAGACGGCATCATTCTGTTCGACTACAAAACGGACCGGGTCGCTCATTTAGGCCAGATGGCGGGGGACGAGATGCTCAAAAAGTATCGCGGCCAGCTGACACTCTACAAGCGGGCATTGGAATCGATCCTTCAGAAGCCTGTACTGGAGTCCCGTCTTGTGATGCTGGACATCAGCGAAACGGTGCAAGTGCATTAATTGTTTTAATTGAAAAGTATGAAAACAGCGAGCAGACTATTTTGGAATAAGAGTCTGCTCGCTTTATACCTTTTTAGAAATAGACAGGCATATATCTCGAACTCGACAGACCAAAATTGCCTCGAGTTGCTGCTATAGTCACTATATTTACCCATTCTAAAATGAATGATCAGGCTGCGGTCTAATCAGGACCGCATGGAAGGTCACCCACGTGTTTTGGCGCCAGTTCAGAAGAATCATGAACATCGCGCTGTACGTGTAGTCATAAAAAAGCTGGGACCGCGGTCCCAGCTTTCCTTATAGTATCAAGTTTAGTCGAAACTGTATTGCGCACCTTCAGAATAAGTGTTGGCAGCATCCCATAGAAGGAATTCGTTGACACCATGATCGTTTAAGGCACGAATCTGGTCGCTCACTTCCTGAGCACCATAATTCTTGTACCAGCCCGAGCCTAAATAGGAAGCAGTGAAGTCCTGGATCCATGGACGGGAGACAGGGGCGTTTTCGCCTAATTCGCCGAGGACTCTGTTCTCATGTTCCATATAATTGGCAACAGTATTATATGGCTCCAGATCCGGTTTGGCGATGCCTAGAGATCCTGGTCCCCAGTGACTCGGATAGATCATGGATGAAATAACATCGACATTCTCAGAAATACGTGAGAAGTTCTGACCGATGCCGGGCGCTTCCGGTACAGTTGCTGAGTAACCGAAGATATCGACAGAGACATCGACATCAAAGGCTTCCAGTTCTTTTCTGGCATACGCCACAAAGTCCGTGACGGCTTCGACACGCTGCTGGACATTATCCATATCATTGTCAGCATAGTCCCCGCGGGAATAATCGAGTTCTTCATCACGCAGTTCAAACCCTTCTGGGAAACGGACGTAGTCGAACTGGATATCCTTGAAGCCCATCATGGCAGCTTTTTTAGCAATTTCAACGTTGTAGTCCCAGACTTCTCTCTGGAACGGGTTGACGAAACTGTGACCGGCACGGTTTGACCAGACAGAGCCGTCGGGATTTTTAAAGGACAGATCAGGGCGTTCCTTAGCCAGCTCAGAATCTTTGAAGACGACGATACGCGCGATCGGATAGATCTCGTTTTCTTCAAGATGAGACATCAGACCTTCCGGATCGATCCAGTTATTGGAAAACTTATTGACGAGTTCATGATCAGATTCGAGTGGCATCGTGATATCGCCATTGTCTTCTTTCACGTCAATGACCATCGCGTTCAAGTCGGTGGTATTGAGCAAGTTCGTCAGCGGTTCCATGCGTGCACCGCCGGCAGAGTGGGCCGTTACGAAGACACCTTTGACACCGTCTTCAGGATAGGCGATGTCCACACCGCTGTCATATTTGAACTGACTCGGGAATGTTTCAGGTACCCTAAGTAAAGGTTCTGTATTGACCGTTAAGTAGGTGGTTTCCATTGTTTCTGTTTCTTCGTGTTCGTCTGCATTGACTGTTGTATTGGCGATTCCGCTTAAGGCTAAAACAGCCGCAGAACCCATGAGTGTCTTTTTCAGCATTTTAGTCATTGGTCATTTCCTCACTTTCACTATTTCCAGTCTGGATCAATTCTGGATCCAGCAGTTCGTAATCTTTTTCTCTCAAGCCGTCGATAATCGCCGGGGTAGCTTCTTTCGTCCATTCGCGGTCATGCATCAGCAGATTGGAACCTGATACGAGCAGATTCGTATTGACCATGATATCAGCCAAAGCATCTGCATTCTGATAGTCGGCTTCCCAGTCGTAACCATACGTCCAGTTCATCAGCGCCATGCCTTCGTCTTTAACAACTTGTTTCGAATGATCAGTATTTTGTCCAAATGGGGCCCGGAAGAAACGGGGGCGTACGCCGATGATTTCTTCGACCATGTCATTTGTTTTAATGATCTCTTCGGTCTGTTTATCTTCAGAAATAGAAGGCAGACTTGCATGCGTATGGGTATGATTACCTATTGTGAAGCCCATTTCGTGGACTTCTTTCAGAATGTCCTTACCTTCATCATCTTCAAGATACATGCTGTTCACAAAGAAGATAGCCGGGGCGTCTTTATCAGCTAAAATTTCAGCAATACCCAAAGTATGTTCATTAGGGCCATCATCAAAGGTCAAGAGGGCGACTTGCTTGTTTGCTTCTTTCCCATCCAGCACATTGATGTAGGCAAAATTGTCACTTACTTCATATAAGTATTCAGGCGCTTCTGCCACTTCAGATTCCTCTTCATCAACAGTTTCTTCGGATTCGTCAGTTTCTTCTTCAGAAGTGTCATCGGTTTCCGTCGTTGTTTCTTGATCGCTCGTGTCTTCCTGCACAGTTTCTTCTTCTGTTTCTGGGGTTTCTTCACTTTCTGCCGCTTCACAGGCTGTCAAAACGAGTGTGGAAGCAAGCAGGGTAGAGAGTATCAGTTTTTTCATCGGTCAGTCTCCTTACTCTTCGCTGAGTTCTGTTTCAATAGATGATTGCAGTTCAGTCAAGTTTTCATCCAGATCGACCAAGATCTCATCCAGGTTCATCACCGGTTCTCTCAAGCTTTCGCGTTCCTCATTGAGTGTTTCGATGCCATTGACAAAGTCGTCATAAGTGGCTTCTTCATCAGCGATCTCAGTAAAAAAGTCTCTTTCACTTTCTAAAGTCTGATAGTATGCATCGATATAAGTAGAAAGACTCGCTTCAAAATCGTCCACGACCGTATCGACTTGTACGATTTGTTCCTGCTCAAGAGATTCCCCGTCGTAGGTGCCCAGGATCTCCTGCTGGACTTCCATATCATTTTCCACGGCTTCCAGCTCGGCTAAGATCTCTTCTCTGGCTGTGATGTTTTCAAAGACAGGGGAGGACTCATCCTGCAGCGTAGCCAGGTCTTCATCTGTTTCAAGTGTTTCACTGAACAGTTCCTGCAGTTCCGTTTCTGTTTGTGCCAGCTGGTTCAAATCTTCCACAGCCTCATCTGTTATACTCTCGATCTCATTCGTCGCTTCCTGCACTTCGCCCAAGTTCTCTGAGTCACAGCCAGCCAGTACTAAAGGTACCGCTGAGAGTGTGAAAAGGACCCACTTTTTAGTTGTCATATAGCAATCTCCTTTAACATTTTAGTCTCATAATTATAATTTAAAGTATCCTGTAGAGTATAGCAAATTTTTACCATAAATAAAACGCTTTTATACAGAAATCGTATTAATCTAATAATAATGTAAAAGAAATGGCTGATTATCCCAGTATTTATATGGATATAAGCAAATCAAGGTAGGTTTTGACTCGAAAATATTGTACAATAATAGAAGGTACACTAACAAAGGAGTTCACTATGCTGATATATTATATTATTTCACTGATTATTGTCGGGATCGATCAGTTAACGAAGTATTTGACTGTTCAGAACATCCCCTTACATGAAACACTGGAAGTTATCCCTTCTGTATTATCCTTCACCTATCATCAGAACACAGGTGCAGCCTGGAGCATACTGGAAGGCCAGATGATTTTCTTTTATATCGTCACTCTGATCGTTGTGGGCGTCATCATTTACTATATGCATACCCAAGGTAAGAATGACAAGTTCTTTGCTTTCTCACTGAGTCTGATCCTGGGCGGAGCGATCGGTAACTTCATCGACCGGCTGTTCCTGCAGTATGTGGTCGATATGATCCGCGTCGAATTTATCGATTTCCCGATCTTCAATGTGGCGGATATGTCACTGACCGTGGGCGTCGCCTTGATGCTGATTTACCTGTTCTTTGACGAATGGAAAGAATACAGACAGAAGAAAGTTGGAACGAAATAAATGGATAAGACAAAAACATTTCATGTATCAAATGAAACTGGACGCCTCGATAAATATTTAAGCGAAGAATTAAGCGAACATTCACGCAGTCAGGTCCAGTCCTGGATCAAAGACGGCCTGGTCACTGTCAACGACGAGGAAGCAAAGGCCAACTACAAGCTGCAAAACGGGGACATCATTCATGTGACGGTGAAAGAACCTGAAGAGATCGACGCCCAGCCGGAAGACATCGCTATCGATATCGTTTATGAAGATGCCGATGTGGTCGTCGTCAATAAACCGTCCGGAATGGTCGTCCATCCATCCATCGGTCACGCAAGCGGGACCCTCGTCAATGCGCTGCTTTATCATGTCAAAGATTTATCAGGGATCAACGGAAAAATTCGCCCCGGCATCGTTCACCGCATCGATAAAGACACCTCAGGCCTTCTGATGGTGGCTAAAAACGATCTGGCGCACGAAAAGCTGGCTGAACAGCTGCAGGAGAAGACGGCAAAACGCGAATACATCGCACTGGTCCACGGTGTTATCGAAAACGACAAAGGGACCATCGATGCCCCGATCGGCAGAGACCCGAAAAACCGTAAGAAGTTCACCGTCATTCAAGGCGGCAAAGAGTCCGTCACGCATTTTGAAGTGATTGAGCGTTTCAGCGAATATACACTGCTGCGGTTGAACCTGGAAACCGGACGCACACATCAGATCCGCGTGCATCTGGAATATATCGGTCACCGTATGGCCGGCGACCCTTTGTATGGTCCACGAAAAACACTGGAAGGGGAAGGGCAGTTCCTTCATGCTGCATCCTTGTCATTCGTCCACCCGAGAAGCGGCGAACGTCTGACATTCACTGCACCCTTGCCTGATGCATTCAATGAGACACTTGACTGGGTAAGACGACGTTAAAAAAGTGAAAGGAGACTGACTGATGTCAAAAGTTGTATCTATCCTCGATGCCGTGGCACTGAACCGGGCATTGACCCGTATTTCGTATGAAATCATCGAACGGAACAAGGGGACCGATAACCTTATCCTGGCGGGGATCAAAACCCGCGGGGTCTATATCGCCAGACGGATCGCCGAGAAGATCGAAGAGATCGAAGGCACTGCTGTCCCTGTAGGGGAACTGGACATTACGCTGTACCGTGATGACCGCCATTTCCCGGAAGAGGTGGAAGACCCGGAAGTCAAAGGACAGGATTTCCCTGTTGATGTGAAAGGCAAAGTCGTGATTTTAGTTGACGATGTCATCTATACCGGACGGACGATCCGTGCGGCCATGGATGCCGTCATCGACCTGGGACGCCCGGAAAAAATCATGGTCGCGTCGCTCACGGACAGAGGACACCGCGAGATCCCGATCAAAGCTGATTTTATCGGAAAAAATATCCCCACGTCCAAGCAGGAGCAGGTCAAAGTCTCCATGAAAGAATATGACGGCAAAGATGCCGTAGAGATCATCAAACCGGAGTAACAGATAAAGCTGACAGTGAGGATTCGGTTCTCACTGTCAGCTTTTTATTTATTTTGCCGTATCTTATTGACAGAAATCCGTTCGGATCGTTGTGTTTCTCTAAAGCGTGCTGGTCTTCAATCATTCCAGACGTTCTGCAATCCATACTGACAAAAAATCTGCTTAGCCAATGTTACTAACGGATATGACAGGGTCACATCCCGAAGCAGTAATCCTTTCGCCACGTAAAAATCTTTTTTTAAAAAATATTTTGAATTCGAAGTTTTATTGATTGCCTTTTTTATCCAGCTTACTTATTATAAGGGTGTAAGGTCGTTCATTCGATTTTACAATACATCAACAAGGGGAGAGATTCATCATGTCAAAACTTGTCAAAGCATTTTTATCGTTTGTCACCGCTATCGCTCTCACAGTTGCCCTCGCTCCGACCGCCTTCGCAGATAATCATGAAGCAGCCGAACAGGATATCGTCGAGATCGCTTTAGGTAACGACGACTTCAGTATTCTCGTTTCTGCTCTGCAGCGTGCCGAACTGGTCGAAACGCTACAGGGCGACGGACCCTTCACTGTTTTCGCACCGACCAACGCAGCGTTTGAGGATCTGCTTGCCGCTTTGGATATTTCAGCCGAGGAATTACTGGCCCAGCCTGACCTGGCAGACGTACTGACTTACCACGTCGTTCCGAGCGCAGTCATGGCCGGCGACCTGACTGACGGGTTGGAAGCAGAAACTGTCAACGGCGAAACCGTCACATTCGATTTGAGTGGCGATCCAATGGTCAATGATTCCATGATCGTTGATACAGACATCGAAGCTTCAAATGGTGTCATTCACGTGATCGATACTGTCCTGGTACCGGAAGGCTTTGAACTTCAGGACGTCGATATGGAAGAAGACGAGGTCCCTGAAACAGGTATTGAATCCAATACACTGTTACTAGCCGGAATGATCGCTACGGCAGCAGCTTTCGTCTTTGTCATGGCCAAGCCTGCTAAACAGAAAAAATAACCGATCCACAGGTATAAAAAATATGAGTATTAAGATCGAGCCGTGTTCGAGTGAGTGGTCACTTGAACACGGCTCTTTTTTTATTGAAATGAGAATGTGCCGAATCATGAATTCAGAAAAAGGCACCCCCGGGAGTGATGCTCCAAGGGGTGCCTTTATATCGTTATTCTTCGGTGACTTCATACGCATGGACATACACACGTCCGTCATCCACTGAATAGTTACAGGAAATCAGGGTCAGCAGTTTCTGGTCGGCTTTAAATTCGGATTCGATCGGATAGACTGAATCGGCTTTCAACTCTTCATAGTATGCTTTCAGTTCGTTACCATCAAAAGAAGTCCGGATATAATCGGAACCGGCAGGCGTGACGTGCACCGAGAAGATTTTATAGGTCCGTTTCGTATAGGGATCCTGGAAACTGATCGTCGGATTTTCTTTGGTAAAGTCTTCCGACAGGAACTTGTCCAGATCCGCAAACATCAGACCGGTCTGAGTATAGTGACCATATAAAATAGTGTGATCGTCCAGGCCCATTCCGATGTTCCGGTAATCCATGAAAATCGAGCCTAAAATGTGTTCTTCTTTGTAGAAGTCATGTTCAAGGTAAAATTCATTGTCCTGACCTCTCACGACAGGGTAGTCGATGACTGTGCCGCCAATCTTGAGCCAGCCGACATAATCTGCATTCATTTCATAATAATCAGCTGACGGATTGGCTAGAAAGGAAAAGGCGTCCGTTTCTGATCCCGGATCGTCAAGATCCTGGTCTACTACTAAACTACTCGAGGATTCAACGGATGGCGCTTCATTGAAATCAGCTGACAGGGAAGGGACATCGGCCGTGGAAGACTGTTCCAGGTGAGAACGGATACTGATATTGAGCAGCAGGAGAAACACTGTGGCCAAGGCAAGCAGCAGTGCTTTTCTTTTCATCGTCGTCCCTCCTTTAAGAAATAATAAACAAATTATCGTCAATTCGAGGTGTTAATAATTGATTCTTTTATCGTATATCTTTATTATAGGGTTGTAAAGTTGATGAGTCAATTTTACAATCTTATACCAAAGAAGGAGAGATTCATCATGTCAAAATTTGTCAAAGGCATTTTGTCGTTTGTAACCGCATTCGCACTCACATTCGCTCTAGCCCCAACCGCATTCGCTGACAACCATATGGATGAAGAACAGGACATCGTCGAGATCGCTTTAGGAAATGATGATTTCAGTATTTTAGTTTCTGCACTACAGAAAGCTGAACTCGTTGAAACCCTGCAAGGCGATGGACCCTTTACAGTCTTTGCCCCAACGAATGCAGCCTTTGAAGATCTGCTGGGCGCTTTAGACATTACAGCGGAAGAACTGCTGGCTCAACCAGATCTGGCAAACGTCCTGACTTATCACGTCGTGCCTGGCGCTGTCATGGCCGGTGACTTAACTGACGGTATGGAAGCCGAAACAGTCAATGGAGAAATGCTGACATTCGACTTAAGCGGTGACCCTATGGTGAACGACTCCATGATCGTAGAAACAGACATCGAAGCTTCAAATGGTGTCATTCACGTGATCGACACAGTCCTCGTTCCTGAAAACTTTGAACTTCAGGAAGTAGACATGGAAGAAGATGACGTGCCTGCAACAGGTATCGAATCCAACTCGATCTTACTGTTTGGTATGATCGCAGCTGCAGCAGCCTTTGCTTTCGTCTTAGTCTACAAACCACTTAAACAGGAAAAATAAATCACTAAGTAAACAATGGATAAATAAAAGCAGCAGTCCAGTTAACCATGACGGGACTGCTGCTTTTTTTGTGGCTCACGTTCTTGTATGGAGCGCATCCATCAGAAAGCTAGGGAACAGGCATTATTTTGAGAGACTGAGAAGCAATGCTTGCTTATGATAGCCGATTTTCAGTATTAAAGTCTGTATTCGACAAGTAGGGCAGCAGTTCGGTGACCTAAGTGCTGAATAGAGCATTATTCGGTAAGTTAGAAGCGTTAAATCGCCCTAACTGTCGAAGTCGGGCACTGTTCGGTAGATAGGATTTCATGGTAACGCGCTAGTTACCGAATAGACGCTGATTCGGTAAGTAGGGTGTGTTTTTGATCCCAATGTGTCGAACCCATGCCGACTTCGGTAAGTAGAAGAACGCTTCCTAAATCTACTTCCCGAATACCGGCACCTTCGACAGGTTGAACGCTTAAATCAAATCTTACGTGTCGAATACACCGCTGACTTGCTCTCTATAATGCCGATACGCGCGTGAAGCATGTATCGTACATATGAAACCATGTTATGTCGAAACTGGCCGGGCCAGTTTCATCCCTATAAATTCGAACAAAAGGAAAAAGCCGTATTCAGGTTCGCTAGCCTGAATACGGCTTTCCTCACTATTTAGCTTTTCGGTTTAAGTTCGCGAACTTTCTCATCACTCGGGGTCACATAATAGGTCGACTGACCTTCATAAATGACATAGCCGGGTTTGGCACCGTTCGGTTTTCTGATATGCTTGACTTGAACCACATCCACCGGAACGGAAGAGGACAGGCGATACTTGCTGTAGTAGGCAGCCAGCACACAGGCTTCCTCGAGGGTTTTTTCTGAAGGATCTTCGTCCTCGATAATGACGTGGGAACCTGGGATATCCTTGGCATGCGCCCACCAGTGTTTTTTGTGCGCCTTTTTCAGTGTCAGTTCGTCATTCTGAGTATTGTTCTTGCCGACCAGCATACTGACGCCGTCGGAGGAAACAAAGGCTTCCGGTTTCGATTTCTTGTTTTTCTTTCGGCGGTCTTTCTTGCTTTTTTTCTTCTTAAGATAATCGCCTTCCCGCAGTTCGTCCCGAATGTCTTCGATGTCCGATATGGAGGCGATGGACAGCTGCGTGAGCAGGGTATCGAAGTAATTCAGTTCGTGGCGGGTCGACTTCAGCTGTTTCGTCACGTGCGTCTTGGCACTTTTCAGCTTCTGATAACGCGAGAAGTAATACTGGGCATTCTCAGCCGGTGTTTTTTGCGGATCCAGATCGATCTCAAGCGGTGTTTCGTCCTCATAAAAATTGGGAAGGGTGACTTTTTCGTCGCCCTGATCCACTTCATGGAGATACGCCGTCAGGACTTCCCCTTTGACTTTATACTCATCGGCTTTCTCGGTCTGCTGCAGTTCCTTCTTCAGTTTCTGGATCTTTTTCTTGTCCTTCTGATACAGATTTTTGACCAGATGGCTCAGATCATTGGACTGCTGGTGGACACGGTCGCGTTCCGCTTTATTCTGATAATAGCGGTCCATCAGTTCACTCAGTGAGTCGAACGGCAGCTTTTCGCCTTCAAGATGCAGATAAGGAAGAGGGGTAAAGGTTTCTTTCTGTCCGTTTCTCGTCAGGGTCGGTTCCAGCTTGCCAGATTTAAATGACGCCATGAAATGCTGGAAGACAACACTGGGGGCATCGTCACTATGCGTGTCCATGCGATACGCCAGTTCATGGGCCGAATCTTTACCGAAGCCTTGAAATGTCTGCTGGATCCATTTTACTTTGTTCTTATGATCCAGTTCCATTACAGGGAAGGGGCCGTCATAGTCAAACGGGTTTTTACGGTCCTGACTGGGCGCTTCTTTGTATTCAGCTCCGGGAAGCAGGGTACGGTAGGTATTCTGACTCGCCGGGACATGACGGATCGCATCCACCAGCCTGTTATCTTCAGTGTTGACAAGTAGGACATTACTGTGTCGACCCATGATCTCTACGATAAGGGAAAGGTATTCTGTATCACCGAGTTCATTGCGTCGCTTGAAGGTGAAGGTCAGGATACGGTCGTTCTCTTTCTGCTCGATCGCTTCTATGATTGCGCCATCCAAGTACTTCCTGAGGACCATGCAGTAGTTCGGGGGCTGAGCAGGATTCTCGAAAGGGATATCCGTCAACTGGACACGGGCATACTGTGGATGGGCAGACAGCAGCAGGGATTTGTTTTTTCGGTTGGCACGGATACGCAGAATCACTTCGTTGTCATAAGGCTGCTGGATTTTTGTGATGCGTCCGCCGTTCAGTTCTTCTTCTAGTTCATCTCTTAAACCATGGACAAATAAACCGTCAAAAGACATAAGGTGTCACTCCTATCTATAAAAAACTCTTTTTCAGTATAGCATTAAATAAAGGGTCGTACCAACTTTCATCTTTTCGTTGCTCATTCAGGGACATCGTGCTATAGTTGACTTATGCAAATAAACAGCGAATGAAAGAGGGGTAACATGGACAGCACAGAAAAAGCACTTCAACTACTGGATAAAGTAACCGAATTCAATCATCACTACAAGTACTTAACGGATCACTTGCTGCATGAACTGGGATTGTCTCATTCTACAATCAACCTGATCGAACTTATTGGTGAAGATGAAATGACCTTAAAAGAGATCACGAAGAAAAGCCGTCTGGACAAGTCGACGGTCAGCCGTCAGATGAACGCTCTGGTACGCAAGGATCTGGTGACCAAAACGTCAGGGACCGATAAACGCTATGTTTATTTTAAACTGAACGCTCAGGCCAGTGATGTTTTTAAAAACTATCATACCCAGCTGGAGGAGAAATTCCAGAACGTCCTTTCCGGATGGACAGAAGAAGAAGCGCATATGCTGACCGTTCTTCTCGGACGGCTGAACCGCAGCATGACCAACCGCATGAACTGATCGTGCCCATATAAAAAATAAAAGGAGAAACTTTTTATGACTTTGAACCGTAAACAATCTAAACCGCGTCGCATTGCCTTACTTGGTATATTGACCGCCATTATTCTTATTCAGAATTTTGTGCCATTCTTAGGGAATATCCCGATCCCACCGCTTAATCCAACGATCATTCATATCACGGTCATCGTGGCCGCGTTGACCATGAGCACAACCGACGGCATGATCATTGGGGGCATATGGGGCGTGACCCGAATGATCCGGGCCTATACCATGCCGGCCTCACCACTGGATCTTTTACTCTGGACCAATCCAATGATCGCGGTGGTTCCGCGCATATTGATCGGTCTCTTTACCGGCTGGGCGTACGCCTTCTTTAAGCGTCTCTTCTCGGAAAAAGATAAACTGGCCCTGGCGAGTGCATCTGTCGTTGGCTCCTTTACGAACACCGTTTTCGTCCTGCTGTTCATTTATCTCTTTTACGGAGAGGCTTATGCACAGGCGATCGATGTCGACATGAGTAATCTGATCGGCGCGCTTGGTGTGATCGTCGGAACGAACGGGGTGGCAGAAGCCATTGCTGCTGCAATTATCGCACCGCTCATCACGATCCCGCTCAGAAAAATCACCTATCAAAAATAAAGGCAGACAAAGCTATGTGTCATTTCTTTCTTCGATAGAAGGAAGCGGCACAGAGCTTTTTTTATTGCTCAAGAAACAGTCAGATCATATACAAGCTCTATATAGGAAGGGCGAACAGAAACACTTCCGAAATGTTTGTCTTTACTTTGTTATCTGAATTACTCACTAAAATCGTTATAATATGGTACACTCTAAACAGAGTTTGTTACATAAGATAAGGAAGGAAGAGCACGATGAAAAAAACACGCGCGAATAAAAACAACCCAAACACTCCAAAAAACAACAGCAAGATCGAAAAAATCTATTATGTGGTCATTGGACTGCTGCTGGTCATTTTAGGCGGGCTGGTCATCTTTATCTTTGCCAATCAGGATGATGTGGTGACGGATGAAGAACCGAACGGCGACCCAGAGTCAGGAATGGTCTCAGAAACTGACGAAGACAACACGGATGAAGACACTGCAACTGAAGAGGGTACTGACGAAGAACCGGCTGAAGAGGATACTGAAGAAGCGGCAGATGAAGAAACAGCTGATCAGGATGTCGATACGGAAGCAGAGGAAGCCACTGAAGAAGCCGAAGATGAACCGGAAGAAAACGTCGAAGACGAAACCGATGAAGCGGCAGAAGAAGAGACCGAAGAACCGGCAGAAACTGACGAACCGGAAGAAGAGGCAGCAGATGAGCCCTCCGATGCCGATATCAATGCCGATGCGCCGCTGAACGATAGTTACAACATCAACTTCAGCGACGGATCCAGTGACCGCAATGCCATCGCGCAAAATGCCAGCGCAGTCAGCGGCATCAGCCAGGGCGACATGATCACCTGGTGGGTAGGGAACGATGGTCCCGGACGCGCCTTTACAGTTGTTTCTGACAGTGGACGCAATACCGTTTACCGTGTTTATCTCCAGTATGGTGAAGGCGAATGGCACATCACAGCTGCCGAAGAACTCGACAGCGTCCCTTCAGAATACCGTTAACCCAAAGAATTATACGTTATGAGCTTCTAAAGACCCCAGTCAGGCTGGTGACTTCTTTAGAAGCTTTTTTTATTGATTTAAAAGGAACAAAATGAGCCTGCTCATTTTGATATCCTTATTTTTTTTTAGTTCGGTCATTAAGTGCGGATAAAGTAATCCTAACGACCGAAGTTCGGTATGTTCGGCAGGTTCACTCAGATATTTCAAACGTAAGTGTCGAAGTTCGGACATCTTCGGCTGATAGGAACTGTTTGTCCAAACGTAAGTGTCAAAGGTGTGCTTCTTCGGTAAATAGAGACAGTTTTCTCCATCCTATGTGTCGAACAGGGACCATGTTCGGCTCTTAGGCATAGCTATTCAAAAGGTAAGTGTCGAAGTTTGGCGACATCGGTCGATTCAGACTGCTTTCACAAACGTAAGAACCGAACCGGATACAGCTTCAGCTTATTCAAACAACTTGATTCATCGTAAGTGTTGAAGTTAGGTAAGTTCGGTCGGTATAAACGTTTTTCAAAAGCGAAGGCGTCGAAGTTACCTCAGCTTCGGTTCATTCTACGCCTTGGCCTGCTGGAACAAGCCGAACTTTGAGCTTTTCGGCTTGTTCCTTCCTCATTTCTATCCCAACAGGTCGAACGGCCACAAACCTAACAGAAAGCCGCTATCCAAACTCAGCGAAAGACTGTTCTCTTTCGTCAAATCGGGCCCTTCATGGTAAACTAGTGTTAAACGAGCTAGGAGGGGCACGATGAAACAATCAAAGAGTAAATATAATATGATTCAGGAGATCCTGGAGAAAACGGAGGCAGAGATCGAGAAAATGAATCCGGTCAATATCCTGATCGCGGGGAAGACCGGGGTGGGGAAGAGTACGCTGATCAATAATGTATTCCGCGAAAAGCTGGCAGACACGGGTATTGGCAAGCCAGTCACGAAGCATTTAAGGCGCATCACGAAAGAAGGCATCCCGATCGTTCTGTATGATACACGGGGCTTGGAACTTCAGCAGAAGATACAGAAGCAGGTGATGAAAGAGATTTTTGATCTGGTTCAGGAAAAGAAAGATTCCAGAGAGGCGATCCACGCGGTCTACTATTGTATCCAGGCGAATTCGTCACGGATAGAAGACACGGAGGTCGAGCTGATCAAAGAGATTTCAGAGATCCTGCCTGTGATCCTGGTACTGACGCAGTCGATCGGCAAGCCGGCAGATGAATTCAGTCGTTATCTGGAGGAAATGAATCTTCCGGTGGCTGCTGTTCAGAACGTGATGTCGGAACCCTATGAAATATCAGACGACTATGTCATCCCGCGTTTCGGGCTGAAACAGCTGATAGAAAAGACGCTGCAGCTCATCCCAAAGGAGAGTAGAGAAGCTTTTAACAATGCCCAGCAGGCCGATATCGAACGCAAGGCCAAGGCCGCCAGACGCTGGGCTTCACGCTATGTCGCGACGACATTCGGTGTCGGCTTCGCACCTATTCCTTTTTCAGATGCGTCTGTCCTGGTCCCGATGCAGGTGACCCTGCTGGCACACATCACGGCCATCTTTGGTATATCCATGGACAAGACGACCATCGTCAGCATCATTGCGGCAGTCGGCGGGACCGGATCGGCCACGATGATCGGAAAAACGCTGGTCGCCAATGCCTTTAAGTTCATTCCCGGAGCCGGAACGATCATCGGCGGGATCATCAGCGGCACGACGGCATCCATCGTGACCAGTGCACTGGCGCTCAGTTACATCGAAGTCTTGAGCATCATTGCGACCAAGGAAAAAGAGGGCGAAAGCATCGACCTGGGCCTTCTAGAGCGCCTGATGCGCAGCCAGTTCAAGAAGAATCTCAAGCTCGACCGAAAAGAGCTGAAAACGAAAGAACTGGAATTCGACAATGACGATGCACTCAACGATGCCTACAGCACCTATTCACAAATGGAGGAGACCAACCTGTCCGTCCCCTTTGTAAAAAAAGTGACGCGGACAGTCGGGAAATTTATTGACGACCATCGTCCATTCAAAAAATAGTGAAAGTGGTATAGTTCAAGCACAAAATCAGACAGCGTGTGATCCTTTTAAAGAGGGGTCACACGTTTTTACTTTTTCTGTCACTGATTAACACGATAAAATCAAAAAATAACGTTAAAGGATATGATTTTTATAAAAGTGACAAAATGTTCACATTTTAAAGGAAACGATTTCAAACAGCTTTATCCCCGCTTTTTATTAAAAAATAGTAAGTTTAAAATGAGTTATAAATGATAAAACTCTAATAAAAAACTTTATTTTTTATAATGGTATAGGTACAATAAGTTTATTGAAAGATACATCCGCTGAATATCCACCCGCAATGTCACTTACATGCAGTGACTTTTTCCTGCTTCTTTTGTGAATTCAGGCACAAAAAAAGACATGATCTGATGGGGACGCTGAATGTATCCAGTCAACACATACAAAGGGGAGAATGAAGATGAACAAATACGTTAAGTATATTTTGGGTGCTGCGGCAGTTTTAAGCTTATCTGCTTGTGCCAGTGCAGAAACAGAGGGGACAGCAGCAGAAAGCGGCAATGGGACGTCCGCTTCGGGGGAAACGCTTAATGCTGTCATGGACCGCGGAGAATTAAATCTCGGGGTCAACGATTCGCTGCCTGGGTTTGGTTATGTTAATAGCGACGGTGATTATACAGGTTTTGATATCGATATGGGGAAAGCCATCGCCGCGGCTGTATTGGGCGATGCAGAAGCTGTCAGTTACAGACCCTTGTCTTCTCAGGAACGCTTCATCGCCGTACAGACTGGTGAAGTGGATGTCCTTATAAGAAACACCACACTCACAACCAGCCGAGACACTGATGTCGGTCTTGATTTTGGCCCAGTCACATTCTTTGACGGTCAGGGCATGATGGTGCCGGCTGCTTCCAATATCACCACACTTGAGGACCTGTCGGGTATGACGATCGGTGTCGAAACAGGGACCACGACCGAACTGAACCTTGCCGATCAGATGGATGCGTTGGGCATAGAGTACAATACTCAGACATATGATGACCGAAATGCACTCATTGCTGCTTATGAAGCAGGCTCAGTAGATGCCTGGACCACAGACCGTTCCGGACTGGTTTCGAGTTTCGCTGTACTGTCGAATCCGTCTGACCATGTGATCCTGGAAGAGACCCTTTCCAAAGAACCGTTAGCTCCGGCTGTTTTACATGGGGATGACCAGTGGAACGATATCGTGACCTGGGTCGTTTATTCTCTGATCCAGGCTGAAGAGTTCGGGATCACTCAGGACAATATCGATGACTTTATGGATAGTGACAATCCGGACATTCAGCGTCTGCTGGGCATTGAAGGCGGTTTGGGTACCATGCTGGGACTTGAAGATGATTTTGCCTATCAGGCAATCTCTCAAGTAGGTAACTATGGTGAAATTTATGACCGTCACTTGGGCCCGGATACCGAGTTCAATCTTCCTAGAGGCATGAACGCACTGTATCAAAACGGTGGTCTGCAGTATTCCATGCCGTTCAGATAAGGAGAGCATCATAGATAAGTGAGCCCATGAAGGTACCAACTCTGTATTTTCATGGGACCGCTCATCTGATAAAGAGACCTGCTCGTTTTAGACGTTCAGATCTTTTTATCAGATGATCACATTTAAAAAAGAGGTGAAACATTTTGGAATCATACAAAAAGAAAACGACCCCTTTATGGCGTAACCGGAAAGTCGTTCCTGTCATCTTTCAGATCCTATTCGTCATCATCATGGGGACGCTGATCTGGATCCTTGTTCATAACACGATCATTGGACTGAATCGCATGGGGATCCGTTTCGGTTTCGACTTTCTGAATCTGAGAGCGGGCTTTAACATCAATGAATCACTCATCGAATACAGCACCAGTGACCCTTATATCCGGGCACTGATCGTTGGCCTTTTGAGCACCCTGAGGGTTTCAGTGTTCGGGATCATTTTAGCTACCGTTTTAGGTGTGCTGGTAGGGATCGCGAAAATGTCGGACAACTGGCTGTTGAGTAAAGTCGCGTCGGTCTATATCGAGATTTTCCGTAACACCCCATTGCTTTTACAGATATTCATTTTCAACTTTGCTGTTTTCTTGTCACTGCCAACTATTCAGGAAGCCCTTAGTTTCGGCCCGTTTTACTTGTCTAACCGCGGCGCCGTTATCCCATGGTACACCACCCATGCCACCACCTGGTTATGGATGATCCTGGTTGTTGCATATGCCATCTTCAGCTTTATCGTTTTCAAATGGCTGATGAATATAGCAGTGACGGAAGGAAAGCAGATGCATCCTTTCTTATCTTCAGCAGGCGCATTCATCCTTTTGAACCTTGCCACCTTCTTCATTGTAGGACAAGGTCCCGTTCAACTGGTGACACCTGAAACGACCGGAACAGCTATTACGGGCGGACTGCTCTTGTCGACGCCGTTTTTATCTATTCTACTAGCTCTTACGATCTTCACGTCGACCTACATTGCAGAAATCGTCCGCGGAGGGATCCAAGCAGTGCCAAACGGACAGACAGAAGCGACTCAGGCCCTGGGATTCAAACCTTCGACTGCCATGCGTCTTGTTATCTTTCCTCAAGCCGTCCGCATCATCATTCCACCAATGACCAGCCAGTATCTGAATTTGATCAAAAATTCGTCACTGGCCATGGCCGTTGGGTTTCAGGAAATCGTCGGCGTCGGAAACACAGTCATGAACCAGTCAGGACGAACGCTTGAAGTGATTATCGTCATCATTGGCGTGTATCTGTTCTTCAATTTGACCTTGTCGCTGTTCATGAATCTCTTTAATAAAAAATTCCAACTGATCGAAAGGTAGGTGTAAACCATGTATATGAACAATTACCAGCAGGAAGGGGACTATAATACGTCACTGGAAGTCGCTGACGGCATCCGTCTGAAGCCAGTAAATGATTCATCATTTGCTGAAACGCTGAGAAAAAATCTGTTTGACGGCTGGAAAAATACACTGCTGACTTTACTCACAGCCATCTTCTCATTGTTCCTTGTCTATCAGGTCGTGACATTTGTACTGGCCAACAGCTGGGATGTCGTTTACGACAACCTGAGGATGCTGATGATCGGCCAGTACCCGGTTGATGAAGTCTGGCGCCTATGGCTGTCACTTGATTTAGCCTCTCTGCTGATCGGGTTGACTTACGGCTTATGGAAGGGCGCAGGCAAATCAGTCGCATTTACATTCGGAACGGTTTATCTTGTTTTTGCCCTGATTCCATGGACCACCCTGAATACGTCGCTTAATTTAGCTACAGCCATCGCACTCATCGCTGTCGGTTATGCTGCCGGAGATAAAGTAGCTAAACTCAAGCTGCCTACCTTAGTGTTGTGGGCCTTGTTCATTCCGTTTTCACTCGGTCTCCTGACCGGTTTCGGAGGACTGCTCGACCCCGTCTTGAGTCGGGAATGGGGGGGCTGGCTTTTGACGGTGATCATCGCCATGATCTCCATCATTGGCTGCTTCCCGCTGGGCGTACTCCTGGCCCTGGGACGCCGCAGCAGTCTGCCGGTCGTCAAGTATTTCTGTATCGGTTATATCGAACTGGTCCGCGGCATTCCGCTGATCATGGTGCTCTTTATCGGTCAGCTGCTGATCCCGCTCTTTTTAGGCGGCGAGACCGGCATCGATAATGTCAGCCGGGCGATCATCGCCTATACATTCTTCGCAGCAGCTTATCTGGCTGAAAATATACGTGGCGGACTGCAATCTATTCCATCGGGTCAATATGAAGCGGCACAAGCTCTGGGACTGAATAAATTCAAGCTGACTTTTTTCATTATTCTACCCCAGGCGCTGAAGGCTGTCATTCCGGCCATGGTCGGTCAGTTTATCACGATACTGAAAGATACATCCTTAGTCGCGATCATCGGTCTGGCCGATTTTCTGGGGACAGCACGACGTATTTCCAATAATCCGGAATACCTCGGCAGATACATGGAACTGTATCTCTTTGTGGCTGCCTTTTACTTCGTATTCTGCTACTTGATGGCGCATGTCAGCCGATATCTGGAAAGAAGTCTAGCGAAAGGCAACGGCTGATCGCTTTTTAAAATCGATAACAACCTATTAGTAAACGAGAGAAAGAGAGGAAGTCACATGGAACAGACACTAGAAATCCATAAACCGACCCAACCCCTGGCAGAACGAGAGGATGTCATCAAAGTCGAAAAGCTGAACAAATGGTTCGGGGATCTTCATGTCGTAAAAGACGTCGATCTTACGGTCAAGCAGGGGGAAGTGATCGTTATCCTTGGCCCGTCCGGCTCCGGGAAATCGACCTTTATCCGCACGCTTAATGCTCTTGAAGAGTTTCAGAGCGGGAAGATCGTGATCGACGGGATCGAATTGACCGATGACTTGAAAAATGTGGAAGAGATCCGCAAAGAAACCGGGATGGTCTTTCAGCAGTTCAACTTGTTCCCGCACATGTCGATTTTAAGAAATGTATCTCTGGCACCGATCTGGGTACGCAAATGGAAGAAAGACAAGGCGGAGCAAATCGCTTTGGATCTTTTAGATCGGGTGGGTATCCCGGAACAGGCTCATAAATACCCGGGACAGTTGTCCGGCGGTCAGAAACAGCGTGTGGCTATCGCCCGTGCGCTGGCTATGCAGCCGAAGATCATGCTATTTGACGAACCGACCTCCGCACTCGATCCGGAAATGGTCAACGAGGTCCTGGATGTCATGCAGAATCTGGCCGAATCCGGTATGACGATGATCGTCGTCACGCACGAAATGGGCTTTGCCCGTAAAGTAGCGGATCGCCTGGTCCTGTTTGACAAAGGGGAAGTCATTGAGATGGCCGAACCGGAAGAATTCTTCGAAAATCCGAAAGAGGAACGGACCAAAGCCTTCCTGAGTCAGATTTTATAAGACCGACACTTCAAAATCCGTACAGAAAGCTGATTTCGATCACCAGTCGAAGTCGGCTTTTTTTGATTGCTCTTGACCGGTCACGCCCAATAATTCTTGCCTTACGCAAGTTTCGCGCTTATTTTAAACAGTTTTTCTGTTATACTACTAAAGAGTCAACAACTATAGGAGTGAAGAACGATGAAAAAAAAGCGCAGCAACCGTCCGAATCATAAAAAGAAAAAAACAGACAAACTTCGCAAGGGCACGACCCAGATCGATAAACGTGGGGTCACGAACTACACGATCGAAGAAGAAACGACCCTGCTGCCGTTTCTTCTACAAACCATCACCAACAAGAGCCGCAATGCAGTGAAATCCATCCTGACCCGCGGGCAAGTATCGGTCGACGGGGAAGAAGTCACCCAGCACAATCATCCGCTGAAACCCGGTCAAGTAGTCGGCATCATGAGTAACCGAGAAAGCAAGAAACGCTCTGAGCTTTCCGGCCTGACGATTTTGCACGAAGACCAAGACATCATCGTGATCAATAAAGAAGCCGGCCTCCTGTCTGTAGCGGCAGATGATCCGACTGAACCGACAGCCTATAATCAGCTGAGCGACTACGTCAAAAAAGAGAATCCGGAAAAC
Source organism: Alkalibacterium subtropicum (assembly GCF_900112455.1). Lineage (GTDB taxonomy): Bacteria > Bacillota > Bacilli > Lactobacillales > Carnobacteriaceae_A > Alkalibacterium > Alkalibacterium subtropicum. The sequence goes on along the minus strand of NZ_FOLT01000009.1, from coordinate 10,714 downwards.
AAGATCTTCGTGGTCCATCGTCTGGATAGAGACACATCCGGTGTCATGCTTTACGCGAAATCAGAAGAGATCCAGCAGAAACTCCAGAACGACTGGAAAAACACCGTCAAAGAGCGTATCTATACGGCGCTGGCAGAAGGTGCTGTTGAGCAGGAACAGGGCGAGATCTCGTCCTGGCTCAAAGAAAGCAAGGGCATCAAAATGTATTCCAACCAGGAAGATAATGGCGGGAAACATGCCGTGACCCATTACCGCAAAGTCCTGGGCAACGAGAATTATTCTCTTCTGGAAGTGGAACTGGAAACGGGGCGCAAGCATCAGATCCGCGTGCATCTGAAAGACATCGGTCATCCGATCGCCGGCGACAAACTTTACGATGCTGAAACCAATCCCATCAAGCGTCTCGGCCTGCACGCAACGACGCTCGTGCTGGTCCATCCTGGAACGAACAAACTGGTCCGCTACACGTCAGAAGTCCCAGGGTCTTTCCTGAAAAGAGTCAAATAAGACCGAATGACTCGCACATCCGAAGCTTTAAAGCGCGCTAGAGAGCGCTGCTCAAAGAAACCGCTGAAGGGAAATTTTCGGCGGTTTCTTTTTTTTATGCGCATTTAAAAAGAGAGACGAGCGGTGGGGGATAATTGTTTCAGATACCTGTGAATTTTGATAGACTATTAAATAAGAAGAAAAAAAAGAGAAAGGGATAGTCGGATTGTAAAATAAAATCGCTTTCAATGGGAGAGACCGTGGTTTTTTTCATAAAATCCATTGCATATGATTTGAAACATGCTACAATCGAAGTACAGTTGAAAAGCCGGGATTCAAACTCGCTCATCGACTCACTTCGAGATAGATTACTCTACTCATGTCGGAAGGGAGGTTTTTTTGTGAAAACTTATATAAAAACTATGTGGGAAGACCTTGTACAGAATAAAGAAGTCATTATTATTTTATCCGTTGTGTGGGTGGTTCTCTTTGAAGAACTGTCGTTCGCGACGTTATTTGTCGGACTGCTGATGGCTGTTTTAGTGGTGCTGTTTACCGACCGGTTCCTGCTGAAAGGGAACTATGAACACTCTTATATGATCGGTCTGTTCACCCTCTTCAAATATGCCCTGCGCCTGCTTGTGGAAATAATTATGGCTGGTATCGATGTTATCCCGAACATCATTACGGGAAAAGCAGACGTGCAGATCATCCAATGCGAGACCAAACTGAAGGACGAACTGCTGATCGATCTGCTGGCAAACTCCATTACGTTGACCCCTGGTACAGTCACGGTAGAGAAAAGCGGCAGTCAGCTGCGTGTCCTTGCTTTGAATGCGCCGGCTAAAGACGAAGATGCACGGGACGTGATCCCATTAAAACTGGAAGCGATCCTTATGCATTACGAAAGTACGATCGAAGGAAAAGCATAGCGACTGCACATGAACTAAAAGAAAGTAGGAGAATTCATGAATTTTGATGAAATTGTTTTAGCCATTGTGGCAGCTTTTTCGATATTTGGGTTAGGACGCGTTCTGATCGGACCGACCGTATGGGACCGCATGCTCGGCTATGCTCTTTTCTCATCCAAAGTCATCGTCATGGCTGTCTTGATCGGCATCATCATCGACCGTTCCTACATGGTCGATGCCGCACTGATTTACGGGGTGCTTGGCTTTATCGGCACTATCATGCTGTCACGATTTATTGAAAGAAGAGGAGATATCTAATGGCACAGATTATAATATGGATCGCCAATACCATCATCATCATTGGTCTCCTTTTTATGGCACTAGGAGTATTTGGTATCTATCAGTTCAACGATTATTTTTCACGTATCCTCGTTTCGGCTAAAGTGGATACCGTCGGCTTCATCACCATCATGCTCGGACTGATCCTCAAGCACGGATTTGACTTCTTTTCAGGCAAACTCCTGCTGGTATTAGCCTTGTATGTCATCACTAACCCGATCGCGACCCATGCGATCACACGCTCTGCCCATATCAGTGGGTACCGAATCAAAAAGGAGAGATAAGCAGTATGTTTCAAGCATTTTTACTCATTGCCTTACTTATTTTTGCGAGCTACTCTGTCTTTTCCGATAATATCAAACGTTCAGTTATTTACCTCGGCGTCTTTTCGCTCCTGATGGCCATCACTTACCTGCACTTCAATGCACCGGATGTGGCGCTGGCTGAAGCGGCGATCGGCGTTGGACTGTCAACGGTCATGTACCTGGTTGCGACGAAAAAAGTATCGGTCTACGATATTTGTTATGTGAACGAAGACGTTGAAGTCTTCGATGACAAGAGCATCGATGAGATCATGAACAACGTTGTGCGTCCACTGGAACTGTTCCTTGAACGTACGGAAGAGATCGAGCCACAGCTGGCGTATACCAACCACCCGATCGAGAAGATCATGCGTGAGGACGCTCACGACTTCTTTATTCACCGTAAAGGTCAGCTGACGTATTTATACGGTGAATCAACAGATCCTGTTTTTCAGGACATTATCGCAAACATGGATGAAGTCATCAGAGATATATCTGACATCCGTGTAATCTATACAGACGAGGTGACAGACGATGAAAGAGACGAATAAGGCCATATACATTTTACGTATCCTTTTTGCCGTTTTCGGTGCTTTTGTCGTTATCTTCCTTTTCCTGAATCATTCAGAAAAAATCGACACGCCGCTGATGGATTACTTTACGGCTGACTTTCTGGCAGAAACAGGCGCCCAGAACGCTGTCGCCGCTATTTACTTAAATTACCGAGTCTTCGATACTTTGTTTGAAGCACTGATGCTGATGGTTTCAGTTATGGAGGTCATCAATGTATCCTGGGCCAACAAACATGCCGAACAGTACCGTTTTGAAGAAGCTGACTTCAACCGCAAGAACAACTCGGAAATCGTTATCCGCATGGTCGGTATCATTTATCCGTTTGTTTTACTTATCGGACTTTACATCATCATCAACGGACACGTCTCTCCGGGCGGCGGGTTCCAGGGTGGGGCTATCTTAGCCACAGCCCTGATCACGCGTTATCTGGTTTATCCGAACTTTGATCTGGACCTGGATATGCTTGAAAGACTAGAGAAATTCCTCTTCCTGGCTATCGTTACGACACCGGTCCTGTATGTGTTCATGCAGCTTCAGCCGGCAGATACCGTGCTGTCTCATTCGATCTATATGATCTTCATGAACTCACTGATCGGTCTGAAAGTGTTCTCCGGTCTGAGTATCATATTCTACCGCTTCGTGTTCTACGAAGGGCTTTAAACAGACGAGACACCCATCACACTCAATTCAAAAGAAGGAAGTTGAAACCAATGGATTTTTTAACTGGAGAGATTGTTGGAATTCTTTTGTTCTTCATTGGTCTGTTTGGCCTGATGACGAAGAAAACGATCGTTAAGACGATCATGTCCATGTCGATCATGGAATCCGGCATCTTTTTATTTTATATCACCATCAATTACACTGAAGGCAGTGTGCCACCGATCGGCCAGACAAGTGAAGCAGCCTTTGCCGATCCTGTCCCTTCAGCCTTGATGATCACCGCGATCGTTATCGGTATCGGGGTCACCGCGATCGGACTGACCATGTTCATGCACTATAAACAGAAACATGGCATCACACACTGGTCAAGAAATAGAAATCAGCAAGGAAGTGGACATTAAGTGTTAGGTATTTTCGTATTAGCACCCATACTCGTCGGCGTGATCGCCTATATCATCCGCGATCAGTGGGCAAAACCGTTGCTCTTTATATTCCAGATCGGGTATGCGGCTTATGCTTTCAGTCAGTTTTTAGTTGTTAAAGAATCAGGTCCGCTTGTATGGAACACCGGCGGCTACACCGATGGCATCGCGCTCAGTCTGTATGCTGATTCCATCTCGATCTTCATGGTCCTGATGACCGCAGTGATCTATATTGCTTTTCTGATCTATTCAGTCAATGCTGAATATTTTGTATCCAAGTTTTTTTTCCTGTTCATGGTCCTCCAAGGGCTCATGATGGGATTGTATTTATCGAGTGATTTATTCAATATCTTTGTCTTTTTAGAAGTGTCTACCGTGGTGGTCGCGATCCTGATCATGATCAACAAGGAGAAACAGGCGATCTACGACGGGATGATCTACTTCTTCGTCAATGTTATCGGGTCATCTTTCCTGCTGTTCGGCGCCGGGATGATCTACCGTACGTTCGGTCTTCTGGATATCCGTGCCGTCAGCGAAGCGATGACTTTGCTTGAAGGACCCAAGGCCATGATCTTACCCTATGGTCTGATGATGGTGACCGTTTCTCTGAAAACCGCCGTCACTCCGCTGTTCAGCTGGCTGCCAAAAGCCCACGGGACACCGAGTGCACCACCCGTCGTATCGGCCGTGTTGAGTGGCCTTTACATCAAGAGTGGGGTATACCTGTTCATCCGATTCAATGAAATGTATGCGCCCGTCATCGATATGCACCAGTTCTTTTTCTGGGTCGGCTTTTTCACGTCCGTCATCGGCTTCATCATGGCGCTCGGCCAGCACGACATCAAGCTGATCCTCGCTTATCATACGGTATCGCAAGTCGGACTCATCATGGTGGGGCTGAACATGGCTTCTGACTACGCCTTCTGGGGTGCGGTCTACCATATCTTCAACCATGCCATCTTCAAATCGACCCTGTTCCTGACTGCCGGCATGATCTACCATGAATACGGCACGCGCGACGTTTACGAGATCAGAGGACTCATCAAACGGATGCCTTGGGTGGCTTTAGCTACGACCTTTGCCATGCTGGGGATCACGGGTGCGCCGTTCTTCAACGGCAGCATCTCCAAGTACATGATCGCCCACGGCACGCATGACTATGGGACGACGATCCTCTTAAATATCATCAACATCGGGACGACGATGTCCTTCGTTAAATATGCCACCATGCTGTTTGGTGAAAACACCAAAGGCGCGCGTGTCAAGTCTGACATTTATGCCATAGGAGCCGCTCTGTTCCTTGGCGTGACGTCTCTCATGACCGGGATCTTCGGTGAAGCCTTGTCCGAGTTCCTGTTCGGCTTTGAACTCCACGTGAACGCTTCTGAATACACCCAAAAAGGGATCGTTTATCTCCTGATGATCGTTGCCGGTATCGGATTTTATAACGGGATCATCAAACACGGGGGGCTTATCCAGCGTATCGGTCACATCGAGCTGACCTTTAACGGGATCATCACGGCGATGGCCGGTTACTTTATTGCTTTAGTCTTGTGCTTAAATATCATTTTATAAAAGCTACACTAACTAAGTGGGAGAGCCACTGATCTATACATTCTTGAACCGTTACGCCTAAAAAACGTATACGCGCTTTATTAAACCGTTTGTCTAAACCTTTTAATGAAACAGTCACAGGATGTGTCAGTCAGAGGCTCTCTCTTTTTTTATACAAAAATCATTTAAAGAGAAAGGACCGTTCGTGATGCTGTACTGGCTGGTGCTGATTCCGATCGTGATCGCCATCATCAATATCATGTATTTTGACCGCGATTCCCGTCGCATTATTCTAGCCGTGCAGCTGGGGATGGGCGTCTATGCGACCGATCTCTTCAGACGGGTGGCCAACGGGGGGACCCTCATCGATCATTTAGGGGGCTACGACCGGGCTATCGCGATCACGCTTTACGGCGACCGGATCGCCATCGTTTTGGTCTGGCTGACGACGCTGCTCTTTTTCGGGCTGCTGCTTTATGCCTATAATAAAACCTACTTTACGAGCGAATTCGGCTTTCTGTATCTGTCCCTGCAGTCTTTGATCATCGGGTTGTTCCTATCGACCGATCTCTTCAATATCTACGTCCTGATCGAAGTGTCGACCGTGATCATCGCCTTGCTGATCATGCTAAGGAAAGATAAGCAGGCCATCTATGACGGGATGATTTTCCTCTTTGTCAGTGTCATCGGCTCCGGCTTCTGGCTTTTAGGGACGGGCTTTTTATATAAAACCTTCGGCACACTCGATATCTATGCGCTGGAAGATGCGATGGCACGAGTAAACGACCCGCGCACGATGATCATTCCGTTCGCTTTTATTTTAACGACGATCAGTCTCAAAATTGCTTTGTTTCCTTTATCCAGCTGGCTGCCCATCGCTTACGGGACACCGAGCGCGCCTTCAGTCATCCCGGCGATCTTGTCCGGTGTGTACGAAACGACCGGACTGTACTTGTTCATCCGTCTCACTATGATGTTCCGGCCGGCCATCGATTTATCGCCATTGTTCCTAGTGATCGGCTTTGCCACAAGCATCCTGGGATTCGTTTTCGCTGTCGCCCAGGAGGATCTGCGGGTATTGCTGGCCTATTCGACTATTTCTCAAGTGGGACTCATCGTCGTCGGTCTGGCTTTGGGAACGGAGGAGAGTTACTGGGGGAGCATCTTCCACATGTTCGCGCATTCCCTCTTCAAAACCGTCTTGTTCCTGGCTGTCGGGACGATCAACAGTCATTACCAGAGCCGGATGATGCGGGATATCAAAGGGGGCCTGAAAGAACTGCCGGTCACCGGCTGGGCCATCATTTTTGGGCTTTTAGGCATCACAGGAGCCCCGCTGTTCAACGGCAGCATCTCCAAATATATGATCAGCTACGGCAGCGACTCGCCGTACGTGCAGGTCCTACTCAATGTGATCAATTTCGGAACGATCCTGTACAGCATCAAATTCGCGTCGATTTTATCCGGTCCGACCACGCTGAGCGAGGCCAAGCAGAAAGCCGGTCTGAAAAAAGACTGGGCCCAGTGGGTGACATTTGCTTTCGGTATCCTGACACTTTTGACCGGGCTACTAGGCAATCAGGTCATCGAGATCCTTTACGGCTACTCTTTTGACATTTCGCTGACGTCCTATCTTGAAAAGGCAGGAATCTATGTCCTGCTCGCCGTTGCCGCCTGGGCGATCTACAAAGGCTGGATCAAAGAGGCGCATGTCGTCTCGCGTATCAGAGGGATCGAACTGACCTTTAACGCCATGATCACCGCACTCGTCGGTTTTTTCATTGCACTGGCGGCCTATATGGCAGTCATCATTTAACTTGAGAAAGAAGGGATAACGTTGCTGTATTTATTAATCGTGGGGCCCATCGTGGCCGGCGTTTTAACGCTCTTATTCAAAGAAAAAGACACACGTCTACTCACCATACTCATTCAACTGGCTTTACTTTTCTATGCCTTACATATTTTTATCGATGTTCGGCTCAATGGCACCCTGTTCAATTACATGTCACACGTTCCCGAAGGCCTGGCCATTACCTTGATGGCTGATGCGATTTCGACGGTTTTTGTCTTGATGACCTCGACGCTGTTTCTGGTCATGATGATCTATGCCTATCACAAAGTCTACTTCACCACGACGTTCGGCTTCCTGTTTTTAGTCCTGCAGGCGCTGATCACCGGCCTGTTTTTAAGCACAGACTTGTTCAACCTGTATGTGCTTTTAGAAGTGTCGACCGTGACCGTATCCATCCTGATCATGATCAACAAAGAGAAGCAGGCGATCTATGACGGGATGATCTATTTCTTCGTCAACGTCATCGGGACGGCTTTCCTCTTGTTTGGGATCGGAATGCTTTACCGGACGACGGGTCTTTTAGAGATGAACGCCATTGCAGAAGTGTTGCCGCTGGTGGAGGATTCAAGGTCGCTGTTCCTGGCTTTCGCCTTCATGATGACGACGCTGAGTCTGAAGACGGCCGTCGTGCCGCTGTTCAGCTGGCTGCCGAAAGCCCACGGGACGCCGAGTGCACCGCCTGTCGTCTCAGCGATCTTGAGCGGGCTTTACATCAAAACAGGCGTTTACCTGTTCATCCGGTTCTCAACCATGTTCTCTGCCGCCATTGCTATCCAGGAGCTGTTTCTAGTGATCGGTTTCGCGACCTCCATTTTCGGCTTTGTCATGGCACTGGGGCAGAATGACATCAAGATGATCCTGGCTTACTCGACCGTGTCTCAAATCGGCCTGATTATGATCGGCCTGACGATGGGGGCCGAGAAAGCGTACTGGGGATCCCTGTTCCACATCTTCAGTCATGCGATCTTCAAATCGACCTTGTTCCTGGCAGCCGGAACTGTCTATCATTATTACGGCACCCGGGATATACGGCAAATAAGAGGGGTCTTAAAAGCGATGCCGCTGGTCGGTGCCGCGATTCTTTTCGGTGTGCTGGGTGTGACCGGCGCGCCGTTCTTCAACGGCAGCATCTCCAAGTACATGATCGCATACGGCAGTAAAGACCCCCTGATCCAGTTCGGTCTAAATCTGATCAATCTGGGGACCATCACCTACTTCCTGAAGTTTTCGACCATCCTGTTCGGCAAGGACGAGCGGGCAGAAGAGGAGAAGCCGCCGAAAGAAGACAAGCTCTCAGAGATCCTGCTGTTAGTGATGGGCCTGTTCATCTTTATTTCCGGCGTCTTCGGTCCACTGTCAGTGGATTGGATCTTCGGTTATGAAACCGAGATCTTCACCGCCGGTTACTTTGAAAAAGGCCTCGTGTACCTCCTTATGCTGCTGGCCGGGACGGGCCTATATAATGGGGTCATTAAAGAATCCGGTGTCCTGGATGACATCTCTCACCTGGAGCTGACCTTCAACGCCATCATCACCGCGATGACCGGCAACTTTATTTTCATCATCGGCTATCTGTACTGGGTCTTTTATTAAAGAAGATGATAAGGAAAGCAGAGCTCAGGCTCTGCTTTTTTCATTATAAGGGGACTCTAGGCATTAAACGTGACAAGCGAGCAGGAGTGTAACGATCACTTGTCACGTTGCTGTCTTAATGGAACAAGTTTGGTAGATACGAGGGCCCACTTCTCACGTTTTTTAGTAATCGTAACAAGTGAAGCCCATTCCATCCGTGACTTGTTAAGATAATAAGTAAAACAGAGCTCAGGTTCTGTTTTTTGTTCTTGAAGAGCTTGGGTTCGATCTTCAGAGTAGGGGCATTTTCTAATCAAACTCCTTACGTTTGGGCGTAAACTCAAGGAGTGAGCTGATTTATAGTCGCCACTCCTTAAGTTTCCTGCTGATCTTCAGAACTTTCGCTGCTTCTCGACTGAACTGCTTGAGATAAAAAGGAAAGCAGAGCAGACGCTCTGCTTTTTTCATCATTTGAAAGTGTGATTCTTTTATTTTTCCACCCACTCACGCTACAATAATACTATCATTACTTTGAAACAAGTTGAGGGAGGAACAAACGCATGACAGAATATTTCCTGGATAGAGACCTAATGACACATAATGCGCCGGAAAAAATGAACCAGACCGAGGAAAAACTCGTGATCCATACCGAAGCGGGGACGGATCTCTGGCAGCGGACCTATTACGGTTTTCAGAACGACAACGCGCCGATGGTTCAGACCGAGACCGACGAACCGTACTTTTCATTCGTTACAAAAGTGGAAAACGAAAGCATCCACCGCTTTGACCAGGCAGGAATCGTGGTGTATCTGGATTCAGATAACTGGATCAAGGCGTCTTCAGAATACGAAAATGCCGAATACCAGCGCCTGGGAAGCGTCGTGACTAATAAAGGATACTCGGACTGGGCCAGTCAGGATATCGATGCTAAGATAAATACGATTTGGTACCGGCTCAGCTGCAGGAGACCGGACTTCCGGATCGAATACAGCCTGAATGGCGAGGATTTCAAGCAGATCCGTATCTGCCATATGGATAAAGGTAACGAGACGATTTCATTTGGCATCTACGCCTGCAGCCCTTTAAAAGGCTCCTTTCAAGCAACTTTCAGTGAGATGACGATCGGCCCTTGCGTGTGGGAAGCACACGAATAGGAGAGAGTCTGGACAGAAGCTGCTGATGCACGTGCTGACCAGCTAAAGGGTCCTATTATTTGGATGTTTTATAGATTTTTTCTACGGGTTCGGTAAGTTAGATCAGTCTTTTGAACTGTAACTGTCGAAGTCGGGCATCTTCGGTAACTAGCCGGCCTAATCCTTCAACTACTTACCGAAGTAAGCACCGGTTCGACACTTTGAAAAAAATCGGTCGTTCTACTTGCCGAAGAAGGGCGCATTCGGTAAGTAGGACGTTTTGATCCATTACTTTCTACCGAATAGGCTGCACTCTCGACACTTAGAGACAGGCCTAGCGAACCTACTTGTCGAAGTTCATCCTGTTCGACAGTTAGGAGCGAGCCTCCTGTTCCTAACTGTCGAACCAGAAACCATGGAACCAACTAGACCGAATAAACTCTACCTTGTACGGCTCACTTGCCTTAAAAGTGAAGAAGACCGGTAAAGGCATGCTGAGTCTGCTATTCAAACAAAACAGAAAGGGCCCGAATGCGTCCCAGAACGTAATTGACACAAAAAACATTATGATTGCTTCACAATCTAAACCACGACAGAAAAAATGTTTTGTTCTATAATCGAATCAGGAAACACTAATCCGATCTCTTAATGGGTTTTGCCGAACCTGTACAAAAAACTGGATGACCGTCTTATCTTTTGCGATAAGCCGAATACATCATTGAATGTGGAAATAAAATTACAACATTTTATAAGATGGTCTGTTTCCTAATTTATGGATGGAGGTTATGGTCATGGAAGTAATGATTGAAACATGTTGTGGTATCGATGTGCATCAGAAAACCATCGTCTGTTGTATTTTGGATGGTCCTTTAGATACAAACCGACCCAAAAAAATCCAGAAAACATTTGG
>NZ_FOLT01000006.1:122578-126309 GCF_900112455.1 Alkalibacterium subtropicum | reverse complement strand
ATCGGCCATATAGTTATCGCATGAAGCGACAAGGTCGCGGTTTCTCAGCTAAGGGTGCAGGGAATATAGCGGCGATTATTTCAGCACGTAAGAACGGAACGTTTCTCAAAGCCTTAACAGATAAAACACCTGAGCTTTTAGCGGAACTCCAGCCGGAGTTCAAAGGGGCTGTAAGAGCAGCCTTGAAGAAAAGTAAATCCAGACCATCAATAGGTGTGAAAATTGGCAGAGTAGCTAATTATGGCTCCTCTTCAAGCCCAATGGGGCAATTACAGAAATTGTTTAGTTAGAGAGAGATTTTAAGCTTTTAAAAGATACTAAAAACATAGCTCGAAGAGAAAAAATAAATAGTGTTTCAGATTTCTAGAATAAATTTCCGAGAATAACTTTACACATACCTTTCTGTAGAAAATCTTGCTAGTCTCTTTAAGCTTTGCTATAATACAAGTGCTTAATACTTATGTAATCTGAAACGGCGTGACTTTTGACTATTCAAAATAACAGCCCTTTTTTTTATGCACGTATTAAATGATTAAGGGTAAGAAATCAATTACTGGAGGTCTTTTATATGGACTATAAACAAATCATTGCGGAAGCAATACATGAACAACTGCACGAAAACCTTGAGTTGAATGAGATCAAGGATCTGCTTGAAAAGCCCAAACATACGGATCACGGGGACATCGCTTTCCCTACTTTCCAGCTGGCTAAACTATTCAGAAAAAATCCGGCTCAGATCGCTCAGGAAGTCGGCGAATCCATCTCTTCACCGCTTATCGACCGCCAACAGGTCGTGGGACCTTACATCAACTTCTTCCTTAAAAAAGAAACGGTCTCAAATGCTGTCCTGAAGGAAGTCGTTGCTGAAAAAAATAACTTCGGCAATCTGAAGATTGGTAACGGCGGCAACGTCCCGATCGACATGTCTTCTCCCAATATCGCCAAACCGATGTCCATGGGCCACCTGCGTTCGACCGTTATCGGTAATTCGTTAGCGAACATCATGGAAAAAGTGGATTACACCCCTATCCGCATCAACCACTTGGGCGACTGGGGCACACAGTTCGGCAAGCTGATCACCGCTTATAAAAAATGGGGATCTGAAGAAGACGTCAAAAAAGATCCGATCAAAGAACTGCTGCGTTTATACGTGAAATTCCATGAGGTAGCTGAAGATGATCCTTCTCTTGAAGATGAAGGCCGCTTATGGTTCAGAAAACTGGAAGACGGGAATCCTGAAGCAGTGGAGCTTTGGACCTGGTTCAGAGAAGAATCACTCAATGAGTTCAACAAAGTCTACGACCGTTTGAACATCAGTTTTGATTCCACAAACGGCGAAGCCTTCTATAATGACAAGATGGAGGACGTCGTCAAGATCCTGGACGACAAACATCTACTCTCTGCCGATCAGGGTGCACACATCGTCGACCTTGAAAAGTATGATTTGAATCCGGCCTTGATCATGAAGTCTGACGGTGCAACACTTTATATGACCCGTGACCTGGCGGCCGCCTTGTATAGAAAGAATACCTACGACTTCGCCCAGTCCCTTTATGTTGTGGGACAGGAACAGTCGAACCACTTCAAACAGTTGAAAGCTGTTTTAAAAGAAGCTGATTTTGAGTGGGCAGACGACATCCACCACATCCCATTCGGTCTGATCACCAAAGACGGCAAGAAACTCTCGACCCGTAAAGGGAAAGTCGTCTTGCTTGAGGAAGTACTGAACGAAGCGAGCTCTCTCGCCCTGCAGCAGATCGAAGAGAAAAATCCTGGGCTGCCGAACAAGGAAACCGTAGCTGAACAAGTCGGTGTCGGCGCTGTTGTCTTCCATGACTTGAAGAACGACCGTCTGAACAACTTCGACTTCACGATCGAAGAAGTGGTCCAGTTTGAAGGCGAGACCGGTCCTTATGTTCAATACACCCGTGCACGTGCCATGAGCATCCTGGGTAAAGCCGGTATTTCTGACTTTGATGCCGCTGACGATTTTGAACTCAGCGACGAATACAGCTGGGAAGTCATCAAGGTGCTTCAGGAATATCCGCACACAGTGAAGCGTGCCTTCGATAACTACGAACCGTCTATCATTGCGAAACACGCGATCCATCTGGCTCAGGCCTTCAACCGTTTCTACGCAAACGTCCGTGTCCTCGACGAACATGAAGAAAAAGATGCCCGTCTGGCCCTGGTCTTTGCCGTGACCGAAGTACTGAAAGAAGATCTGCGTATCCTAGGCGTCGAAGCACCTAACGAAATGTAAAGATTTTGATCAAAACCGCGTCTCCCTCGTCATTCACGGGAGACGCGGTTTTTTTTTTGAAAACACCTTGGTTCACTTATACCAAATTGCCGACTGAGTGATACTAAGTATTTTTTATTCACTTTCTTTATCTTCTTCCTGTTCTTCAATTTCTTCTTCTGTTGCATTTTCGCGAGGATTTTCTATTTCCGGCAGATCTCCCTCGATTTCAACAGCATTTGTCTCTCTGTCACAGCCGACAAGAAGCATTCCAGCTGTCATTACCTAGCCAGCAATTGAGTAAACTTTTTCATCTCGGCAGTCTCCTTTATGTTTGCCGGTTATTTCGGTAAATATTATAGAATCAAAAATAAAAATATTCATATTTGAATAACCTACTATGAACATAATACCGTTTAAAAACATAACACTTTGATGATCCTGTATCTGCTCTATATCAATATAGAAGGAAGATTTAGGAATTTTTGAAAAAAAAAAAGGATGGGACTTATTTCGTTCCATGATCCTCTCCCTTTCAAGGACACATTTAATAGCAGGCAGAAGAAATATGACGTTACTGGCTGTGCCTTTACCATCTCAAAGGTGAAAGCTGCTTTGAGTGGGTAAGCCATTCGTGGGGACTACCAACTGGCAAATATTTATATCTTCGAGCTAGTAGACTATGTTCTAGGCTTACTAGGTCAAACATGATTTTCTATCGATATGGTACGGAAATATGAAAGCTTACCAACTGGAATTCACTTATTCAAATGAGGAAGTAAACATCGAGCTACGCACACCATCTCTCTCAGCTTTCACCCCATGAGTTAGTACGCACTCCTCTGGGCTTACAAGCTCGAGTACCATCAGCTAATCCAGTTGGTCGATCAGTCATTTTCAATACCTGTTCAGATACACCTACGCTCCTAAGTGGGACATATTCTTTGTCAAAGCCCCAAAAGGGTGAGGCTGGAACAATAGTCCTGCGTTTAAAAGAGGAAAGCGTAAAAAGCAACGCTATTTTGTAGACTATTACAAAATAGCGTTGCTTTTTTTAATTGCTAGAGTTTTGCTCCAGCGTCTTATTACTTGTTGCGTTCATTTTTTAGTCTAAAATCTGAATATCCAATTGCTGACGACCAAAGGCCCAGGCGTCGTCAACATTTTCCATGTGCAGGTCGATGCGGTTTCCGATGATTGCACCACCGGTATCGCCTGCTATAAATTCACCATACCCAGGAATGTAAACCCGTGATTCCAGTGGGATGACATCAGGATCGACAGCGATCACGCGAGGATTTTCTCTTAAATCGATGCCTAAGAAAGTAAAGTTGCTTAATGAAGGCTGATTTCTGGAATAGGCTGTCGCTTCAACTGACATCCATTGGCCTGACTCTTCTTCAGCAGCCACTTTAGCGGCAGCCTCTTCTTCAGCTTTCTGCTCAGCGGCAGCCTGAGCAGCGGCTTCTTCTTCAGCTTTCTGTTCCGC
>NZ_FOLT01000006.1:0-122153 GCF_900112455.1 Alkalibacterium subtropicum | reverse complement strand
GCAGCCTGGGCAGCAGCTTCTTCTTCAGCTTTCTGTTCGGCGGCAGCCTGGGCAGCGGCTTCTTCTTCTACCTTCTGCTCAGATTTTTTATCTTCTTTAGCTTTCTCTACATCTTCTGGCGTTTCAGTTTCCTGGACGTCGTCTGAAGATACGTCATAGCTGACAACTTCCTCGTCATTTTGCACCGATACGACAGACAAGTCATCAGTGACATATACGGTGGCGCCCGCAATGATCAGATTAGGGTTGTCGATTTCATTGACTTTTGCCAGTTTGTCGACAGAAATGTCCGTTGCCTGAGACACGCCCCAAAGCGTGTCTCCCCATTTGACCGTATAGGCAAACGGTTCTTCGTTATTCTGCATAGTCTCTTTTGCATTCGTGATATCTTTTTCGATTTCCAGAACAGTACGCGGGACCCATTTTTGGCTCGCACTTGCCTCTGAATCGGGTGTCAATAAAAACAAGCCGGCTGCTGACAAGGTCAATCCTGCTTTTAACCATGTGTTCTTGTGGATAGTCATTAATTTTATCTCCTTTAAGTATCATTTATTTAATATAAATATAGACGAAGGTATTAATCATGTTACAGAAAGATTTTATAACAGTATGTATCTTACCACGTCCTACTCAAAAGAAAACAAGTTGAGCCGTTTTGTCATTCCCTTTTAGCTGGTTTGTATTATATTTGTCTTATCTTTACACGCATATGTCAGTTCGAGTGAATAATGTAATAATCCATTATAAAAAGCTTTGTACCGGGAAGGAGAAGGTGAATAGACATCTGCTCCTATCCTTGTAGAATGGCTTATGACCGGAGACTTGATGATTTTCCACTGTTCGAGCGACTCATTACATACATTTATACATAGTATTTCTGTAATAAAAAAGCGTCAGCAAATGACCTCCCTTTCTCTCTTTGGAAAGAAAGGGAATCAGCAACTGACACTTTTAAAATCTGATTTACTTCAGTTTATCATTCTCGTACGTATGGACCTTTTCAAGTCCGGTAAAATCCTGCTGGCGCAGGGCTTCATAAATAAGGATGTTCGCCGTGTTCGACAGATTCAATGAGCGGACATGCTCGTCATTCATCGGAATACGCAGTGCTTTGTCGCGGTTCTCCTGCATGAATTCCTTCGGCAGGCCCGTCGTTTCCTTGCCGAACAAAAAGTAGTGATCCTTTGACGTATCCGTATAATCAACGTCGGAATACACTTTTTCAGCAAACTTGGAAATCAGATACAAGGGGCTCTCTCCCACGACTTCCAGAAACGCCTCCAGATTCTTATGGTAGTGGATACCCACTTTGTCCCAGTAATCCAGACCGGCACGTTTCAAGTGTTTATCGTCCGTACTGAATCCCAGCGGTTCGATCAGATGCAGCTGGGTGTTCGTTCCGGCACACGTCCTTGAGATGTTTCCCGTATTTGCCGGGATGAGTGGTTCAAATAAAGCGATATGATTGGTCACACTAACTCTCCTTCGCATTCAGTTTATTCAGCCGAGCTTTCAATTCGCCGATGGCTTCTTTAAATTCGGTAACGGTTTCTTCGTCCGTCTCTTTTAAAAGGGCTTCTTCAAGGAACGTCACGATCTCTTCATTGGGGCGTTTTTTCGTGATCGTGGCTATCGCCCAGGCTGCGGTCCCTCTGATCATCGGTCGGACGTCATTGTCGATGACATTGAGTAGATCCGGTACAGCTGAATAGTCCCGGTAATTAGCCAGCGCAATGATCGCGTTCCGCTGAAGAGGCTTCTTGCCGCGCCATGAACCGGCCAGATCGCCGAAGGTCTCTTTGAAATCCCGGTTGGAGATCGTCAAGAGCGGCTTGAGCTCGGGCATGGTATTGAAAGGCTCCGGCTCCATCTCTTCATGGACATGCGAATCGACGCCTTTGTTATACGGGCAGACGATCTGGCAGATATCACAGCCGTAGATCACGTGACCCATCTTGCGGCGGTATTCTTTCGGCATGTAACCTTTGGTCTGCGTCTGATACGACAGACAGCGGTTGGCATTCATCCGGCCGTCACCCAATAAGGCATCCGTCGGGCAGGCATCCACACAGCGTGTGCAGTCCCCACAGCCGAACGAGACTTCTTGATCCGGCTCAAATTCAATATTGGTCAGGATCTCGCCAAGGTAGACAAAGGACCCGAACTCTTCCGTTATAAGCAGGCCGTTCCGTCCGATAAAGCCCAAGCCAGCACGCTGCGCAACGGCAATGTCGACCAGCTCACCGGTATCGACCATCGGCTTGAAGGCGACTTCTCCGGGAGCGATCTCTTCAATGTAGGCGATCAGCTTGTCCATGCGGTCCTGGAGGACGTAGTGATAGTCCGTCCCCCAGGAGGCCCGGGCAAATTCTCCCCGGCGCTCACCTTTCACACGCGGGGGCTTGTTGCGCATCTTAGACGGATAGGCCAGTGCGATCGCGATGATCGATTTGGGTTCCGCAAAAATCTTTTCAGGATAGATCCGCTCTTCGATAACTTTATGTTCAAAGCCGGAATGATGCCCTTTGGCGTGCTGCTTAATGAGTTTGTCTTCCAGAGAGTAAAAAGGTTCGGCGTGAGTGAAGCCGATCTTATCGATCCCGATTTCTTTCGCCTTGGCCTTGATCAACTCTTTTAACTGCTGATTCATCTCACTGCTCCTTTCTCTCTGTTTCACCATTGCTTCGATTGAAATCAGGTGTTTTCAGCTTCAAGTGATCTACACTTACTTATTAAAATGATTACTTGCGTTTGTCTGCGGCAAGCTTGGCTAGGCGGTCACATAAGCTGTTGTAGTCTATCCCGGCGGCCGCCGCCTCCTGCGGGAAGAGGCTCGTCGGAGTCATCCCCGGCAAGGTGTTGGCTTCGATGCAGTAAATGTCTCCTGAATCAGACACCATGAAGTCGATACGTGCATAATATTCCAGTCTCAAAGCCTTGAAGACCCGTTTAGCCATTGCCTGCATATCCTTCGTCAGTGCCTCACTGATTTCAGCGGGACAAATCTCGACCGTTGCGCCTGCCTGATACTTGTTTTCATAATCATAGAAACCGGATTTTGGAATGATCTCGATCGGCGGCAATGCCTGATCTTCCAGAACACCGATCGAAAACTCGCGCCCTTCGATCATTTCTTCGATCAGGACATCTTTTGAATATTTTCTCGCATCGGTTATCGCGGCTTCCAGATCTTCCTCTTTGTCGACCAGATACACCCCGATACTTGATCCGCTCGCATCCGGTTTGACAACGCAGGGAACGGACGTCTTTGGTGACTGATCTTCACTGAGCACTTCCCACTTGGGTGTCTTGATACCGTGCTGGGACATCACTTCCTTAGCCAGGATCTTGTTCATGGCTATCGCGCTGCCTATGTAGCCTGTGCCCGTATAAGTGATGTCATACAGATCGAATACTGCCTGAATCTGTCCGTTTTCTCCCAGTTCGCCGTGAAGGGACAAGAAAACCAAGTCAGCGGACTGTCCAATCGGAATAATGTTCTTCCCGATCATTTCATCCGGTTTCTCTTTTTGCGCACGAAGCGCATTCAGATCCGGGATCTGTCTTCTTACTTTGTATTCATACTTATCTTTACTGAGTTTAGTGTAGGCTTCTTCAAATGTCGCTGCCTGATCCGTTCCAAAATAAAGGTCAAGCAAAATGACGCGGTGCCCGTTTTTCATTAAAGCGTTAGCGATTAAACTGCCTGAGCTCATCGATACTTCCCGCTCATGGCTGTAGCCTCCTGCTAATACAACGATATCCATATTCATTCTCCTTTTCAGTTCTATCCGTATTATACACTATTCATCCCCGGTGAAAGAAGTCAAGTTAACTCATTTTCATGATTTTACGCAAAAAAAACGTACCGCCTCGGTGTCAAGCACTGCGAAACGGTACGTTAATGAAGCCATTGGATTGTCACTGATTTTTATCAGCTTCTGATGGGATGACTGATAAAAACGAATGAACCAAAATAGCTTATGAAGTACATCTTAACACTTATGTTTATAAAACACAAGTTATTGATTATAAATTCATGAAAGATTATTCCATCATACGCTTATTTTGATTTATTTCCGACAAGGATCTCCATATCCACAGTGATTTGTTTTAGAGACGCTGTATTCGTGTCCGACACATTGATATTCCAGCCTAAAGGGGTCATCTTTAGGAAATCACTGACTTCTTCGTCCGTCAGATCTACCTTATAGTGGACAGGGTGTATTTCCGACTCACTATAATGATCCGTGAATTTATCCTTAACGTCCTGATTCGAATACGTCCGCTTCTCTTCCGGCTGATAGGCCCGCAGCTCTTTCAAGTAGTCTTTACCCGGGATCACTTTGATGACTTGACCGCCCGGTTTCAGCAGACGATAGAACTCTTCATAATTCGACGGCGACAGGATATTCAGCAGGGCATCGAACTGTTCTGCCTGAAACGGTGACTGAGCCAGATCGGCAACCAGGAAAAAGATATCTTCATACGTCGCAGCACCCAGATTGACGCCTTCTTTTGAGATATCGAAAGCAACGACGGGTCCGTGCAGCCCTTTCTCCTTCAGATAGGCACTGTGCGCCCCTTCCCCGCAGCCGACATCAAGCGTCACGCCGTCTTTGGCTTCGATCAGGGGATAAAGGATATCCAGCATAGGCTGCCAGAAACCCATCTGAGCGATACGCTGTCTGGCAAGCAGCATTTCCCTTGAATACTCGGACTTGGACGGTTTCAGTAAAAAATGGAGCGTGCCTTTTTTAGACAGGTCAAAGGCATGATTTTCTGTACAGACCAGCTGGTTCCCTTCCATTTTTTCAAAAGAACGTTCACATACCGGACACCTGAAAAGATGCAGATGATCCAGAATAAACAGTTTGGCTTTATCTATTTTTTTCATCGGCTTTACCCTCATTCTCATAGCTTATATTAGACGCTTCTACTTATTCATGATATAACGAAAGTAACAAATATGAAAGGATGAAACGTTTATGCCATGGAATTTAGACGATTACCCTGCTTCAATGAAGAATCTTGATCAGGTCGTCCGGAAAAAAGCGATCGATATCGCGAATGCTCTCGTTGAGGAAGGATACGACGACGACCGGGCGATCCCGATCGCGACGAGTCAGGCCAAAGACTGGGCCGCCGATGCCTCGGAGGAAGAACTGAAGTCCTATAAGCAGGCCGAACGCCCAAGCAAGGATGACGAGCATGATTCATCAGCCAATGCTGACCTTCTGGATAACGACGTGCTGGTCTATTTTGAAGAAGATGAGTGGAAAGTGCGGACCAAAGAGGCCAAGCGCGCAGACTCCACCTTCGAGAAGAAGACTGATGCCGTCGACCGGGCCAAAGAAATAGCCGATAATAAAGACACGAACGTCATCCGCTTCACGAAAGACGGCGAACGTCAGGATTAAACTTTCGTCTATTAAAACAGCCCCGCTGGATCAGCTATTAATGCTGTTTCGGCGAGGCTGTTTTGTATTTGAAGACATTTTGCGCCAGGTTCGGCTTGTTCAGAGAAAAGAATACATTCAATGCACTGAATGTATTCAAGTTCGGTGCATTCCTCACTTTCTAAGCTATGAATGAACCGAACCACGCCCATCTTCGGTCTATTCAATATACCAAGCCTTTTGAACACTCCTAACCTACCTCTCTTCAGCTTGATCGACCGGCGTCTCCTTTTGAATGAGCCGAACCTCCTATATCTTCAGCTCATTCAGCGATATAAGCTGTCGGAACAAGCCGAACTTCACAGCATTCGGTCTTTTCATGGGTCTCTGCTTAAGGAATAGACCGAACATACCTTAAAAATCTATAATGAAGGAATCGGCGGGCGCCGATTCCTTCCAAAAGCATAAAAAAAGAGAGAAGCATGGCGCTTCTCTCTTCAACATCATTCTTGTTATTCTTCGATAAAGACATCTGGCGATTCCGTATAGTTATCTGTATCAGTATAGGCATGCACGGGAGCGTCTGCCACATTATCCGGTGTCCGTTCGTACTTGACGGGCTGATTACGGATGTCCTGTTCAGACAGCTGCTGATCCAGCCAGATCTCCGTTTCCATCACCGCTTCATCCATGCGAATGATGGCTTTGTTTTTAGCCTCTTTCACTTTCAGCTTCATATCATCCTGAAACTCCTGCCCGGACTGCGGGGCGAGTAAATAAGCGGCGGCGGCTCCGGCAAGGGCTCCCAGGGCTGCACCTAATCCAAAACTTGCTTTTGACATATGAACTCCTCCTTATAGACTTTCATATTTTTCTAATGTAACCATTTCAATACAGACACACAAGGCTTCCATCGCGATCTCCAGATGGTCCAGCGTTGCAAAACTTGGAGCCAGTCTTATACTGTTGTCCAGCGGGTTGATGCCATAAGGATAGGCTGCATTCGCCGGTGTCAGAGAAATTCCGATGTCCGTCATTTTCTCGACGACTTTTGAGGCACAGCCTTCGTCCGTCGTCAGATGAACGAAATAGCCGCCTTGTGGAGACGTCCATGATACGAAGGATTCCCGGTCACCGTGGAAGTAGGCGGACAAAATCGCTTCGATCCAGTCGAATTTGGGTGCCAGGATCTCGGCATGTTTTTCCATATGGGCCTCGATGGTTTCCCTGTCTTTTAGAAAAGCCACATGCCGTTTCTGGTTGATCTTATCGAAACTGATCAGCTGTTTACCGAAGTGATCAGCCATCTCTTTCAAATTGTCTACCGAAGCACCCATGGCGGCCACGCCAGCTCCAGGCAGCGTCATTTTAGACGTCGACACAAATTGAATGACACGGTCCGGATTGCCGGCGGCTTTGCTCGCTTTAAAAATATCTTTGACTTCCACTTTTTCATCTCGCAAGTGATGCACCACATAGGCGTTGTCCCAGAGGATCAGGAAATCATCTGCAGCCGTGTGCATGGCAGCCAGTCGATCGACCACGTCATCGGAGACGGATTCACCGGTCGGGTTGTTGTATTTCGGGACGACGAACATCCCCTTGATCGAGGGGTCCTGGGAAACCAGTTTTTCAACGACTTCCATATCGGGCCCGTTTCCAGTCAGCTCGACCGGGATCATTTCGATTCCCAAGTGTTCCAGCATGAACCAGTGGCGGTCATAACCGGGGCTCGGGCAAAGGAACTTCACCGGCTGGTCTTTACTTTTGTTCCAGGCCTTGTCTTTTGTAAACAGATGATGACTCAAAACAGCAAACATCAGCTGCAGGCTGGAATTGCCGCCGACAAAGGTCTCCTCAACGGTCGTGTTGAGCAGTGACCCGAAAAGCGCTCGGGCTTCCTTGATACCATACAGTCCGCCATAGTTGCGGATATCTATGTCGTCTTCGCTCACCCAGTCATCGATTTTCACATCATTGACCAGGCCTTCAGACAATTTCAGCTGTTTCTTTGAAGGAATGCCTCTGGCGATGGTGAGATCCAGCGGACGTTCCTTATAGAGCGCGTATTGAGCTCTCACTATATCTAAACGCGTTTCTTTCTGACTCATATGGTGCTCCCTTCATAACTATAAACTTAATATCTATAATTATAACGTATATGCAAAAATTATGAAAACGTTACAGACATCAATTTCACTTTTCAGTAGCTTGTCTGTTATTTTCAATGATCTCGGTGACTTTCTGCACGCACTGGTCATGATCATGGGCGCGGGCCGGGCACTGATAGCGGCCGAAGAAGATCATCCGGTGATGGGCGATACTCCATAAGTCTTTGGGCAACTTCTCCATCAGTGTCTTCTCGACTTGAACCACCGTGGCTTTAGGGTCAGCGATATTGAATTTCTTGCTGATGCGTTCAACATGCGTGTCGACTGCGATGGCCGGCTCGTCAAAGGCCACACTCATCACGACGTTTGCCGTTTTTCTGCCAACGCCAGCCAAGCTCTGCAGTTCTTTATGCGTGCTCGGGACTTCTCCGTCAAATTCTTCGACAAGCTGAGTGGCACACTTCTTCAGAAATTTAGCCTTGTTTCTGTAAAGACCGATCGTTTTGATCTTATCCATGATATCTTTCACGTCGGCATTCATCATGGCCTCTGGTGTCGGGTACGCTGCAAACAGCTGCGGCGTCGCTTTATTCACCCCGACATCGGTCGTCTGGGCGCTTAAGATCACAGCGATCAGGAGCTCGAACGCATTTTTATGCGTCAGTTCTGCCTTCGCTTCGGGAAACAGCTCGCCCATCGCTTCGATCAGTTCTGTGGTTTCTCTTGATGACAGTAATTTCGGTGACTTTGCCAAACTGATTTCTCCTCTTTCTCTTATTAGTTGTCAAACTTGTCTTTCAGCCAGTTATACATCGGCACAGGTTTTTCGTCCGGATCGGATTTTTCCTTCGTGTCATCAGCAGACTGGCTCTGTCTGAAGCGTTTCGATTCCTTTTCCACTTGCTCTTTTGTCCGGATATTTTTCTTTTCCCAGCTCAAAAGGATCCGGTCGATATATTTCAGGCTGTAGACCTGGTTCAGCACTGCTTCTCGCAGCGCCATCTCGATCAGTTCCGGCCGGTAATGGTCTTCTTCGATCCACATGTTCAGCGTCTGGATCTCCATGGCCGACAAGCTGCGTCCGAATTCCTGCTCAAACAGCTGATAAAGATTTTTGGAAGCCAGGACTTCTTTTTCCGACTCCTCTTCCTTTATCGTCTGAATCAGGAGGGCAGACAATTTCTCATAAAGCAGATCGAAGGAAAATTCATCGACCGTTTTACCTTCTTCGTCCGCCCGGGTCTCGATCGTCAGTACTTTTTTATTCATCAGCTTGTGGATAGCCTTAAAGGCATCTTCCCGTGAAACGTTCAACCTGTCGGCCAGCAGCTGACTGTCTGGAAAGCGCTGGCCGTTTCCCACCAGCGAAAGCAAGTGAAGAAGCGTGACCAAGTCGTCGTTGTTCAGACCGATTTTCGTGTAATGCTTCAGTAAGTAGTTGGGAACAGCCGTCGTTCCCGCACTTATCCAATCAAATAGCGGATTCTTGTTCATTGTTAGTCTCCTTCAAGTCCCTGCATTCAATGAGGAAGCAATCGCCTGGCGATTGCATGCCTTCTCGTCTTTTTGTCGTTAATAGTGGTTACTTTTTGTGCCCTTCGTATCCTAAATCCTAGTGCAAAGGGCACATATCCGGGACTTTTCTGCCTTTCGTCTTGCCGTTTCTTTCATGAAGGGCAAATAAACCGTGTTTTTGTGACCTTCAAGCTTCGACTGCTCTTCTGAAGGGCAGATATATCGCTCTTTTGTGCCCTTCGCTCAGCAAAAGTTTACATAGAGGGCAGATATCTCTCGAAATGTGCCCTTCGCACGTTACTTTTCATCATGAAGGGCAAACATCATTCTAGTACTCCGCCACTTCTCCCTTTTCACAAGAAAGCAGAGCATTCCACTTCAGATACTATGAAAAAAGGACTGGAAGCCAGTCCCAATCCTCATTTCACAGTCGTGTAGTTAGTCGTTCTATGGGTAAATGCGGTTCAATAGACGTGGGAACGGGATCGCTTCACGGATATGTTCGGTGCCGCTGATCCATGTCACCATACGCTCCAGGCCTAAACCGAAGCCTGAGTGAGGCACACTGCCGTAGCGACGCAGATCGAGATACCATTCGTAATCATCCACGTTCAAGCCGAAGTCGACGATTTCCTGACGCAGAAGCTCATAGTCGTCTTCACGCTGAGAGCCGCCGATGATTTCACCATAGCCTTCAGGAGCGATCATGTCGGCGCATAAGACGACATCGTCGCGTTCCGGATGACGCTTCATGTAGAACGGTTTGATCGCTTTCGGATAGTTGACGATGAAGACAGGCTTGTCGAACTGCTCAGCGATAAAGGTTTCTTCCGGTGAACCGAAGTCTTCGCCCCAGGTCACATCAAAGTCATTTTTCTGCAGCAGTTCCACCGCTTCATCGTAACTCACACGCGGGTAAGGAAGTTCTGTGTATTTTTTCAATAGGTCTTTGTCACGTTCTAAAATATCCAGGTCGTGATCACAGTTGTCCAGCACGCTTTGTACCAGATACGCCACGTATTTTTCCTGAACTTCTAAAGAATCATCATGATCCATAAAGGCCATCTCAGGTTCCATCATCCAGAATTCGATCAAGTGACGACGGGTCTTGGATTTTTCCGCTCTGAAGGTCGGTCCGAATGAAAAGACGCGTCCTAAAGCCATCGCTGCGGCTTCCATATACAGCTGACCACTTTGTGATAAAAAGGCATCACGGTCAAAGTACTTGGTCTGGAAAAGTTCCGTCGTATTTTCAGCCGCATTGCCGGTCAAAATAGGCGGATCGATCTTGACGAAGCCTTCCTTGTTGTAAAATTCATACGTTGCACGGATGATCTCATTTCTGACATGCATAATGGCATGCTGTTTTGATGAACGCAGCCATAAGTGGCGGTTGTCCATCAAAAATTCTGTGCCGTGTTCTTTGGGTGTGATCGGATAGTCGACCGCTTCACTGATGACGTCAATGTCTTCGATATGTATTTCATATCCGAATTTTGAACGGGCATCTTCTGAAATGGTTCCTGTGACCCAGACAGAACTTTCCTGCGTCAGACTTTTAGCCTGTTCGAATACACGCTCGTCTACTTCGCTTTTAACAACAACGCCCTGGAAAAAGGCCGAACCATCACGCAGGCTCAAAAAAGCGATCTTGCCGCTTGAACGTTTATTGGCGACCCAGGCACCGATCTTAACCTTTTCACCAACATGTTTTTTTGAATCTATAATCTGTATCTTCTTCACTGTGCAGTCTCCTTCACCTAAATAATTTCAATCAAATATTATCGATGGTCCGCAACCATTCACCAGTCTGCAGATGAATGATGTAATAGCCCAGCCGATCGTTTTCGTTTTTATATGTGACTTCCCAGATGGGTGTATCGTTCATCAAACCGATCTTCGCATTCAGAATGCGTTTGGGCTCTCGTGCTTCTCTCGTCGCTCGTCGTGCCTGCTGTTCTGAAACAGTTTCTTCAGCATCGAAGGTCACGATCGCTCCACCTTCGGGTTGGACCATATAAAGTTTTTCTTCCTCAGCTTCATTGGATCCTCTGACAGTAAAGGTCGTGACTTCACCATTATACCAGTAAAAATCTTCGATCTGATCGAGATCTGTCCTCTCAGACAAAAAAGTGATCGTTTCGTCTTCAGCCTGAGCGTACGGTGCGTGGGCACTCTGATAGAGGTAAATGGCCCCGACGATGACTGCGCTGAGTGTCAGTACGAGTCCTATAATAACTTTCTTCACTTTGTGCTCCTCTTTTATTCTTTCCTAATCAACTCTCTCAGTATATCAAATTGGCCCCGATAAATAAATAAGGCTTTTCAAGAATTAAGGGAGGCGTCATCATCCGGTTTGTCTGTCTTGAAAAAAGCAGACACCTCTGCGATGATCTGATTTAAAGGAAGCTCTCGGACTTCCAGATCTCCCGGCAGGGAATTCAAAAACACAGAAGCATAGCTTGCCTCAACGATCCGGCGGTCCAGAACGATCCAGACGCCTTTGTCTTCCTGACTGCGGATCAGCCGGCCCAGTCCCTGCTTGAACCTGATGACCGCACGCGGCAGGACATCATGCACGAAGGGATTATCGCCGCGCTCACGCAGTTCCTGATGGCGTTTTTTCACCATCGGCATGTCCGGCGAATCAAAGGGCAGCTTGGTGATGATGACGATCTTCAGTTCATCTAAAGGGAAATCGACGCCTTCCCAGAAACTGTCAGAGCCTAACAGTACGCTTTGTTTCGCCTTTTTGAACTGCTTGGTGATCTTTGTCGCGCTTCCAGAGATGTTCTGTGCCAGGATCGTCTTGTCTTTCAGATGACTGCGGCGGTTGAGCGCCTGATATACACGCTGAATCATGTCATGCGAACGGAAAAGGACCAGACAGTTCTCGTCCGTCTGACTCAGCACCCGTTCGATCTGATCCGTGATAAAGGTCACCGACACGCTCATTTTTTCATTCACATGCGTATCGACATCCGTCGTGACATACAGCTTGGCCTGCTGGTCATAATGATAAGGCGACGGATACACAGTCAGTTCCTTGTTTTCGATCCCCAATTGTTTCTGCAAATAAAACACCGAGTCATTGACAGACAACGTACTGCTGGTCAGGATCAGATGCTCCTGCGCATTGAACTGCTTCAGAAGCTTTTCTTTGACCGCCTGATCAAAACGGAAGAAGGACAGCGTCGACAGCGGGTTCTTCGAATAGAACCGGACACGCGTCTGATTGGCCGTGTTCCCCGTTAAGAACAGATAATTGAACCGTTCAATCACCGTTTCAAAGTGATCCAGGATGACTTTGATCTTGGACAACACCCGTTTTTCTTTTTGCGTCAGACTGATCCCCGTCCTGTCACTGTTTCTTTCACTAGTCGATGGATCAGCCGGCCCATTCGAAGCCGCGCTGGTCATACCTTCAGTCGTATCTAAGGCGTCCGTCAGCTGACGTCCCACGTACACCAGCTCTTCCAGACTGCCAAAGAGGAACTTCGTATCCCGCTTGATATCTAAAGGAAGCTGGGCATAGTAGAGCGTCTTCTCTTTCCATTCCACGACCCGGTCATCATAAGAACCGGAATGAATCAGCCAGTCGATCCATTTTCGGCTCCAGAGTTCCCACTCTTCAGAAAACAGCTGAACGGTCGCATGCAGCGTATCCAGCTGATAATCCTTGATGCTGTCAGAAGGTAAAAGCTGCTGACAGTCATGCAGAAGTGTCTCTTCTTTCTCCCTGGAACCCAGACGCTTCAGTTCATTGGTGATGGATCTTGTCGACAGTTTCACCGTCGCATTCTGGTCCAGGACATCCGGCACATGATGGGCTTCATCTAAAAGCAGTTTCGCATCAGCAAAGCGGTCCGGCTGTCGCTGCCATTCTGAAAACAGATAGGCATGGTTCGTCACCAGGATAGAGGCCTGATCCAGACGCTTTTCCCGCCGTGCCAAATAATCCACGTCTTCAAACTGCTTGAACTGCAGCTTGGCATCCGGCACACTTTTCACTTCATTCCAGAACGGATGATGCAGGGTCTTGCCTAAACCGATCTCTTCCAGGTCCCCCTCATCTGTTTCTGTGAGCCATACCAGCAGCTTCATGCAGAAGACCGCTTCTGTATCCCCGGCTTCCACATTTTTCAGTTTCGTGTAAAACGCCGACAAAGACAGGTAGTGGTTCGGGCTTTTCATCAAAGCCACCGCCTTGTCAAAAGGCAGCACATCCAGAAGCTGCGGCAGACTATCCTCGACCAGCTGGCGCTGCAGCAGTTTCGTATAGGTCGACAGCACGATCTTTTCATCCGGTGAAGCGATATAGAGGCTCGGATACAGGTACCCGAACGTTTTTCCAAGGCCTGCCGGCGCTTCGATGAACTGGACATATTCCGGCTCTTTCTGCTTGAAGTAATTGAAGACCGTATTCATCATCAGGTTTTGGCTTTCGCGGTACTCCAGACCCACAGCTTCCATCTGGGCAAGCTTGTCATCATCTTTATAGGGATATGTATGTTTTTCACGGTAGGTGTCCTGTTCGTTCTGAGTAAAGGGTTTCTTCAGAGCCAGACCGTCGATGATGACCAGCGAGTCATCCAGATCAGACGGCTCTTCTTTCATTTCATCCAAAGCCTGTCTGAAAAAGAGCGACGTGTCTGCCGTGGTCGCTTCAGATAAGCGCGCCAGGGTTTCGATCGTCACTAAAGGCAGGCTGCAAAGACGCTCGTCCAGTCTGTTGAGCAGATAAACCGTCGCCTGGGCATCGAACAAGGCATTGTGGGCGTTGTTAAGGGCGTACCCTAAAGAGGCCGTCAATTCTTTCAACTGGTAGCTGTCTTCTTTGGGAAAGAGGACTTGGGCCAGCTCGACCGTATCGATGGCCGGGATCGTGAGTGGCGGCAGGCCGATGCGTTCAAAGCACTCGTTCAAGAATGCATAGTCGAAATTGACATTATGAGCCACAAAGATCGTGTCTTCCAAAAGCCGGTGGATCAACTGGGCAATGTCTTCAAAGTAAGGCGCCGTCGCCAGATCTTTCAGGGATATACCGGTCAGATCGCGGATGAGCTTGCTGACTTTCCTTGAAGGATTGACAAATGAATCAAAGGTTTCCAAGACTTCGCCGTTTTTGACCAGCACGCAGGCAAACTGGATCATCCGTTCATTCCTGCCGATGCTGGCACCCGTGGCTTCGATATCCACGACGGCATATAACTGGTCTTTCTTCATTTGTCTCCTCCTCTCATTCCGCTAAATATAGTCATTCTGCTTCAGATACGCCAGGATCTCTTTCGTATCGTTGGGTATCTCCGTCTTCAATACCGCCCGCTCGGCAGCGATAAGGGCTTGTCCCAGCCATTTTCCGCCGCGCTGACGCGTTGTTTCCATAATGATCTTGCCGTCGACGTCCAGTTCTTTCCTTGAATGGATCGGCAAATGGGCATCGATTTCTTCCACCGCTTCTTTATCGCAGGGAAGATCAAGCAGGTACAGACAGGTCTCCGCATCCAGTGCCAGCTCTTTCGTATAACGGTAGACTGTTTCATTAGACTGACTGTAGTGCATGCGGTACAAGAGCAGCTGATGCAGATCGGCACTCTCATTGACCAGCTTGTTGGACAGTTTCCAGTGTCTCAAAAAAGCACGCGCTTCTTTTTCTTCCTGAATACCCAGCTGATATAAGAGCAGCGCCCATACCTGACGTTCGCTTTTGATCGGCTCTTTCACTTTAACAAAGTTCCGGAGGGCTTCTTTGGCATGCAGGAGGCCCGGACAGTACATATAGAGACGTGTTTCCACAAAGCCGGCAAAGCCTTGTCTGACATGTTTGCCCATCGCCATCTTGACAAACTCCACCCGGATGCGCTCCACGGCAATGTTTTCCAGCAATGGGGCATTGGCAACGATCGCATAGAAAGTATCGGCCTCAAGGAAAAAGCCCAGCTGGGACGCGAACCGTACCGCCCGCATCATGCGCAGGGCGTCTTCATTGAAGCGTTCCTCCGCTTTTCCGACCGCGCGGATCACCTGGTTGTCGAGATCCTGCTCGCCCCCGAAGAAATCCTGGATCTCACCGGTCTGGTCCATGGCAAAGGCGTTAATCGTCAAGTCACGGCGCTTCAGGTCTTCTTTTAACGAGCGCACAAAAGTGACCGAATCAGGACGTCTGAAATCTTGATACGTCGATTCGGTCCTAAATGTTGTGACCTCATAACTTTCGCCTTCCAGCAAAACCATGACCGTGCCATGCTCAATGCCTACATCAACTGTCTTCGTGAAAAGCTGCTTGATCTCTTCAGGAAAAGCTGACGTGGCGATATCCACATCATTGACTGCCTTGCCTAAAAGTGCATCGCGGACGCTTCCGCCCACATAATACGCTTCAAAGCCGGCAGCCTGTATCGTTTCCAGAACAGGCAAAGCTTTTTTAAATTCCCCTGTGATCGGGACATTTTTCATCATAGTGTCGAACATCCAGCGCTCAATAGAAAACTGGCGCTAATGTTCTTTCTCTCCTTTATTTCTCAACTTGGTGCATCGGAACCTTGCTGTCCATCCACGCGTTCAAATCTGTATTTATCGCGCGATTCGAACTTGTTCATCGTCAAATGAAAGGCTTCGGACAGATCGATATCCAGTGAATTCGATAAGCTGATCAGAACGAACAGCACATCGGCGATTTCTTCTTCCATCGGCTTATGCGGCTCGCTGGGCTTTTTCTGTTTCTCGCCATACACGTGATTGACCTCACGGGCGAGTTCACCGACTTCTTCAGATAAACGTGCCAACTGAACGAGAGGAGAAAAGTAACCGTCTTTGAACTGGCCAATATAATCATCCACTCGGGTCTGCATGTCTTGCATATCTGTCATACACTCATTCTCCTCAGTCCGTTGGTTTTATGAAGGGGATACTTCATTCTCAAGTTTCATTTCGATATCTTTCAGCGATTCTGTGAGTTCGTAAAATTCTTCCCGATCATCTGTTTCAAGAGCATGATCGATATCCTCCAAAAGCTGTTGTTTCTGTTCCTGCAGGTAAAAACTGTCGACAGCTTCATCCACCTGCTGATCCAGTTCATCCGGCATGCGGTCATTCCACTTCGCATAGGGATTGTCTTCCAGCACTTCCGCATATTCCGGAGACAGCCAGGATTCCTGAAACAATAGTTCAACGTAAAGGTCAGTATGCCAGTTGAGCCTTACTTCGTGAAAGGCCTGTTCGGGGTGATCGAATTCCTGTCCGTCCTTGTAAAAACGGAAGGCTTCCTCATCCGTGCCGACCGTTCCCATTTTAATGCCTCGAGGAGTTTTATTCGCTTCTTCAACGAATTTCGTTTTATTCAAGACAATGTCATGATTGAGTAAATAGTTTAAGATCCACATCGATTCTCTGCGTTTCATCTGATAGCGCTGCAAGAACCACTTCAGAAACTTTTTCTTGTCTTTTAACTGAACACGACTATACATGGATACTCCCCTCCTTTTTCCTTATTAACAGTATACCAAAATTAATAGCTTTCTTCATTCTTAATCCACTCGACGACTTCCAGGTCATCCGGATTCAAGGCGATATAGCGCTTGGCTTCTCTGATAAAGCCTTCCCTGTCGCCTTCTTCGCGAAGGAACAGCGCATATTCTTTTACAAAAGCCGGTGTATCCTTTAAGGAATAATAAGCTTTTTCATAATTGTCGCGGGCCTTGTCATACGCTTCTTCCATATTATACGCCTTGGCGCTGTTCCAGAAAAGCTGCGGGTCTTCTTCCCCGGTCTCCAGCTTCATTTCCATCAGGGACAGGGCTTCGCCGTAGCGTTCCTGCTCGATCAGCAGATTGGTAAGGTGAAGTGTAATAGACAGGTTCTCGGGATCACGGTCCAGGGCTTTTCGGTAAAAGTCTTCGGCCGCTTCGGCATCGCCCTTAGCCAGGCTTGCTTCCGCACCGATACTGTACAAGAGCGGGTTCTCCTTGTCATAATAGCGCCCTTCGTCAACGACTTCCAGCGCTTTGTCTTCGTCATGTTCTTCCAGATACCCTTTCGCCAGATACACATACACAGACGTATAGCTCGGGTCGAGTTCCTTGACCTTGTTGAAAAGTTCAATGGCGCGTGTGTAATTATTTTTCTGATAATAAAGGTATCCGAGCTGGAACAGATGGTCGCTCGATTCCTGCATCTCGACGGCTTCGTCCATGTAGTCGATCGCATTGTCCAGATCACCGATCGCGCCGTAAGCATTCCCAAGCCGTCCGTGAATGCTCGTTCCGGCAAACTCGAGATGGTGACCGGTGAGAAGGTTTTCGTAGTAGCCGATGGCCTCTTTATACTCGCCGCTGGCAAAAAGCAGTTCGCCCAAGGCAAAGTCGATCACCGGTTCCTCCGGCAGCAGTTCTTTTGCCAGCAGCAGCTTCTGTCTGGAGACTTCCGGCAGGTCAAGCGTCTGGTAATAGTCTGCGGAAACTAAAAGGGCCTGAACATAGTAAGGACTCGATTCATCGACCTGATCCAGCCATTCAAAAGCTTCCAGTTCATTGCCTTCTTCGATCGCGATCTCAGCCAACGTCAGTTTCAGGCCATCCTCATCGGGAAACTGCGTAAGCAGATGGGTGACAATTTGTTTCGTTTCGTCTAAAAAGCCCAGGTCATACAAGGTTTCGATCAGGGCATACAACTCTTCTTCCGTATCTTCATCGATCGCTTTTTCAAGCAGCGCGTGGGCCTGATCCAGCTCTTCGTTCCGGATCGCTTCGATCATCTGTGTTGAATAGGACATCTCAAATCGCCTCTTTTTCTCGTCATTATTCTTTTATCTTAACATAGACAGACCGGCATTTCACAAAAAAGTCACCAGCTCCCAACTTTGCAGAAATCGAAAACGCAGCCAGAAGCAAATCTGTCTACGATACGTTTTTTTAGGTCAAACGGATGACTATCGCGCCATTTAGTCACCAGTGAAAAACAGGTTTGCAATGAGAAGGCAGGAGTGAAAAAACTTAGGTCAGCTGAACCGATATTAAGTTTGAGCAGGCAGTAAATCGCTCTAGTACGCCAGACTCATTGTAACGGTGTCTCTGAGCGGTCACTAAATCAGGTCAGTTCTACCCGCTCCGAGCGATTATGATTTCGGGAAGTCAGAAAACAGGGCGTCTCCTTCCTTCTGGAACTGAAAGTAACCTCGAGTGGTCAAAACTAGCCCCTTTTTCAGCCGACTCAGCCATTTCGATATTTCGAGCGGTCGCTACACCCCTTCATTATTGCCTGCTCCAGTAAAAAGATCAATGAGTCTGTCCAACAAAAACGCATACTAACCACTCAAATAAAAAGAACAATGTGAGTTCGTCATAGTTTCTCTCAGGCACTCTCTATCAATCGAATCATACAGCTTTTTAAGATAGGGATCTTTCAGGCTGGTGCCTGAAAGAAACACTTTGATAAACCACGGTAGAGTCAAAAAAATCATATAACTAATACTTTGACACATTCTTTAAAAAAACACATAAAGCCCCCTCAAAGTAGTTGATCTCCTTCGACCATCTACTTTGAGGGGGCATCGGATCATGCTGTTCCGATTTTTCTATGAATCATATCTTACTTGACTTTCTTTTTGAAGAAATGAGCTGCTGAACCCAGGGAAACACTTCCTAAACCGATCAGGCCAAGTGTCCAAGTGGCGGTAGCCGTTTCAGGCAGACGTTCACCTTCTTCTTCAGAATCTTTATCTGAATCTTTTTCGTCGTCTGTATCTTTGTCAGAATCAGAGTCTTTGTCTGTATCTTTCTCGTCATCTTCTTTATCTTCTTCCTGCTCTTCTTCCTCTTCTACTGGTTCTTCAGTTTCTTCAGGTGTTTCTGTTTCTTCTTCCTCTTCTTCTTGTTCTTCCTCATCTTCTGGTGCTTCAGGATCCTCGATCAAACCGTATTCGATCAGTACGGACTCAGGAATGACACCGTTATCGATCAGTTCATACACATTCAATGCTTTTGAATTGAAGCTTCTTCCGCCATCTTCAGCAACAGGTAATTCGATGTTGCCTGCGTTGACTTCTGCAATGATATAGTCTCTTAAAGGATGATCCAGGTCTGCGCCGACGATTTCCCAGTTGTTGTCTGTTTCAGGGTCGATGGTGCCGGCTTCTCTGATCGTGTCAGCGATATAGGATCTCAGAGATTTCGGATCCGATTCAAAGTAAGGGTCCTCTGTCACGATACCCATTCCTGACAGTCCACCGTATCTGTAGTTGTTGATGGCCAGTTTCAGTACTTGATCGTCTTCCAGTGGTTCACCGTTGAACATCACATCAACGATGCGCTCACCTTTCGGCTTAGAAATGTCCACTTTGTAATCGACGCCCTGGAACATGTCGTAATTATAGCCTCTGATTTCAGGATCGAAGCTGATCGTGACATCGCCTTCAGTATACTGGTTGTAGTAGTCTGCTGACCATTCCATATATTCTTTCAGCTGGGCCCCTGTCACTTCGACCCCGACTAATGTGTTCGGGTATTTGTAGATATCAAAAATATCAGCATAGGATAAATCGCCGGCTTCCAGATTTGAGTCACGGTTGAACAGGGCGGCACCTGCCACGTCTGCTCCGGTTGCTGCAAGCTGAACATTGTTGATCAAGTCGATCACTGCAGTATCCTGCAGCTGCGCTTCCGGAATGCCTGCCACTTCTGATTCTGGAACAAAGTCGCCAGAAGCTTGTCCGATGACTTCATCTAAAAAGTCCAGCGTATTGGCATGGTATTCTGCAGCGTATGTTTTCAGTTCCTCAGATGCAGCATAGCTTTCCACTGAAATCAAATCGACCGTGCTGCTTTCAACCGTGTACTCTTCACCCTCTTGAGAGATCTCCAGGTCAAAACGAACGACCTGTTCACCGGCATCGATTGCTCCACCAACAGCTGTGCCGTCGTACATTTCTTCTACGGCTGAGTGACTGTGTCCAACTAGGAGGGCACTGATTTCCGGATAAGCTTCAAGTATTTTCTGAGCATCATCGTTTATGTAGCCCCCGGTTTCTTCATAACCACCTGTATAGCTCGAATGAGAAGACGCAATGATGACATCGGCTTGTTCATTCAACTCTTGCATAGGTGCTTCAGCCGCTGTTAAAAAGTCTTCGAATTCCAGTTCGGTGACTTTCGGTCCATCCCATTTTGGTATGTTAGGGTTCGTGAAGCCAATGATCCCGACATCGATCCCGTCCACTTCGACGATCGTATAAGGGAGAGCAAAGTAACTGTTATCTTCTTTGTGTTTAATGTTGGCTGCCAGTATAGGGAATTCTGCTTCGTCCATTATTTTATCTACCAGATCCAGACCAAAGTTGAATTCATGGTTGCCCAGCGTCATGGCGTCATACCCCATAAAGTTCATGACATCGATCACCGGATTAGTTAAGCTGAGATCCGTATTGTACAGATCATCTGTCAGTATCGTTCCCTGAATCGCATCGCCGTTATCGATAAGCAGCGTATTCGGATTTTCGGCACGAATGTCTTCAATGACAGAATAAACCTTTGCCATTCCCATATCTTCTACTTCTTCGCCGTTCTCGTAGCTCCAGTTATAAATATTCCCATGTAAATCAGTTGTTCCGACGATCGTTAGTTTGGTGTTTTCTTCCGCTGCATAAGCCTCATTAGGCAGTGTAGCTGAAAGTGAAGCCATTACAGTGACGCATGTAAGCAAGCCAAGTTTCTTGGCGATTCTATTCTTATTTGTCATAGATACTTATCCTCCTGTTTTTTACTAACTATAATCTATCTGAATGACGATCTGTTCCACCTGAAAACTATACCCTGACTTAAAGCAACCAACCACGCCCCTTTATGATTTTCCAGAGAAAGAAGGCAAACAAAAGCATAGTGAAAGAGCATTGTTCAACCTCAAACTAAGGTCCACCAAATTTGTTGTACTGTTTTTCTATAATAGCATAAAAGAAAGCGATTACATTAGATAATTAGTGTTTTTTAATGTAAGTGAAATATATTACAAGTAAAGCACGCCAGGTCCTGATTCTGGTACATTAAAACAACTGCGGGAGGCCGCCGGCGGGTTATCCGATTATTTTTATATTATAAAAAGACGATCGGGAAATAACTTTCCTGACCGCCTTTAAATTATCCTGCTGCTTCACTGTTCACATTGTTTTGCATCAAGGGTTCATCCGGCAGCGGATCGATGTAGGTCTTGTAGATCACGCGCAGGAAGTATACACATAGTAGCGCTGACGCAAGTTCAGATAAAGGGTAAGACCACCAGATGGCCTCCACTCGTCCCGTTAATGAAAAGAGAAAGGCCAGCGGGATCAGAACGACCAGCTGACGGGTGATCGAGACATAAAGTCCGAACATCCCCCGACCGAATGCCTGGAACACCGTACTCACGATGATGCTGAAGCCGGCGAACAGGAAACTCAGGCTGATGATCCGCATAGCCGGTATCCCTATCTCAAGCATCTCCGGCGACGCATTGAATAGATCAAGGAGTGCGACCGGGAAGAACTGAAACAGGATTAGGCTCAAAAGCATGATCGCCGTGGCATACTGGATACCCAGACGGATCGCTTCTTTGATGCGTTCCTTGTTACGCGCCCCAAAGTTGAATGCCACGATCGGGATCATGCCGTTATTCAGACCGAACACCGGCATAAAGGCGAAACTCTGCAGGCGGAAGTACACGCCGTATACCGCAATGGCCGTCGGCGAAAACTGCATCAGGATCTTGTTCAGTGAAAAAATCGTGACTGAGGTGATGGCGATCATAATGGCTGACGGCACCCCGACCACATAGATGCGCTTGATGGTATCCAGATGCGGTCGGAAATTCGTGTACTGCAGTTTGATCTCATCGTTCTTGTAGTAATTCAAAAAGATACCAATAAGTGCCGCGATCGTCTGACCGATGACGGTCGCCACGGCCGCACCGGTCACGCCCATGGCCGGAAACCCGAACCAGCCGAAAATAAAGAGCGGGTCTAAAATGATATTGATGATGGCTCCGGACCCCTGGATCCACATGGAATACACGGATTTACCGGTCCCCTGGAGCAGTTTTTCAAAAATGACCTGTAGAAAAAGGCCTAAAGAAAAAATCATGATGATGCGCAGATACACTTCACCCTGGGCCAGGATTTCCGGATCGCTCGTTTGGCTTCTGAAGAAGAACGGTACGATCGTCAGCCCCAGCACCAGGATGAACAGATAATGGATGATGGACAAAAAGACACCGTTACTGGCAGCACTGTTCGCCTCTTCAAACTGGTTCTCTCCCAGCTTTCTTGAGAGGATCGCATTCATACCGACCCCCGTCCCCACCTGGATCGCGATCATCAGGTTCTGGATCGGAAAGGCCAGCGTCACGGCCGTCAGTGCATTCTCACTCAACTGGGCAACAAAAATACTGTCGACGATATTATAAAGCGACTGCACGATCATAGACAGCATCATCGGCAGTGACATACTGATCAAAAGCTTATTGACGGGCATGATGCCCATTTTATTCTTTTTCATAATCGACTTCCTTATCTCTAAGTAATGACTCCACTCCGTCCAAAGATTAAGGCTGGAAGTATCACCTTCCTGTCGGACAGAATGCCTTACATTCTTTTATTTTATGTATATTCAGACTGATATATTAGTTCAGCTAAACCAACCTAACCATGATACCTGACTTCTTTAGGAAATGCTATATGTAAAAGTCTGGAAAGTGTCATGTTCTGGTTGTTCAGCTTCAGTAATGACCATACTCGCAGGCGTGCGAGTATGCACAGCCTTAAAAAGCACTTTTTTCTGTTTATTTGGAACAACTGCCTGCTGATCTAGCCTAAACTTGTACCGAAAACGTCTTAGCGGGACAAGTGGCGCCCGTTTTCATGCTCACTTGCACCGAATAGCGCTTTGCAGAACAAGTGAGCACCCTTTCCAGGCTCACTTGTCCCGAATACACCAAAAAACAGCGGATCCCGTTTGGTGACGGGATCCGCTGTTTGACTTTTCTATTCTATTCGGTCGATTCTGTGTAATAAAACAGTTCAAAAATGAAGGTGCCGGTATAACTGTTTCCGCCTTCTTTCTCATAGGAAAAGGCAGTGAGGTTCCAGACCCGTTCTTCATTCGTCAATTGTCTGAATAACTGGCGAAAATTCTCCGGTGCATCGGTTGACACCTCAGCCTGATAGACGTTTTTCACGAAAGACGCCGGCAGACCATCAACGGCTTCACCGTCACTCAAGCGGGAAACGGTCAATAAGCTGACGTCTTCATCCAAGGCCAATTGTTCCAACGTAATCATGGCTTCATTGGCGCTGTCCCCTATAGGCAGATAGGTCTCTGTCTCTGAATAACTGGCTTCATACTCAGTCAGCCGTGCTTCTTCCGGCGGGTACGCCGCCAGAACCGTTTGCTGGTCGCTGACAAGCTGGCTTCTCAGCTCAGCTTCCTGCCTGACTGGTTCGACAAAATACAGATTACCATAATAGAAGAAGCCAAAGAGGATCGTGATCAGGGTTAACGTCACGAGAAAGGTCTCTCTTGTCCATTTCATCGTCATTGTGATCGTGCCTCCTCACGCAAGGCCTCGACATCTAAGTCGACAGTTAATTCAAACAGGAACTGATCGGATTCGGCTTGCTGGCTCTCCAGACGCAGGAACTGGACACGGTCGACATATGAACGCGCTTCAAGGTCGTCAATGATGGCGGCTGCCTCAGTCACTTCTGTATTTTCGAGTAACAGAATCGCCTGATCGGCATCATTCAACTGAAAAGAAGCGACTTGCTGACCTTCATTGGATACAGCTGCCGATAAATCTTCAGTCACATAAACCATAGGGAATCGGGCTTGATCCAAATTCTCCTGTACCTGGGCAGCCTGACTGGCTAACTCATCCAAACTTTCTATCTCTCTGGATAACCCCACCTCTTCCGCGTTCACTTGAATCCACTGGGAGTTGTCCTGTTCAAGATTCGAATAGGCCGCATGGGTATAATAAAAGTAGGTGCCTATCAATCCAAGGAAAATAAAGAAGATACCGGCCAGAATATAAGGAAGGACATTGATCGCTTTTTTCTCAAAAAAATTGACCTCAATCATGAACGATGCCCTCCTTGCCTGGGGATGCTTTCTTGCCACGCAGTGATTTTTGCTTACCTTTTGCAGATTTATCCTGTTTTTTTCGTTTATTTGAACCCTCTTTGATCGACAACCCATGAAGCGCACTGAAGCGCTGTCCGATCGTTCCAGGCAGGTCAAGCAGGTGGATTTTGGCATCGAAGCGTTCTTCTAACCGGGTTTTCAGTTCAGTTAACTCTGGATAATAGCCAGTCAGTACGATGTCTGTGACCGTCCCTTCGCCATCCAGGACTGAATAACGGTAAAAGTCCAGGAAGCGTTCCAAACCATTCAACTGGTCATCCAGCATATCAGCCAGCTCTGGTTCAGAATCTTTCCAGAGCCATTCGCCGTTTTGACTTACCGTCCAGGAATCGGCCAAACGAGCCGAGCGTGAATGCCGATTGAATCTCGGGCTGTCCTGATTGAACACCATGATCGACAGATCGATCGGGTTCCACTCTAACAGCAGGGTATGATTGTCAGGCTCTTTGTCTATGAGATTCTGCTGATCGGCTAGACGGTAAAAACACAGGGCAGGAATATCAGCTACCGCCGGTTTTAAGGAGGCCTTTTGTAAAATCGCCTTGTATTGTTCGATATATTCACCGGGATAAGCGAGGATCACGACTTTTTGCTTATCATCGCTTTGTTCGGTGATTTCAAAATCGAAAACGGGGTGTTCAAAAGGTAACCGGATCGACTGATTGATATGTAGGGATAAATACTCTTTCACCTCGGAAGGAGTCAGTTGACCGGGGATCATCTCTTCTCTCACAGTGACAAAATCATTCAGGAGCAACAGATGTGTTTTGGCATTTTTCCATTTCTTCTCCTTAACTAAAGCATCCAGTCTGGTCTCCAGCAAGCCGGCATTCGTTATTTTGCCGTCTTCTGTGATCGTCGCATCAAAGACGATCTCATCTTTGTCAACGACTGAATGATTTTTGGGATCAAGAGCTAAATAACGCAGACTGTGATCCAGCAGCTGAAGATATAATAAGGGTTTTGAGCTGAATAGCATGACTGTCTCCTCCAATGATAGAATAATGACTTACAGAAACAAATTGAGGTACCAGCTGATGATGACCTCGCCAAAGTAAAACACCGTTAATGCGGCCAGACCGATATAGGGGCCAAATGGGATTTTTGTCTTGCGCCCAGCCTTTTTCATCTTCATTAATATCCCCCCAGCAAGCGCACCGTATAGTGTCGACAGGAAAAAGAGTAACAAGAAGTGGCTGAACCCGAAAATGAAGCCAAACAAAGTATAGTATTTCAGATCCCCGACGCCCATCCCGCCTTTGGACAGAAGGATGATCAATAAGACCAGCAGAAAAGCGAAGCCGGCCCCGATGAAAGAATCATAAAAGGGGGACAATGGGTATAGAATCCGGTATAAGATAAAGAAAGGACTGAAAAACAGCAGCAGACGATTGGGGATACGGCTGTATACGATATCCGAGACGGTAACGGGAATGATCAGTGAAATAAGCAGCAAGCCCAACATAAGTTCAGGACTAAATCCAGTCAAATAATAAGTAAAGGCAAACAGCAGTCCCGTTGTCAGTTCCATGACTGGATACAGTGGCGAAATAGACTGTCTGCATCCCCTGCATCGCCCTTTTTGAACAGCAAAGGACCAGACTGGAATGAGCTCTTTCCAAGTTAATGTCCGTTCACACGTATCACAGTAAGACCTTTTTGGGTTGAAAAGACTCTTGGTCGGCACGCGAAGACCCACGACATTAAAGAAGGACCCGAAAACAAGTCCGTATAAGAAAAAAGTAAGTATGATGAAGTATTGCATTTGAAAAGTCTCCTATGTAGTAAGAAAGACCCCAACGTGGGGTCTTTCTTAACGATTATTATTGATTATTATTCATAGTTTTCACTCATGATTTAATTAAGAATCAGGATCTGTTAAACTAGCCCCACCATTCTCAGTCTGATAAATAGTAGTTGCATCAGTAAAATTGCTTGTCAACAAATCACTGTCTTGTCGTTCGTCTATATACCCTTCATCAACCAATGTTTCTACAGTAACTGAAGCTACTGTTGGATTTTGAACAAAATAAAGTCTACCAGCGTCTACAACAAGAGTTTCTTCAGCAGTAGCTGCGTCTTCAGAAGCTCTATCAATCACTCCACCAATCGAAGGTATCGCAATAGCCAATATAATCCCCAAAATTACAATAACCGCCAATAGTTCCACAAGTGTGAACCCTTCTTCTTTGTTCATGAGCTGTTTGATCTTGTTTCTCATTCTTCTTCCTCCTAATAGTTTTTTCACTCTATTAGGTATTAATCGATCGCTATGTAAATGATTAAAAACGGATTAATTAATACTGATTCGAGTGAATAGTTTTACATCCTTAGTTGTATAACCTTCTAAAGGATAAAGATAACGTTTATCACATCAAAAGGTTGGTACAAGAATAATTATAGAACACTCATTGCATATTTACAACAATATACAACTGGTATATGTGAACAAATTATTAAAATGCTTCGAAAAGACTGAACATCGGTACGACGATCGATAGGACGATCAGGCCGACGATCACTGCCAGAAAGATGATCAGCACGGGTTCGATCAGCGACTGCAGTTTATCTGAGGCTTCGTTGACTTCCTGATCATAGATATCCGCTACCCTTTTCAGCATATCGTCCAGCGCCCCACTTTGCTCGCCGACCCGTATCATCTGGATGATGAGCGGCGGGAAGACCCAGTGTTCGGACATGGGTTTTGCCAGAGATTCGCCGCGTTCAAGAGACGTGCGTGAATCCAGCAGAACCTCTTTCACGACCCGGTTACCCACAACTTCGCTGGTGACTTCTACGGCCTGCAGGATAGGAACTGAACTGTTTATAAGCGAACTGAGTGTCTGCGTCATTCGGGCCAGGACCGCTTTTTGAATAAATGTACCAATGATAGGGATCTTCAAGGCGTATTTATCAATATAGTAAGCCACATCTTCTCTTTTCTTCAATTGCATGAAGGCAAGTGCCAGTATTGCGGCCATTATGCCGAAAATCCACCAGGTCTGTTGAATGAATTCACTCAGGGACAATACGATTTGTGTTATAAAGGGCAATTCACTCCCAAAGGATGCAAATAAATCACCGAATATAGGCACAATGAACAGCAATAAGAAAACGGTGATGATGATGGCAAAAGAGCCAACGATCATCGGATAGGTCAACGCTGTAGAAACTTTCTGCTTGATCCGGTATTGTTTTTCATAATACGTGGCCATCCGGTCCAGTACTTCCTCGAGCTGACCACTAACCTCTCCGGAACGGACCATCTGGATCAGCAACTCAGGGAACAGCTTCGGATATCTTTTCATTGCTTCTGACAGAGCGATCCCTTCTTTGATGTCGACCGCGATTTCTTTCAAGGCTTCTTTCAGGGCTTTGCTTTCAGACTGATCAGCCAGCAGCTCGATCGATTCCACTAGCAGGATGCCCGCTTCCATCAAAGTCGCGAACTGTCTCAGAAAAATAACAAACTCTTTCTGCTTCAACGGCCGTCCGATCGCGACGTCCCTGTTCAAGATATCATTCATCGGTTTCACTTCGTAGACGATGAGATTCATCTGCGACAGTTCACTGACCGCCTCTTTCTGATTGGTACTGTCCAGTTTACCTTTGATGACTTTCCCTTCTTTTGATTTTGCTTTATATGCAAATGTAGCCAAGGGTATCCTCCTTTCCGTACATGTTATGCCCGATTAGTTGTGTAAGGCCAAAGTGCAGATGATTTGATCCGCTTCTGAGTGACAAGGTCCTTGATACTCATTTCCATCGTATGCATCCCCTGATCTCTGGACGTCTGCAAAACATTCGGGATCTGATGCATTTTTTCGCTGCGGATGAGATTTTTGATGGCACTGTTGTTGATCAGCATTTCAGTCGCGACCGCGCGTCCTTTGACATCGATCGTGGGGAACAAACGCTGAGACATGACGCCGAGCAGCACATTGGCGAGCATGGTCCGTGTCTGGTTACGCTGGTGTACCGGGAACACATCGATGATGCGGTCGATCGTTCCGGCTGTGTCCTGTGTATGTAGTGTTCCCAGGACCAGGTGGCCCGTTTCAGCTGCCGTAATGGCTGTCTGGATCGTATCCAGATCACGCAGTTCCCCAACGAGGATCACATCTGGATCCTGCCTCAGTGCAGCGCGCAGACCATTCTTGAACGATAAGGTGTCAAAACCGATTTCACGCTGTTCAATGATCGAATGATTGTGTGAATGCAGATATTCGATCGGGTCTTCCAGAGTAATGATGTGCCTGCTCATATGCAGGTTCATATAATCGATCATCGAGGCCAAAGACGTACTCTTACCACTCCCCGTCGGCCCAGTGACCAGAAACAGGCCGTGAGGATTTTGTGCGATTTTTTCCAGTGTTTTAGGAATACCCAGTTCATCGATCGTAGGGATGTCACTGGAGATCACTCGAAAGGCGAGCGACACAGCACTGCGCTGATAGAAGATATTGACCCTGTAACGGGAGATCCCACCTATCCCGTAAGACAGATCCACCTCACGCTTTTTGTCGAGTGTGTCCCACAGTTCTTCTGTCAACATCGCTTTTGCCATTTCAGCTGTGTCTTTCGGTAGAATACGCTCACCTTGCTGGGGCGTCAGCTGGCCATCGATTCTGAAAATAGGTGCTGACCCAGCCACCAGAAGTATATCTGAAGCTCCTTTATAATACCCTGCCTTAAGTATGTCATTTAACTTTTCCATCGAATCCCTCCTCTAGGCATCCAGTGAAGCTACACGCAGGACCTCATCGATCGTTGTTTTTCCCTGCTTCACTTTTTCTAATCCATCATCGATCAGGAACCGCACGCCTTTTTCCTTTACATGTTTTTTTATCTGCTGCATGGAAGCCTGATTCATCATCAGCTCTTTGACTTCATCTGTAATGACGATCAGCTCATGAATAGCCATGCGTCCCCGATAGCCGGTATGACGGCAGGCGTCACATCCCATACCTGTCGTTATTTCTTCTATCGACATATGCCGTTTTTCAAAGAGCTCTTTCTCGATCGGGCTGGCTTTTCGCGTCGATGCACAGTCTTTACATACTGTTTTAACCAGACGCTGCGCCATGACCCCACTAAGTGAAGACACGACCAGATAAGGTTCCACTCCCATATCAAACAAACGCGGAATGGCTTCTATGGCACTATTGGTGTGCAGCGTACTGAACACCAGGTGACCGGTCAGAGACGCACGGATGCTTATTTCAGCTGTTTCGGTGTCTCGGATCTCACCGACCATGATGATATTGGGATCCTGACGCAGGATAGAACGCAGCCCTTTGGCAAAGGACAACCCGATCGGTACATTGACCTGGACCTGATTGATGCCGTCAAGCTGATATTCCACAGGGTCCTCGATCGTGATGATATTGCTCTCCGGACTATTCAGTTCGTTAATGG
The DNA here is from genome assembly GCF_900112455.1 of Alkalibacterium subtropicum. Classification (GTDB taxonomy): domain Bacteria; phylum Bacillota; class Bacilli; order Lactobacillales; family Carnobacteriaceae_A; genus Alkalibacterium; species Alkalibacterium subtropicum. Next base: position 92,549 of record NZ_FOLT01000006.1, on the reverse strand, counting down.
ATCCGTACAGTGTCGAGGATTTCCCTGAGCCCGTGGGTCCTGTCAGCAGGATGAGCCCGGATGGCTGCTTGATCAGTGCCTCGTAATCTTTCAGCGTATCCTCTTGAAGTCCGATATCTGACACCCGGTTAAAAACGTTGGACATGTCTAAAATACGGATAACCACTTTTTCACCAAAGACAGTCGGCAAGGTGGATACACGCAAGTTGACTTTTTTATCTAAAATATAGGTACTGATCCGTCCGTCCTGGGGGAGCCTTGATTCAGTGATATTCAAGCCAGCCATGATTTTGATACGGGCGATCAGCGAATTCATCAATGATTTGGGTAATGTCCGGTCACTTCTTAAGACGCCGTCAACACGGTAGCGCACGGAAACATTGTTTTCCTTTGGATCCAAATGGATATCCGACGCATACAGCGTCACGCCGGTTTCCAGTAACTGGTCAAAGATGCGGACAGCAGGGGCATCTTCCCCTTCCATTTCTTCGACATTGACTTCTTCAGCATCGTAGAGACGGTTGATTGTCTGTAAAATGTCGTCTTTCGTCGCCAGCATCGGCTGAAGGTTATAGCCGGTCGACAACTCAAGCTCTTCGATCGCATAAAAATCTAATGGGTCGTGCATCGCAACGATCAGCCGGTTATTCTCGCGATTGATCGGCAGGAGCAATTTGGACCGGGCAAAATCTTTGGATACAAGACTGATCAAAGATCGATCGATCTGATACTGATACAAAGAAACACTTTCCAGTTTCAGCTGGATCTCCAGGATGCCAAGGAGCTGTTTCTCCGTGATATACCCCTGATCAACTAAAGCTTCTCCCAATTTTTGCGATTTTTTCTTCTGGTTCAATGCTTCCACAATCTGTGTTTCTGTGACCAATCCTGAATCTTTAAGGAAATCACCTAATTTTTTTCGCTCAGCCATTTTTTCACCGTCCTTTCTAGTCAGATTCGATAATTGGTTCGGAGGTAATGACTTCTCCCTCAGAACCGTCCATACCTTGTCCAATTCCATCGATTTCAAAAGGGAACGAGTTGATTTCTTTATAATTGAGATCAATTTTATTTACATTGTTTATATTTCCAGCAATTAGAAATCCATTGTAATTAGACTTGTTATTCATTCTGACATTTGAAAAAGGCGCAATGATATAAGTTTCTGAAAAGTCACCATGCTGAGATAACTTTATCTCAGAGCCCTCATTCCCTGATACTAAGATTCCTTCTAAAGATGCTTTATTTGCGAAAGTTATTGGCGCATTCTTTATAAATAAAGAGGCTTTGATCTTACTATTGATTTTTACTGTATCTGTTCCAGCATAATATATCCTCACGTTTCTAAAATCAGTAGAATAGTCAAAATCAGTTTTTTTATCAATTGTCAGTTCATTTTCAACAAAAATATTTACTACACCATCACCATTTATCGTCAGATCACTTAGATTCAATTTATCAGTACGATAGTATAGATCCTCGTTTTTGTCTAAATTTACTGTATTAGGTAATTCGACATATTGACCTATTTCCGGAAAAGACCTTGCTAAGTCTTTATAAATTTTCCAATTAGGGATAGGGCTTACTATACTCCCTGACACACTATCTTCTGGTTCTGTAGAATTTCCAGGAACTGTGAGGTTGCTAACATTACTTACTATAACATCTCCATCAATTTTAGATCCTTTTTTTAGTTTTATTTCACCACTCGCAATGATTGCTGCATTATCAGGAAATAGTTCAACATCTTCTCTTACATAGGTTACCTCGACTGGTTTTTTTACTGTCCTTTTCTTGCCGTCAACATTACCTGTAGAGGATATCATATATCCTCTTTTATTACCGTCTTTAGTGATCTCTTCGATAGCAATAGTTAATGACGGAATGCTACCATTTTGAGATTCAAATGTGTAAAACGGACCACCAGATCCATTCTTATTATTCTTGATTTTATCTTCCACATTTTTGATAACTCCATTATCGTCAGTCACTCTGTCAAAAAAGACGCCTTCAGAATAATCATTTTCATATTCAGATAAGACTCCTTCTTTCATCTCTTCATAAGCCATATTCGCCCCTGCTTCTGCTATATAGTACGCAGACGTGTCGTCACGATTAGCATCGCTCAATTTGAAACTGCCGACTGTCACCGCGCCTAAAGAAGCACCTAGAACAGACAATACGAGTAGCGTCATTAAAGCCAGGATCAAGCCGCTGCCTTCTTCATTTTCGATATGTAATCTCAATCGTTTGACTGACATGATTATTACCTCCTGAAGTAGATGGTTGTCTTATAAGTCCTCGTCTGTGATTGTGGTGATTGGCTTTCGATTTTGATTTCGATGCTGTCTTCGCTATTTTTTTTAACAGTCATTGAACTAACTGAATCAATTAGCGTCGAGCCGTTTTTCAGTATTTCACTGCCATTATATGCGAAAATCAATCCAGTTCCAGTCGTGATTTTTGTTCCGCCATCACTTACTGTTACCGTTTCGCCCTCTTCTTTCCTCAAATCCCGGGACATCACAGAGAGGGCATAACTCATGTTATTGGCCTGACTCGCAGATTCTGTCTGGCTGATGAACTGACGCTGACCAAACAGATGAACGGATCCGGCGAGTAAGATGACTACTGAGAGAATAGCTAAAGAGGCAAGCAGTTCCACTAAAGTGATCCCTTTGTCGCTTTTCCAGTTCACGCTGTTAGTCAGTCGTTTTTTCAAAAGGCAAGCGTGTCTCCATTTTTGCACGGTCTTTACCTCCTCCAGTAACTTCAACGACTATTTTATATAATGAGCTTTCATCACTCGGCTCCACTAATTCTGTTTTTATTTCATAACCATCCGATGAAAACTGACGCAAATATTTACCATTGATATCATCAAATAAACCGATAACCTCTTCTTCGCTATAATTTCCAGTAGAATAATGTGTCATAAATTCCATTTCTTCCTGCGCCAGAAATGTGGCTTCATTCATTTCGTTTGTCTGTTTATTCGTATTGGCGGCCTGGATGAAAAAGGCCAGGAACGCCGTGACAACGATAGACAAAATGGCGATCCCCGCTAATAGTTCCACCAGCGTGACGCCTGTTTCGTCTCTTTTCAATTTTTCTATGATACCTGTTCTTTTCATAAGATCAGCTTCCTTTTTGAGCAACAGTCACTCTGTTTCGACCTTTTTGTTTCGACCCGATATACATCGCGCGATCAGCCAGATGGATCAGTTCTTCAATATCCATACACCCGTCTTTACAGGTAGCTAAGCCGAGACTCGCGGTGACAAACACTTTTTCTTTTCTATTTGACTGCATGGATTCTGATATTTTAAACGGCGTATCTGCAATCAACTGACGCACCTCTTCAGCAATCGCAAACGCAGCCTCTTCAGTATAATACGGAAGCAGGATGATAAATTCTTCGCCACCAAATCGTGCGACGTAAATCGAATCGCTCAAATTATTTCGCAGACGTTTTGCGAGACTTGAAAGGATCTCATTGCCAGACTGATGGCCGTGCGTATCATTCACTAACTTGAAATGATCCAGGTCTAACACGATCAAAGACATCTGACCGACCGATCCTCTATCTTTTACCTTTTGCAGTTGTTTAGACAAGCCTTTTAAATTAGGGAGGTCAGTCAGGAAATCCTTTTCAGCTGTTTCTTCCAGCTGTTCGTAGTGGTGGGCATTATCCAGGGCAATGGAAAAATATTTGTGAAAGACTTCCACAAGCGAGACCATCATGTCGTCATAAATCGAGCGCGTGTGGTGAGTCATTAGAATGATGCCCTGCGTTCGGTCCATAACTTTGACCGGCATGACGAGTGCACTCTCAGCATGATAAGCTATATCATTCGTGCAGTAGACTTTCCAGTCTTTAGAATGGCAATGAGATAACATCGTATCACTGGTCATAGCTCTCCTGAGCATCGATTCTTCAGACAAATGGAACAGTTCATTTTTTTCAATGATCTCCCCATTACCGACGATCATTTTTTCTCTTCTGACCACCGCTTCGTTTTCAACTGTAAAATAACTTATAGCGTCACTAGGAAAAATCTGGACTAAAGCCTGAATGAATATTTCGATCACGCTCTCACCGTTTTTCTTGGCATTCAATTCTTGTGAAAATTGATTCATTCGTTTTAAATACTTATTATGGACCTTGCTCTTGTAATAAAAGTTCGTTCCGATAGTTACCGTCAGGAAAGGTAACGCGCCGATCAGTATTCCCATCGTACCCGTCATCTCATAGAGATAGATGATGATGAAGGATAATGGGATGACAAATAATGTACTGTAAAACGAAAATGTCAGATTATCATCGATGACTTTGGCGTCAGCATTTTCATAAAAATACTTCTCGACGATATACATAGACAGCTGATTAAAGATTAAATGAGCAAACATGTACACAGTCAAAGCTAGTAGAGCAGTTATGATATTGAACACTGAATCTAAAAGCTGGAGCGTCAGATAATAAAAGCCGGCGGATATGACAGATAAGAAATGAAACATGAGCAGATTGAGCGGATACCGATAATGCTGGTCAAACTTGATATCTGATCTGAGCATTAAAAAAATGATGGCAATGGACGAGACGATTATCTCAGGAATCAAACCATAGATAATCAGGACGGGAAGGGATATCCCAGTCACCAGAAATAAAATCGAATCTTCCGTTTTTATTGGAAAAAGACCGATCAGCACAGCCAGTTTAAGAAAAAAGGCATAATCGATAGTCAAAAATGGTGAGACGTAAAAATGTATGTAATAAGCTGTACCTAGAATAAATAGGGCAATGGGGATAAAGAAAGCCCAGATAGCGAAACGCTTTTTGTCGTTAACCATTATCTATACCTCGTTCTATTATTATTAAACTTTAATGAATGTAACATTACAAGTTTATATTTATTCACTCCAATAGTCAATCGCTTTGAATGAGAAACAGTTAAATATCCTTCCAGATTTAACAGCGCTTTCACATACTGGCAATGGACAAAAAACCGCGAAGTCAGTCGCTTCACGGTTTCTTGTCAGTCATTATTTTAACGACTTCTTCGGGTTTGATAGGTTTGCTGAAATAATAGCCCTGACCAAATTCACAATTGTTTTCTTTCAAAAAAAGGGACTGCTCAATGCTTTCGATGCCTTCAGCAACTGTTTTAAAATTCATGCTCTTGCTCATCTGAATGATCGTTTTTACAAGGGATGCAGTATTTGGTTTGGATATGACATGATCGATGAATGATTTGTCGATTTTAACAGTGTCAATGAACATATTGTTCAGTACACTCAGGGACGAATACCCTGTACCGAAATCATCGATGGCGACACTCACGCCGATATCATGCAGCTCTTTGATGATCTTGTTTGCATAATCCACATTCTGCATGACGCTTTCAGTGATCTCTACGATCAGATAATGCTCATCCAGCTCATATAACTCCAGAACGTTCTGTATCCTTTTGACAAAATATGGATCCTCAAACTGCAATGCAGAGACATTGACTGCGACACTCAAAAACTTGTTTTCTTTATGCCACTCCTTTGTTTGTCTGACCGCTTCATGTATGACCCAATAGCCTATCTCATTGATTATGCCTGACTCTTCTGCAATAGGTATAAATTCAACGGGAGAAACTAAACCTAAAATGGGGTGTTCCCAACGCAGCAATGCTTCCACACCATAGATTTCACCGGTGATCATTTTAACTTTCGGCTGATAAAGCAAATATAATTCATTTTGAATCAGAGCTTCTTTCAGCCCAAACTCGATCCGTCGTTTTCTCTCGATAGCTGCTGCATCATCGATCATGAAGACATGGTAATTATTTTTACCTGTTCGCTTGACTTTATACATAGCGATTTCTGCCTGCTGAAGGAGCGCATCGATGTCCTGAGCTGTTTCGGGATATCGACTGATACCTATGCTGGCCGTTACATAAAATGTATAATCATTGATTTTAAATGGTTTTAAAAAGAGATCCACGATATCTTTGGCTGTTTCAGCTGTTTTTCTGTCATCGATATCTTCGATCAAGATAAAGATCTCATCCTCGCTTTCACGGGCGATGATCGATGCCTCCCCGACAAGGTTTCTGAGTCGCTGGGTGACTTTTATCAGAACCTGATCTCCCGCATCCCGTCCATACAGTTCATTGATCGTTCTGAAACGGTCGATATCCAGAACGAAGATGGACATTTCGATCGTTCGTTCTTCTTCTGAATGTCGACGTGTTTTGCGATTAAAGTCATCATGGAGTTTCGTCCGGTTCGGTAAGTTTGTCAGCATATCGAAATAAGTGACCTGATGCAGCTCTTTTTTATGTTGTCTGACATCTTCGATCAGAGCCAGTTCCTGCTTGCTGAAAAAATTGAATTTATCAAACAGTTTCTGGATCCAGTTCTTTTTCTGATCATCTGTACCATAAACGCTCTTGCGGTTATTATATGAATCCTCGACAATGGAGAATATGTAAGCTGGAGGACAGTTTTTTCTGCTGATCAGGTAAAGAAAGAGTATATATAAGCTGAAACCGGCAAACTTCAAAAAGTCGAAGTCTGAAAAGGCTTCTGTCAGTAATGATGGTATGCGATTTATCATATTACTTTTTGCTCCTTCCAACACTGTCAGAAAGAATTTCTTAGGGATCTCTTTCTGAGCAAGTATTGAATTTTTTGTTTTCCGCGGTACTTATTTCACTCCATAGTATAATCATACACTATTATCATTGTGAAGAAAGTATTTATTTAGTGGTTTGTCACTTTTTCCAGTTCTTTGATTTGATGCGAAATCACTTCGATTTCTTTCGCTATCGCTGACAGGTCCGTATTTGTAGAACTGATAGATGCGGATATTTCTTCTGTTGTTGAGGCGTTTTCTTCTGAAGATGCAGAAAGACTATGCATGATCTCGATCAGTCGCTCTGTTTTATCTTTCATTTTGTCCCCTACGCCAGACACAAGGTCAATGACTTTTTCTAAAGTAATCAGCGCTTCTGATAAAGAATCAAACTGACTGTTCGTATCACTTAAACTGCTCAGTTGTTCAGACGTTATGGTATTCAAGGTATCGACTGCTCCGACAGAACCTTGTGCCTGTTCAGTAAGATTCCGGATGACCTCAGCGATTTCTTCATTGAACTGGGATGATTTTTCAGCCAGTTTTCTGATTTCCTCGGCAACAACGGCGAAGCCCTTACCTTCCTCACCCGCTCTTGCCGCTTCGATCGAGGCGTTCAGGGCAAGCAGATTGGTCTGCTCGGAAATGTTCGCGATCTCTGCAGAAGCTTTTTCGATTTTCTCTACTGAATGAGAAGTAGAGCGGATCATCCGGTCGATTTTTTCTACGTTATTTATACTCTTTTCAGTATTACCAGTCAGAGAGACCAGGTTTGTCTTACTAGATTCTCTTAAATGACTTGCCCTGTGGGTTTTGCTGTGGAGTTCCGTCATATAGTCGGCGTATCTGCTTAACAATTCACCGAGTTCTACCACATGACTTACACCGTTCTCAGTATCTTCTGCCTGACTGCTGGTTGAACTGGCGATATCATCCATGGCGATTTCCAGCTCTTTTGAAGCATGAAGGATCGATGAACTTGAATCAGTCAGTGAACTGGAACTTGAATCAAGCTGGGTGATGGTGGTCTGTGCAGCTTTGATCACATCCACTAAGTTTTTGGACTGAATGTCGGACGCTTCTGTTGTTTTTTCCATCTGGCTGATCAGTTTATCGCCATTTATAGCAACAAATAAACCAGCTGAAGTGATGAGTATGTATAAAATGAACATCACAGCGATCTCCTGTTGATCACTGGCCGCTGTCGGGTCAAAGTAAATAATAGCAGCTAGATTGAAAAGACCCAGTACACTTGCTAACGCGTATACTTTTTTATCCAGATATAATAAGGATAAAAATAAATACAAGAAAATGACAGACCAGACCATTTGTGAAGTAAGGGCCAGATTGATTATAAAGGGCAAGGTGAACATACTGAGAATGATCACGTATTTTGACTCTTTTCTATTAACAAAAAACCTTGTAGTCATAAGGAGAATCGCGTTTATTAAAGCCGTTGAAATAAGAAATTGATAAAAGCTTGAAACAGGAATTAATTTTAAATAACTGAAAAGATAAACGACCGGATAAGCAGCTAGTATTATGGCTAAACTTACTCTTGTCAGCAATTTAGAAGCTTTCTGATTGTACTTTTCTTTTAAAGATTCTGTTATATGCATCTCATTTGATTGTGTAGTTTGTGTCTCAACAGGTACTGATGTCTCCATATTATTCCCCCAATTCTTTTTATATTTATTATAATCGGTAATTATTTTTAAAAGTTAAGAGGGAATAACGCACAAAAAGCACATTTCTGTAAAATGTGCTTTTTGCGTCAAATTAATCTTCCAATTCTACTTTCTTCTTTTCAATGATCGTCTTCACTGTTTCATGATCCCTTTCGATAATGTTCTGATCAAAGGTTTCTTCAAAGTTTTTCGATGTCATATTGTAAAGATATTCATTGTATTCTTTAATAAATCCCAAATTATCCAAATGGGCCGCATAAGATATGGTCTTTAATGCTTCAAACAAGGCATGGACACCAGAAATGTCTTTCTGCATGTAAAACACGAGCTGCCAGTACCCAGAATGTAAGTCTTCAGCAAAGTCGTTATATCTGTAAAATACACTTTTCTCGTATTCATTTTCATTGCCTTTGGCTTTATTCTTTTCTTTATTTTCTTTGTTATTATCGTTTCCTTCAGAAATCGGTTCAGTTTCTTTTTCCTCGTCATCAGTGTCGTCGTCATCGTCGTCACTAGTGTCATCCTCTTGATCATCCTTGGAACTGGAAATGACTTTGATTTTTTTCGCGCGCACGCGTTCTTCGGCTTCCTCTTTATCTTCTTCGTTGTCACTGGAAATGATTTCGGTCTTGTATCTACTATTTTCTTCTTCCTCGTCATCGTCATCGGCGTCCTCAGGATTTAGTCCCTTTTCTTCAGGATCATCTGATTCGCTGGTGTCTGGGGCACTCTTAGAAGTGTCACTTTTTTGATAGTCTTCTGCTTCCTTATCCTGTTCATTTTGATCTTCATTTTCTTCGTTTATTGTTTCTTTATCACTTTCTTCTTCCTCATTAACGAAAATCACATATTTACCGGGCATTCCTGCCAGTCGTTTTTCAAGCAGTGACTTGTAGTGCAGGACGTGGATCGCTGTATTCGGATCATTTATCCCCGGGGAAACGGCGCGTAAGGCTACTTCAGTCAGTTTGGTGCGGGCATAGTCCGGATCATACATGGCAGATTTTTCAGATTCGAAACTCAAACTGCGGTTCACTCTATTGGTGATGTCTTCCATCTCATCTTCCAGATTCTGATTTGTTTTGATTTCCATGATCGGTTCATCTGCCGTCACGAAGTAGCCCACACGTATGTTGATGATGATATTCGCTTCTTTTTCGTCTGCTATCTCCTTCAAGGTATCGAAATCGATATGCTCGACATAAGCACTTTTTATCGCCTGGATGTCGAACGTGTACATATAAGACATTTCAGGTAAATGTTTGATTGAAGGAAAGTCTTCGAAGCGTTTAATATAATTGTCATACACTTCCTGAGCTTCTTGATATAATCTGTGGATCAGTTTTTCAAGCTGGATGAATTCCGAACTGGTATAGACGAACCGTGTAAAAGTGAACACAGCTCCAAATGCGTAGACTAAAGCAATAGTAGCTGAAATGACTAAATATTCATCTTCAGAACTTCGCATAAAAAACAGTGAGGCCAGACAATAGATGAAGCCGCCCAGGAAAATGCCCAGTGTCCACATAGATGTGCGGTTCAGCAGGAAATTTTCTGTTGCCCGCGGACTGAAGTTCGACGTGTAAAGCGTAACGATGGACAGCATCGTTCCGAAAGTAAAGGTCGCTACCGTTAGAAGCGAACCGGCCAGCAGTCCCAGGATCTCTCTAGCCAGATCGACACTTGTCAGTGACCACGCCGGTAAATACTCGACCCCTGCCAGTATGCGTGTATCAAACAAGATAACTAAAACGGCCAGTAAAAATGAAAAGAGGACACTCCCACCAAGGATCAACCATATTTTTCTTTCTTCCATACTTAAATTCCACTTTTCTACCATGAGAATCCCTCCGAAGTCATTGAACATAAAGATTTATGTATTGTTATACTTTAGTATACACGGCATAAATATAAAATGCACAGACTTAAGTTTACAGAAAACTTTCCGATATTAATTATATTGAACATTTTCAGGTTCATAAAACAGTAAAGGAATGGTTGTATGAATAAAAACAAGTTAATGATAGGTCTGGCATCTATCACATTCGGATTGAATTTTCTGGTTCACCTTTTTCATCGTTTAAATCTGATTGAAAGCATGACTCACGGATCAGTTCTTGCCCGTGAAGCTGGCAGCATCCCTGACTACTACACGACGGTCACGGGCCTGTTCTTTGCCCTTCCGTTAGTATTATTACTGATAGCCGCGTATTTGACTTTCACAAAGCCTGCTGCCCAGATCACTCCTTATCTCGTCACGTTATCCCTCACTTTTTCAGTGATCAGCATGATAATGGGCGGTGAAGGTGCGGTCGAATACCATTTTGGTATCTTTATGGTCATTGCCATGATGGCCTACTATAACTCGATCCCCCTCGTCTCGCTGATGAGCAGCATCTTCATTGTCCAGCATTTACTAGGCTACTTTTACTTGCCGGCCACTCTGTTCGTATACGGTCCCGGCAGTTATTCCTTCGTCATGGTCCTTATTCATGCGACCTTTCTGATTTTGACTGCAGGCGCAGTTATCTGGCAAATCGCATCCAATCAGAAACAAGTCGATGCTTATGAAGCGTTAAACAAGACGAACGAAGAAACCATCCGCTCCATCATTTCGCAGTTGAGCGAGACGAATGACCGTGTGGATGAGACCGCCAAACAGTTAAATCATAATGCTGTCCAGACACAGTCCAGCAGTGAAGAAGTTCAGTCATCCATCCTGACTATTCGTTCAGGCTCAAAAAAACAGGTCGACCAGGCTCAGCAAAGTCAGACGGTATTGGATTCCTTCTCTTCTTCAATTCAAACCATCGAAGAGAATACAGCGCGTATTTTAACTTCTTCAAAACTCATGACGAACGAATCGACCGAAGGATTTACCCTGGTTGAACAAACAACGAAAGAAATGACGAATATGTCCGAAGCCTTTCAGCAAGTGAAGCAGGTCGTCGAATCACTGGACAGCCGTTCAAAGGAAATCGACAGCATCATCACTGTGATCTCAGCTATCTCTGAAAAGACGAACCTGCTTGCATTAAATGCAGCCATCGAAGCCGCTCAAGCCGGTGAGGCCGGCAAAGGTTTTGCGGTCGTTGCAAATGAAGTCAGGAAACTGTCTGAACAAACGGATGAAGCCGTAGGTAAAGTCGCTGAGATCGTTCAGGCGATACAGGTGGAGAGTACCGAAGCTAAACAGTCCGTAGGTGTCGGCGAAACCAAAATGGCGGACAGTTTGAACAGTGTCAGCCAGACGGAAACAAAATTCGATTATATACTTGATGCTGTCAAACAACTGGACAGTGATATTAAAGAAACGGCCTCCACCTCTTCCGCCATCTCACAGAATGCCAAAAGAATCCTTGAATCTCTGGATATCATGCAGGAAATCGCAGAAGATACAGAACAGACCACCAAAACGGCAGATAGCCAGTCTGTTAAACAACTGGCTCTGATCAAAGAAACAACCGAGATCGCCCAGTCCCTTTCTCTTGAAGTCGAGAAGCTAAGTCCCCTGATCCAGCGTCTGCAAGGGAATAGCGATGACGAACAACCGACGAAAGAAATGACCGCGAAAAAAACACGGTTCAGCTTTAAGAGAAAAGCAGCGCCGACCCTTTGATTATCATGAGGAAGGCTGAGGCCCATCGATGGGCCTCAGCCTTTTTTAGCGGATGGATATAATTGACCCAACCTCGCTTCTGCGAGGATTAAATTTACTTAACCAGCCGTTCCTGGTATCAGTACTGCCCACTCCAGTCAAAAGCAGCGACCACTCGTGGGTAACTTAACTGTTTAGGTCAAACTCAAATCCCTGTAATCTCTGGGTGTGCTCTATCATCCTTATGTAATACCCACTCGATCAGCCGCTATTTTTCAGATGGATACAAAAGGGGGTTCTATCGCCTTCCCATTCACTATTATGTGTTCAGTGGTCATTATCATGGGGTTTTACTGACTACCTAAGGCTTTGTATTTTTTTAGCTGGACGAATCAGCGGTAAATAAATCCATCCCGCTGTTAAAGGGCTGCTGAGTCGCCCCTATTCGAATCCTTTTGCCTGTTCGCCTGCATCCGGCTGACGAGACAGCCCAAGGTTCAAACTCAAGCAGATCTGGAGATCGAATAAGCAGGTAGAACTAAACTTTTCGTCCCTGTCAGTCCTTTCATCTGAAAGTCAGAAACATTTCTATGATCCTGTGTATACAAACAGCTCCTACTTGGTATACAAATTGACTTGGTGCTGTTTTGACTGTTAAAATAATAACATTATAATGCATCCGCTCCTGTATGAGAAAAGTAGACCCATCTGACAGGGCGTATCACCTGTTCACCTAAACTATTCAGTATAATCGCGAGGAAAATATCATGCCAATCGTCTATCTTATCGAAACCAAAAATCAGACAGTTCTTAGCCATGGGATCCGTCTCTTCAGTAAGCAGCCGTACAATCATCTGTCTATCGCGCTGGAAGCTTCTCTGTCCAGGGTCTACAGCTTCGGAAGGCGGCACCCGAGTAATCCGCTGATAGCCGGATTCGCCAGGGAAGACTTCAGTCATCCTTTTTACAGCCAGTCGCTGGGACGCGTCTATGCTCTTTCTGTATCGGATGAGGAATGGCAGACGATCGCTCTGCAGCTCGACTTTTTCGAAACGCATCCGCTTGACTGGCATTACAACTTGCTTGGTCTCGTGCCGGCTTACTTTCACTATTCCTGGGAACGGTCGGATCATTTCTTCTGTTCAGAATTCGTCGCGACACTTTTACAGGCCGCAGGTATCTTGTCCCCTTATATGCAGCCGAATCTGATGCATCCAAGAGACGTCATCGATGCCGTTCATCCGGTCTGTATATATGACGGCCACCTGCAGGAATACCCGGAACTGAGTAAAGCGACTGTGACTGCAGCCGTCTCCAGTTGGCGCTATCTGAGACCGATCCGGTCGGTTTACCGTCAGTTCACCCATTAGAATCCGGCAGTAAATCAAACCATTTCACACCCTACATATTCAGAGAGTGGGAAAAAATTTTAAGAGAAGTAAAAAAGGGTTACACCAAGTGGAGTTGTACTTTTGTTCACACTCACAACGGTTAAAACCGGAAAGGAAATCAAGTTACATTTCCTTTCCGGTTTTATAATTTGATGGGGCGGGTCTTTTGTCTCCGCCTCTTTCCAGCCGATTCGGTAAGTAGGAGAAAGTTTGGTGATCCAACCTGTCGAAGTTTACCATATTCGGTCAGTAGACAGGTCAATCGATTAGCTACTTACCGAAATAACTACCTATTCGACACTTTGAAAACGAGCAGGGCAAGCTAATTACCGAAGAAGTGTCAATTCGGTAATTAGCTTGCCCTTACAAATCTCTATCAACCGAACATCCCCCAAATTCGACTATTAGAAGCATGCAGAAGGCATGTACTTACCGAAGTTCGCTATATTCGATACTTAGGAGAGAAAACCTTTATCCTGATCGTATAAAGAAGCAAAAATTAAGTGGTTGACAATAGAATACAAAAAGAAGCACGTTCCGGTTTCTGAAGGTGTTTTACCTGTTAAAGTGGAAAGCGTGCTTCTTTTTTAACGGTACTTGAATGACAGGTGGTTCTATTAACGTGGAGAAATCACTTTTTGTGCCACTCTCAACTTATATAATATTCTCCCATTTTATCACTTAATATGAACAGCATATGGTTCTTTGAACGGTCACGGATGACGTTTCCTTTTTTCATCTCCAGCATCCTGGCCGGCATCCGTTCGATCAGTTCCTCTTTCCGGGTGGCCATGATCACGGTCATTCCCTGCTTGTTCAGCTTATGCAGGAGGTTGAGCAAATCGATTGCCGGTTTACGATCCAAGTCTCTGGTCGGTTCATCGACCACCAGGACGCTCGGCTCATGAACGATCGCCCGGGCTATCGCAATACGGCGCCTCTCTTCAAGCGAGCAGTTTGCGAAGGCATCCAGCGCTTTATATTTCAACCCCACCAGAGCTAACGTATCCAGCACACGGGCTTCCAGATCTGAAGCAGGATATTCGATCACTTCCAGAACATAGGCGACGTTCTCATACACCGTTTTATCCATAAGGAACTCCAGGTCCTCTAAAACAGCGCCCACTTGTCTTTTTAACAGATAGGCTTTCCTTTTTTTCTTTTTACTGACGTAGTGCGACTGCACACTCAGCAGACCCTTGCTGGCCTGCAGCTGCCCACTGATGATTTTCAGGAAGGTCGTTTTGCCTGATCTGGCTGGTCCGGTCAGATAGACAAATTCGCCCTGTTCGATGTCACAGGAAATATCCTTCACTACATACCCGTCAAATTCTTCATACATATGCGAGATGTTTTTTAATCGAATCATAAACGCCCTTCCTTACCTTTTGTCTTTTAAGAATTAAACTGATTGATCAGTGAATAGATCTCATCCGTACTTTGCATGACTTTTGAATTCATTGAATAGGCACGCTGAGACATCATCATGTCCGTGATGCTCTGGGCCAGATCAACCGTCGAACCTTCCAGATAGCCGGAAGCGATCATGCCAAAATCACCGGCAGCCGCCCCTGCTGAATTCAACAGGTCGACGCCATCGCTGATGCGATACATATTATCGCCCGCCTCAGTGATGGCGGTATGATTCGGAGGAAGGAACAGAGAAATCTGTCCGACAGTCGTGGCTTGTCCGTCCCTCCTGACCGTGACTTCGCCGTTTTTACCGATAGATACTTCGCCGGTATTTAACAGGTTGTCAGGCACCGCCTCAGTCATTTCAACGGTATCTCCCCGGTCATTGACGATCTGTCCTTCTGTGCTCAAGTGAAATGCGCCATCGCGTGTGAGCATCAGTTCTCCCTCTGCATTTCTTACACCAAAGAAGCCGTTTCCGGTAATAGCCAGGTGGAACGGATCATTCGTCTGAGTCAAACCGCCTTGAGCAAAGCTGTTTTTGCTGGCAGCCAGTTTTACGCCGGTGTTCAGGCTTGGCTCGCCGCTTTCTTCGGATAAACGGACATCCTGTTCAGTGACCGCATTATGCATCAGTTCCGAGAACTGGACATCTTTGTGCTTATAGCCTGTCGTAGTGACGTTTGCGATATTGTGAGACACATGATTCAATTTGTGCTGATGCGCCTGCAGTGCACTTTTAGATATGTTGTATGGGATTCTCATGATTTCACCTTTCTTATGTTCGTCCGACTTCCTGGGTCGCACGTCTGAGTGTTTCATCTGTAGACTGAAGGACACGCTGATTGGCTTCAAACTCTCTGGAAATCTGGAGCATTTCTGTCATGACATCAGCCATATCGACGTTCGATGACTCCACATAGCCCTGCTGGATCTGAAAACCGACACCGACTGGATTGCCGTTTCCCCCCTGGAACAGTGTCCCTCCGGCGCTGGTCAGCTCTTCAGGATCATCAAATTGTGTCAAGTACAGAAATTGCGGTTCCCCGTCAGCCGTGCGGACAAAACCGAAGGAATCGATCGTAAAGGACTGTTCCAAATCTGTTCCGACAGTGATGGGGGTTGCCCCGCCATTATCCTCGATCCCAAGGACCTGATAGCCTTCCTGCGTGACCAGTTCCCCCTGGGCGTTAACTGAGAAATTACCGTTACGTGTATAGAAACGCTCCCCTGCGTCATTCTGGACCGTGAACATGGCATCCCCATTGATCGCCACATCTGTTTTGTTTTCCGTCAGTTTCAGGCCGCCGGCAGAAAAATTCCTGACGGCTGCATCGAGCTGATTCCCGAACGTCAACTCACCCAATTCATTCCGCTGTTTACCCTGCTGTGTTTTCGTGTAATTATGTATAGCGACTTGTTCTGTTGTGCTGGTCATCAGCTGTTGGGATTTATACCCGGGCGTCATGGTATTCGCCGCATTGGTCGCCAGATTCTTCTGTTTCTCGCTCAATACGTTGAAACTGTTCGATAAGGTATTGATTCCTCTAATCATTGTCATACACCTTTCCTAAAGACTCTCTTAATTTGAGTAATGCCTTGCCGTGTATTTGTGACACACGCGGTGTGGATATATCATAGATATAGGCCACTTCTTTCATACTCAATTCCTCAAAATAGATCAGTTGAAGAATCTGCTGATCCCGTTCAGGTAATTGAGTGATCGCTGTTTTCATATAGCTGAGCTGCTCTTCTTTGATCAGCTTGCTTTCAGCATCAGGTGCAGAATCATCTGCCATGACTTCCATCAGGTTCGTTTCATTGGAGGAATCTTCAAACAGGATCGAATCCAGTGAAACATCAGACAGCTGATGCACCGTTTCATAGACTTTCTTTAAATCCGTATCGGTTATCCCAAGATGCCTGCATAATTCTTTATCGGTCGGTGTGCGGAGCAGTTTTTGCTGAAGGGTACTGACTGCATCATAATAGTTGTTGACCGCCTTGATTTTACTTCGGGAGACACGGGATGATTTTCTGATTTCATCAATGATGGCCCCTTTGATCCGCATATAGGCATAATTGATGAACGGCACATTCAGTGAGGCGTCATATTTATCGATCGCTTTCATCAAGCCAAATACGCCGATATTCACCAGATCGTCGTGTTCATAGTCTTTGTTATTGATTTTCAGGCCATGGACAACTTTATGGATCAGCGGCATGTATTGGACAACAGTTTCATTTCTAAGATTCTCTTCCATTTTATCCCTCCATTCTAGGTCATCGTTACTGTCCCGACACTTTCGATCGCACTGTCATTAGGTATTTCATTCAACGACAATACGGCAAGCTCAGGAAAATTGAAGGACAGGAGATTCTTCATGGCCGGTCTGATTTTTGGCGCAGTCAGCAGGACAAACGGAATCCCCCGGGCTGACAGCATGGTGCTTTGCTGGGTGATGCTGTCGAACAGGCGATTCACTTCCTGAGGCTGCAGGACAGGGATCGAACCCTGTGTCGATTTCTGAATGCTTGAGCTGACTCGTTCTTCCACATCGGGATGGACGGCTAAGACATTCAGCGTGCCCTGATCATCGAGATGTTCCCTGACGATGGTCCGCTTCAAGGCCTGTCTCACGTATTCAGTCAATGTCTCGTGATCTTTTGTGGTATTTCCGTAATCGGCCAGCGTCTCCAGTATCGTCACCAGGTCAGTGATCGGTACATATTCTCTAAGCAGACGCTGCAGGACTTTCTGCACATCCCCCAGCTGCAGGATGTCTGGTATCAGTTCTTCGATGACCACATTGTAGTCTTCTTTCAACCCTTCAAGCAGCTCTTTCACTTCCTGGCGACCCAGCAGTTCATCCGCATTGGTCTTCATCTTCTCTTTCACGTGTGTCACGAGAACGGTCAACGGATCGACCACCGTATAATCGTTCAGTTCAGCGATTTCTTTATTCCGTTCATTGACCCATAACGCATCCAGACCGAATGCAGGTTCTTTGGCTTCAATACCTTCGATCTCATCTTCGATTCCTCCGGGTTCGACCACTAAGAATTTATCAGGATACAAGGTGCCGGAAGCGACCGGGTTCCCTTTGATTTTGATCACATAGTCATATTGACTCATCTGCAGATTGTCTCTGATCCGGATCGGATTCAAAAGGATGCCCATCTCATAAGACAGCTGTTTTCTGATGGCGGCGATCTGACTGGTCAGGTTCGATTCCTGTTCTTCACTTGCTAAGGGGATCAGACCGTAACCCAGTTCAACGGCGATCCGATCAACCTGGAATTGTGAAGCTGATTCTTCAACAGGCGCACTTTCCTGCTGCATGGCTGCCTGTCTCTGACTGTCCAAGTCTTCCTGAACAGTGGTTCTCTGACTTTCGCCAACGAGATACCCAGCGACAACGAGCCCGGTCGCCAGCAGGATGAACGGGAAGAACGGAAAGCCAGGGACAAGGGCGAAGATGGCCAGCAGTGTCGCTACGATATACATGACTTGTGGGGTATGGAACAGTTCGCCACCGATCGTATCCCCAAAGCCTTTTTCATTGGCAGTACGCGTGACCAGTATACCTGAAGCCACGGAAATCAGTAAGGATGGGATCTGACTGACGAGACCATCACCGATGGTCAGCTGCCCGAAGTGATTCAACGCTTCCCCGATGGTATAGCTACCCTGCAGCGAATGGATCGCGATCCCGCCGATCAGATTGATCAGGGTAATGATGATACCGGCGATCGCGTCACCTTTGACGAACTTACTGGCCCCATCCATCGCTCCGTAAAAGTTCGCTTCTTTTTCCAGATTGGACCGGCGTGACTTGGCCAGTTCTTCTGTGATCAGGCCACTGTTCAAATCGGCATCGATCGCCATCTGTTTCCCCGGCATCGCATCCAGGGTGAAACGGGCAGATACTTCAGCGACTCGGCTCGCACCGTTGGTCACAACAAGTATCTGAACGATGACGATAATGATGAATAAGACGGCCCCGACGATGTAGTTGTCTCCGGCAACGAAACTGCCGAAGGTCTCGATCACACTACCGGCGTCACCGATACTCAATATCAGTCGAGTGGAGCTGATGTTAAGGCCTAAACGAATCATCGTTGTTACTAACAACAATGTAGGGAAACTTAAGAATTCAAGGACGGAATGGGTGAACAGGGTCAATACAAGTATCGTAATGGATAAAGAAATATTGACGACTAAAAGGATATCAAGTATAAACGGCGGCATCGGAATAATGATGATCCCGATAATGGATACGACAACGAAGGCGATGATGACATTTAAATAGTTGGACAAGGCTGCTGATTTGCTTTTCACTGCTGGATTATTCATTTACTTTCTCCCATCCTTTCCTTAAATTTTATGTTTTTTACTTTGTTCGGCCTGCAAGATCACGGCCAGTATTTCTGCGATCGCCTGATACATTTCTGTCGGGATCGGGTCCATCGGTTCAACTTCTTTGTATAGCGCTCGGGCTAAGGGTCTGTTTTCAATGATCGGAATATCCTCTTCTCTTGCCATTTCTCTCATTCTAAGGGCGACATGATCCTGTCCCTTGACAAGGACGATCGGTACCTGATCCTTACTCTGGTCATAACGGATCGCTATGGCAAAGTGTGTCGGGTTCGTTATCAGTACGGTGGACTCCAGGACATCTTTGATATTCCCGGCCAGCATATTTTTATACAAGGCTTTTCTCTGGGACTTGACTTGAGGGTCCCCTTCCATCTCTTTGTGTTCATCTTTGATATCCTGCATCGACATCATCAGATTCTTTTTATGATCATAACGCTGATAAAAATAATCGGCAATGCCTAATACTGCGAGAAACAACGCCAGGTTGAATGCCAGAGAGGAGACTAGTTCGATGACGAGCGGGAAGACGGCCGATAGCCCTACGCTTCCTGAAGTCAAAATAATATGAGCAGACTGCCAGATCGTATACAACGTAAAACCAACGACAATAAAGAGCTTCATGAGGTTTTTCGCCAATCCGAACAATGCTTTTTTTCCGAAGATGTTTTTGAATCCACTGACGGGATTGATTTTACTGAAACTCGGTTTAAGTGATTCCGTCGTAAACAAGAAACCGACCTGGACCATATTCCCGACGACCCCCGTAATAAAGGCGATGATCAGAAAAGGAGCAGAAAGAACGAGGAACCAGATGATCGCATGCATACCGATCGAAGACAATTCACGCATCGAGGACATTGGATCCGGTCCAAAACGGAGCATATTCTTCAGAAAGACAAAGGAGCGTTCCAGGACGTACGTGGCGAGAGCCGTTAAACTCAAGGCAAAAAAGCCGAACGATAAAGCTGAGGATAAGTCCTGACTCTTAGGAACCTGTCCTTTTCTTCTTGCTTCCCTCAGCTTCTTGGGGGTGGGTTTTTCTGTTTTTCCATCTTTTTCTGACATGTCAGGTCACCCCTTTTTCAGTCGACTCTTCGCTTAACTCTGCAAACTGTACAGCCATTCGTTCATGAATTTGATCATATCCGGAAACACTTCACTAATATTGGTCATAAGCAGCGACAGGAAGAAGAACATAAAGATCAGACTCACCAATATCTTCATCGGCATCCCCAAGATCAGTACATTGATCTGCGGCACTGTCCGGGAAATCAGTGCCAGGGTCAGTTCAGACAAAATGGCGACGATGATCAGCGGGATAGCCAGCGTGACCGCCGTCGCAAACATCTGACTGAACAAACGAACGATGCCCTCTGCTCCGAAATGGCTGAAGGCCAGCTGTTCCAGCGGTGCCCATTCGAATGACTTCACCAGACTTCTAATGACCTGATGATGGATATTGGCGATGAAAAAAATCATCATCGATATCCAATAGTAGATCCTTCCATAGAATGAGGCATTCACACCTAAGGACGGGTCATAGATCTGTCCCATCGAAAAACCGACTTGAAAGTCGACGAATGCTCCGGCGACCTCAAAGGTAGTGAAAAAAAGCAAGGTGATGTACCCGAGCGCCAGACCGATCAGGACTTCTTTCACCGCTATCAGTAAAAACAGCATGAAAGTCAGTTCTGCATCGAAAGCATCGACCGTAGCCATGACCGGCAGCGTCAGCCCCACCGATAAAGCGATCTTGCTCGCTGTCGGAAAGGATTTATGAGAGAAGCCGGGACTCACTGTGATAAAGACAGTCAGTCGCATAAGGATAAGTAAAAACTGTTGGATTTCGGCCGTCATTCAATCACAATCCCGCAATGATCGAAAATAAACGTTCTGTAAAAGAAATCAGTGTGTTCAGCATGAAATTTCCTAATAGAACTAAGGTTAACAGGATGGAAAAGAGTTTAGGTACAAAACTCAACGTCTGTTCCTGGATCTGCGTCGTGGCCTGGATGATACTGATGACCAGACCGATCACTAAAGCGGTGATCAGAACGGGCCCGCCTACACGGATCAGCACCATAAAGGCATCCTGTAAGACATCTAAAACATTCTGTGTTGACATACGCTAGTCCTTCCTAATAAAAACTTCCGACTAAGGATTCGACGACTAAATACCAGCCATCCACCATGACAAACAATAATAACTTGAACGGCAGCGAGATCATGACAGGCGACAGCATGAACATCCCCATCGACATCAGGATACTGGCGACAACGATATCGATCACCAGAAAAGGTACGAATATCAGGAATCCTATCGTAAAGGCAGTGCGGAGTTCACTGATCGCAAAGGCGGGGATCACAGTAAACAAGGATAGGTCTTCCGGTTCGTCCGGAAAGGATTCATTGCTCAGCTCCACAAACAATTCCAGATCGGTCGTCCGTGTCTGCTCGAGCATGAATGCTTTGATCGGTTCTTCGGCCCGTGAAAAAGACTCTTCCCGGGTGATTTCTCCTGAAAGCATGGGCTGCAGGGCCTCGTCATTCACTTCCTGATACACCGGCCGCATGACGAATAAAGAAAGAAACAAAGCCAGTCCCAGCAGCACCTGGTTCGGTGGACTTTGCTGCGTCCCCAAGGCATTTCGTGTGAAAGACAGGACGATGATCGTCCGGGTGAAGCTGGTCGTCAGGACAAGAAAGGATGGGACGAGGGCGATGATGAATAACAGAAGATATAAATTAACGGCTTCAGAGGAGTCCCCTGCTAGAGACAAGGCCTCGGTTAGATTTTCTGTCATTCTTTATGTATTCCTTTCTTTGCGCTGCTCTTCAAACTGTCTTGCTTTATGTAAGAATTTTTCCTGTATTGCCTTTAACTGTTCTGAATAGGGACCCAGTTTGTTAGCGACCTCTTTCGCTTGTCTGCTTTCGATCAGGCGTTTCTGGATCGCTTCTTTTTCTTGTTGCGTGAAGGTTTTGATCACTTCACTCTTCGTTTCAGAAATACTCATCAGCAAATATTCAGAATCGACTTGAACGATACTTAATGAAGAAGATTTGGAAACGGGGACGCGCTCGATCACTTTTATCACGTCGCTCGTGCCGCGTGAGACATTATTCAGTTTTCTGAGTAAGAAATTGGCCAGTAAAACTGTCACGCTCAACGCAATAAGCATCTGTCCGATATCGTCTAAACCCATTTCCATTTCCTCCTATTATTTCTGCAAGAGTATGTTCGTTATAAACACATCTTCTACCACGTCATCTTCTAAGGCCTGATTTATCCTCTTTTTGATATCATTCTTGATCAAAAAATGGCCCTCTTCTTCATTGTAAATCGTTTCTACACTCTGGTTTGCGACCACGTGAATGACGGCATCCCGAACTTTGGCGATTTCTTTACCGAACAGTTCTTCTGCCTCTTCATTCAGGCTCGTTATCGTCAATTCCATCCTTACTACTGGCTGATTTCTTTCCGATTCACTGCTTAAGTTGATAAGAAATTCTTCGAGCGGAAAGGAAATTTCCACCGCTTCGGCTTCTGGAGTAAATCGGGAAACAAAGGATTCATCCTCCTGACTGGCGAACACAAAGCCGCCTATCCCGATGCCCGCAAAAAGCAGGAGCACGACCAAACCTCCTACGATCAGTAGTTTGGATCCTTTTTTAATCTTTTTCTCAGCTTCATTCTTCTGGGCCATTTGTGTCTTCCTTTCTATGTTCATGAACGATCACGATGTTTACCCTTCTGTTCTGTGCGCGGTTTTCCCGCGAATCATTGGGAACGACCGGATGATGTTCACCGTATCCTCTGGCCGATAAGCGCGTCGGTTCCACTGAGTATTCTTCGCTTAAATAACGCAGGACCGACACAGCCCTCTCGACTGACAGCTCCCAGTTTGAAGGAAAGCGTCGGTTACTCATTGGGATATCATCGGTATAGCCTTCGACTATGATCTCGTTATCGAACAGGTCGAATAAGCCTGCTAAAGAACCGATCGTTTCTCTCCCGGATGTTTTAAGCGTGGCACTGCCTGGATCAAAAAGGATCGCTTCCTGTATGTCTATATAAACGCCTTCCTGATCTCTTGAAAGAGTGATATCCGATTCCAGTCCTTCAACTTGCATGTAATTGGTCACCGTCTCATATAAGTCAAGCACTTCTTCAGGCACTGTATCCTGCAGCATGACTGATTCCACAGGCTCCAGATCCCCGGCATCCACATCTTCAAATTCACTTAAATCCCCATACTCTTCGAAGGCATAATCACCGTCCGAATTCCCGCTGTGGTCAAGGATGGCATCGCTGCTGCTACCGATCAGAGCCATGCGCAGAGATTCAGCGACTTCTCTGAAACGTTCTTCACTCACGACCGACATGGAAAAGAGTAGAATGAAAAAAGTCAGCAGGAGCGACATCAGATCCGAATACGTGGCCATCCAAGCCGGTGAACCCGCTTGAGCCGCTTTTTTTCTTTTTCTAGCCATTATCTTCTCCTAACTGCTAAAACTCTTCTGTAACAGGGACTGGGTTCCCTTTTGCTTTAGAGGCATCTTTCTGATCAGCATTGGAAAGGAAACTCTGCAGTTTCTGTTCCATCACTCTCGGATTATCGCCTCTTTGTAAAGCCAGAACCCCTTCGATGATCATTTCATTGGTCTTCAATTCATTGGCTGTCTGCATCTCCAGATTCTTGGCGATCGGCAGAAAAACCATATTAGCCAGGAAGCTTCCATAAAAGGTCGTCAGTAAAGCTGTTGCCATACCTGTACCGATCAGGGATGGATCCTGTAGATCCCCCAGCATAGCGATCAGTCCGATCAGTGTTCCGATCATTCCAAAGGCAGGTGCGAATTCTCCCCATTTCAGAAAGACTTCCTGCCCGATCGAATGGCGATCCTCTGTCTGGTTTAATTCCACATTTAAGATCTCTTCGATCGTGTCGACATCTGTACCATCCACGACCATTTCAAGTCCATGGATCAGTACCGGATTTTCGAGTGCTTTGATATCTTCTTCGATGGCAAGGATGCCTTGTGTCCGACTTTTCTTGGCCAGTTCTGTTAAGTTTTCCAGCAAAGCGGCCCGGTCATCATCTGGTGTGAACATCAGCTTTTTAAGCAAAGCCGGCACTTTTTTCAATGTGTTCAGCGGAAAACTGATCAATATGGCTGAAAAGGATCCGAAAAATGTGATGACCAATGACGGTGCATCAAAATAATTCATTAACGTACTGTTTTGAGACATCGCTGAGATGATCAAGCCAATACCGACCACTAATCCGACCAATGGTAATATATTTCGTTTCACTACTTACACTCCCGTCGATGATTGATAGATTTTTCGTTTATAAGCGATGACTTTTTCTGCTATCTCTTCTGGTGTGTCCATGACACGAATGGTTTTATAATCAACAAGTGTGATCAATGTATCGTATTCGCGTTCCATTCTGAGAATCAGGTCATTATTCAGAAAAAATTCTTTTCCTGCGACCGTTCGTAGTTTGATCATGGGAAACCTCTTTCTTGTCTTGTATAGTCTGTGAGCTAGGTCCAGTGTCCTAATTTACTCAGCCTGATTACCGAAAAATCAGCGTTTAAGGTTGATCAGTTCCTGAAGCATTTCATCAGACGTCGTGATGCTTCGTGAGTTGGCTTGATAGGCACGAGTTGCCACGATCATTTCGGTAAACTCAGAAGCCAGGTCGACGTTCGACATTTCCATAAAGCCTGAACGTATCGTACCAAAGCCATCATCAGAGGGACCGCCTTCGACAGGTTCACCGGAGTTAGCTGACGCGTTGTACAGGTTTTCACCGGCTTTTTCCAGACCATCTGCATTGGCAAAGCTGGCAAGGGCCACGCGTCCGATAATATAAGCATTTCCGTCACTGTATGTACCTAAGATCGTACCTGTGTTATCGATATTGTAGTCCTGCAGTTCGATCTCATTCGGAGCCGTCCCGATCGTCTGGGGAATGGATAATGCTTCTAAGGTCTGACCATTGGTGATGTCAGTATTGACGGTTCCGTCATCAAGCTGCGGGCCGCCGGCAGGTTTGAATCCCATGACGGTCGACCCATTGGACGTGGTCATGTTTCCTGCAAAGTCAGTATAGAACCCACCGTCTCGTGTGTACTGATTCGTCCCAGTGGTTCCGCCATCCGGACTGACGATGAAGAAGGAGTTATCTCCATTTTGAATACCGAAGTCCAGTGCACGTCCGGTAAATTGAAGCGAGCCGCCCTGCATCATCATGTCCGTGGCACTGTTTGATGTTCCAAGTCCGACTTGCTGCGCATTGATACCGCCGCGGCCATTGTTATTGGGCCCCTGTGCATTGGCATTCATTTGAGAGATCATATCCTGGAAACGGACACGCTGTGATTTGAATCCGGTCGTATTGACATTGGCAATATTGTTGGCAATAACGTCCATTTTAGTCTGCTGACCTTTCATACCTGTAATACCTGAGTACATTGAATTTAACATTTCATTTTCCTCCTAGTTGTTGACGTTTCTGAATCAGTCAGTCATCAGAAAAAGGTCTCTTTTCAGTCCAACCTCAACGTCACGTTTATCTTTTCTCATTAATGTTTATGGCACTGTCTATGTTGGTCACTTCTGACATCTCTGTTGTTTTCAGGACCGTGATCACAGTCTTGTTTTTTAAACTGGTGATCAAAGACAAGTCATCATATAAAATCAGTGACTGTTGTGATCCTTTTGAATCCAAGGTTTCAACAGCGTTTTCTATGCGTTTGATATCAGTATCGTTTAAACTCAACCCATACTGGTCCAGCCGTTTTTGTGCATGATTGGAAAAGTTTACAGTCAGTTTTTCCTTTTCCGGTGTTTTCAGTGCTTCCTGCATGAATGACTGGAAGGCACGGTCCACGGTCGGTTGCTGTTTGTTCTTTACTTGAGTCGTGTGATACGAAGGTACTGAAGATCGAATGTTCTGTACCATCCTATTCACTCACCTCGATGACGTCATTCAACTGATACATCGCACCATTGACCTGTAAGGTTGCATAGCCGTTATCAAACCGGACTTTCTCTACAGGGCCCGAGATAAGCTGGGCTTCTTCGCCGGCCAGGGTCACCTGTTTGCCGACTAAGCCGAGTGCCTGCTGCTGTTGTGACATCAGCATCGTGGTCTGCATGGACGTGTTCAGGTCTTCCATCGCGTTCAGCATCCCGAACTGGACCATCTGCCCGATGTAGTCCGTTTCCGAACCGCCACCGCCGCTGCCCTGACCATCAAAGGAAGGCATGCTCATGGCACTCGAAATGATCTGAAGGAACTGTTCCATATCCAGATCTGAATTCTGTTTGGTTTCTTCTGCCGGCTGGATCGCACTTAATGAGCCGATCATCATATTATCCGGAATATTCATTTTTCTTTACTCCTTTCTCTTAGACATACACATTCAACCCGTTTGGCTGATTTTTATTCATTTCTATAGTCTGTTCATCCTGTTCTGAAAGGACATGCGAGTCCTGTCCTTGAAAGGTTCGTCTTTGGGAATCCTGTCCGGATCCTCCAGACTGTTCCGAAAAGGAAAAGCCGCTTTGCTGCTGGGTGGAAGGCTGACTTGTCGTAAAGTCGAAAGATTTGATGTTCAGTCCTTTTGATTCCAAAGGCCGTTTCACGTCCAGCCATTCCCCTTCCATAAAGCGTCTGGCTTCATCCGACTGGAAGGTCAGCTTTCCGCTCAATCCTTCTTCGTTGAATAAAAGTTCGACAGTGACCTTCCCTAAAGTCTCTGGCGTCAGATGCAGCGTCGTCTGATACGTTTTCTGGCCATCCTTATTCTCGACTAAACGCGTCACCATGTCCTGAACAAGGTCCATCCCCTGCTCTTTTGGAACGGGAATATTTGCCTTATCTGCGGATCCAGCAGGCGTTAGAGCAGATGTTTTGCCAGACTGACTGCTCAACTGCCGAAGCATCGAAACAAAATCATAATCCGTATCTGATTGAGTGATGGTTTCTTCCATTTTAGCTTCTGACACTGTCCTTCCGGTAGTTTCAGCCTCTTTAATCGTCGATTCAACAACCTTGCTGGTCTCTATCGTTTGGTTTTCATGTTTTCCTGCTGATGTGAGCGCGGCATGGTTCAAGTCGATCGTTTCAGATGTCTGAGGTGATGATTTCAAAGGTTCAGACTCTTTCATTGTCAGCTGTTTACCTTCATCGCTGTTTCTCAAAGTGACTTCCTGGACCGTTTTATCTGATTCCACTCCAGCACTTTTTGCTTTTGCCGTGGAAGAGGGTCCTGTTCCCGCCCTTTCTTTGATCTGTCCATCTGACTCTGCAGCACCCGCTGATACTTTAGCATTCAAAAGACCATCCGACCGATTCAGTTCACTACGATTGACTGGAATGTCTTTAGTCTTTGACGCCATCGATGGCGTTGCTTCGCTGCCAGCTTCAGTCAAATTTTTTCCTTCTATCAACTGATGTGAGTCTGTTAAGGCAGGCGATGCTGCAGCCTGTTTCGGTGACTGTCCTTCAGCACCCTCTGCGACTGCTTCTGCGAGATCGACAGTGATCGACCTGGCTTTAGTTTCACTTGACGTCAACTGATGCCCTGGAGTGAGAGCCGCTTCGCTGGTGGCTGTTTCTGTATGTACAATGACGCTTTTTCCTAAAGTTTTTATGTCTTTGATCTCTGACTCCAGGTTCAAAAATGGATTGACCAGTGTAAAAGTAGCCGGTTCAGCTTCTTTTTCTGATGCGTCATCAGCCTCTGAGCTTTGTTTCTCCAGCTCTTCTGACCCAGCTCCTTCGGTCAGCTGAGACTTTTCTTTCGTATCAGACCCCGCAGTCAGTTGTTCAAGGGCTTTTGAAAATGTTTCGCCATCTTTTTCTGTGTGTGCCCCTTTACTTTTCACTTGAACTGCCGATTGTATGACTTGGGTGACATTCACGTTGTGTTCACCCCCTTTCAAAGTAATAGATGTTAAAAGAGCGACGGACGGCCGAAGCTCAATGTGGAGATCTCATCCAGCTGGGACTGTTCTTTCTTCTTGACGAGATCCTTGTACCGGGTCCGTTCTTTTTCTTCCAGTTTCTGCATCACTTTCTTGTCTTTATGAGCCGTCTGGAGTTCTGCTCTTGCCTGTTCCAGTTCTTTTTCAGCCTTTTGAACAGTCAGGCGCTGGCGGATGATCTTTTCGTCGATCAGATCTTTATACAAGCGGTGTCTTTTTAAATGATCGATCGTTGAATGAAACAGCTGCTCGCTTTTAAGCTTGCGGCTTTCTCCGATGATCCGGTTCAACTTATCCGTTTCCTTCTGTACTTTTTCTTCTATGTCTTTGACTTTGAGCTGGGCGACATCTTCAAGGTCTTCACGCCAGTCCAGTACTTTTTCCATTGAAAAACGATACTCTTGCATTGACTCGTCTCCTTATCTTACTCCCTGATTAGAAAATACAGCTTTTAGCTCGTGGATCGTTTCCTCATACGTATAGGATTCTGTGGTCTTCTGTTTTAAAAAGCTTTTGATCGGGTGATTCAAGCGGATGGCCTGGTCGATCAGCGGATTGGTCCCCTGCTGGTAGGCACCGACATCGATCAGATCTTTGGATTCTTTATAGGTAGCCAGGTTTTCACGCAGCTTGCCGGCCCATTCATCATGACCGTCATCCACCAGGCCTTTCATCAGTCGACTCAGACTGCTTTGAATATCGATGGCCGGGTAATGGTTCTCCGAAGCGATCTGCCTGGAGAGGATGATATGGCCATCAAGGATCCCGCGTACCGCATCTGCGATCGGTTCATTCATGTCGTCCCCTTCAACCAGGACAGTATAAAAGGCGGTGATCGATCCTTTTACCGTTTTCCCGCTGCGCTCTAAAAGCTTGGGCAGCACAGTGAATACACTTGGCGTGTACCCTTTGGTCGTTGGGGGTTCGCCGGTTGCCAGACCGATCTCTCGCTGAGCCATGGCCACACGTGTGACAGAGTCCATCATCAGGACCACTTTCTTGCCCTGGTCTCTGAAGAACTCTGCAATAGCCGTCGCCACATACGCCCCTTTCAAGCGGACCAGCGGCGGCTGATCAGAGGTGGCACACACGACGACCGATTTTTTGTAGCCTTCTTCACCCAAGTCGTTTTCGATGAATTCCAGTACTTCCCGCCCACGCTCACCGATCAGACCGATGACGATCACGTCGGCATCACTGTAGCGGGCCATCATGCCTAGAAGTGTCGATTTCCCGACCCCGGAACCGGCAAAGATACCCATCCGCTGGCCTTCACCTACTGTGAGAAGACCATCGACCGCTTTGACGCCGGTCTGGAGGATCGTGTCGATTTTAGGCCGCTTGAAAGGGTCAGGCGAGGCCCGGTGGACATCGAAGGTCTTGGGGTTTTCAAGTGTTTCAGCACTCATCGGCCGGCCCAGACCATCAAAGGTTTTCCCGAGCATATCATCGCTGATCTCCACTTTCAGGGCTTTCCCTGTCGGGTATACCAGACAGCCGGGGCCGATCCCTTCCAGATCATCCAGGGGCATAAGTAATACTGTTTCCTCAACGAAACCGACGACTTCACTCAATACCGATTTGGAGCGGGACTTCATTTCTATCTCGCATACTTCACCAATAAAGGCATCCAAGCCGTCCACTTTGATAATGAGACCGATGACCTGGCTCACTTTCCCGTGTTTAAGGGAAACCGATTGACTGTTCAGCGTTTCATGATAAAGATCAAAAGGTATATTCAGCATTACATCTCACGTTCTCTTTCTTTCATTTCCTCAACCAGTGCATCAAGCTGTTTTCTGACCTGCACATCCACGACCTTGTGCGCACTCTCGATCACACAGCCATACTGTTCCACATTGTCATCCTGCAGCACGATGAACCGGACACCCGGATAGGCTTTTTCAAGCATCGGGATCTGTTCTTTGAATTTCTGACGCATCGATGAATGGACGGTCAGACTCACATAATCTTCTTTCCTGTCCAGCTGGTGCAGGATCGGATGCACCAGTTCTAAAATGCCTTCCGGTAAAAGATCCAACTGTTCGTGAACGATTTTCTCTGCCATATGTACGGACAGCGAGAGCAAGCTGTCCTTTTTCTCTTCAATATACTTGGTGATCGCTTCTTGAGCCTCTGTGACGGACTGCTGAGCCACCTTGATGAGCTGTTCGCTTTCCTGTTTCCCGGCAGTAAAGCCCGCTTCGTTCCCTTCTTTATAGCCTGCTTCAAACCCCGCCTGTTTTCCTTCTTCAAACGCTGTTTTGTACGCTTCTTCTTTGAGCTGTTCGACTTCCTGCATCGCTTCTTCGATCAGTTGTTCTTTTTCAGTCTGGGCTTTTTCGATGAGTTCGGCACTTTTTTGCTTGGCAAGTTCAAGCTCATTCCGCGCCTCTTCGTTGGCTTCACTGTACTCATCCGGTTCCTCTTCCTCAACCTCATAAGCGGTGTCGATGACCCAGTCATTCAAGTCGCTGGAACTGGCCTGCATGGACTTGATAAGTCTACTCGATAATGGCATCTTGATCGCCTCTCATAATATAGATTTCTCCGTGCTCGTCCAGACGTCTTATCACCGTGACGACGCTCTGCTGGGCTTCTTCTACAGCAGATAAGCGTGCCGGTCCCAAGTACTGCATATCTTCCTTGAGTGTCTCGACGGCGCGTGAAGAAAGATTGTCGTAGATGAAGTCACGCAGCTCGTCTGAGACGCCTTTGAGCGCCAGGACCAATGCATCGTGATCGACTTCGCGCAGGACTTTCTGCACATCGCTCTTTTGAAGCGAAACGATATCCTCGAACGTGAAGAGACTGGCTTTGACCTCTTCGGCCAGTTCCGGCTGTTTCTGTTCCAGATCAGCAACGATGGCTTTTTCCGTCGTACGGCCGACCTGGTTGAGGATCTCGACCAGCGTAGAAACCCCGCCGACGTTTTCCGTGTCATTCTCAATATACGTTGAAAATTTGCTTTCGATCACTTGTTCGATCCGTTCGATGATCGCCGGAGAGGTGTTGGTGATCGTCCCGATCCGCTCGGCGATGTCCGCCTGTTTTTCCGGCGGGAAATTGACCAGGATCTGTGCGGCCTTGTCCGGCTGCATGTAGCACAAGATCAAAGCCACCGTCTGCGGCTGTTCTCCAAGCAGAAGATTCGTCAGCTGCTGCGGATCGGCCTTCCTCGCAATGTTGAACGGGCGCTCACGCAGCTGGATCTGGTTCAGCATGTCGATGACCTCTTTGGCACGAGACGTCCCCAGCGCTTTGTTCAACAGGTTTTTGGCATAATCGAACCCGCCGTCCAGGATATATTCTCTAGCCTGGGACATCTCCAGGTATTCATTAACGATCGCTTCCCGGTCTTCTCTGCTTACATGATCCATGTTGGCTATCTCATAACTCACTTTTTGAATATAGGCATCCGGCAGCTGCTTCATGATCTGAGCTGACGTTTCCGGGCCTAATGAAATCATTAGAATAGCCGCTTTTTTTATGCCGTCCAGCCTTTTTTTAGGTGGATCGGCTTCCAGTATATCTGTCACTAAGCTTGCTCCTTTCTAGTCTTTCAACCAGACTTTCATCAGATCAGCCACTAATTCAGGGTTTTCTTTGGCTTCTTTTCTGACACGATCTTCTTTTTCACTCATGACTTTATTTTTCTGTTTTTTGACTTCATTTTCTTTTTCCATGATTTCAGAATAGTCTTTTTCCGGTTTTACTTTGACCGGCGCTGACTCGACAGGTTCTTCTTCAAAGAAATCTTCTTCCGGTTTCCCGCGTTTGACGAGGGACAGAACAAAAATAGAGACCACTAATAGAAGAAGGCCTAGCGACATATAGATCCAGTTTGCTTTCAGGAAATCTGTGATGTCCACAAGGAGATCTGTCGGTGCCCCATCGATGACTAATTCTTCTCCGTCAGCAAAAGGCAGGATCCCCACTGTCACATCTCCACGTAAAGGCACATCAGCCTCATTATCTAACCCTAAAGCACGGGAAACGATACGATCGATCTCCGGTTCAGCTGGGACGATGCCTGAGTTGGCATTCACAACGATCGAGGCATTGACGCCTTCAACGACACCGGGTGCCTGTACATAACGCTTGGTTTCCTGATTCAGTTCATAATTCGTCGTACGGTCAAGCGAGGCATTGTTTTCCGGATCGTCATCATCAGCTAAAGGGGTTTCCTGTCCTTCAATCAGACTGGCCACCATATCACGCGCACCGTCAAAACTCTCCGTTTGACTTCTGATGAGACCTTCACGGTTTTCATCGCCTTCTTCAGTCATCGGGGCAGTATATTCAATGGTTTCCCCTTCAACGACATCAAAGTTCATGTCGGCGTTCACCACGACACGCAAGTTGTTATAACCATAGACCGGAGCCAGCAGGGACAAAATCCGCTGTTCCAGCTCTTTCTCGTAAGACTGCTTCATCGACTGATGATTCGTCGTCATCTCGGCTGCGGTCAAGCTGTTTCCGCCTGACTGCAGAAAGCCGCTGAGCAGATTGCCGCTGGTATCGACGATCTGCACATTCTCAACAGGCAAACGCTCGACAGCCCCAGTAACCAGTGAGGCGATGCCCTGGATATTCTGCTGGGACAGCGCACCTCTGGAGTCAATGACAATAGAGGCAGAGGCTTCCGTCCGGTATTCCGGATTCT
The DNA here is from genome assembly GCF_900112455.1 of Alkalibacterium subtropicum. Classification (GTDB taxonomy): domain Bacteria; phylum Bacillota; class Bacilli; order Lactobacillales; family Carnobacteriaceae_A; genus Alkalibacterium; species Alkalibacterium subtropicum. The sequence goes on along the minus strand of NZ_FOLT01000006.1, from coordinate 59,780 downwards.
GAAAAATACTGTCCTCGGGCAAGGACAGCATCACTTTAGCCGCTTCGACCTGCTGGAGAGAAGAAATCGACCGTTCCAGTTCACCTGTCAGCGCCCGCTGATACATGATCTGTCTGTCTTCATCGGTGGTCATCATGCTGGTTTCATCGAAAATCTCAAAGCCGGTCGATTTTTCCGGCATCAGACCGTTCACGGCCAAATCGATACGGTAATTGTCGATCGCCTCTTCGTCCATCAGGATCGTCGTGCCGTTATCTTCTAAACGGTACGCCAGACCTTGTGACTCCAGGTCCTCAACGATCGCCCCGGCATCGGCTTCTTCTAAATTTGAAAATAATACGGTATATGTACTGCGCTGCATGAAATAACCGATAAGAAGTGTCGCAATAAGTGCTATGGATACAAAGGTTATAAGCCGCTTCCGTTTGGTTTTATCCAGCTGGAGCCAGCCGTTTTGGATCGACAGCCCCACTTGTTTGACTTTGTTCATCTGAAATCTCCCTTACTCGGTTCTCTTACTCGTTAAAACTGCATGTTTTTCAACTCGTTAAAGGCTTCTAACGATCTGTTGCGTAATTGAACAGCTACTTCTAAAGAGAGTTGTGCTTCTGTTGTCTTGATCATCACGGTATGTAAATCATCTGCTGTGCCGTCTACCAGTGACTGGATGGCTTGAGTCGATTCTGACTGTTTTGAATCCAGATTGTTTATCGACTGATTAAGCAAATCAGTAAAAGAGTCAGCTTGTTTATCTGTCACCCTAGAGGTCGTCTGAGCGACCTGATCGATCTGCTGGAGTGCATTGGGGTAAAGCTGGTTTAATGGGTTGATCATTTTTCTCATTCCTATTCAACTAAATTTTGTTATTTACTTCCGATCTCCATGGCGCGTTTCAGCATGTCTTTGCTGCTGTTGATGGCCGTCACGTTGGCATCATAGATACGGATGGCTGTCATCATATCGATCATCTCATCTGCCATGTCCACATTCGGATACGCGACATACCCTTCTTCATTGGCATCTGGATGACCCGGTTCAAAAACCAGTCGGATGTTCTCTTCATCGGCTTCGACACCAGAGATTTTGACTCCACGACTCTTGGTCGAGATGTCACCAGTGAACCCTGATTTCACCTGCTCTAGATTTTCTTCAAAAAGCACCTGCTGTTTTATGTAAGGACCTTCACCGTTTTCAGTCCGTGTCGTATTGACGTTGGCTATATTGGTAGAAATCGTATCCAGTTTGAACCGTTCAAGATTCAGCCCGCTGGCATTGATCTGCATGCTGTTAAAAATCGACATTGTTTAAACCTCCTGTTTATCTTAATACGGAACGGATCATGCCGTACTGATTGGTCAACTGGGTCGAGACTGCCTGAAAATATATGGCGTTAGCAGAGAGTTCAGCCATTTCGGTATCGATCGCCACATTGTTTCCGTTCTCATTTACCCGATTCCCCGTCTGTTCGATGGTTTGGGGTTTCACATCACCGAATCCGTTTGCACCGAAATGTTTGACATGGTTCGCCTTTAACCCCGTGCCATTCATGGCACTTTGCAGCGCCTGTTCAAAATCGACGCGTTTGGCTTTGTATCCGGCTGTATTAACGTTTGATATATTAGTTGATATCGCCTCTTGTCGCATCGATGAAGCATCGAGCGCATTTTTTAATAGGTGTATGTTCTGACCAGTCAGCATAGTGTCGATCCTTTCTCATATCGTTTATGTATGTATATTTATTCTCGATTTTTTACGACAAGACTCATTTTATAGGAGTAAAAGCCAGTGTGCAACACATGTTTTCCAGTGAATTTACTAAAAACCTGGCTTGTTTTCGTTTCTTTACCATTAAAATTATTACAAATTGTAATAATAACAGCAGATATTTTACTTTGATAGTCAATGTAAAGCCCTTTAGAACGGGGTTTGCGATTAATAGAACGTACACCGGATAAGGTTTCATCTAGTTAATTACGTACAAAAACAGAATTCACATATTTGTAATAATTTAGCAATATTAATTGTGACGATTATGTGAACGGACAGACTGTTGATAAAAGCAAATCGTGAATAATTAAATAACGTTCGTTTTATAATTATTCAGACACTGATGAATAGGGACTGATTTAAATATACAAATAATGTATATATATGATAGTTAAAATCCCTCCACATATAATATTACCCAACTATAAATAAACTGACGAATTTTTTCCAAAAAAAATAGACCAGCATCAAATGCTGGTCCACGCTTCCAGAAGTTCAGACATCAATCGTCTCGACTGCACCATCTTCTCCTGATCTTTTTGCAGGTTGGCTTGTAAAAGCTGATTTAAAATAAACGAATACATGGCTTCCAGATCACTCGCAATAGCGTTCTGACCATCCTGATGATTGAGAGACACCATCAGCTCTGTTACGATGTCCTGCGCTTTCTGCAGGTTCGTGTTCACCTTGCTGAAATCCTTGTTTTCTAAAGCCAGTTCACTGAGGCGAATGTACTTGATCGCTCCCTCATAGAGTAAAATGACGAGTTGTTTCGGTGAAGCTGTTTCGATCTGATTCTTTTTGTACTGTTTTGCTGCTGAGGCATAGCCCATAATTTATCGTTCCTTCCTTACATATCCCGGTCAATAAAGAGTGATTTTTCGTTGTTCATATACGACTTGACTGCTTTTGACTTATGATTCATCTGAGACAGCTGTGTTGTCCGCTGGCTTGATTCATATTTAATGAACTGTATGAGTTCTTTCTGTTTCACTATCATGGCTTCAAACACCTTTTCATGCTTTTCAGTAAAGGACCTGAGTTCTTGAAAAGATAACTGAGCATCCATTTGGCTAAGCCTAGCAAGCGATTCCTGATTCGCTTCAAGGACCGCATAAGCCGCATCGATTGCCATATCTGTTTCCGACTGCCAGTCGTTCAGCCGTTTCAGCATAATGAACAATTCATGTTCTTTGGATTTAAACGCTGCTTTATGTGTCATGGTGATCAGCATCCCCTCAACTGTATTATTCCTGTCCCATGCCTAACTGACTGTACATCTGTTCAAGCTGGGATTCCGCCTGCATCATCGCTGTATCTAACGCTGTAAATTCTTTGATATAACGTGCCTTTTTTGCTTCCAGACGATCTTCGAACTGAGAGATCCGGTCATCCACATCCCGAATCATCCGGTCATACGTATCATTACGCGTCTTGATGATGCCGGAAGAACTTGAAATGTATTCGTCGACGAATGAACGCATATCTTCTGAAAAACCAACTTTTTTGGTAGTAGCCGGAACGATATCGCCATTAGCATCGGTTGTTTCTGGGACCGTCTCAGTTCTAGAAAAGAAATCAGAGACCGCATTGGGATCTGATTTGATCTGTTCTTCAAGTTTTTCCCTGTCGAAACTCGCTGTCCCATCTCGACTGATTTCCACTCCTAGGTCTGCTAAACTGGAAACTGAGCTGGTGGTGGTCGACTGCTTGGTCATCATCTTGCGCAAGTTGGACTGAAGACGCATAAGCGTGCCATCTCCGGAAAGTTTTCCTGTCTTATTATTTTCTGCCGAAGGATCGCCGACATCAAGCTGCGTCTTTATGTAGCTTTGTGTCGAATTGTATTGTTCAACGAATTTTTCCAGCGTTTCTGCTGCCTTGTCCATATCAGCTGTGACAGACACCTTTGTCTCTTCACTACCTTCATGAATATTCGTCAGCTCAAAGCTTAGTCCTTCGATCACATCATCGATTGTATTCGTTGTGCGCTCAATAGCCAATCCGTCAACAGTAAACAGAGCGCTTTTCCCCGGGACTGCTGTTGCTGCATCGAGACCCAGATCAGCGGTCAGCGTGCCGGTTCCTGAGACAGTTAAGTCTTGAAGACCATATTCATTATGAGAAAGGATCAGTCGATTATCGACGATCGAAGCCTGGACACCCGTCTCTTCAGTCTGACCATTAATTTTATCACTGATCGATTTCAAACTATCTGCTGCTTCAACAGTCACATTAAAACTCCCTGTGCCAGTCGTAAGTGTCAAATCCCCTGAAAAAGATAATTCGCTATGTATCGAGTCAGTGGTAACCCGGTCACCCGTCAAACGTGTCTGAGTAGCCAGTTGCTGGACCTGAACACGGTATTCACCTGTAGCAGCGCCTTCATCAGCGGTTACAGCCAGATTCTCCTCTCCGGTCAGTTCAACTGTTTTTGAGTTGAATGACTCTGTCTTTCTAACGTCATCCAGGCGTTTGTAAAGAGAATCCAGACGCGTATTTAAATCTTTCCAGGCGTTTTGAGATTGTGTATACTGCTCTTTCTTTTGTGTGAATTTTACTTTTCGTGAAGATTCGGCCTGGATCAGCTGCTCCACCATGCTCATATCCATACCCGAATACATACCCATTATATTCATGTTCTCACTCCATCCTATCTAAAGTGATACCTGACCACTTCCAGATGCCGGCAATGACATCCAGCATTTTCTCCGGTGGTATCTCACGGATCACTTCATTTGTTTCTTTTTCGATCAGCTGAACCAGCGTGCGCCCTGTTCCTTCGTGGACTTTAAAAGCCAAATGCGTATTGACTCGCTGCATCGCTGTCGTCGCTTCGACAGCACGTTTTTCTAGTTGTTCTTTAGTCATGTCATGCTCTAAACGATCTGATAGTGTTTCAATAGGTTCGATCACTTTGACCGGTTCCACTTCACCATCCTCTGAAAAGAATACCGTATTTTTATTTGAAAGTAAAACCCGGTCGATCGTGCGTATTGCATCGACTGAAGTTACACGCTGATTCATATGTTAATCTCCTCTATAAGAAACTAAATTGTTAAAACCCTTTATTCTATGTAAGACAAAACCGAAGCAGCAAGAATACTGCTTCGATTCTAATATATTTACAAATTTTGTTCAGGAGATTATCCCAATAACTGTAAAACACCTTGAGGCATTTGGTTAGCCTGAGCCAGCATAGCTGTCGAAGCTTGAGAAAGGATATTAGACTTAGTAAAGTCCATCATTTCTTCAGCCATATCAACGTCACGGATACGTGAGTTAGCTTCAGTAAGGTTTTCTTTCGTTGTAGTCAAGTTGTTGATTGTGTGTTCTAGACGATTTTGAGAAGCACCTAATGATGAACGTTGTTTAGAAACTTGACCTATTGCTGCATCAATAGCTTCAATTGCATCAGTAGCAGTGGTTGGGGTCCCAGCTGTAAAATCAATATTAGATATAGCTAATTCTGTTGCATCTCCAGCCCCTATATTCTTTCCTAAAGCCGTAGCTTGCATATCGTCTATAGTTACTGTAAGAGTTTCGGTATTTGCTCCAATTTGAAGTTTGAATGTACCGTCTGGATTAGAATCTCCATCTCCATCATTGGTTTTATTCAATAAATTTTTACCGTTAAATTTAGTAGAAGAAGCAATTCTTCCAATTTCATTACTTAATTCAGTCATCTCATCCTGAATTGCAGATACATCATCAGTACTATTTGTACCGTTAGCAGCTTGAACAGATAAATCACGCATACGATTTAAAATTGAATGTGTTTCATTCAAGGCACCTTCCGCGGTTTGGATCAATGATATACCATCTTGTGCATTACGCTTGGCTTGATTTAAACCACTGATCTGGTTTTTCATCTTTTCAGAAATCGATAAACCCGCTGCATCGTCCCCGGCTTTATTAATTCGTAAACCAGATGATAATTTAGCTAAAGAATTACTTTTTGATTTATTAGCTTGACCTAAACGCGAATATGTATTCATCGCTGCAGTATTTGTATTTATACGCATATTTTTCCCTCCATATCATTTTAAGAAATATTTTTCTTATACTTTTATTATCGTCCAAGTATATTAGAAATTAAGATGATTTATAAAATTTTTAAAAAAAAGCCAGCATCTGCTGACTTTTTTTAAACCGTTATTATCCCAACAATTGTAAAACGCCTTGAGGCATTTGATTGGCTTGTGCTAGCATAGCTGTGGAAGCTTGTGAAAGGATGTTAGATTTAGTGAAGTCCATCATTTCTTCAGCCATATCAACGTCACGGATACGTGAGTTAGCTTCTGTCAGGTTTTCTTTCGTTGTGGTCAGGTTGTTGATTGTGTGTTCTAGACGATTTTGTTTAGCGCCTAATGAAGATCTTTGTTCTGAAACCTTTTGTATTGCTGTATCAATAGTTCCAATATTAGTTCTTGCTGTTGCTGAGTCTGCAGTAGTAAGAGTATCAATACCTAATCCAACTGTTCCCATTGCACCAACTGCTACATCCAATGTATCATCATTTGCACTGATTTGAAGTGTAAATGTTTTATCTGCAGCGACACCATCATCAGCGGCACCGTATAGTAACTTTTTACCGTTAAATTCAGTTGACTCCGCAATTCTATCTATTTCAGATTTCAATTCAGAAAATTCATTTTCAATAGCTGTAATATCATCACTACTATTAGTTCCGTTAGAAGCTTGGACAGATAAATCGCGCATACGATTTAAGATGCTATGAGTTTCATTTAGCGCACCTTCTGCTGTTTGAATAAGAGAAATACCGTCTTGAGCATTACGCGTTGCTTGGTTCAAACCTGAAATCTGGTTTTTCATCTTTTCAGAAATAGATAGACCCGCTGCATCGTCCCCGGCTTTGTTGATTCTTAATCCTGATGATAATTTAGCAAGTGAATTACTTTTTGCTGTATTTGCTTGACCTAAACGAGAATATGTATTCATCGCTGCTGTATTTGTATTTATACGCATGTTGTTTTCCTCCAATAAATTTATTATTTAAAGACTCTATCGCCTTCTACACTTAATATCGGAAAGTAACAGAGATAGTTAAGTGATTATTTCCTTTTTATTAAAAAACGATCAAAGATTTTGGTCTTTGATCGTTTACTCTGGTTACCTTACATAATCCATGATATTCGTCTGTAGTATTTTTGTTCCCATATTCATCGATGCCTGGTAGGCATTCATCTCCATGGTATAATTCATATACGTTTCAGCTAAATCAATATCCTGATTCTTAGATAAGGATGTCTCCAAGTTTAAATATTCTGAATCATTTCGGTCCAGAGCAGCTGTCAAACGATTCTGGATCGCACCGATTTCGGTTCTTTTATTTACAGTCGTATCTATATGTGATTCGATACGTCCGAGTAAGTTTCCTAATTCACCTGTATCATCATTGTCTAATGCCATAAAGACATCGTCAAACAATTCACCGATATTACCGCTGCCGTCTTTCAACTCAAACAAATCTGATCCGTCTGTTTTCAATTCCACATTCACTCCTCGAGCGATTTCTTTGGATAGATTGTTGTTCGCTATACTCGATCCCTTGTAGTCGATACCACTACCGTTATTCTCGAATGGCTTGGTCGTGCTGTTCTGACCAGCAAAAACATAGCGTCCACCAAAGTTAGTATTGAGTGAATCCATCATGGTCTCCACTTCATTCTGTATTTCCGTTTTGATCGCCTGTCTGTCCTGGGTATTGTATGTTCCGTTGGCAGCTTGTTGTGTCAATGTATGAATTCGTTGTAAGGAATTCGTCGCATTGGCTAAAGCGGAATCCTGAACATTCGTAAAATCGATAGCATCGTTGATGGTGGTTTTGTACTGTGCATTCTGTTTGATTTCATTTTTCAGATCGATGATTTTAGAGACTTTTAATGGATCATCACTGGGACGACTCACTTGTTCGAGTGACGACAGTTGTTCCTGATATTTAAAGACCTTATTCGAATTCTTGTTCAGATTAGATAAGAAACTTTGAGACATTAAGGAATTCGTTATTCTCATTTATTACACCCCGGTTCTGTTGATTAGTGTATCGAGCATTTCTGAAATCGTCTGCAAGACACGCGAGTTGGCCTGGAAAGCACTTTGATATTTGATCATATCAACGACTTCCTCATTGATATCGACGCCGGATATAGATTCTCTGCGTTGAGTCAGAAGTGCCATCAGTCCGTTTTGTGTTTCCAGCATGTTGTCTTCCTGCTGTTTAACGATACCCATGTCAGTCACCATGCTATTATACCGACCGAATAATGTGTCGCCTGTTGAACTATCGTTAAAACTCATTGAGGTTTCATTATAACTCCAGGTATCTGAATAAGTTGCCAGAGATTTATGTTGAAGAGAAGCGATCGCCTGTGCGCGACTGCCATCTCCGGAAATCTCATTATTCAGGTCTTTTCCTGATACTACTAAATTGGGATCTGTTCTGATTGCTTCAGTTATCCGTAAAGACAAAGCAGGATTAGGGGCATCAACATTATCAAAGAAATCACTGCCTTCTCCATCTGGGCCTCCTTTATGAATCGTGTTGACAGCTTTACCGAAAGCACTGGCAAAATCATTCAAGTCTTGCTGACTGTCTGCAATGACTTCCAACGCATCCTGAGTCCCTTTCATTCGACCTGTTTCTGGAGTAATGAGCTTATCACCAATAACCAGTGATCCGACTTCTGAAGTAACATCCGTTGTTTCAGAAGTTGAAAATACGCCCTGCCCATTCTCTGCTCCTACGACAACGGCCAGTTCTTTCCGGGAACTGCTGTCAAGGACTGTTTCGCCGCCGATTTCAATAGACACACGGTTAAATTTATCTCGTTCAACAGAGACATCTATTTTACCCGCCAGGTCACTGACCAACTGATCTTGTTTATCCAGCAGATCGTTCGGGGTGAACCCTCTGACAGACGCCTGCCAGATCTGCTGGTTCAAGCCTTCCAGCTGCTTCAAGTCAGAATTGGCATCCAGCGCCAGTTTATCCAGTTCGTTCAATGTGTTGTTATGTAGATTTTCCATCGCATTTGCCATGTGGTGGACTGTATCTGTAAAGGTTTCGGTCGTCTGGACGAGCATCGTGCGGGCCGAAGCCTGTTCCGGGTTTGAGGCCAAGTAGGTCCAGGCATTGAACACTTCTGAAATCTGATTGGACAGCCCTGTATCTGACGGTTCATTGAAGACCGCTTCGAGCTCACCGATGATGTCTGATAAGGCCTGGTGACCATTCGTTGTGGAGGTGGCGTCTCGCAGTTGGGTAGTGATATATGTATCGTGCACGCGATTGATCCCGTCTACTATTACACCGGTGCCGATCTGTCCGACACCAGCCACTGTGGTCGAGAGGTCAGCCTGCATGGTAACGCGCTGACGGGTATAGCCCGTCGTATTCGCATTGGCCACATTATGTCCGATCGTCTGCAAAGCTGTCTGCTGGCCGTTCAAGCCTTTGGTTGCTGTGTTTAACGTTCCAAATAATCCAGTCATGTGTTTTCTCCCTTAAAGTGATTGATCCAATAACGCACTCTTTTTGGAACGGTCGTATGTTCCTTTTTTAGAATACGTTTTGTTCGTGTTTGCCGCTTTTTTGATGTAATTCAGCATCGTTTCAGTAAACTGCATCGATTGTTCAGTTAATGTCAGGTTCGTTTCCTGCAGCTGTTTGATTTCACGAGAAAGAACGTCGAGCTTATTCATCTCAACGTTCTTCTGATCAAACGCAGCCAATTTTAACATCACGTCTTCTTTCTGCTGAATCAGTCCGATTAACCGGGTCCCGTCATTACTTATAAGCACCTGCTTTTCTTTTTCCAGCAAAGCTTTCAACTTTTCCATTTCTGCCAGCACTTGATCTGTTTTAGTCATTTCTTTTTATAGCCCCTTTTGATCCTGTAACGCCTTCACTAAGCCTTCAGAAATCTTGTCCGGATCCACCTGGTATTCTCCATTCTGGATCGCCTGTTTGATCGCATCGACGCGTTCTGAAAAAGCTGCTTTGTCTGCATCAAGTAAAGCCTGAGCTTCTTTTGAAATATTTACCTGGACAGCCTCTTTCGAGCCAGATTTACTTACCTCTTTTTCAACGTCTTTTTTAGAATGTTTCGTGTTATTGATCGATGACACGACATTAGTATATTTATTGATTTTCATCATTCGCACGCTCCTTAACGGATTTTCACTGTTTAGTTTAATAGATCGATTATATCGTTTCAATGTTCCTTACCCTTACTATCGGAAGTCCCATTGAATAATTAAGTCTCATTTCTGCAAATGTCAAACTAGGAATAGTATAAACAAAAAGCTCTGACAAATAAAGCATTCAGAAAATTAAATAGTGAACGTTTATCGATATGTTTCTCAAATCAGATTTCGCTAAGCATATTGTTATACCGGCTGATCACATTTTCGCTAGTAAGCAGGGCGAACTAAATTAAGTTGTGACCTCTTAACTATTATTGATTGATGAGTGGCACAAATTTTCCGTTTTTCTGTCAAGTCAATTGCTTAAGTTTAGCGAGTTGTCATTAGTTGAGTCCTATAGTGACTACTCAGGGACTAAAATATTTTGGGTCGGATAGTAAAGGGGACTTTGTTGCCCACTCACTGTAATTCGTTCACTGGCTGGTCAGTAGATGCCTTTTTTAGTGCCCTCTCACTCATAAACTAAGAATGACCAGCTAGAACAATCCCCTTTTAGTGTCGACTCACCAAAATTTCCCCACCAGTTTGCACTATTTAATAGCTTTGCATCAAGTGAGACTAAATTTTTACTGAGTGGTCACTACATGTGTTCCATAGGCTAGTAGCATTATAGTAAACATCCCAAGAATGCTACTACTCGCATCCGGCGAGTAGGGTCTAATAAAAAAATATAAAACATTACAGATAAAACCAGCCGACAGACCTGTACTAGAGGTCTGTCGGCTGGTTCGGTTTTAATAATTAAACTTAGCTATCGCGTCTTTCATTTCGCCAGCCAGTTCAGCCAGCATTTCACTTGCGTTGGCGATCTCGAGCATGGTGGATGTCTGTTCTTCCACCGATGCTGAGGCTTCTTCTGTGCCCGCCGCGTTTTCTTCAGAAATCGCTGACAGATTTTCGATCACTTCAATGATCTTCTCTTTTTTCTCGGTCATTTTTTCTCCAGAGTCATTGAGTGAGGCGATGACGGCATTCATCTCCGTGATCGCTTCAGAGATCCCGTTGAATTTAGTGTTTGTCTGTTCGACTTTATTGCTCTGATGTTCTGAGATAGCTGTCAGTTCTTTCATCGTTTCCACAGCTTGGGTGGTGTTGGCATTTAGATCGGTCACGATTCCACTGATCTCTTCAGTGAATCCGTTGGACTGATCGGCCAGTTTCCTGATTTCTTCAGCAACGACTGCGAACCCTTTGCCGGCGTCTCCCGCTCGAGCAGCTTCTATTGCGGCATTCAGGGCCAGCAGGTTCGTCTGCTCGGCTATGTTTTTGATCATGTTGCTGGCGTTACCGATCCTCTGGGCACTTTCATTCGTACTCACGATGATGTCCTGAATGTCGGCAGTTGAACGACTGCTGGTTTCTGTCGCTTCCAGCAATTCTTTCAGACTTGTAGAGCCCTCGTTTTTCAATGCATCGACTTTATGCGTCGAGGTATTCAGATTTTTGAGATAGTTTTCATTGCTTTCAACTAATACACCGAGCTCTTCTATCCGCTTGGAACCATTCTCGGTATCCATCGCTTGTTCAGCGGCACCTTTCGCAATTTCTTCGATCGCTCCGGCCACTTCGTTCGCTGCCAGCGACGACTGTTCGCTGGAAATATTCAATTCCTTGGATGACGACGCCAGCTGCGTGGAGGTGTCCGCTATCTTTTCAACGAAATCTTTGAGGTTATCATTGATCTGCTGAAAAGAGAGTGCCAGTAAGCCGATCTCATCTTTTCGCTTCGTTAATTTCACCGGAATATCTTCTGTGACATCAAGGTTTGATAGTCTGTCAGCTGAGGTGGTAACACTGCCCAAGGCCTTGCCCAAGCTGTTCGAGAAGGTATACATGATGGCGATCGCGATGACTAAGAACGCCAGGATACTGATACTGGTGTACTGGAGTACAGTGAAAGCCCCTTGGTTATAGTCACTCTCGTAACTGCCGGCAGTCACGATCCATCCCCAGTTCGGATCGAGTTCATTGTAAACGATCTTGGTTCCGATATCTTCACTGTCCGGGTAAAACCAGTCGTAATAGGTGAATCCGCCTCCGATGTTCGCTGTGGCAATACTGTCCTGAACGAGCAGGTTACCATTCCCGGCCTTATCTTCGACGTCCCAGACATTTTCGCCCTCGAGCGTGGGATGCGCGATCTCTTCTCCGTCCTGACCGTAGACAACGATATAGCCATTTTCTCCCAAATCAAAAGGGGCAGTGATGGGACGCGTGCCGTCAGCTTGTCTTTCTCCCAGCAAGTACTCTTTGACCATTTCCTGGGCTTCATCCAGCTCCATCGTTCCGTTTTCAACTTCCTGATTTGCCAGGTCGATCATCTGAAGAGACATTTCGACGGCGTTTTGAAGGATCGTTTCACCTTTTTCATTCAGCTGGTCCTTCGCAATAGTGTATCCCAGAAAACCGATAGAGACATTAGAAATGACAAGCAGGATGATGGTGATAAATAAGGTTTTTCCTTTGATCGACTGCGTGATGTTTGACATTGTTTTCCTCCAGATTTATCTATTATTTTTATAGCGCGAAAATACATGTTCAGTCAAGCTTATGTATGTTGGGTTTGTTCATCTGCTCTCCTCTCTTTTCAGATATGACGGTAATATGACGTTAGTTGGTCACTCAGATCGTTGTTCTACTTGACCACTCTATTACTATCGGAAGTGAAAGTCTTGATTTAATAGTAAAAGCCTTATATTGAAAAAATTTTATACTATTAAAAACACTCTCAAATCGCAGAACATTACTGTTCTCAAGATTTGAGAGTGTTTTACTATTTATACGATTATTGGTTCAAATGTCTGACGCGCTGTTCTTTGCTTAAGATATTCGTGATACGGATACCGAAGCTTTCGTTGATGACGACGACTTCGCCTTCCGCGATCAGTTTGCCGTTGACATAGATCTCCAGCGGTTCATCGGTCATTTTGTCCAGTTCCACAACAGAGCCGGTGCTCAAGGACAGGATATCCTTGATCGTCTTTCGGCTCTTGCCTAAGACGACGCTGAAATCGAGCGGCACGTCCATGATCAGGTCCAGATTACGCGGTGAACCTTTTGTCTCATTACGTGGCAGATCCTGGAATTTAGGTTTTTGTATGGATACAAATTCTGTTTCTTTCGGTGCAGCTGTTTCAGGCTGGACGTCTGTTTTAGGTTCTTCAACTTTTTTGACCTCAATCGTGTCACGTCCGTTCAGGACTTCCGCTTCATCCCCGACCATGATTTCAGAGATCTCGATCACGGTGTCGATCGGCAGGATCTGCATGATCTCACTTTCAAGCAGGCCTTCCACACTTAATTTGAACGACGTCGTGCACACCACTTCAGACTGATTGGGCATGGCCAGCATGGCATCATCCGCGGATTCCCACAGTTTGACATCTGGTGGTGAAATGTCGACACGACGGTCGAACATCGTGGCCATCGCTGTAGAAGCTGAACCGATCATCTGGTTCATGGCTTCGGATACCGCACTGAGTTCCAGTTCAGTAAATTCCTTGTCTTCTAAATCTTTTCCGTTATTCCCCATCATTAAATCCGCAATAATGATCGCATCATTCACATCGATCATCAGTACATTTTTGCCAACCAGACCTTCTTTGAATGCAATCGACGTGACCACTTTAGGGGTCTCGCTTCCATCAATAATATCTTTAATGGTCACACCTTTGACTTTAGGTGTGGTGATACTCACTTTTCGATTCAATAATGTGGAAAGAGTCGTCGCCGCCTGCGACATGGAGATATTCCCGACTTCGCCGATAATATCCTTAACGTCCTGACTCAAGGGATCTTCGATCGGTTCCGGTTCTGGTTCAGGTTCTGGCTCCATTGTTGCGGTGCCATTAAGCAACGCGTCAATTTCTGCCTGGGTCATTTGATCACTCATCGTCACTCTCTCCTCCCGTAAATTTTAATATTTCTACTGCCAGTTTGTTTTCGAGCTGTCCCGGTTTCACTTTGAAATAGGGTTTGTTTTCAACGTACATCGTCAACGGCCGTGACGTCTTGTAATCCAGCTGGATGATGTCGCCTTCTTCCATACCGAGAAAATCCGACACACTCATTTGTGATTCGCCTAAAAGGACTTCGATATCGACGGGCACTTTATCCAGCCCCGCAGCCAGCTGTCCCCGTTCAGAGGCATCGAATTCCTTGCCGGAGTGGAACCAGTTCTTGAAACTCAACTTGTCTAATATATCTTCAAAGAATATGTAAGGAATACACAAGTTTATGTAAGTTCGCTGGTCTTCCATCGTGACAGAAAAAGTGACCAGGATGACTGGTTCGTTGGGTGACATCGTCTGCAAAAGCTGCGGTTTCGTTTCCGTATCCTGCAGCGTGACCTCGATCTCTTTGATCTCTTTCCACGCCGTCTCGAACGTGCGCAGGAGAGATTTCATCACGTCTTCTAAAATAGCCATTTCAATGTCCGTAAAGTTGGCTTTTTCTGCTAAAAGTTCTTCTTTGGATACATCTGTATACCCGCAGAGCAGTTCGAGCATCTGCAGACTGAACTGGGGATTGATCTCCATTATCTGCAGGCCATTCAGGGGCTTGCTTTGAAACACGCCCATCAAGGTGAAACTCGGGACCGAATGAACGAATTCATCGAAAGACACTTGTTCGATCGCAGCGATCTTCGTTTCGACAGGCCGTCTTAATTGGGTCGACAATAAGTTGGATACCAGTTTAGAGAAATCTTCAAACACCATCGTAATGGTGGAGAGATACTCTTTTGATAACCGGACAGGTCGTCTGAAATCATAGGGTTTGACTTTAGGGGCATTGCTCTCCCCTTTTTCTTCGTCCGCATCGATTTCTCCACTGTCCATGGCAACCAACAGGGCATCAATTTCTTGTTGTGATAAAACTTGTTGGCTCACGACACTTCCTCTTTCTCTATTAGGATCGTTTCTAAATCTATGATACTTACCATTTCATTGTAAGCAAAGACATATCCGGAAACAAGGCTGTCCGTGTCCTCATTCAGCATCTGGATCTGGTCAGTTTCGATATTCGTTACCCCGACAACCTTTCCGACCATAAATGCCACAGGATTATCTTGTGTGTTTACAATGATTGTATTATTGTACCATAATTCTTGAGAAGTGGTAGAGCCGTTCAGCAATCTTTCAAGGTCGACCAAGGTCATGATCTGACCGCGAAGGTTGATTAATCCCTTCGTCCAGGCAGGGCCTTGGGGGATGGACGTTTCTTGTAAAGTGGTAGTGATTTCTTCGATATTCTCTGTTGTGAAGCCATAAAAGTGCTCTTTTAGTTTAAATACGATCAGTTGCATGATTGAATCCCCCTTGGTTTATCCTGTTGCGTTTTAGTATTGTGACGATTTTTCGAAAGTTACTTTTTTTGATCGACCTAGCTTAGCTGATAGCTTTGTCCAGTGCTTTGATGACACGTTCCGTATCGAACGGTTTAACGATGAAATCGATCGCGCCGGCACGGATGGCATCCATGACCATCGTCTGCTGTCCCATGGCGGAACACATCAAAACGACTGCACTGCTGTCCATTGCTTTGATTTCCTTCAATGCTTCCACACCGTCTTTTTCAGGCATCGTGATATCCATCGTGACGATATCCGGTTCGACTTCTTTATATTTTTCGACTGCTTCGTTGCCGTTCTGTGCTTCGCCGGCCACTTCATAGCCGTTCTTTTCTAAAATGTCTTTCAATTTGATACGCATAAATGCGGCGTCGTCCACTATCAATACTCGTTTACTCATGTTCATTTTCCTCCTAAGTTATATACCTAATTCTTTTAATAGCTGCTCCAGCACTTTCGGCTTCGGCACAAAATACAAACTGCCTTCGATGATCCGTCCCGAACTGTAGAAGTTGTTTTTGATGATAAACACTTCTTCGCTGAACTGATTCTGCTCCATATACACACTCGACAGGATCGATCCGAACATATCCATGGTCATCACAGGTACAGAGGCAAACAAAGGCTTGTCGATCAGCTGCATCACGGCCTGGAGAAAGGACTGGACCAGGATATTGCTCAATTCAGTCAAGGCAGAATCGATCAGTTCTTCACTCAGTTCATCATTTTCCGGCAATACGATATGCGCTAAGGCTTCAGCGTCTTTCGGGTCGATCACGAATAAAAATACGCCATGTTCCCTGCCGATCAGTTTGGAAAGCACAGCCTTCACTATTGTATCATCTGACTGTATCGTTTCATATACCTTTTCATAAGGAAGCAGCGCGACGAATGGGACATCCATTTCGACTTTATTGCCGATCATTTTTGATAAGGCCGTGGCGGCATGGCCACCGCCGATATTGACAACTTCCTGTAGGGCATCGAAGCGTAGAAGCGACGGATTCTCAGACATGACTGAGGACCCGCTTCGCTGTGCAAATGGACGTCACATCCAGGATCAGACTGATGCCGCCATCACCAAGGATCGTGGCACCGAGATAGAGCGACAGATCATTCAACTCTCTGCCCAGTTTTTTAATGACGATCTCTTTCTGGTGAATGAGTTCATCGACGATCAGGCCATACTGCTTGTCGCCGATCAACACGATAATGATATGCTTGCTGCTGGACGCTTTTTGAGGGATCCCCAGCACGTCGTTGACGCGGACAAGGGGGATCGTTTCCCCTTCATACTGGTAGACTTCGTTCTGATGTACGCCAATGGCTTCCTTTTCCTCAAAGACGTTCACTTTGTCGATCACCGCCTGCGGGATGGCAAAAGTCTCGTCTCCCACTTTGACAAGCAGGGATTGAATGATGGACAGTGTCAGCGGCAGTGTGATCCTGAAGGTCGTCCCTTTATCCACTTCACTGATCGTTTCGATCTTGCCGTTCAAGCTGGCGATTTTTTCCCTGACCGCATCCATGCCCACACCTCGGCCGGAAATGCCGGTGACCGTTTGTGCGGTAGAAAAGCCAGGATGGAAAATCAGATTCTGAAGCTGTTCATCTGTCATGCCTTCCGTATCGATGCCTTTTTTCCGGGCACTGGCTTCCAGAGCTCTCGGGTCCAGCCCCTTACCGTCGTCAGTCAGGGAAATGATGACACGGTTCCCTTCTGGATAGGCCGACAGTTTGATCGTCCCCATCCTCGGTTTGCCTTTCGCTTCCCGTTCCTCCGGCATTTCCACCCCGTGATCAGCTGCATTACGCAGCAAGTGGATCAGCGGTTCACCGATTTCTGAAATAACGGTACGGTCGAGTTCAGTGTCTTCACCTTCAGTCACAAACTGGATCTCCTTGCCCAGTTCGTTCGTCAAGTCGCGCATCATCCGCGGGAAACGCTGGACGACGACGTTAAAGGGCTGCATACGGAGTTGCAGGACCAGTTCCTGCAGTTCAGTCGTGATCCGACCGACTTGTGTCAAGGGTTCTGTCAACTCTGCCAGCTGATTCTTTTCAGAGACATCTTCCAGTCGGGTTCTATGAATGACAAGTTCTGACACCAGATTCATGAACTGATCCAAACGGGTCAGATCGACACGGATGGTTTGTTTCGCAGCGGCTGGTCTCTTTTTTGCTGTTTCTTGGGGAGAAGATCCAGCTGTTTTTTCATCTGCCACTTCGCCGGTATCTGGTGCAGCATCCGCTGCTTCTTCTTTCGAAATGGCGGCTTCGTACGTGGTTTCTGCGATACGGACGTCTTCGATCTCGCTGCAGTCTTCCACGTGTTTGAGCAGCGTTTCCTTATCTTCTTTACTTAAGTAGTAAACTGCAAAGGAATCGTCCAGTTCTCCCTGTTCCAGTGCTTCCGCTGTCGGCTTCATCTGAACAAAGTCGCCCAGCTGTTCCAGCTTGCTGATCAGAAGAAAGGCTCGGGCCGCTTTCATCATGCTGGTTTCTTCTACCCGGACGCCGATCGCATAGAGTTGATAACCGGCACTTTCAGCTGATTTGATGGCTGCACCGTCTGACTCTTCGAGGTCCGGGAAATCATAACCGTTCGCCTCAGTCTCTTCAGATGTTTCAGCTTTGCCCAGAGAGCCTCCGCCTTCCGCGACTTGTTCTAATCGCTGAACCAGCGACGTGATATTCACATTTTCGCGATCTTCCAGTCTCAGGTTCTCTACGATTTCAGCCAAGGTGTCCAGACTCTCGAAAATCAGACTGATGAGATCTGAAGACACGGTCAGTTCATCGCTTTTGACCAGTTCAAACAGATTTTCTACTGTATGAGTGAGTTCGGCCATGGTTTCATAACCCATCGTCGCGGCCATCCCTTTTAACGTATGGGCTGCACGAAAAATGACATCGATGATTTGCTTGTCATGGGGATCTTCTTCTAAATGCAATACTTCCTGGTTCAATATCGCAAGGTTGTCATCTGTTTCTTCAAAAAACAGATCACGATACGCACTATTATCTTCCATCTTCTTCCACCTTCCGCTTAATTGATTTTCTCATAAATGAATGAGGCGACTTTTCTCAAGCCATACTGATCTGGCTGATAGATCGTTTCGGTTGCCCCGGTAAAGAGCAGACCGCCTTTGACCAGTGACTGACTCATCCGCCTGTATATGTCTTCTTTGATCTCATTTTTAAAATAGATCGTGACATTGCGGCAGACGATGACATGGAAGCCTTTCCGGTAGGTATCCATGATCAGATCATGCTTTTTAAAATCGACTTTATTCTTTATCCGTTCGTCCAGGACGAATGTCTTGTCGCTCTCTTTAAAATACTTGGTTTTATCCAGAAGTGACACATTTTTCAGTTCATTATCTCTAAAAATACCTGTCTTCGCCTTGGCTAATATCGTGTCATCGATGTCTGTCGCTATAATATTCTGCTTTAAAGGCAAGTCATGTCTGTCGACGATCATGGCCAGAGAATAAGGTTCAGCGCCTATGGAACAGGCGGCACTCCAGATCGAAATCGAATCAAATTTCTGTGATAAATCTGTAACCAGCAGATGCTCAAAGTTATCGAACAGGTCTTTATTTCTGAAAAATTCAGTCACATTGATCGTTATGTAATCCAAAAATTGTTTCTTTATCCCTGCATTGGCATGGATCAGCGTCGAATATTCTTCTAACGTCTTTGCACCCGCCTGCTTCATGATGGTTTGTATGCGTCGACGCAGCTGCTTTTCTTTATAGGCGTCCAGCTGTAAGTTGAGATTGGCTTCGACCCATGTATAAAAGTACTCGTAATTTAATGTTGTCATATACTCACCTAGTCATTTCTTTTAAGATATCGGCAATTTCTGTTAAACTGCCGACTTGATCTGAGAGTCCTCTTTCAAAAACGACACGCGGCATGCCGTAGACGATGGAGGTCTGCTTGTCTTGAGATAGGATATATCCGCCGGACTGCTTGATCGATTCGCAGCCGTCTGCCCCGTCATTTCCCATTCCCGTAAGGATGATCCCCAGGATATCTTTACCGTATGTTTCAGCCGCACTCTCAAACAAATGATCCACTGCCGGTCTGACCCCGTGAACTTTCGGTTCATCGTTCAGGCTGATTTTATTCTTTCTGATCAGCATGTGCTTTCCGCCAGGTGCCAGATAAACGGTGCCGGGTTTTATCCGCATGTTATCCCTGGCTTCCAGCACATCAACTGAAGAGAGGGAGTCCAGTCTCTGAGCGAATGAAGCCGTAAAGCCCGCCGGCATATGCTGTACGATGAAAACAGGGACGGCAAGCTGTTCACTGATCGACTGGATAACATGTACTAACGCTTTCGGTCCGCCTGTTGAGGCCCCGATAGCAATAGCTTTCAGAGAAGCTTTTTTCTCAAGCAGTACATCGGGCACCAGGGACTGACTCTTTTTCACTTTCACCGTCCGTTTGTCCTCTGGAAAATGACTGCGGATGCGTGTCTCCAGGTCTTCCTTGAACGCTGTCCAGTTTTCTTTGATCGACACAGGTTTTTCTACAAAGTCCTCGGCACCTAATTCTAACGCTTCAATGGTCGTCTTTTCATTCGTTTTTGAGCTCAGCATGATCACTGGCAGACGATAGCGTTCTTTCAGTGTTTTCAGTGTTTCGATCCCATCCATTACCGGCATTTCAACATCCAGTGTCACAAGATCCGGCCGGCTTCGCTCGATGACTTTCAGAGCTTCCTGACCGTTTCTGGCGACATCAACGACTTCCATATCTCTGCTTTCATTGATCATGTTACTTAACACCTTGCGCATCAAGGCTGAATCATCGATAACGACTACTTTTATATTCATACTAAAATCCTCTTCAACCTTCTTTTATAATATATATTCTTCTCTGTTGACCATGCGGACCTTCACATTAAAGTCCGTTAAATCAAAATACATGGAACGCCCCATCTTTCCCCCGACGTGCTCAGACACGATCGGGATCTGTAAATCATGGAGGGTCGCCTTGACCGCTTCGATATTCCGCTGTCCGATCTGCAGGGTCTGGGTTTCGTTCGAAAAGGTGAACATGCTGGCTCCCCCCGCGATTTTGGCCAATAGTTTTGTTTCTCTGGTCTGTGCTCTCAATTCAGCTGCGATTTTTGGTAAAGCCAGATCGGCGAATTTCGGCCATTTGGACGTGTCTGAAAAGGACGAACTGTCCGGCAGCATGATATGGCTCAATGCACCGGTTTTCGCTTCTGGAGCATAGAGCGCGATCCCTACACACGAACCGAGACCGATCGTGACCAGCTGATTGGGTGCGGCCGCCACTTTATAATCTGAAATACCTACTTTTATTTGTTCCGACATGATTCTCTCCGTTGTGCTGCTGTAGTTTGCTGCTTATTCTTTAATCGTATGGATAGAAACAAGGTCACGCATTTCCTCGGCCTTGTCTGCTGAAAACAGGCTGTGCGGATCAAGGATAGGGATGATTTCGTCTTGGGCTTGAATGAATGCTGTGATATAAGACGTCGATAACCCATCTGCTTTTCCAGCATCCTTATCCATCAGATCGGACGTATCATAGGCTTGGACAGTCGTGACTTCATCCACTAACAAGCCCACTTTTGACTCTTTCCAGAAAGCCAGGATGATCTCGGCGTCTGCCGGGTTCTGGTTAGGCAGTGCATAGAACCGGTCAGCCAGGTCAACAATGACGATGACTTCCCCTTCGATATCTTGAACCCCAATAATATAAGAGGACAGATCTGGGACGCGCGTTTCATTTTCAAGTGCAATGATCCTGTCTGTTTGTGTGATCGGCAGGGCAAACGTCTGCTTGCCCGCCTTAAATAATATATGCTGTTCCATTTTTCTAACTCCTTTGATTAGGCAAATTCCGGATCCAGATCGACATCAGCAACCTCAGGGGTTTCTTCATCTGACTCTTCCTGACTGATCAAAAACTGTTCAGCTGACACTTTCAGTGTGTGCGCGACATCCTCCAGACGATTGATATGGGTCGTAAAGTCTTCCATCGTTGCCAGGATTTCTTCAGCGTTGGCAGAAACCTGTTCTGTCCCGGCAGAATTTTCCTGAGCACCGGCGGCAATGCTTTCAAGCTGCGCCACGACTTCTTCTTTTTTCTCATTGATCACAGCCGATGAACGCTGAACGACCAGCATGCTTGACACCAGCTGCTCAAGTGACTGGGCAACATTTTCAGATGCCTTGATGGCTTCCTTGATTTTTTCCGTCTGCACTTTACTGTCGTCATTTGTTTCATCTAAATGGTCGACCATGTCAGAAGATTTCACCTGGATTTCTCCAATGATCGATTGAATGTCTTTAGACGAGGTCGCACTTTGTTCAGCCAGTTTTCTGATTTCATCCGCGACGACGGCAAAGCCACGTCCGGCATCGCCTGCACGGGCCGCTTCGATCGACGCATTCAACGCCAGCAGGTTCGTTTTAGACGCGATCGTTGTGATCGCCTTGACGATCCCTTCGATATTCTGGATATCACTGTCGACATCTTTGATTTTTCCTTTCAGAGAATCGAGCGTATCAAGGGTTTCTTTCCACTTCTGATTCACTTCCTGGGTGGCCTGGGTGTTGGTGCCATTGACGATCATCGTGTCATCAGCGTATTGGCCCATCTGTTCAACAGCCTGATTGATTTCACCAAGTGCTTTGGCCAGGTCATTCATCTGTGTGACTGTGGCTTCTGTGTCCTGCGTCTGCATCGATGTCGACTCCGCTACGCCATTGATCGTATGAGAGACTTCAGCAGTCGAGCGGCTGGTCTGGTCAGCGATTTCTGTCAATGTGGTCGCCATGCTGGAAACGTTCTGACTGTTTCCTTGGATCACTTTGATCGTATCTTCAAAATTCGTCAGGGTTTGATTCAGGGCTATCCCGATCTGATGGATCTCGTTTCCTTTAGGATCCAGTTCACTGCCCTTTTGGGCGATCGTCTGATCCGTTTTCTTTTTGCTGGAACGTTTTAATTTTGCAAAATTCATGCTAAATAAATCTTTTCTTGACAGACGGCGCGTTAAATCCCCTTTGCTGACATCATCAAAGACAGATAATAAAGTTTTCGTAAGGTTGTTTATCACGATTGTGATGAGTCCAGACGTGATCAAAGCGAGGATGATCACGATCACAGTTATTGTAATGATCGAATTTCTCAAGGCGTCTGTTTCCTGGGCCATTTCATAAGACTGCACCATGCCATAGACATTCAAGCCGAGGTTGGGCAGACGCTTGTAATAAATCCCCATTTGTCCACCATTGATAGAGTTATCATAAACCATTCCTGATTCTTCTCCGGCAAATGAATCTTTGAAATATTTACTGTCCGCCAAGCTGTCTCCGACGATCTGATCTCTTGAAGAAGCCAGGATCTCTCCGGAATCGGAGACCAGATTGACATAACCCGTGTTGGCCAGCTGGATATCCAAAACATTCAGACGGATCGTATCTATGTCAAGATCTATGGCCATGATCCCTTCGACTTCACCGTTGTTCGACACCGCACGGTAAGCGGTCAGACGTGTACGGTTATTGATGGTATACGGTTCAGACCATGTCGTCTGCTTCGCTTGTGCAGCGCCTTCAAGCCAGGGGAAAACATCGCCGGCGTTTCGGCCCACTTTGATGGCAGCATAGGTCGTGACATAAGGGATCGATTCATCCAAGGGGATATAGTGGATATCGGCTATTTCCGGATTACCTGTCGTGGCATAAGTGAAGCTGTTCTCAAGATAGCGTCTGGCTTCGTTATACTCGCTTGACAGTTCAAAGGCTGCCCCGCTCAGGATGAGTTCCCGGAGCGTTTCCTCTGCGGCTTCACCTGTCGCTTTGATCTGCGAGGCCAGATTCGTGGTGATCTGCTGCTCCTGTGCCTCCACCCGGTCTTTCAAGAGAGCAGTATTATTGTTGTATGTAAAAAACAGGGAACCTAAAACAGGGAGCAGCATCAAAAGGATCAGACTTAAAGCAATCGGAACTCTTAAACTCCTGCGCTTATTTTTAAACGTGAATGCCCCTCCTTTAATTGAAGCTGTTGCCTTATTTAAATCAGACCAGTCGATGGTTTTGACTTTCTTCACTAAATCAGTTGAAAAGCGTTTGATCTTGTTCATGCCCTATCTCCTTTAAACTTTTTTATATTTGTCAGTCTCTTTTATACTATCGGCTTAAACATTAAAATGTTTATGCTTTCATTTGGTCTTTCTGTTTTATATGGTATAAAGTTGCTGCAATAAGCGATGACCTATGTAATCCTTGACTTCATTGTGCCGGGTGGAAGTCAAGGTGTTTGCTCTTTAATTGATGGCGAAGCAGCAAGCCTCAGTTTTATAATAAGATGGTGCTCTTTATCCTGTGATCAGGCCATTTCGGGTGCCAGATCCACTCCAACTACAGCGGATGGCGCTGTTTCAGGATCGTTTTGACCGATCGCGAATTGTTCGGCTGATGTTTTCAATGTCTGTGAAACCTGCTCCAGGCGACCGATGTGCGTGGTGAAGTCTTCCATGGTGGCCAGGATTTCTTCCGCATTGGCAGATACCTGCTCAGTACCGGCAGAATTTTCCTGAGCGCCGGCGGCAATGCTTTCAAGCTGCGCCACGACTTCTTCTTTTTTCTCATTGATCACTGCCGATGACCGTTGAACCACTGTCATGCTTGAAACCAGTTCTTCCAGTGACGCCGCCACATTCCCGGATGTCTCCATTGCTTCTTCTATTTTCTCAGTCTGGGCGCTGCTGGTGTCATTGGTTTCTTCCAAGTGGGCGACCATATCGGAAGATTTCACCTGGATATCTCCAATGATCGACTGGATATCTTGAGAAGAAGCGGCACTTTGTTCTGCCAGTTTTCTGATCTCCTCGGCCACAACAGCAAACCCTCTCCCCGCGTCTCCCGCTCGGGCAGCCTCGATCGACGCATTTAAAGCCAGCAGATTCGTTTTAGAGGCAATACTTGTGATCGCTTTGACGATCCCTTCGATATTCTGGATGTCACCATCCACCTCAGTGATCTTCGTTTTCAATCCGTTCAATGTCTGAAGTGTTTCGTTCCATTTCTGGCTGACTTGTTCGGTTGCGCGGGTATTACCTCCATTGACGGTCATCGTTTTATCTGCCTGTTCCCCCATCTGACCGACTGCGTGGTCGATTTCACTCAGAGCTTTCGACAGATCGTGCATTTGACCGACTGTTGTTTCTGTATCTTGTGTCTGCATCGCTGTCGCTTCAGCTACACCGTTGATGGTATGAGAAACTTCAGCAGTGGATCGGCTTGTCTGATCAGCGATTTCAGTGAGGGTCGCTGCCATACTTGAAACATTCTCACTGTTACCCTGGATGATTCTGACCGTTTCCTCAAAATTTGCCATCGTATGGTTGAATGCCAGGCCGATCTGATGGATTTCATTCCCTTTTGGATCGAGAGCTTTTCCAAGGTCGCCTTCTCCACCTCTTTTTTTACTCCATTTAGTTAGCCCTTTGATCACAGCATTCGCCGGATTCAATAAATCACTTTTGTTAAGTCGTGCAGTCAAATCGCCGTTTTCTACCCGTTTGAACCCGTTCATGAGCGCATCGGAAATCGATGAGATGAGTCCCGAAGCCATCAGAGCAATGAGCGTCGCTCCGATAATGGTGCATAGGGTCACAATAAGCAGGATCCCCTGCAGGGTGGCTTCCTCGAGCGCCATCTCATCAGCACCGACCATCCCATACACATTCAGCCCCAGACTGGGTATGCGGTCATAATAAATACTGAATTTGCCGTTGTTTATGTCATCATCAAAAACCATTTTTGAGGTGTCTTTATTGGTGAGAGCATCGATATCTATGACACCACTTGTATCGATTTTCTCTTTTTTCGTCGATTGTTTGAAGAAGTCATAGGTCGACATATTTTTTCCGATAAGATCTTCGCGGGAAGATATTAGCACGTGGCCCTCATCATTCAGGATGCTGATAAAACCTGTTCTGGCGATATGCGTGTCATTGATTTCCTGGTGGATGACATCAAGATCCAGATCGATTGCAAGCACCCCGGCATTTTCACCTAACGTCGCGATCGTCTGAGTGACGGTCATCCGTTGAATGTTATTGAAGGTATGTGGTTCCGTCCATCTGAGGCCACTGGCAGTGCGGCTGGATTCAAACCATGGAAAAATCTCAGTCGGATCGGCATCCCCCTGAACAACCGTCAGTGTGGACACAAAATCTCTGTTGGGATCCGTTGGGATAAAATGTACATCGGTAATATAGGGATTCCCCGTAGACACGATCTGGAAGCGTGTGTCCAGTTCTTTTATCGCTGCTTCATCCCCTTTGACCACACGCCCAAGCATGCCGTCTAAAGCTAAGCGATTAATGATTTCTTCCGCGGTCACACTGGCATCGGTGACATTCTGCACCAGGTTCGCAGTGATCTGCTGCTCCTGGTCGACCACGCGGTCTGATAAAATAGCCGTTGTCCGGTCATATGTAAAAAGCATGGCTGCTATAACTGGTATCAGCATCAGCACGATCAGACTGACCGCGATAGGCCCTTTCACACTCTTGTGTTTCTTCTTAGTGATCTTTTGCTTATGCATCTTTCCTTTTTTCCTGTGGACTCCTTTTTTTGGCCAATTGGCTGTCGTTAGCTTCTTTATTCCCCGTGTAAAGTGCTGTCTGACTTTCTGCATCTCTTTTCCCCTTTTTAAAAAATTTATACTACCTCTATTATCGGTAACAAGATGAAAATGTTTATGCTCGCTTTCACAATTCATGCCGTTTTATTTTTCACATACAAAAAGACTCCAGATCTCTGGAGTCTTTCATCTTATTATGAGAAGCGCTTGGCTGACTCTCTTAATCTGCCCGCTAATCGTTTCAGTTCATCGATGGATGCCGAAAATTCTTCCATCGAGGCCAGGATCTCTTCAGAATTGGCCGACACTTCTTCTGTACTTGCTGTATTTTTACCTGCAGACGCTTCAATATCGTCCAGCGATTTCACTACATTCGCTTTTCTCTCTTCAACTGATCGGACAAGTTCCATGGAACGGCTGATATGACGCGCAAGTTCCTGAATCTTAAGGGAAATATCTTCATTTGTTGCTGTTACCTGCTTCAGAGAATCTGTCTGCTTGTCAGTGTCAGTCAAAACCTGATCCAGCGTCTTCACCATGACCGAAGAGTCGTTCTGGATCTCACCAATGAGATCAGCGATCATATCCGATGACGCGTTACTTTTTTCAGCCAGCTTTCTGATTTCTTCTGCCACCACTGAAAAGCCTTTCCCTGCTTCGCCGGCTCTTGCCGCTTCGATCGATGCGTTGAGGGCAAGCAGGTTGGTCTGTTCCGAAATGTTCTGGATGGCTCGCAGGATACTTTCAACATCCTGAACTTTTGCATCCACAGAACTGATGTCATGTTTGAGATCGTTGACAGAATGAACTGTCTGATTCCAGGTCATGTTTACTTTATTCATGTTCTGATCGTTTTCACCTAATGAAAGGACCGTCTGATCCGCATGGATGCCGACTTCCTGCATGTTTTCAGAAATGGCCGAGACAAAATCCGAGAGCTCTTCCATTTGCTTCACTGTCTCTCTCGTGTCCTGTGTCTGGATACTGGATGATTCGGCGATGGATTGGATCGTGCCGGTCACTTCTTCCGTGGCCTTTTTTGTCTGGACCGTAATGGCAGAAAGGTCGTTCGCCATATTATCCACGTTAACTGAACGGTCCTGTATGTCATTGACGACGGCTTCGATCGCCTTCACCGTACGGTTGAAACTCAAACCGATCTGATGCAGTTCATTCCCGTTTTCTTTAAATGTGGTCGCAGGTTTCTTCTGATTTTCCTTCGCCTTGACCGGTTTCTTTCTATAAGAGATCAACCGTGTCTTGAGTTTCCCCATCTGCAGGTCGCCTAAGGCCTTTTCTATCGTCCGTGTTACTTGAACGAGGTAATTCGAAACGAGCAAGGCGATCAGCAAGGCTCCGGCGATACTGACGAGCAGCACCCGAGTGGCTCTTCTGAAAAACAGTGTACTCTCTGCTGACATTTCCTCCGGTGTCACCGCCCCATAAACGATCAGGTTCATATCCGGCACCTGTTCATAATAAATAGGAAAGGCCCGCGCATTCAAATCGCTGTATAGTTCTCCGGATGCATCTGTGGCCTCAGTGAAAATCGATGTGTCACTGACATCCAGACCAGCCAGCTCTGTATTTTGGGTAAATTGCCGGTAACCTTTATTTGTGATCACAAACGGTGCGCCTGTTTTTCCGATCTGCGTATTATCCACCAGCTCCGCAATACTCCCCATATCCAGCTGAACGCCCAGGATGCTTGTTTCACCGTTAGTCTGCTCGATTTTCATGGTCGCTGACATCGTCGTCGCACTCGTCACGACGTCAGAATACGGCTGGGAAAAAACGATATCGCCGTCGGCAGCTGCTGTCTCACTCAGCCATTCATTCTTGGATTCCTCAATAGCATCTGCATCCAGTGTCCCGACAGAACGGGCGTCAGGCAGGTAAATAAACACGTCGCTTATGTATTCAGTGGCGACCTGTATCGTTGACATCAGCCTTTCCAGCTCTTCAGTATCCCCTGCCTCTGCCGCATTGCGGATGAGTTCGAGCTGAGATAAAGCAGTGACCGATGACTCTGCTTCATGTCCGATGCTTTCAAAGATTTCTACAACATTTCTGGTGGCTGCCCGCTGTTCCTGCAGCACTCTTTGGGTCACCGTTTCCTGCATCTGATAGAATAACACGATCGAAACGATGACGATCGGTATAAACACGATGCTTGTGAACAATAGTATAAATTTTGTTCGGATGCTTTTTTTACGGTTTTTGGTCTTGCTCTTCTCAGCTACCCTGAGTTTATCTTTCTTCAATACTTTTACCTTTTCCATTTCATACCTTCTTTCCGAAAATAGATATACTTAATATACTATCGACCGATCCATTCAGTCATTAAGCTCTTTTTAGTTAATTAGTGAAAAAAGTTCATTTTTTTATCATGCCTTGAATAAGCGTTGAAATACACCGGTCTATTTATCCAGAAGAGACAGAGGCTGGAATAGAAAAAGTGCCGATGAGTCGTTTCCTCTCATCGGCACTTTTTCTATTGTACAACCTCTATTTATCTGTTTCCTTTTCCTTTTCCATTTCCATTGTTACCTTTGTCTCTTGGTTTCTTTTCTTCTTCGTCTTCATCTTCATCATCTTCGTCACGCTCGTCGTCCTCGTCGTCCTCGTCGTCCTCGTCATCTTCGTCATCATCTTCTTCAAACTCGAGGGCTTCTTCACGGGCTTCTTCAGCGCGCTCTTCTGCTTCTTCTCTTTCCTCTTCTTCACGCTCTTCACGTTCTTCGCGTTCTTTTTCAGCTCTTTCTCTGGCTTTTTCTTCACGTTCTAAAGCTTCTTCTTTTGCTTCTTCTTCACGCTCTTCCGCTTCTTCTCTTTCCTCTTCAGCGCGCTCTTCTGCTTCTTCTCTTTCTTCTTCAGCGCGTTCTTCTGCTTCTTCGGCTGCGTCTTCCAGCTCTTCGTTCAGTTCTTCTGATTCATCCTCGTCTGCATCTTCCAGCTCTTCACGTTCATCCAATTCTACAGATTTCACGCTGGCTTTACGCTTGTTTTTCAGTTCTTTTCTCAGCGCTTTTGCTTCAGCCTTATTTTTCTTAGCCTCAGCTTTGAACGTCTCATTGATTTCTTTCATTTCGCTTTCGAACTCTTCCTCTGTCATTTCCCCTGAGGCAAATTTTGTTTCAAGGGCAAGACGTTCTTCAGCACGTTTCATGACGTTTTCAACTTGTTTCAAAGCATTGGAAATGCCGATTTTAGCTGTTTCGGGAAGTTCTTCACGCTCTAATAACGTACGCATTTTAGTCGTGCGTTCTTCAAAACTTTCAGATAATGTCTGTTCAACTTCTTCGACAGCTTCTTCTTCAGCCTCTATAGCTTCTTCCAGATCG
Source organism: Alkalibacterium subtropicum (assembly GCF_900112455.1). Lineage (GTDB taxonomy): Bacteria > Bacillota > Bacilli > Lactobacillales > Carnobacteriaceae_A > Alkalibacterium > Alkalibacterium subtropicum. Next base: position 30,443 of record NZ_FOLT01000006.1, on the reverse strand, counting down.
CTTTCAGCCTGGTCAATGCTTTCATTCGCTTCTTCCAGAAGTTCTTCCGCTTTTTCAACATCGCCCTCTTCTAAGGCCAATTCTGACTCAATTAGTCTTTCGTTTGCAAACTGGTCCTGGAGCAATGCTTTATCAGAAGTGCTTTCCGTCAGCTCATACTCGACTTCTTCCATAACACGTGTCGTCTCATATAATTCCGAATCAGGACTGACCACTTCTTCGGATTCTGCTGCCAGCACTTGGCCGCCACTGACAACTAAGGTTGTACCTAAAACGAGGCTTGCAATTCTTTTTTTCATCATTTCACGTCTCCCACTTCATTTAATTTTGTATGATCAAGTAAACTTTCTACCTTTTCCTGATTTGCATCATAATTTTCTGCCGAGGACATAAATATCATGAGGATATTTCGCTCGTCACTATGCTCTTTGAAATAAACATCCGTCCGGATAGCCTTTTTCAATTTAGACTGATATGACAAGTAGTCTTCACTATCAGTCAGGACAGATACATCCCCTGAGCCTTTGATCAACTCTTTTTTTATATCTTCAAAGGACTGGGACGAAGATACAGTAGATAGGATAGCTTTTAATTTATTGTGCTTCAATACGATGTGCAAATTTTCAGATTCCTTTTCAGACTCTAATTCCCAATCCATATTAGGTGAAATGTCCAGTCCCCAGTCATCATTTCTGTAAAGGCTGTCACTTTCCTCTTGTGCAGCGGTTTGCACACTCTGTTCCTCTCCCGTTGTATCAGCCAGCGTTTCATTACTGCACCCCGCTAAGGCAATCGTGACCGCCGAGAAAATAACAGGAATGAATCTCTTCTTTAAAGACATGTGCTATGTAGACCTCCCTTCCAAATAAAAATAGCACACCCCCGTTTACAAGAGTGTGCACTTGTATAACGGCAACTGGCAGGCATAGAAGTGCATCCTTAGCCCCTGTAGTTTTGCGTCCCGCCTTTTCAGACGGTTTGCCTTTTTCGATTATATTGTGTCCTAATTTTATGTAGTGGTGTTTCCCCATCCCTTTTTTATGCATAAAAATAAGTAAATGAGAAAACGCGAATACTCTTCATAGAATATTCATATTTTTAGTTTAACAGAGTTCAGTGTCTATAGAAACAGTTTTTTTCTATTTTTTGACTATTTTTTTCATAGATATCGTCAAAAAAACTACTAGCAGACACAGTAAAACTGAATGATTATGAAAGAACCAGAGTAATATTCATGTTCTGACCAGGGCTGCTCAGTATTTTTCCAAAAACAAAACGATCCAAAAGACTGACCTTTAATGTCTGCTGGATCGTTGCTTAAGGTTTTGTTACTGATCGACCCATTTCGATTCCGGTTTGGCGTAGCCTTCAACGAAATAGACTTGCTTCTCTTCATCGAACAGCTGGCGTTCCAGTAAGGTCTGCTGCCGTATTTCGACGAGCAGATCACCGCGGTGACTTTCGATCTCCAGCTGATAATGTCTCATGTTCTTCTTCATTTCAGCTTCCAGCTTGTCGCGCAGGGCGTCGATATCCGCTTCGTCCTGGGCCGAGATGACGATATTCGGGTAGAGCGTGGACGGCACAGGTCCTTCCACAAGATCTCGCTTGTTGTAGACATTGAGGGTCGGGATGTCGGCCATGTCCAGTTCCTTAAGCAGGGACAGCACCGTCTGCTCGTGCGCTTTCAGATTATCGGCAGAAGCATCGATCACGTGAAGCAGCAGATCGACATCTTTGGATTCTTCCAGTGTCGACTTGAACGCTTCGATCAGCTGGGTCGGCAGGTCCTGGATGAAGCCGACGGTGTCCGTGATCGTGACCTGCATGCCCGACGGCAGTTCGAGTTTTCGAGTCAGCGGATCCAGCGTCGCAAACAGCTGGTTTTTTTCGTAGGTATCCGCTTCGGTAAGCTGGTTCAAAACGGTCGACTTACCGGCATTGGTATACCCGATCAGGCCAATCTGAAACACATTGCTGTTTTTGCGCTGTTCGCGGCTGCGTTCTCTGTGTGCGGCGAATTTCTTCAGCTCGCGTTTGATGTCGGTCATTTGGCGCTGGATATGACGGCGGTCGGTCTCCAGTTTCGTTTCACCGGGCCCGCGCGTCCCGATCCCGGCACCGAGCCTGGACATATTGATGCCCTGTCCGGCCAGGCGCGGCAAAATATAAGAAAGCTGCGCCAGTTCGACCTGCAACCGGCCTTCTTTACTTCGGGCACGCAGGGCAAAGATATCCAGGATGACCTGGATACGGTCGATGACTTTCGTATCGATGATCTCCTGGATATTTCTGACATGGCTCGGCGACAGCTCCTGGTTGAAAACGACCGTCTGCACGTCCAGTTCCTCGACTAGATTCTTGAGTTCATTGACTTTCCCTTTGCCGATCACGGTCTTGTGATCCGGCCGTTCCCGCTTCTGTGACAGTCTGGCCACGACTTTCCCGCCGGCATTTTCCACCAGCTGTTCCAGTTCGTCAAAGGAATACCGGAAGGCCTCTTCTTCATGCTGCTTTTCGATCCCTACGATAATGACTTTTTCATATACTTTTTCTTCGTCCACTTAATCACCCTCTATAAAATTTTGGATGTTCGCTTTTACTTTTTGTAAATGTTCCGGCTGTTTGACCAGATCCGCCCACTGATTCACTTCAAAGCGGTTCCTGAACCAGGTCAGCTGGCGCTTGGCATAATTCCTCGAGTGCTGTTTGACCTGTGCCACCGCTTCTTCCAGGGACTTCAGGCCTTCAAGGTACGGCTTGAACTCTTTATAGCCGATCCCTTTCTTGCTCTGGATATCTCCAGGATAATTCTCATATAGCCACGTCACTTCCTGAAGCAGTCCGTTCTCCAGCATCAGGTCGACGCGTTTATTGATGCGGTCATACAGGACGTTGCGGTCCGTGTTCAGGCCGATCACATAGGCATCATACACCGGTTCTTTTTTCTTTTCATCCTGATAGTCAGAGAATTTCTTTCCGGTTTCATGAATGACTTCAAGGGCCCGGATCACGCGCCTCACATTGTTCTGGTGAATGGCTTCTGCTGCTTTAGGGTCTTTGTCTTCTAACAGCTGATGTAAAGCTTCCCGTCCGTTTTCTCGGGCAAAGCGGTCCATTTCATTTCGGAATTCAGGGTTCGGTTCAGCTTTTCCGCCATGGGTGACGTTATATAGAAGCGACTCGATATACAAGCCGGTCCCGCCGACAATGATGGGGAGTTTCCCTCTCTCAGTCAGTTCGCGGATCTTTTCTCCGGCATCTTTTTTGAAATCCGACACGGCATACGGTTCATCGGGCGACTTGATATCGATCAGATGATGCGGCACCCCATCTCTTTCTTCTTCCGTCACTTTGGCGGTCCCAATGTCCAGGCCCCTATAGACCTGCATCGAATCTCCATTGATGACTTCACCGTCAAAAGCCTTTGCCAGGTCGATGCCTAGCTGCGTTTTCCCTACCGCTGTAGGGCCTACAATAACGATAATTTTATCTTTCACAGAAATCCTCCACTCATTCGCTCTCTTGTCCAGTATAGCACAGAGCAGCCGGTATGATAAAAGACATCTACTGGCGGATGCCCTTCTTTGTATACCTATTTGATAAGAAGTATCGCCCACCCAGCAGGTGTAGTTCAAGGAGTCGACAGATGTAAAATATCTTTTATCCGCTCAGACAGATTATTGTTTGAGTGGGCGGTAAAATGGCTGGGTTCTGCCTACCGAATCACGGAAAGGGACTGAGCGGCTACAATAATCGTATTGTTGTGACCACTCAGTCCATATTCTCAAACCGGTGGGAAGCAAAAGGAGCTTTTGCTTCCTTCTCAGATTTCAATGATCCCTGAGTGGTCACTATAAGATTGATATACTGCCTGCTCCCGCCTTATAGTGATTTGAGTGGTCACTATGATCCCAGACTACCGTCGACCAGGGTCATTATATTTTATGAGTCAGTCGAAGAGTTTCTTCTTCTACCCACTCAAACTGACCCACATTCGAGCAGGAAGAAAAAGGCGCTTCATGATGGGGATGTCGGCCCAAAAGCCGACATCGACTTAACTGCAATAAAAAACTGCCTGAGGCATCTCGGGAAAGACACTTCAGGCAATTATTCGACTTGCAGTTAGGCATTGATGTAATCGTGACATGCTTCCGCACAGTCATTACAAGCTTTCGCACATTTCTGGCAGTGCTCCATATCCTCATGTTCTTCACAGTCCTTGGCACAGGCCTGACAGCTGTTCTCACAGAGCTTGACGAGATCGTAATCCAAAAACTCTTCTCGGCCTTTATAAGCGAGCACATTCGTACAGATATCGGCGCAGTCCTTGTTAGAACGGATACAGGCCCGCAGCATATCGATAGCTTCTTCCTGCAGGCAGGCTTCATAACAGTGATTGCAGGCACCGACACAGGCATAAACGGCATCCATCAGCTTTTCTGCTTTTGCGGTCATTCGGTTCCCCTCCTTCGATTTTGTACTTATAGTTTACATAAAGGATGGAAGCGAATTCAACCGATAAACACTGGGCTCATAAAGTATTTCAGTCGGAATTTTTTAGTGCGTGCAACATGATCAATCCTCGTAAAGCAACTCCAGTATTTCTTCCGTCGACAGGCTCGTGACAGACTCCTTGTTACCTTTGGTGATGACCGAGTCGATCAGTTCGCGTTTCTTCTCCTGCAGGTCATTGATGCGTTCTTCGATGGTCCCTGTCGTGATGAAACGGATGATCTGTACCGACTTCTTCTGACCGAAACGATGCACGCGGTCTGCGGCCTGGTCTTCGATGGCCGGGTTCCACCAGGAGTCAAAGAGGATGACGGTATCCCCGCCGGTCAGGTTCAGGCCGGTCCCGCCCGCTTTGAGCGAGATCAAAAACAGGTCTTTCTCACCCGTATTGAAACGGGTCGTCAGTTCCAGACGCTGTTCGTTTTTCGTCTGACCGTCCAGGTAGTGATAATCGACATCGATTTTGTCCAGACGTTCGCGGATGATCTTGAGCATCGACGTGAACTGGGAGAACAGTACGACACGTTTGCCGTTTTCTCTGGCTTCCTCCAGATATTCCATCAGACGTTCGAGCTTGGATGATTCGCCTTCATAGTCCGGCATGATCAGCCTTGGATCACAGCAGATTTGACGGAGACGCGTCATGCCCGCCAGCACCTTGATGCGGTTGGCTCGCAGCGTATCTGAATCGACCAGTTCTTTCAGTTCCTGCTTGATTGCCGCACGCTGCGTCTGATACAGGCGTTTCTGACCGTCAGAGAGCTCGATATATTCTGTGGTCTCTGTTTTTTCAGGCAGATCGTCCAGCACGTCACGTTTCAATCGTCTCAAGATGAACGGCTTGATCTTCGCAGCGATGCGTTCGTGTTCCATCGACTGGAAGGCCTTCCTGTTCCTGAACAGTCCCGGCTGGATGATCGTAAAGAGCGACCAAAGTTCACCTAAGTGGTTCTCGATCGGTGTTCCGGACAAGGCAACCTTCGTTTCCGAATTCAGCCGTTTCACAGCTTTGGTCGTCTTGGCCGCACTGTTTTTCACGTTCTGTGACTCATCCAAAATGATCGTTTTAAAGGTATCTTCTTCATACAGATCGGAATCGCGCTGAATCAATGGATAACTGGTTATCCAGACAGGAATATCCTTGTCGATGGCTTCCTGACGCTTCGCTTCACGCTCTTCCTTGCTTCCGGAGATGATGATCGTTTCCGTATCGGGAACAAACTTCTCCCACTCATGCTGCCAGTTGAACAAGACACTGGACGGACAGATGATGAGATACTTGCCCGCTTCCTTCTCGATTTTCGATTGGATAAAGGCAATCGTCTGGATCGTTTTTCCCAGCCCCATATCATCGGCCAGAACACCCCCGAAGCCGTAATGGTCCAGGCTCTTCAGCCATTTGAATCCGGTCACCTGATAGGGTCGCATATGAGCGTTCAGTTTTTCGGGCAGTTCAAACTCAAGTTCTTCCGGGGTGAACAGCTGCTTCACGAGTTCCTTGAATCGTTTCCCGGTCTGAATGGTGTCTTCGTCCAATGCCGAAAGGCCCTGAAACACTGAAACCGTCATGTCTTTTTCGATCTCGTCTTCTTCCAGATCCAGCGAATTCTTCGCACGGCGCATCGCCTGGAACGCCGGATCCTTCAGATTGACGATCTGACCACTGGACAAGCGGTAATAGGACTGATTTTTCTCCAGTTCTTTGAGCAGATCTTTCAGTTCATCTGTGGAAATATCCTCTGTATCAAAGGAGATGTCCAGAAGATTGGAAGACTCGCGCATTTCCATCGTTATCCGTGGCTGTCGCGACGGGCTGTAAAGCAAGCCGCGTGCCGACTGGGACAGGAAGATCTCCATATAGTCCGCCAAAGCCGGCAGGGCATCATAGAGAAAATTGCTGATCGTGTCGGTGTGGGTCAGTTCCCACATATCACCTTTACGGGCCGGCAGCGGGATCTCTTCAAACAGGAGACCCAGCACCTTCGACTCTTCGGCCCACTGACGGACAACGATAGAATCTTCGCTGTCGGATGTTGCCTCTTCAAGCGGATAGATCGTGACATTCCCATAAGTGAATACCGGTCGGATCAGAAGGTTGTCGTTCTTCGTATCCATATACAATTGCGCTTCAAACGGCGCCTGGTACAGCAGGGCCTGAACCTCTTCATCCATCGTCACCTCCACGATCTGCTTCAGCTGACTCAAGGTCACAGAGAGGAAGGTCTCCAGCTCTTTGCGGCGCATGACCAATGTATCTGAACCGGATTCTTTGAGCCCTTCGATGATCTGCTTGAGCAGTTCGTAATGCGGGGACTCGAAGAAATAAAAGGCATGCTTGTGCTCGATCATTTTAGCCTGGTCATGGAAGGTCATATTCTGGATATTGGTCGTTGCCTCTGTCAGTTTAAAATGGAACAGATTGTCGATCTTGTCGATGCTGAAGGACAGATGAAGCTGAGAAAGATCGTCTTCTATAAGGAGCGCTTCTCCTCTATCGGCCTGAGACAACTGTCTGGGCGGACGACCGAAACGGACAAAGGCGCCCATTGTTTTATCTAACAGAGTCAGGACCTCTTTAATGTAGGACGGCGGCAGCGTGAAACTGTCTTTGTTGAGAAACTGGTTCTCATACCCCATCGGCAGCACAGACTTGATGACCGTCTGGATCTCGCTCAACCGGTCGAACACCTTCTTGTCTTCCGGCATCAAGGCGTAGTCTTCGGTATTAAAGGTAAAGTTCTTGCCAAAAACGATATCTTCTTCATTGACGATATCGTCGATGAGCTGTGAGCTGTTCTTGATGACATACAGATAGTCTTTACCCATTTTAAAGTACAGTTCATATACCGGGTTCGCTTTCGTCCCGCTGACATTCAGCATATACTCCACATAAACCGGCTGTTTGTAGAGGATATCAGTCTGTCGGGAGATTTCCTTTTTCGAATAGTGGATCAGCGCATTGATGGCTTTTTCACTCTTCTTGTATGAGAACATCAATCCCTGAGCCGCATTTTTTGCGGCTGTCGATTCGGCTGTCAGATCATCGGCATCCAAGTCGTTCAGATGCATCATTGTGGCGATCACATGGCGGCAGGCTCCCGTATTTTTTTCAAACGCCTTACAGGTACAGTGGTATTTCCGCGCCACGCCATTTGGGTAAAAACGCAGGTGGACCGTCTGCAGCTGTTTATCTTCAACAGAGGCCTGAATGGTATTATTTTTTTCGTCCGCTTTGAGATGTGTGACGGATCCTTTTTTGTAGAGTTCTTTCCCCTGCAGAAAAGTGGGATAATTACTTGCCAGACTTGTCAGTGTCATTTCTGGAAACGCTTGTTTTTTCATAAGGTTTTGTCAGTCCTTTAAGCTGTAATTTGTCTAAATACTGCTATATACATAAAACTGTTACCGTCGTTAGACGTTGAAAGTTCATCTGTCTATTATAACAAAGATTGGCCGGAAAGAGAAAATCTTTCTCTATTCTTATCATTTAATACAGCCGGCATGCTATAATTCCAGTTAAAGGAGCGGATACTTATGAAGAAACGCGTCGAGCCTCAAGTACCTAAACACCTCGATCATCAGACATTTGACGACAGTTTTGATTTAGAAGATCCCTACATCGAATACGTTGAGATCAGAGACTGTGTCATTCCGATGCATGACATCCGCCGTCTGGAGTTTAAAACGGTCCGTTTTGTCAACGTTCAGTTCGAAGCCATCGATCTGGAAGAGGGCTACTTCAGAGACGTTGTCTTTGAAAAGTGCCAGTTTGTCAATGCGGTCTTTTCTCATGCGATGATGAAACAAGTCAGTTTTATCGGCTGCCGGCTGAACGGCACACTGTTCAACGACTGCAAACTGGAACATGTCCTGTTCAAGGATTGTGTCATGGACCTGTGCAGTTTCGGCTACAGCGAACTGAAGGTGTGCGATTTCGACACGTCCAGGCTCAGCGAAGCGGATTTCCTGGAGCTTAAGTGGTCAGATATCAGGTTTCTGGAATGTCTTTTGGACGGCTCGCGGTTCAGCCGCACGTCCTTATCCGGGATCGATATCAGCACCTCTCGCTTTGATTCCCTTTCCATTGAACTGGACGCATTGAAAGGGGCCGTCGTCAGCCAGTCACAGGCGCTGGCCTTTCTGGATCTGCTCGGACTGGAGATCCGAGACCTGTGATAACAAGAGGAAAAAGGCGCTGAACGGGTTTACGACCGGCTCAGCGTCTTTTCAGCTAGGTTCCTGTCCCGCTAAAGATTAAGTGACCGGAGCAATCTCCCCTATCCCCGATCAGTTTATCACTTCCCCGGCAGGCTCATATGCCCGCGCGGCGACTCTGACGCGTCGGGCTATTTGCATTGGATCTGTATTTACTTCTCGGCCATCCTGTCCAGACTGAGTCCGATTTTAAATAATACATCAGCTTTCTTGCCTAAACGCTGCGTTGATCTGTCACCCTATCATTGAGGCTTGCTTAACCTATTTTCCCTCGTGCCTTCTACGGAAATACTATGCGTCTGTTCTTTGCAGATACAGACTAAATGACTCATCTGAGCGCAGGGCATGATGACATGCATGCGTTTTCTAAAATTGTTTTAATATTTGATTTATAATCTTGCTTTAAATGATCAGAATGGTACAATTCTCCTTGTGTTTATTTTGGAAACGATAAAGGAAGGTGAAACATGGTCAACACCATTACATTAAAAAATCCCTCTTCAGCTAAACGCTATCTCTTCATGATCACATGGCCCATTTTTATCGAAGTGTTTCTGCAGATCCTGATGAAACTCACCGACGTGTTCATGCTCAGTTTTGTTTCTGACCAGGCAGTCGCGGCGATCGGCGTCGTGAATCAACTGATGACATTCATGTTCGTCCTCTTCAATTTCACTGCCATGGGGGCAGGCGTCGTGGTTGCACAATATGTCGGCGCCAATGATAAAGACGGGGTCAGAAAGACGATCGCGAGTGCCATCACCATCAATTTGCTGTTCGGGCTGGCTGTCAGTCTGTTCGTCGGATTGAACCGGCACTTTCTGCTGGGCTTATTCGCCCTGGAACCTGAGCTGTACGCCTACGCCAGCAGTTATGCCCTGATCGTTGGTTCGGCATTGTTTGCCCAGGCCATGATCCTTACGGTGTCTTCCCTGCTTCAGGCTATGGGCCATACCAAAGATGTCATGGCTTCCGTCCTGATCATGAACGTATTGAATGTCTTCGGTAACTATGTGCTTATTTTCGGCGCACTGGGCTTCCCTCGGATCGGCGTCACGGGTGTAGCGATTTCAACAGCCACCGTCCGCATCCTGATTATGGTCGGCATGTTCGTTCTTTTGACCAAACGGATGCCGGTCAAAATGTCTCTAAGTTCTTTTTTCAAACTGAAGAAAGAATATTCGGCCAAGATCCTGCATATCGGGGTCCCCTCGGCCGGTGAACAGCTTTCTTACAATGTCAGCCAGCTTGTTTTGACGATCATGATCACGACTTTAGGCGCAACAGCCCTGGCTACGCGTGTCTATTCTCAGAACTTCATGTCGGTCCTGGTGATTTTTTCCCTGTCTATTGCCAAAGGGATGCAGATCTTCATCGGCCAGCTGGTCGGTGCCAAGAAGCAGGACGAAGCGTATGCTTACATGTTTATGGGGTTCAAGTTTGCCGGTCTGGTAACTATTGTTATCGGAAGTCTCTTTGCCTTATTCGGCCGGCAGATATTCAGTTTCTTCACTGATGATCCGAGCCTGATCGCTCTGGGCTCGACGATCATGATCATCGAGCTGTTCCTTCAGCCTGCACGAACGAGCAACCTGGTCATCATCAGTGCGCTCCGGGCGGCAGGGGATGCCAAATTCCCTGTTCTGATCGGTGTGACAGTGATGTGGGGCGTGCTCGTGCCTCTGGCTTATCTCTTCGGTATCGTTTTAGGATTCGGTCTGCCCGGCATCTGGATGGCCATGCTGATCGATGAATGGATCCGCGGCAGCCTGATGTACTTCCGCTGGAAAAAGAAACGCTGGATGAATAAAAGGCTCGTTTCAGTAAAAATCTAGTAGAAGTCTAGTAAAATTTTGCGGAGGTTATATCCGCTTAGAGCAGTTACTAAATAACAGCGCTATATGGATGGATCACTCCCTTAAACCGGTGAGGCTCCCCTTCCATCTAGCGCTGTTTTATTATGCAGTAAGCCGTTTGAGCAGAGAAAGTGAAGTTCAGCCATATATTTTTGAAGTGAACTTCATAAAAGGAACGATTTGTTGAGTTCGCGCTCAAAATGAGATGCTAAACTCTACTTTTTCCCAAATTACTGAAGTTCAAGTCAAAATATAAACAGTAAACGGCATCTTTTCACCGATCCACAACTTTCAGTGCCCCTTCCCAATTACTTTTAGGGCAGCCGCTGGATAAAATCACTCAGCAAAATTTTAAGTGGTTATGTTTATGACAAAACACAGTGAAACAATCAGACAAACAGCCGTATAGGATCATTTAGATTTCGGGTCATAATATAAACTATTAGCGAACACTTCTTTTAGTTAGGATCCGACATCCGAGCAGTTCTGGAATAACTTTTATAGTCGTTGGATTAACAATAAACAACTGGCTCGCGTCCAGTAAACGTCTGAACGCGAGCCAGTCGATTCTATTAAACTTTGACTTGCTGAGGCAGTCATCAATCGTCGCTATCCTGTTTGCTCCCGTTCAGTTATTTACCTTCTGTTCAAGCCATGCGAAGTCAGCATAGTCCGATCGCTTCATTGAGGTGACATAAAGGCCCATCGTACAGCCGACAAAGCCGCCGGCGACTTCTGTACTCAAATAATGCGTATCGACCATTTCAGCCACGGTCACTTCGCTGCCGCTTAGGACATCTTTGACCAGCGCTTTGACCTGCTGGCCTTCCCCGATGAAAGACAGTTCCAGAAGCTCACCCAACCGGGTCACTTTCCCAACCATGTCATCATTTCCGTCGACCCTAGTGATCATCCTGGCCGTGTAGCCTTCTTCAGCGGGCGATATGACCAGACGGATCGCATAGCGGTCGTTTTGAACAACAGCCAGTCCGGCTTCAGCTTCATCAATGGTCAAGTTGCTGGCGTCAAGCTGAGTCGTAAGCGAATAGTTCATGGACTGCTGACGCAGACCGAGGTACGTCGGCGACGCCAGATCCGTAAGCGTTACAGATGTGGCGTGCAGTCTCAGCCAGCCGACTCTACTTTGGCGGTCATAGTTCTCCATCAAAGGGTTTCTCAGATACATGAATGCCGGACTGTCCTCTGACAAGTCATAGTGCGCCTGCCGCTCGACTGGAACCAGTGGCAGCGAGTGGTCCTGCTCTTTTATAAGTCGCCCAATGCCCGGATTCACGACCGGCCAGCCATCTTCCCACTCGACTTTGGCCAGGAAGGTTTCCCGTCCCAGATTACTGTAGCCGTCAAACATGCGGCTCGCCAGACACGTGAGGAACCACTGGCCATCCGGCGTTTCGACCAGATCTCCGTGCCCCACATTATGAACCGGGAATCCCTTACCCAAATGGCGGTGAGTCAGGATCGGATTGTTTTTATAGCCTTCGTAATGACCGTCGACCGTTTTACTGCGCGCAATGGTGATGGAATGGTTGTAGCCCGTGCCGCCTTCCGCGGTCATGACATAATAGTAGCCGTCTTTTTTGTAAAGATGCGGACCTTCAGGCCAGATAGCATTTTTCATCGCCCCGGCCCATATTTTCGTACTGACCCCCGTCAGCTGCATCGTCTCCAGGTCCAGTTCCTGCAGCCAGACTTCCCAGTCGCCATTGTATTTAGGTCCTTCAGGATTGGGACGCGTGCCCGTGTAGTAGCACTTGCCGTCATCGTCAAAGAACAGGCTCGGGTCTATCCCCGGAGCATTTTCCAGCCAGTATGGATCAGACCATGGCCCTTCAGGCTTTTCAGCTGTGACGATAAAGTTCCCGCCATGATCCACGTTCGTCGTGATCATGTAAAACACACCGGCATAATGACGTAGCGTTGGGGCGAAAATGCCTCTGGAGTGACCGGCGCCTTCCAAAGGCAGCTGTTCTTTCCGGTCCAGGATATTGCCGATCTGCTTCCAGTTGACCAGATCTTTACTGTGGTAGATCGGCACTCCCGGGAAATAACTGAACGTGGAAGTGACGAGATAATAATCCTCACCTACTGCACAGACAGACGGATCGGGTGAAAAACCTTTGAGAATCGGATTGATAAATATCGACATTTAAGTAAGCTCCTTTAAACTTATTTTTGTTCATTTCATACGTTTGACGGCTGTTTCTTCCACTTCCAGCATTTTAACGTAACGCTGCATGAAGGCATCGAGGGTTTCTCTGCCTTTTGGAGTCAGATCCAGTGACGACGCTTCCTGATTACTCAGCACTTCATCTGAGAGATAATCTTTCAGTGACTTATCTGATTTGCTGTTATTGGCCGATATAAGGGGGACTCCAGCGAAAAATGGTATTCCACTGACTGTGATGAGGTCTTATAACAGGGACTCAAGGCTAAATTCCTATCTGAACTGAGACTAATAAGCCGTTTAACGAAGACTCAATGTCAGTAGGTCAGCTGAGTCTCCCTTATCGACTCCTGCAATGGTCAGTCGATACTCAAATGGTAAATGACTTCCCATTATAAGACTACATATCATGAAGTGAAAACATGTCCGGTTTCTGAGTTTCGTCTATTACCGAGATCAAACATTTCGGGCTGGTAAGAATGCAGCGGCCGAATAATGAGTATATTAAAAGTGTGAGCACCATTGAGGGCTCACACCTTTTTTATTAAATTTAATTATCATAGGGGAATGATTGTACTTTTTAATACAGGTTCAAAGCTATAGATGGTAAAAAATTAAACTCTCTTCACATTCATACCATTCTATTATTATACTGAGATTATTTCGCCAGAGTGGTGACCAGGTACTGGTTCAAGATAGACTTGATGACTTCAACGTTTCCGGATTCGTGCTCGATCTTATCGATGCCGTATGCGTAGTCCTGAAGTTTCTTGAAGTCAGTGTTTCCGGTGACGATCTCTTTACCGATGCCGTCGTTGTAAGAGCTGTAACGGTTGTCGATGATGTTTTCAAGCGCTTTGTCGTCTAAAAGACGCTGAGCAACTTTCGCACCGATAGCAAAGCTGTCCATACCGACGATATGAGCTTTAAACAGGTCTTCTGGTTTGAATGATGTACGACGGACTTTCGCATCGAAGTTCAAGCCGCCTTTTTCAAGACCACCGTTTTTAAGGATCTCATACATAGCCAGTGTTGTAGAATATAGATCTGATGGGAATTCATCTGTATCCCATCCTAAGTGTGGATGACCCTGGTTGGCATCGACAGATCCTAACATGCCATTGATACGTGCATAGTGAAGTTCATGTTCAAAGCTGTGTCCGGCAAGCGTGGCGTGGTTTGCTTCAATGTTGAACTTGAATACATTTTCCAGACCGTATTTCTGCAGGAAGGCAAAGCCGTGTGCCACGTCAAAATCATATTGATGTGACGTCGGCTCTTTTGGCTTAGGTTCGATCAGGAACTGTGCGTCAAAGCCGATTTCTTTCGCATAGTCATTCGCCATGTGGAAGAAACGTGCAAGGTTGTCCAGTTCTAGTCCCATGTTCGTGTTCAACAGGCTTTCATAACCTTCACGTCCGCCCCAGAAGACGTAACTTTCTGCGCCTAGACGTTTACCGACTTCCAGACCTTTTTTAACTTTAGCTGCTGAGTAAGCAAACACGTCAGCATTGTTTGAAGTCGAAGCCCCGTGAACGAACATTGGGTTAGTAAAGTTATTGACTGTATTCCAGAGCAGTTTCACTTTGCTGTCTCTCATGTGGTCTTCGATCATGTCTACGATGATGTCCTGGTTTTCCAGTGTTTCTTTCAGGTTTTTACCTTCCGGAGCAATATCATAGTCGTGGAAACAGAAATAAGGAACCCCCAATTTTTCGAAGAATTCAAAGGCGGCTTCCACACGTGCTTTCGCTTTTTCCATTGGATCAGAATACTTATCCCAGGGACGCTGAGCTGTGCCGACACCGAATGGATCGCTGAGATCTTCAGTAAATGTATGCCAGTAAGCAACGCCAAAACGCATCAGTTCCTCCATTGATTTACCGTTGATCTGTTCTTCAGGATTGTAAAATTTAAATGCCAAAGGATCTTTTGACTGAGCACCTTCGTATTTGATTTTACTTATGTTGTCAAAATATGCCATGTATACGTGTTCTCCTTCCATTAAGTGAAAATGTTAGTTGGTTTAACTTACAAACTAACAATACCCTACTATGGAAACGGTGTCAATAGTTTTAAAGAAATTCTCCATTTTTTTATTTGATTGACCCTAGCACCCGTTTAATCATATTGAGAGCGTTTTTTTTAAGCGTGTGTTATACTTTTAATATCATCAATGAAAGGAGTTTTAACTATGAGAAATCAACCTCATTCAGCCCGTAACCCGGCTCTTCCCGCTGACGCTGCGGCAGCCAAAAACACAAAAGACGGTCTTCCAAAAAAAGAAGACGAGTTGAAGAAAACTGAAGCTGAAAAAGAAGAGGAAACAGCACCGGAGGATCGTGAATCTTTTGACGTCGACAAGGTGGACGAGCTGAAAGATGCAAAGGATGACGACACCGATAAAACAGAGAAGTGATCCCTGCTTCCCCCGATCGATTTCAGCATACATTAAAAGCATTGAAAAAGCCGCTGGTCCCTGTGTTCAATCACAGGGACCAGCGGCTTTATCTGTTTTTAAGAGCCAAACGCATCTTGAGCCTTTATAAAAATTCGATATTTTTAATGCCCAGGATCGGATTGGTGTAAACACGGCACTCCACTTCATACAGTTCTCTGATCACTGCTTCAGTCAGGACTTCGTCAGGTGTCCCCTGCTTTATGATCACACCGTCTTTCATGGCATAGAGGTAGTCTGTAAAGCGTGTCGCCAGATTCAGGTCATGCAGGGCCGCCAGCACACTGATCGGCAGCGCATGAACGGTTTTCAGGATACTCAGCTGGTGTTTGATGTCCAGATGGTTGGTCGGTTCATCCAGTACCAGGAACTGAGGCTGCTGAACCAGTGTCCTTCCCAGTATGACCCGCTGTTTTTCCCCGCCGGACAGGGAAAGGAAACTCCTGTCCGCCAGTTTTCCAAGATCCATCTGTTTGATGACCTTATCCACGATCTCATAATCTTTGGCATTGTCCCTTTCCATCAGACCTTTATGCGGTGAACGTCCCAGCAGCAGCATCTGACGGACGGAAAAGTCGAAATTGACCTTATTGAATTGTCCGACCACACCCAGTTTTTTTGCCAGTTCTTTATTCGACAACTGCTGGACGTTATTCCCATTCAGAGTGATCATGCCGGCATCCGGTTCGAGTATTTTCGAGACACTTTTCAGCAAGGTCGATTTCCCGCAGCCATTGGGACCGATCAGACCGACGAACTGGTTCTGATCGACGTGCAGTGATATGTCTTCGATGATTTTCTTTGATGCAATGGACACCGAAAGATTATCGACTGATAAATTCATCATTATCCTCCAAACTCATAGCCTTTTTTAACAAAAATATAAATGAAAAGCGGGGCCCCGATCAGCGACGTCAGTATCCCGATAGGCAGTTCGACTGTCGGGAGGATGATCCGGGACAATATATCCGACCAGACCATAAACAAAGAGCCCGAAAAGATGGATAAGGTCAGAAAATACCGGTGATTGGATCCGACGATCCCCCGGACGATATGGGGAATGATCAAGCCGACAAAGCCGATCATTCCGCTGTTGGCGACGATGATACCTGTCAGTATCGAAGCAACGACTAGATACAGTTTCCGGTAGAAAGCCAGATTCACACCCAAAGTGATCGCTGCTTCGTCGCCCAGCAGCATGATGTTCAGGATACGTTCCTGTGTGACAAAAAACAGAAAGCCGGCGATAACGACCGTGGCGATCAGTGGCAGGATGGACCAGCTTGCGCCAGCCAGACTGCCCATCATCCAGAACGTGACAGAACGGATGCCTTCCGCATCATTGGCAATATAAATGATGAAATTAGAAAAAGCTGTAAACAGGGCATTCAGGACCATACCGGACAGCACCAGTTTAATGGAGTTTACCTGACCGCCCACATTCGATAAGAGCAGGACAAGAAACGCCGCAGTGATCGCACCGAGAAAAGCCCAGAAGGACAAGCCCATTTGAGCAAGGATGCTCGTCCCGCCGAAACCGATCATGATAGCAAACGTCGCGCCCAAGGAGGCCCCTGAGGAGATCCCCAGGATATAGGGATCAGCCAGTGGGTTCTGAACAGTGGTCTGCATGACCGCGCCGGCCATTGCCAGCCCCATCCCGGTCAGCATCGCCAGCAGGACCCGAGGGAACCGGATCTGCCAGATGATATTGGTGTAGGCGTTCGAGGACAGGGTATCCAGATC
Organism: Alkalibacterium subtropicum; assembly: GCF_900112455.1. GTDB lineage: Bacteria > Bacillota > Bacilli > Lactobacillales > Carnobacteriaceae_A > Alkalibacterium > Alkalibacterium subtropicum. Next base: position 13,468 of record NZ_FOLT01000006.1, on the reverse strand, counting down.
GCCGATCAGCCCGCCTGAGAGTTTGTTTGCCAATATCTGAAAAGATTCTGAGAGCGGTATGGACACTTGCCCGACCGTCACCCCGATCCCCACCGATAAGATGATCAGAAAGGTCAACAGGAGTATACTCATGTAAAATAATTGGCGTTGTCTGCTGATACGGTTCATCTGTCTTTTCCTTCCTGGTGGTTCATTAGTTTACTGAATATATTGCGTTACTTAAATCTTCCATGCCCGTCAGGATCTGATAACCGTAGCTCCAGAACTGATTATAATCGATCGTGTGGACGCGGTCTTCCTGGATCGCTGACAAACTGGAAAGGGCTTCGTTCGCTTCAAGGTCTGCCAGGCTGTCCTCCGGTGCACGCCCGCCGGTATAGTTCACCAGCAACAGGACATCTGGGTCGGCCTCCAGCAAGGCTTCCATACTGATTTCTCCCGTAGCGTCCGCAAACACATTGTTTAAATTCATATAGCTCAGCGCATCATTCAGATACGTATCCGCTGCACCGCTGTAAACATCGACATTATTCCCCTCGGCACCGAAGATATAGGCATAATCAAGCGTCTCTGCATCTTCAGGGACACTGGCAGTAATGTCATCCAGGCGTGCGGTTACTACTTCTGAAAATTCTTCAGCACTCTCTTCTACTTTAAATAATTTTCCTAAATTGTCAATATCTGTGTATAGATCATCAAACGTTGCCCCGGGTACAGAGGTTGTTTGGATATAAGTCATGATGTCCAGCTCATTCAATTCATCGACCGTTCCTGTTCCCCATTCGGCACTCGCAAACAGCTGGCCACGTCCGACAACGATGTCCGGATCAGCACCGACGACCAGTTCTTTTCCGACATAGCCTTCTGAAAGGACCGGAATATCAGCAAATCCTTCAGATACGTCGGCATCTCCTTCACCGTATAAAGCGGCGACACCCGTCAGATCTTCTGCCAGGCCAAGGTGCAGAAGCAATTCAGCTGTCCCCTGATTGTTGGCGACGATAGATTCTGGACGCGATTCATAAGTGATTTCCTTTTCAGTGAATTCAGCCCCATCTTCAGATACAGTATAGTTGTCAAGGGTCAACGGATACGTGTTTTCCTCAGCCTGCTCATTTGTTTCTTCCGTTTCATCTACTGATGCTTCTTCTTCAATGGTCTCAGTTTCTCCACACGCTGTCAAAAGTAAAGCGGAAGCTGTCACAAGTCCTAAGTAGTTTGCCAGTCTATTCTTTTTCATTATTATTTTCCTCCATTTATGCCTAGTATTTATTGTTCGCTCGTATAGTTTTCCCAAACGCTCGAGACTTTCTGTTTCAATTTATCATCGTAAGTCGATACGGTCCCTTTTGCATTCGCTAAAGGATCCGTGTACGTTTTAGCCGCATTGACGGCATTGACCGCATCCTGAAACGCGCCGGCTATCAGACGGACTTTACCGGGATATTTCGCCGCGTCTCCCAGGACGAACAAACCGGGGATAGCTGTTTTCGCCTCCGAGGTCGCCTCTACGAAATACTCTTCAAAGACAGTCAGTCCTATCTCGTTCTGCTCGAACAAGTCATTTTTCCTGTTGAAGCCATGACACACGATCACTTCATCAACAGAGACCGATTCTTCCTGACCCGTTTTTGCATCGCGTACGGTAATGGCAGCGATACCTGCTTCATCAGGGGTCAGAGTTTTACTGATCAGATCTGACTGAAGCTTGCAGGTCACCGGCCCGCTCAGGACTTTTTCGACTTCTGCCTCATGTCCTTTTAAGTGTTCTCTGCGGTAAACGAGAATCACTTCTTTGGCTATCGGTGCCAGAGCGTTTGCCCAGTCGACCGCACTGTTGCCGCCGCCGGAGATCATTACCCGTTTATCTTTCATTCGTTCAAAGTCAGTGAGCGACACATGGACATTATCGAGGCGTTCCCCCTCGTTAGTGAAAAATGGATCGGGGATGGGGTCTAAGATGCCATTGCCCATCGCCAGCAGCAGGGTTTTCGACAAGTATGTGCGGCCTTTTGATGTTTCGAGCTGAAAATTCCCGTCAGCTGTTTTTTTTATGCCGTTGATCGTTTCCCCTGTGCGTATGACCGGATTGAAGGTCTTCGCCTGATCGATCAGATGCGTGATCACTTGTCCGGCCGGCATGGGTGGAATGCCGCCGATATCCCAGATGATTTTTTCGGAATATAAATTCAGTTTTCCGCCAAGATAGGTCTGCGCTTCGATCAGTTGCACATTCATGGCCCGCAGTCCCGCATAAAAAGCACTGTATAGTCCGGCAGGTCCGCCGCCAATGATCGTTGTATCAAAAACTTCCATTGTATCTCCTTTCAAAACAGCCCGCTCGTTTATTCAGACCCGAAATCTCAAAGGCAAGACCACAAAGACACAGAGTTCTGGAGAAGCAGGCCGAGTATGTATCCACCTCACCCTCATTAATTGAGAATGATTTTCATTACCAATTATATGATTAAATGGGGGTAAAGTAAATAGTTTTGCTAAACTTTTCACATTGATTGTATAAAAACGCACAGATTATTCGGGGAAATATCACTGCTTTAAGTATGATCAATGGTCAGAAAGCATGCCCGGTCGATTTTGGTTCCTTCTAAGTAAAGGGTATTAAATGATAATCATGTTAATTTTCAAACCATCTTTTCAGTCGATCAGGCTGTCCTTGCTCTATATTACTGCACTGAAAGGAGGCAGACGTGCAGCAGCGCCCGTACTCAAAAAAGAGGCCAGGACAAAAAAGTCCCAGCCGCTCCTTTTTTTGAGGCACATTTAATGGTAGTCAACAAAAATATGACGTTGCTGGCTGTTCCTTTGCCATCTCAAAGGTAAAGCTGCTTTGAGTGGGTAAGCAATTCGTCGGGCCTACCAACTGGCTAGTATTTATTTGTTCGAGCTAGTATACTATGTTCTAGGCTTACTATCTCAAAGATGATTTTTCTATCGAGATGGTACGGGAATATGAAAGCTTACCAACTTGTTGTCAATTACTGCAATGAGTAAGTATGCGTCGAGATATGCATACCATCTCGATCTGCATTCACCCCTCGAGTTAGTACGCGCTCCCCTGGGCTTACCAGCTCGAGTACCATCAGCTAGCCCAGTTAGTCTTCCAGTTATTTCCAGTACCCGTCCAGCTACACCTTCGCTCCTGAGTTGGACATAATCTTTGCCAAAGCCCCAAGACGGGGTGGAGAAAAAGTAAAAAGCAACGCTATTTTGTATTAGTCTACAAAATAGCGTTGCTTTTTTTACTTACTAGAGTTTAAGTGAGACTTTTGTCCCAGCGTCGTTTTCGTCAGTCATTTGTAAAGAAGCCAGGAACGGCAGCAGGGGCAGCTGTGTCTTTGTGTCGTAGAGATAGCCTGCAGGATCATTCCTCCAGGCATACCTGATATCAGACACATTGTCAACATGTATCGAATCAGGTAAACGGCACTGGATCATATCCCGATCGATGCTGCTGATCGATGCTTCCATCCACGCGTCAGCTACTCGGACTTCGATTTCAGGCGGCTTTTCTGTTACGTCCAGCTGCCCTTTCAGCCCTTTCACCTTCCATTCAATAAGACCTTCTGACTTACCGGCATAGTCGAGTTCAAGATTTTCATACCTCTCTTCGATACCGTAGTCTCGGCTCAAGGCGACCTGCGCCAGTCTGTGCGCCAGTGTCTTTTTATCATACGGATGCAGTTCACAGGAAATCCCGCAGTCATACGCCGGGATCATTTCGGCATTGTCAATGAGGAAACGCGCGCGGTCCTGTTCATAGCGGAGCTCTGCCCATTTCTGATCATCCATTCCCACAGCCGGATCCACATAATTAGCCAGCTGAACATAATAAAACGGCAGGTCTTTATCAAAGAGCTGTCTCCAGTCACGAACCATGCGTTTCAGCAGTTTTTTGTAGCCGGCCGGTTGTCTGGCATTCGACTCTCCCTGATAGTACAGTGCTCCTTTAAATGCCACATCTTTCAACGGATACAGCAGGCCTTTATACTCCGAGGCCGGCTTATACTTCAGGAACAGCGCCGGTGGGATCGTTTCTTTCTGATGACCGACTTTATAGAGCCACTCCCCTTCCAGATCGATCGTTGCGTCGTCCAGTTCAAGCTGATAGGGCAAAGTCGGGATAAAGCCGCCGTTAGCGGCATCGATCATCAGGCGGATGACCAGAGTATTCCTTCCTTCATTTAAATCTTCTTTTTCCAGGACATATTTTCGGGGCGGATAGCGGTATTCTGTGCCGCCCACCTTTTTGCCGTTCAGATAAGTTTCATCCCCGTTGATCAGAGAACCCAGACGCAGTCTGAAATGATCCGAATCCAGCTGATCGGCCCTCACATCGAAGGTCTTCCGGAACCAGACAACCCCTGAAAAGCCATTTAGCTCGGTGTCTTTAAACATCACCGGTATCGCCATGGCAGTCCAGTCTGAGGTATCAGCCGCTTCTTCCATCCACTTCGGTGAGTCCTGTAATCCACTGTCATGGTGAGACAGGTCGCTATACCAGACCTCTGTGTTTTTCATGTCTTTTTCAGTCTCTTTTGAAACATTATCGGTTTTTTTCCAGTAGGCGATCTCGTCATCATAGTCACCAAGTTTATGCAGGGTCTCTTCACTCATCCAGGCCTCAATGGGGGTCCCCCCCACAGCCGTTTGATAGATCCCTATGGGCAAAGTCAGTTTTTCCTGAAGTTTTTTCGCATAGAAAAAGCCTAATGAAGAAAGATCTTGGATATGTTTCTGTGTCGCTGGTTTCCATTTCCCCTGTGTCAGCCATTCTTTGGGTCGATCGAACACCGGGTCCGCTTCCAGATGGAATTCTCTGATCAGGGGATGATCCGAAGCATCGATCTCTTCCTTGAACTCATCATAAGTCTGGTTGACCGGCAGTTCCATATTGGACTGGCCGCCAATCAGCCAGACTTCACCGATATAGACATCCTTGATCATAATAGTCTCTGAACCTCTGATTTGAAGGGTGAACGGCCCTCCGGCTTCTCTTTCAGAAAAAGTCACCGACCAGGCGCCAGTAACCTCTGCTGTGGTGTGGACAGTTTCCTCATTAAAGGTCACACTGATTGCTGTCCCAGCAGCATCTTTTCCTTTGAAAACGATCGGCTCGTTTCGCTGCAGGATCATTCCGTCACTGATGTAACTGGGTAAAACCATCACTTTATCACTTGTCATAGTTATTCCTTCTTTTCCTGTAAACGTTATACGCTTGTCATTATTTTGATTTGGTAAAAAATGTCAGTCACCGGTTTACTTTTAACTCATTTGAACATAGACAGCACGGGCGAGGGACCTTTTGACCTGATCCCTCATGTATTTATAATAGTAACACGCAAGCGTTCATTCTTCCTCCCCTTTTATTTCTTTACGCTGACCCTTCCGTTTTGACAGGAAAGCAATTAGGCGACGATTGCTTTCCTTATAGTTCGCCTTGAGCACCGTTCTATGTCCTTTATGTTCCCTTTCGATTGGTGTGATGGCCATATCTTTACTGCTTTCGTGCTCTTCGTGTAGTCGCTGGTCGTCTGAGGGGCATGTATCTGCCACTTTTATGACCTTCACGCACTTAAAACTGTCATGCAAGGCACAAATAACAGTCATCTCTTTCCCTTACGACAAAGAAAAGCTATGATAGCCATCATAGCTTTTCAGTATCGTTTTATTAGTCGTTATCTGTCACTAGTTTGTGAGAAAGATCTTTGATTGTCGGATACACTTCTTTGTAGTTGGCATAGACCTTGTTGTAATGAGAAACAGCTTCCGGATCCGGTTGTACTTCTGACTTGTAGTTAACGAACACTTCGGAACATGCTTCAAAAGAGTCGAACCATCCGGCACCAACGGCAGCGATCATGGCTGATCCCATCGCCGGTCCCTGTTCGGTTTCCAGCGTCACGACGGGTGTCCCGAAGATATCGGCCTGCATCTGGAGCCAGTCCGGGTTCTTCGCCCCGCCACCGACTGAAACGATCTGCTTGAAGTCTTTGTTCGAGTGTTTTTTCATCAGTTCAAAGGAATCTCTCAGCGAGAAGGTGATGCCTTCAAGAACTGCACGGGCAAAATGATCGCGTGTGTGGGCGATATCCATGCCTAAGAATGTGCCCCTTATATTACTGTCTGTGTAAGGCGTACGTTCGCCTGAGATATAAGGGGCGAAAAGCAAGCCGTCTGATCCCGGCTTGATGTCTTTCACGCCTTTCAAGAGTTCTTCAAAACTTTCATTTGGTGCGAAAGTCTTTTTGAACCAGTTCAGGCTGCTTCCGGCCGCAAGGGTCACGCCCATCGTGTAGAAGGCATTCGGCACGACATGGTTGAAGTAGTGCAGGTGCCCGTTGTAGTTTTTGTCTCCTGTTTCTTCGTATGACAGGAAGACGCCTGACGTCCCGATACTTGCCATGCCCTGGTCAGGACGGACGATACCGGCTCCGACTGCGGCACACGGGTTGTCGGCTCCGCCTGAAAAGACCGGCACTGTATTTTTTAGACCGAGTTCTTCAGCCAGTGCCGGATCCAGATCCCCGATCTTGGCCTGAGACTGAACGAGTTCAGGGAAAATCGATGACGGTACATCGACAGCCTTCGCTACTTCTTCACTCCAGGTACGTGACTCGACATCTAAAAGCAGTGTGCCGGCGGCGTCGGAATATTCCATCTGCTTGCTGCCGGTCAAGCGGAAGCCCAGATAATCTTTTGGAAGTAAGAAGGTAGAAACTTTCGCAAAGATTTCCGGTTCGTTATCTTTTACCCATAAGATTTTCGGTAATGTGAAGCCTTCAAGGGCTTTGTTTTTAGTGATCGCGATCAGATTATCTACGTTGTCGGTGATAAAGTCACACTGTTTCGTTGTCCGCACATCGTTCCACAAGATTGCGTTGCGCAGGACGTCATCCTTTTCATCAAGCAGGACCAGCGAGTGCATCTGACCGGAAAAGCTGATGCCTTCCAGTTTCTCTTTAGCATCTGACGTCGATTTGAAGATCTCCTGCATGACTTCTTTTGCAGCTCTGAACCATTCCAGGGGATCCTGTTCACTGAACCCGCGTTTTGGTGTCAGCAGAGGGTAGTCTGAAGACGCTTCATCGACGATCTTCCCTTCTTTATTGACTAAGATACCTTTCAAGCCGCTGGTTCCCAAGTCCAACCCTAATACATAACTCATATTTCCACGTCCATTCTCTCTTTTTTATAATAAAAGACCGGCAAAGCGTAAAGCGTTCATCTGTCTTATCGATTTTAGCTTTACCTGATTTACCGGTCTCCTCTCTTTTTTCAGATTATTATTTTGACGTACCTGTTTTACCTAAAGCCGTCTTGCTTCGCCCTTCACTTTTCTCTTCATTCCAGTGACGCGTCTGTGTCCAGTGGTCACGGTCGTCTTCCTCTTCTTCATAGCGGAAGTACTCAAAGTCCGCTGCCATCTTCATACCGCTCGTATCGATACAGCTCATGCTGACAAAGGCACCTGTAAAGAAGCCGGATTCCTGAATGTATTCATCAGACAGCTTCCATGAATCAAAGACCACTGGGATCTCTTTCCAGTTTTTTCCGTCGAAGGAATAGCTGTACTGATACGTGTACTGGTCGACGTTCACTTTGAACCAGACGGCTTCTGCATCTTCTGGCACCTGGATCGTATCGGCACCTAGAGGATTGGATACGTTGTTGCGCTCTGAGGCATACAGGTCGATGATCTTGCCTTTTTCTTCATCCCAGGTAACATGAACACTTGTCCAGTTTTTTGTGTTGTAGTAGTTCACTAAGCCGGCCTGCTGCTGGAAGGTCACTGGATCTGCTTTGACTTTTGTTTCTGCTTCAAATGCAAAAGCCTGCCAGCGACGGGCGACAAGTGCCTGCTTATGAAGATTGGAGAATCCTCCGGCACCATACAGACGCAAGTGCCCCGGCTTGTCAGTCAGAGAGGCAAACTGAGTATAAGGGATACGCAGAGTCTGCCACTGTCCGCCGAGCTCTTCTGAATCAAACTGATCCACTACCGGGAAGTCTGCTTCCCATTTCTGTTCCGGCAGGTCAGGTGCTTGGACCTGTACCTTTGGATAGTTGCCGTCAACGACATAGGGCCAGCCGTCTTTCCATTCCAGTTTCTGGATCGCTGTTTCGCGTCCCAGCTGGCAGTAACCGCGGTCCATCAGCAGGACATCACCCGGCGCTTTTGTCGGACGCCCGGTCAAGTGAGCCAGGTACCATTCACCGTTCTGCGTTTCAACGATCGAGGCATGCCCGGCTTTCTGCAGAGCCAGTCTCGGATGTCCCCAGGATGAAATCAGCGGGTTATCCGGATGTGTTTCGTAAGGTCCATCAATGTTTTTAGAACGGGCGATCGTTGCATGGTGTTCATACATCGTGCCGCCTTCAGCTGTCAGAAGGTAGTAATAGTCCCCGATATGGTAAAGATGCGGGGCTTCTGTCAAACCGACATCCGTCCCTTTATAAATGATCTTGCGGTCACCGACCAGCTTTTTCTCATCAGCACTGTATTCCTGCAGGACGATCCCGCCGAAGTCATGATTGCCGACACGGTGATCCCACACCATATTCACGAACCATTTACGGCCGTCCTTGTCATGGAACAGGGATGGGTCAAAGCCGGACTGGTTCATGTAGACCGGTTCGCTCCACTCGCCGTCGATCGTTTCACACGTCGTCAGATAATTCGTTACATCTTTGTAGATCCCGCCAGTCACTTTGACGTCGGAATAAATCAGCTGGAACTGGCCATCCGCATAACTTAATTGAGGTGCCCAGACACCACCGGAATCCGGGTTACCTTTCATATCCAGAAGTTCCACGCGGTTAAGTGGTCGTGCCACTTGACGCCAGTTTCTCATGTCCGTGGAATGATAAATCACGACTCCTGGAAACCACTCAAATGTGGAAACAGCGAGATAATAATCATCACCGACTCGCAGCATGCTTGGGTCAGGGTTGAAACCTTTCAGTACGGGGTTTTGAATCATTGACATAATTGAATCCTCCTAATAGTTTAAATAAAATAGTGAAACCTGATTCTTTTTTCTTATAATGATCAGTGAAGCGCTTAATGATGTTCCAGTCATTTCCCTCCACTCACGTTAAAATGGACTGTCAACAACACGTAACCATGGGACACTTGCTAAGCAGAACGCTTCGGCTCAGCAGACGATCTTAATTTAATCCTTGTGCCTAAAAGGTTTCGGTGATTTCTTGGCAAAGAGTGAACAGTTTGTGTTGTCTCAATGGCGGAAAGTGTTGTAACATAATAGAGAAGAAAACCTTTACTTTTTTATGTTTTCTTCTCTTATCGGATGTGTTAAACTGTATGTAATTCTAGTTTGTTAGTTTAATCAACCAACTTGCAATATAACTATAGCGGCTCTCGTTTTTATTGTCAAGCGCTTTCATGCTCTTTTTAAATAAATCAGGCCCCTTTTATGCACGTATATGTTTATTTACTTATTTATGATTGTATTCGCACTACTATTTCAATGACCAGAATGTATGACTATTAGAAACGGGGAATATAATGTTTAGAATGAAAAACAGCATCAGAGAAAACAACAGCCTTCTCGTCTTGTCGGAGATCATGAACCGGCCGGAAATTTCACGCGCCATGATTTCAGAAGTCACCGGGCTGAACAAAGCAACAGTTTCAGAGATAGTCAGGAAGCTGATAAAAGATGATTATGTCATCGAGATCGGTCCGGGAAAAAGTACGTCTTCCGGTGGGCGACGCCCCATCCTGCTCACTGTAAATAAGAAGGCCGGCATCTCCATCAGTTTCGACGTCCGTTACGATCGTATCAGCTACCTCATTACTTTCCTTGACGGCGAAAAAATCGAGTACACGTCAGAAGAAACTGGCATCACCAAAGAGAATATCATCGGCTATATAACATCTGTCGTCGATGATTTCCGCTCAAACATGAAAGAAACGCCTTTCGGTATCATTGGCATCGCCGTCTCCATCCACGGGATCGTCGATCACAACAGAATCGAGTTTACGCCTTATTTTGATCTTGACCAGCTGGATCTTGTGGCTTTGCTTCAGGAAAAACTCGATCTGCCGGTCCATATCGAAAACGAAGCGAACTTGTCAGCACTGGCCGAAGCTGCTTTTGACACCGAACATAAAAACCTCATATCCTTCAGTGCGCACACAGGTATCGGTGCCGGGATCATATTAGACGGACAGCTTTACCGCGGTTTTAAAGGCCGAAGTGGTGAGATCGGCCATACTGTGCTTTATCCGAACGGCATCAGCTGCCCCTGTGGAAATCAGGGCTGTCTGGAACAGTACTGCTCGATAAAAGCCCTCGTGCGTAAATTTCAGCTTTTAAAAGGCGATCCGGCTTTGACTTTCGATGATCTGGTCAAGGCTTATCATCAGAAAGATTCTGCAACACTCAACATGATCCTGCAGTTCGCCAAAGACTTCGGCATCGGTCTGATGAACGTCATCGGCAACTATGATCCGGAAATCGTGTATATCAATTCCGAGATCCTGGAAGAAATCCCGGAACTCATCAGTCTGCTGAGACATTATCTGAGCATGACGATCTACAAAAATGTACCGATCGAACAGTCAGCGCTTGGACGCAAGGCCAGTTTATACGGAGCGACTGTTATGAACCTGAAAGAATTCCTTCACGTCGATAATGTCGGCTTCAACCTGGACATGGAAAAAGTACTGGAAGTCGACTAATCATTATATTTAAATAAGCGACATGAGTGGTCATACATTCATGTCGCTTTTTAGTTTCACTTATTGTACGCAGTCAATTAATTAAGCTCACACTTAATAAGCATGGCTAGGTATTTTTTCAAAGAATTCAGCGCATGATCAAAGATCATCTTAACGTTCCTCCTTCACTTAACCCTCCTTTATCGTGTCTCAAACGTTTGGACTGTGTTAAACTGGTAAGAAAGAGAATGAAAGGATGATGACCGTGAAACTGATCATCGATGCCGATGCCTGCCCCGTGAAAGAAGAGACCATTGCCCTGGCAAAGCAGTATGGTCTGGAAGTGGTCCTGGTCGCCAGCATTGCCCACTTTTCAACCAAAGAAGTCCCCGATCATGTCAGACAGTTATGGGTCGAACGCGGCAGCGATCAGGCGGATTTCAAGATCGTAGCCATCGCCAAACCCAACGACATCGTCATTACTCAAGATTATGGCCTCGCCTCCATGCTGTTGCCAAAAGGCTGTCGTGTCCTGCATCATGACGGATATGAATATACGGAAAGCATTATCCAGCAGCTTATCGATGGTCGGCATCTCTCTGCCAAAGAAAGACGGACATCCAAACGCAGTCGCCGGGTCAAGTCCCTGCATCCCTTTGCTGACCAGACGCAGTCAGATTACAGCGACTTGCTGAAGGATGTTATCGAAGCGATTCAAAATCAGCGAAAGGAATAGAATGAAATGATCACAATAGGATTGACCGGCTGGAGCGACCATCCCCTCATCCAGCGCAGTACGAATAAAAAACTGATCGAATATGCCGGCCACTTCCCGGTCGTGGAACTCGACACAAGTTTTTATGCCATCCCAAAAAGCGAGACGATCAATAGCTGGATAGAAAAGACACCCGCTGTTTTCCAGTTTTTTCCAAAAGCTTACGGTGTCCTGACGCTACATAAGTCTTTTCAAGACGAGTTCACGACTATGGATGAAGCCTTTGAGACCTATCTGGATGCCTTTCAGCCCATGTTTGAGCAGAAAAAAATCAAGGCTTTCCTCTTTCAGTTCCCTCCTTATTTTGACTGTGTAAAAAAACACGTCAATTATCTCCGTTATGTGAAGAAGCAAATGAAGGATCTGCCTGTCGCTGTCGAGTTTCGGCATCCCAGCTGGTTCAGTGAAGCCAATAAAGACCGCACCCTTGCCTTTTTGAAAGATCAGGGCTGGACGAATGTGGTGGTCGACCAGCCCCAGACGCCGAATAACAGTGTGCCCAAGGTCCCGGAAGTCACCTCACCTTCTTTAAGCGTCCTGCGTCTCCACGGTCGGAATTATGAAGGGTGGCTCGGTGAAAACGTGACCGACTGGCGTGCTGAGCGGACGCTCTATAATTATTCAAAGGATGAACTGAAAGCATTTGCGGCTTTAGTGAAGCAGCTTGAGACAGAGGCTGACGAAGTCTGTGTGATCTTCAACAATAACTCCGGCGGTCACGCGGCCAAAAACGCCAAAGAATTGCAGGACCTGCTGGGTCTTGACTTTTCCGGCCTTGCCCCCAAACAGCTCGACTTGTTTTAACTGAGTTTATAGAGTGGGTCATACTCGCCGAACGGTGAGTATGGTCATTTTTTATTGTAAGATGAATGATCAGGCTTCAGCCTGATCAGGGCCTTATTGAAAAAAACTGTATAGTGTTTTTCTTTAGCATAGTCTCCATAAGGATATGATTAGCCGTAATCATGGGTTTTTTCTCTAAGTACGCTCAATGCGCGCAACATTGGACGTACCCAAGGGAGTTTCTGCCTCAGCACGCTCAATAAGAGCAGCATTAGACGTAACCACGGAATTTCCTACCTCAGTACGTTCAATGAGGGCAGCATTAGACGTACTCACGGTACTTTCTGCCTCAGTACGTTCAATGAGGGCAGCATTGGACGTACTCACGGTACTTTCTGCCTCAGTACGCTCAATGAGGGCAGCATTAGACGTACTCACGGTACTTTCTGCCTCAGTACGTTCAATGAGGGCAGCATTAGACGTACCCACGGAATTTCCTGCCTCAGTACGTTCAATGAGGGCAGCATTAGACGTACTCACGGTACTTTCTGCCTCAGTACGTTCAATGAGGGCAGCATTAGACGTACTCACGGTACTTTCTGCCTCAGTACGCTCAATGAGGGCAGCATTAGACGTACTCACGGTACTTTCTGCCTCAGTACGTTCAATGAGGGCAGCATTAGACGTACCCACGGAATTTCCTGCCTCAGTACGTTCAATGAGGGCAGCATTAGACGTACTCACGGTACTTTCTGCCTCAGTACGCTCAATACAAGCACCATTAGCCGTACCCGCATCCTTTTCTCTCTGAGTATGACCAATTAATCTTAAAGATGATTACTACAAAAAACATTATGATTGCTTCACAATCTAAACCACGACAGAAAAAATGTTTTGTTCTATAATCGAATCAGGAAACACTAATCCGATCTCTTAATGGGTTTTGCCGAACCTGTACAAAAAACTGGATGACCGTCTTATCTTTTGCGATAAGCCGAATACATCATTGAATGTGGAAATAAAATTACAACATTTTATAAGATGGTCTGTTTCCTAATTTATGGATGGAGGTTATGGTCATGGAAGTAATGATTGAAACATGTTGTGGTATCGATGTGCATCAGAAAACCATCGTCTGTTGTATTTTGGATGGTCCTTTAGATACAAACCGACCCAAAAAAATCCAGAAAACATTTGGCACCCGC
>NZ_FOLT01000027.1 GCF_900112455.1 Alkalibacterium subtropicum | reverse complement strand
ATACCACCGTTCAACGCCTCGTGGAACTCAATAATATTGCTAACCCTAATCTGATCCGCGCCGGTCAGGTACTGATCATTTCGGGCAGCGGCGGGACGACACCACCTCCACCTACCGGATCGACAACCTATACTGTCAAAGCCGGTGATACCCTGTCAGCTATCGCGGCAAGATACAATACGACCGTTTCACGTATTGCGGCTGCGAATGATATCACGAACGTCAACCTTATCCGTGTCGGACAGGTCCTCACCATCCCTGGAACTGGTGGTACAACACCTCCTCCACCTCCTTCCAGCACGACCACCTATACCGTCAAAGCCGGTGATACCCTGTCAGCTATCGCGGCAAGATACAATACGACCGTTTCACGTATTGCGGCTGCGAATGATATCACGAACGTCAATCTTATCCGTGTCGGACAGGTCCTCACCATCCCTGGAAATGGTGGCACAACACCTCCTCCACCTCCTTCCAGCACGACCACCTATACTGTGAAGGCCGGTGACACCTTATCCGCCATCGCCGCCCGTTACGACACGACGGTACAGCAGATCGCTGTTGCCAATAGCATTCCCAACGTCAATCTTATCCGCGTCGGACAAGTCCTCACCATTCCTGGAAATGGCAGCTCGACAACGCCTCCTCCAAGTTCAACGACGTATACCGTGAGACCGGGCGATACCCTGTATTCCATTGCCCAGAGATACAACACCACCGTGCAGCAACTAACAGTCGACAACAACATCTCTAACCCAAACCTCATTAGTGTCGGACAAGTCCTGACTATCAGATAGACCCAAGGAAAGCAAAGGGATCTGACAAGAACTTAATAAAGAAGAATGTACCGTCACATCGCGGAATTCCATTCCGTGATATGACGGTATTTCTATTTGCTTACTCTCTATACTTTTGATGAATTAAATATTGGCATCAGCCTTTTCACACACTTTGTTTGTGATTAAATTCTTCATATTTGAATAAATACATTTAGATTGTTACAGTGAGTAAAAGGGATGAAAAACTATACCTATAACAAAAGAAAGGAATGAATTTTTGATCATGAAGAAAAGACAAAGCCTGACATTGCTTTTATCTGCAGCAGCGCTCAGTCTCTTCTCTGCTGCATCATCCGTTCACGCCGCCCCCTCGGAAGTTATTTACAGTGGGGACGGAAATAGTAACGAAGTCGCACTGACCTTCGATGACAGAGCCAATGGCATGAATGTGCCAGCCATTCTCCAGACGCTCGAAGCCTATAATGTTCCCGCCACCTTCTTTATTGCTTCTTACGGCGATGAGGACCAAATCCCCTATATACAGGAGATCGTGGCCCAGGGACATCAGATCGGTAACCATTCATATTCACATCCTTATTTCACAGAGTTGTCTGATTATCAGATGAGAAATCAGCTGGAAAGCAATGAAGCGTTTATTCAAAATGCTTCAGGAGAGAGTACCGGCACTTTCTTCAGACCTCCTTACGGCGATTATAACTCTGATGTATTGCAGACAGCAGGGGATGCAGGCTATACAAACACTATCATGTGGTCAGTCGATACCCTTGACTGGACGGGCAATTCTTCTGACGAAATCGTTCAGCGGGTCATGGACGGCATCGCTCCCGGCGGCATCGTCCTGATGCATACTGGATCTAATGCCCCCGGCACGACCGAAGCACTTCCTGAGATCATTGAGAATCTGGATGCGATGGGATACGCCTTCGTCACCATTGAAGAAATGGTCGGTTCAGACCACACCGGTGGAGAAACAGGAGCAACGATGTATACCATCCAACCCGGCGACACCCTTTCAGCCATTGCCGGTCAGTATGGAACAACGGTAGATGCCCTCGCTTCAGCCAATAACATTTCAGATCCAAACTTTATCGTGGCCGGTCAGACGTTGACGATTCCTGGCACGGGTGGCGGCAACGGTGGTGGAGAGACCACCCCCGACGAACCAGACCAGCCTTCAGCGTCGACATATACCGTTGAAGCCGGCGACACACTAGGTGCCATCGCGAGTGACTATGATACGACAGTTGAAGCCATCGCTTCCGAAAACAACATATCAAATCCCGATTTGATCTTTGTCGGTCAGACACTCACGCTCCCGGGGTCAAGTGACGGCGGAGGCCACACCTCACCGGACGACTCTGATGACACGGATACAACGACGTACACGGTGGAATCCGGAGACACGTTATGGGCTATAGCCAATCGATACAACACCTCAGTCAGTGCTCTGGCTTCCGAAAACAATATTTCTAACCCAGACTTTATCACTGTCGGTCAAATCATTACGATCCCTTGATGTCACTAAGCCCTCTCAAGCTGAAAGGAAATTTTCAGCTTGAGAGTTTTTTTACATAAAGAGACATTTTATTTCCTGACTCTGATATAGTTGAGAAGTAACCCGTTTTCAATTAAAATAGAGCTTACTGCACAGAAAGATTTTGAAAAGGACTGTAACCGATGAGTAGATTTCAAGAAATATTTTTAGATATTGAATCAGATATTTTAAACCAGACATACAAGGCCGGCGAGCTGCTTCCCAGCGAAAACAAGCTGTCGAAAAAGTATAATGTTTCGCGTGAAACAATTCGAAAAGCTTTGACCTTGCTGCTTGAGAGCGGATACATACAAAAAAAGCAGGGAAAAGGATCGATCGTTTTAGATATCAAACGTTTCGATTTCCCCATTTCCGGTCTGACAAGTTATAAGGAATTGGAAGAAGCACAGCACATCAACAGTGAAACCGTGCTTATAAAAAACCAGATCGAGACACTGCCTGAACAAATTGCTACATTTTTAAATATTTCTCCTAGTACAGAAGTTCATGCTGTGATTCGTGGACGGAAAGTGGACGGCGAAACAGTCATTCTGGATAAAGACTATCTGTTGACCTCGGTTATAAAAGAGCTTCCGGACAAAGAAGCGAAAAAATCACTGTATAACTATATCGAAAAAGAACTTGGTCTGACTATAGGTTACGCCAGAAAAGAGTTTATCGTTGAGCCTGCCACGAAAGAAGACCGCGAGCTGATGACTCTGCACGGGGACACGCATGTCGTGGTCACACGCAGCGAAGTGCATCTGGAGGACACGACCTTGTTCCAGTACACAGAATCAAGGCACCGGCTGGACAAATTTCGTTTCGTCGAATTCGCCCGTCGCCGGCCCCCAATGGACTATCATAAGTAAAAAGAGGGACACTAGCTCAGCTAGCGTTCCTCTTTTGTGTTCCTGCATTATTTAATTAAAAACGCTGCCGTTTCGTAAGGCCCCATCGTGAACGTCTTTTCAAGTCTGCGTTCACCGCTGTTGCCGATAAGATATCTGCTTTCACCTTCCAGCAGGTCGTCTGGAAGCGTGATTTGATCTTCTTCCGCATAGAAATGATTCAGGACCAGCAATTTCTGATTTTCATGTTCTCTGACATAAGCAAAAATACTTGGATGATCCAATGCGATCGCTTCATATGAGCCTTCCTGAATGATCGGCATCTCTTTGCGGAGACGGATCAGTTCTTTATAGTAGGAGCGGATTTTTCCGCTGTGCTTCTCGTTTTCCGTATTGATCAATTTATAATTGTCTGCAACTTTCAGCCATGGTTCACCTTCAGTAAAACCGGCGTGTTCCGACTGATCCCACTGCATCGGCGTTCTGGCATTATCGCGTGATTTGTCCCGGATGATCTCAAGGGCTTCTTCGTCAGAGTGCCCGTTTTCTTTTAGTTCGATGAAGGCATTATGCGTTTCAATGTCTTTATAGTTATCCAGTTCAGCATAATCAGGATTCGTCATCCCGATCTCTTCCCCCTGGTAGATATAAGGTGTGCCCCGAAGCAAGTGGATCGTCTGGGCCAGCATCGTGGCTGTTTCGATCGGATAGTTCTTCACATCCCCAAAACGGTTATTGGCGCGGGGCTGATCGTGGTTGTTCCAGAACAGGGCGTTCCAGCCGCCGCCCTCAGCCATCCCGGCTTGCCATTCATCCAAAATGTGTTTCAGTTTAATAAAGTCGAACGGCATGGTCGTCCATTTTTCGCCGTCTTTATAATCGACTTTCAAATGATGGAAACTGAAGATCATGGACAGTTCATCTGTCTCAGGGTTGGAGTATCGTATGCCGTTTTCAACGGTCGTCGAACTCATCTCACCGACTGTCACGATATCCTCGTACTGTCCAAACGTCTCTTTATTCAGTTCCTTGATGTAGTCATGCACGATCGGTGTATCCGTATAATGCGATTTCCCGACGCCATCATCCGCATCTTCCAATTCTTCCGCTTTGCCGATGACATTGATGACATCGAAACGGAATCCCTTGACACCTTTTTCCAGCCAGAAATTGACGACTTTAAACAGTTCCTTGCGTACTTCAGGGTTACGCCAGTTCAGATCTGCCTGCGTGACGTCATAAAGATGAAGATAATACTTGTCTGTGTCACCGAATTTTGACCAGGCCGGGCCGCCGAATTTTGACTCCCAGTTCGTCGGCAGGCTGCCGTCTTTTTGAGCCGGTCTTAAAATATAAAAATCCTGATACTTCTTATCGCCGGCCAGTGCTTTCTGGAACCACTCATGATCGGTGGATGTATGATTCAAGACCATATCCAGCATGAGACCGATATCGTGCTTGTCTGCTTCTTTCACTAACCGGTCAAAATCATCCCATGTCCCGAACAGCGGATCGATCGACTTATAGTCTGCAATATCGTACCCGTTATCGTTCTGGGGTGATTTATAAAAAGGATTGAGCCAGACCATATCTGCACCCAGTTCGGCTATATACGGCAGCTTTTCTATGACACCGTTCAAGTCACCGAAGCCATTTCCATCTGTATCTTTGAATGATTTGGGATAAGCCTGATAAATGACTTTGTCATGTAGATTTCCCATTGTATCCGTCCCTTCTCTTTATCTAAAAGAAGAAAGGATACCTCCATAAACGCGCATCTTCCAGTAAGCCTACCAGAATATAGCCCATCTTTTGGAAATATCCTTCCTCCTTAACCCTTTTTCTTACTTAATTTAATCGAGCGAATTTAGTTGCCTAATTTTGGAATTGGCAGATGATCATTTTCCCATTTAGTCATGATGCCTCGTTTCTCAAAGACCATAACCAGAACAAATGGAACAACGATCGCGATCGTCATAGCTATCAGGAAGCCGATCCAATATTCAGGAATAATGGAAAGAATCCCCGGCAGTCCACCGACACCGATATTAAAGGATGCGACATTCAATGCCACTGAAGTCATCCCTGCAAAGGCTGAACCGATCATGCCTGCGACGAATGGGTAGACAAACTTGATGTTGATACCAAAGAGTGCAGGTTCTGTTACCCCAAGATATGCTGAAATCATTGCTGGGATAGAGATCTGCTGTTCTTTTTCATTTCCTCTGTGCATCCAGATGATACCTAAAACAGCTGAACCTTGAGCAATGTTTGACAAGGCGATCATTGGCCATAAAATGGTCTGATCAAAGTCAGCGACCAGCTGCAGGTCGATCGCATTGGTCATGTGGTGAAGTCCAGTGATAACGAGTGGGGCATACAAGCCACCAAAGATAAAACCAAAGACCCAGTTGAATGTACCGGTCAGTCCCCATTGAACCACTTGAGACAACCAGATACCCAGCTGCCAGCCGATCGGTCCGATAACGGCATGGGCAATAAAGACAGTTGGGATCAGTGCGAACAATGGAACAAAGATCATCGAAATGGCTTCAGGTATGACGCGCCGCAGCCATTTTTCAAGGTAGACCAGTAAGAAGCCGGCCAGCATGGCTGGAATAACCTGAGCCTGGTATCCGATCATATCCAGCTGGAAGAAGCCGAAGTCCCATTGATTGACGTCACCAGCCAGAATGTCTGTGACACCGTATGCATTCATCAGCTGAGGGGAAACTAACGTAATACCTAAGACAATACCTAAAATTTGCGTGGTCCCCATTTTACGGGTGACACTCCATGTGATACCGACTGGCAGGAAGTGGAAAATCGCTTCACCAGGCAGCCACAAGAAAGCGTTGACCCCGCTCCAGAATGGAGAGACATTAACGATCGTGTTGTAAATCGGTTCTCCGGCAGTTGTAAACGCCGCCTGACCGTCAACCATGGCTTGTCCCAATGCTGCAAACTGTACCTGCTCTAAAACGTTTCTGAATCCTAAAATCAAACCACCGATAATAATTGCTGGAATGAGCGGGGTGAAAATTTCTGCCAATGCCGCCATGATGCGCTGCAGGCTGTTCATATTTTTCTTCCCGGCGCTCTTCACATCATCTTTACTGACACCTTCAAGTCCTGAGATTGCGGAGAACTCGTTATAAAAATCTGCCACCCGGTTTCCCACAATAACCTGAAATTGTCCTGCCTGCGTAAATGTTCCCTTAACAGCCTCGATATCTTCGATTCTTTCCGTGTCTGCTTTGGAAGGATCATCCAATACGAAACGCATGCGTGTCGCACAGTGCGTTACCGCGTTGACGTTATCCTTGCCGCCGATCGCATCCAGCAGCTCTTTTGCATCTCTTTTAAAATCTGCCACTACAATTTCCTCCTTTGAGTAACTTGTATATACAAGTTTTGCTGTTTTTACTATACTGCACTTCAAAAAAAAATGCAAGCGGTTTTATTTATCTCTCCTTGTATATTATATTTAGGGTTTTAACCTTCCGGTTTTTACTGGATAACCCTATGAACCTCTTTTCGATTACCTCATCTCGTAAGATATGAG
>NZ_FOLT01000007.1:4590-105881 GCF_900112455.1 Alkalibacterium subtropicum | reverse complement strand
GTAGCTAATGTCGTAGCATTACTAACAGCAGAGCAAAACAGTCTTCTGGAAAAAGCTTTGACCACAAAAGTTGATTCTATCGTTGAACCGTTAGGTGAAGATCTTAAGGGAGCAGTCCGTCAGGCTTTGAAAAAGCCTCGTTCAACCACACACACTGTTCAAACTGGGAAAATATCCAACTTTGACCCTGTGAGTAGCTTCATTGGGAAATTAGGCCAGGCATTTTCCTAAAAATATTAACACAACATAATTTCTGTTAATTCTACTAGTTAAAGGTTACCGAGAAAAACTTGACGCATACATCCCACTTTCTTTGTGTGCCTGAATGTCTCGCATATGGTAAAATAGAGAAGGTGAGGAGAGATACGCATGGAAAATAAATGGATCCGCCTTTTTTCAAACTATCTGACCAATGAACGGCATTATTCTGAGCATACGAATCTTGCTTATATTGACGATTTACTGGCGTTTGAGCGTTTTTTAAAAGAAACAGGGGAAGAGGATATCTTGGCAGTGGAATTGTCTGACGCGCGCATATATCTGAGTTATTTAACGGATAAAGAATATTCGCGTGCTTCGATCTCCCGGAAGATATCCAGTATGCGTGCTTTTTATCAGTTTTTACTCAACAACGAGATCGTTAAGGACAACCCATTCTCTTATCTGCATCTGAAAAAACGCGG
The DNA here is from genome assembly GCF_900112455.1 of Alkalibacterium subtropicum. Classification (GTDB taxonomy): domain Bacteria; phylum Bacillota; class Bacilli; order Lactobacillales; family Carnobacteriaceae_A; genus Alkalibacterium; species Alkalibacterium subtropicum. The sequence goes on along the minus strand of NZ_FOLT01000007.1, from coordinate 105,198 downwards.
CTCACGCTTGCCCAGCTTTTTCTATGAAGAAGAAATGAAGGTGCTGTTTGAAGCTGCAGAAGGCGATGCGCCGCTTGACCTGCGCAATCAGGCTCTTTTAGAACTGCTTTACGGGACAGGGATCCGTGTGAGCGAATGTCAGGGCATCCGGCTGCAGGATATCGATTTTGAGATGGGTATGCTCTTCGTTAAAGGAAAAGGCCGAAAGGAACGCTATATTCCTTTCGGGCATTATGCAAGTGAAGCCGTCAAGGCCTATATCGAAGATGGAAGAAAGCCGCTGATGTTAAAATACAGGAAAGACCATGATCATCTTTTTATTAACCATCATGGGGATCAGATCACTCAAAACGGCATTCAGTTCGTATTGACACAATTGATCAAAAAGAGTGCGCTGTCTCATAATATCACCCCGCACATGCTTCGACACACCTTTGCGACTCATTTACTTAATAATGGCGCGGACATACGAACGGTGCAGGAACTGCTGGGGCATAAGAGTCTGGCTTCGACGCAGATCTATACGCATGTGACCACCGAGCACCTGCAGAAGGACTACAATTCTTACCACCCAAGAGCGTAACTAAACACTTTAAAATGGAGGAAAACAAAATGACAGAGTTTCATGCAACGACGATTTTAGCTATCCAACATAATGGCGAATGTGCCATGGCTGGAGACGGTCAGGTCACGATGGGCGAGAAAGTCATTATGAAAGGCTCAGCCCGTAAAGTAAGAAAAATATACAACAATGAAGTCCTCGTCGGTTTTGCCGGCAGTGTGGCTGATGCGTTTACTCTTGAAGAAAAGTTTGAAGGCTATCTGAACCAGTACAACGGCCATCTGATGCGGGCGGCGGTCGAACTCGCCAAGGAATGGCGCACAGATAAAATGATGAAAAATCTGGAGGCCCTGCTCATCGTGATGAACAAGGAACAGATGCTTTTAGTCTCCGGAAATGGTGAAGTCATCCAGCCGGACGACGGCATTTTAGGCATCGGTTCAGGCGGGAATTTTGCCTTGTCAGCTGCCCGTGCACTGAAAAAACACGGAGAAAAGCTCTCGGCGGAAGAAATCGCTAAAGACAGCCTGACGATCGCTGCTGACATCTGTGTGTATACCAATCATAATATCGTAACCGAAAAACTGTAAGGAGACTGATGACATGAAAGCTAGAAATGATTTAACACCAAGAGAAATCGTAACGAAACTGGATAAATATATCGTGGGTCAGAAGGACGCTAAAAAAGCTGTCGCGGTCGCTTTGCGCAATCGCTACCGCCGTCTGAAACTCGATGACGACATGCAGAAGGAGATCACACCGAAAAACATCCTGATGATCGGTGCGACCGGTATCGGTAAAACAGAGATCGCCCGTCGTCTGGCTGCTATCGTGGATGCTCCTTTCATCAAAGTGGAGGCAACAAAATTCACAGAAGTCGGGTACATCGGCCGGGATGTGGAATCCATGGTCCGTGACTTGACGGAATCTGCCATCCAGCTGGTTCGGGATGAATACCGCAGAAATGTGCGTGGACGCGCTGAAAGACGAGCCATCGAACGCGTGGCTAAAGCGCTGGCTCCCGGTATCAAAAAGGAAAAAAGCGGCTATGACAACAATCCTTTAGCCGGCATGTTCAAAGGGATGGGGATGGACCCGAACCAGTTCAACCAGAATGCCGATGAGGAAGAAGAAACAGTAACGGAAGAAATCTCTTCCAAACGCGATGCACTGATCGATCAGATCAGTCGCGGTATCCTTGACTCAAGAGAAGTTGAGATCAAAGTGGAAGAAAAGAAAAAAGCAACCAGCAGCCCGATGAGTCAGCCGCTGGAACAGATGGGCATCGACTTGTCAGAAACGTTCGGTCAGCTGACGCCTGCTAAAAAAGTGAAACGTAAAGTCACAGTGAAAGAAGCCGTCGATATCTTTACGGAAGAAGAAGCAGACAAACTTATCAATACGGAAGATATCTACTCAGACGCGATCCACCTGACTGAGAACTCAGGCATCATCTTTGTGGATGAAATCGATAAGATAACCTCTAAAGGGCAGCAGAACAGCGGTCAGGTGTCCAGAGAAGGTGTCCAGAGAGATATCCTGCCGATCGTTGAAGGATCCAGTGTCCGTACGAAATACGGAACGGTCAATACGGATCATATCCTGTTCATCGGCTCCGGTGCCTTCCATTTATCCAAGCCAAGTGATCTGATCCCAGAGCTCCAGGGACGTTTCCCGATCCGCGTGGAACTGGACGATTTGACGAAAGATGATTTTGTCAAGATCCTGACAGAACCGGAAAATGCGCTGGTGAAACAGTACCGGGCCTTACTGGAAACCGAAAACATCAACGTGATCTTTACGATGGAAGCGATCGAAAAAATCGCTGAGATCGCTTTTGACGTCAATGATTCGACAGACAATATCGGGGCACGTCGTCTGCATACGATCCTCGAGCGCCTGCTTGAAGATCTGCTGTTCGAGTCGCCGGACATGACGATGGGTGAAGTGAAGATCACAGAAAAATATGTTGAAGACAAAATCGGGCATATCGTCGAGAACAAAGACCTCAGCCGATATATCCTATAAAACAGTTATTGGGGTGCGTAAATGACGAGTGAGAACTTGCGGGAAAAGACAAAAGAGGAACTGCTTTTAAAGATCAACGCTCAAAAAATGCTGATCGATGAACTTCTGGCCGAAAAAGAGGCAGAAGTGAAACTGGACTATCCCTGGAAAGGGAATCTTGGTCACTGGTACTGGAACATCCAGACCAATGATGTGGTCTTTAATCCCCTGAAAGTAGAGGCCATCGGCTACTCTATCGATGAATTGCCTGAAAAGATCCCTTACGATTTTTTCACAAATAAGCTGCATCCTGAGGATTATGAATCTGTGATGGAGAATATGCGCCGGCACTTGGAAGGGCTCACTCCCGTTTACGAAGTCGAGTACCGCATAAAGGCCAAGGACGGCTCCTGGAAATGGTACTATGACCGTGGCAAAGTCACGAAAAGAGCAAAAGACGGGGCGCCTCTCTTTGCTGCAGGCATCGTGTTCGATGTGTCTAAGCAGAAAAGTAAAGTGGAGAATCTCGAGGATCTGACGTCTTCACTGATCGAACTGGTCGACAAGGATGAACTGACAGAGATCAGGAACCGCCGAGCCGTCATCAGAGAATTGAAGACGCATATGATCGATTCAGCGGTCAAGGGCAAGAAACTGGCTGTCAGCATGGTGGACATTGATGATTTTAAACAGCTCAACGACACCAAGGGACATGTCTTTGGGGACTATGTGCTCAAAGAAATCGCCAAGACACTGGAACGTAAACTGGATAAAAAGGGCATCGTCGGACGTTATGGCGGCGAAGAATTCCTGATCCTTTTACCTGACACCACAAAAGAGGCTGCAGAACAGCATCTCAATGACTGTCGGATGGCGATCGAAACCAATGAATTCCTGAAACTCGAGTCTTTGACTATCAGTGGCGGCTTCACACTCTATGATCAGGGAGATCATGAGGATGTGCTAAAGGAAGCAGATAAAAACTTGTATAAAGCAAAAGCTTCCGGAAAAAACAGGATCATCGGATAAAAAAAGACCTTTTTCACGCTCAGTCAGAACAAACCGACAGAGCTGGAAAAGGTCTTTTACTATTTTTTTGAACGGTTGAGTCCAAAAGGTACTTTGTTTTCTTCTCCTCTGCGGATCCGGTCTATGTTTGCCCTGTGCCTGACGACGACGAGGACCATAGCGATCCAGACGATGGCCGTAAAGACCCAGTCACCCACGAAGAGCGAAGCGACCGCAGCAAGGATCAAAGTCAGCACGCTCGCTAGACTGACCATGCTGGATGTGTACAGAATGCCTGCAAACACCATGATCAAAACCAGGACGAAGAGGGGTTGAGCACCCAGAGCGACGCCTGCAGTCGTGGCGACGGCTTTCCCGCCTTTGAATCCGGCAAAGATCGGATAGACATGACCGATGATCGCGAATAACCCGATGAACATGGGATGGATCGTCACACCAAACCACAGGGGCAGCAGTACTGCCAGCGTGCCTTTAGCAATGTCCATGATCAATACGACTGTTCCGGCCCATTTCCCCAGAACACGGTAAGTATTCGTGGTACCTGAATTTCCGCTCCCGTGCTCTCTTATATCTGTCTTATAAAATGCTTTGCCGATCCACACACCCGAGGGGATGGACCCCAGCAGATAGGCAGCAGCAATTAGAAAAAATTCAATCAAATGTATATCCTCCTTAAGTTGTCCCTTGATCCTTTATTATTCTACCATGCGGGGACCGTCGCGACAATAAAAGATGGCGGGCACCGCAGACGCCTTGAGTCACATGAAGTGGACGGGAACAAAGGTTTTTTACACATGCCGCTTAAATTATGGTAAGATTAATAGTGCTTGGCTTTTAATGAAAGAGTACACAATCTATATTTATCATAAAACGTTAACTCATGAAACATCAGCATGTGAAGAATCAAAGGAGAATCTGTGGTAATGGCAAAAAATAATTACGATGATAGTTCAATTCAAGTATTGGAAGGTCTGGACGCTGTCAGAAAACGTCCGGGCATGTATATTGGATCGACGGACTCCAGAGGGCTTCATCATCTTGTCTACGAGATCGTGGATAACGCAGTGGATGAAGTGCTGGCCGGATTCGGCTCGCGGATCGATGTCACGATCCATAAAGACAACAGTATCACGGTCAAAGATGACGGTCGCGGCATGCCGACGGGGATGCATAAATCCGGTGTCCCGACGATCCAGGTCATCTTTACGGTCCTGCACGCCGGGGGTAAATTCGGCCAGACAGGAGGCTACAAGACATCCGGCGGTCTGCATGGTGTTGGTGCTTCTGTTGTGAATGCGCTGTCTGAAGAGTTGACGGTCCAAGTCAACCGTGACGGCTTTGAATATACCCAGCATTTTAAAAAAGGCGGAAAACCTGCCGGCAAATTGACAAAGAAAAAAGGCCAGAAAAAAATGACCGGAACGACGGTGCATTTCAAACCGGACCCTGACATCTTTTCAACGACGGACTATTCATTTTCTATTCTAAGTGAACGTTTGAGAGAATCGGCTTTCCTTTTAAAAGATGTCACGATCACAGTCAAAGATGAACGGAAAGAGGATGCCGAAGAAGTCTTTCACTATGAAGAAGGAATCAAGGCATTCGTTGATTACATCAATGAAGAAAAAGATACACTGACGCCGATCGCCTATTTCGAAGGGGAGTATAAAGGCATCGAAGTGGAATGTGCCTTTCAGTACAATGACGGGTATTCGGAGAACCTGCTGAGCTTTGTCAACAATGTACGGACCAAAGATGGCGGGACGCATGAAATCGGAACGAAAACGGCGATTACAAAGACCTTTAATGAATACGCTAAGCGTGTGAACCTGCTTAAAGAGCGTGACAAGAACCTGGAAGGGACGGACGTGCGCGAGGGGATCGCAATCATTTTATCTGTCCGCATCCCTGAGAAACTCCTTCAGTTCGAAGGTCAGACGAAGAGCAAGCTGGGAACGACAGAAGCACGTGCGGCTTGTGACACGGTCATCTCAGAGCAGTTCAACTTCTGGCTGGCTGAAAATGGAGAAATGAGTCAGCAGATCGTCCGTAAAGCAATCAAAGCCAGAGAAGCCCGGGAAGCGGCACGTAAAGCAAAAGATGAATCCCGTAACGGCAAGAAAAAGAAACGTAAAGAAACTCTGCTGTCAGGTAAACTGACACCGGCGCAAAGTAAAAACGCTAAAAAGAACGAACTGTATCTGGTCGAGGGAGATTCCGCCGGTGGATCGGCCAAGCAAGGACGAGACAGAAAATTCCAGGCGATCCTGCCTCTACGTGGTAAGGTCATCAATACAGAAAAAGCGAACATGCAGGATATCCTAAAAAATGAAGAAATCAGCACAATGATCTACACGATCGGGGCCGGTGTCGGACCGGAATTCGATATCAAAGACTGCAATTACGATAAGGTCGTCATCATGACCGATGCGGATACGGACGGCGCACATATCCAGGTGCTGTTATTGACCTTCTTCTATCGTTACATGAGACCCTTGATCGAAGAAGGCAAGGTGTATCTTGCGCTTCCGCCCTTATATAAAGTGTCCAAAGGCAAAGGCAAAAAAGAAGTCATCGAGTATGCCTGGACGGATGAAGAACTGGATAAGCTACTTGAAACTTTCGGCAAAGGCTATATCATTCAGCGTTACAAAGGTCTCGGTGAGATGAACGCTGACCAGTTGTGGGATACAACGATGAATCCCGAGTCACGTACGCTCATACGTGTGACGATCGATGATGTGGCACAGGCTGAACGCCGCGTGTCTGTTCTCATGGGGAACAAAGTCGATCCCCGTCGTAAATGGATCGAAGAACATGTTGAATTCTCGCTTGAAGAGGAAGGCAGCATTTTAGAAACCAATGAAATTCTTGAAGAAGTGGAAGAAACTGTAGAGTTGTGAGAAAGGTTTGACTTACTGACATGGCAAAACAACGAGAAGAAATACAAGAGTTGACATTAGAAGAAGTAATGGGCGACCGTTTCGGCAGATATTCGAAGTATATCATCCAGGAACGGGCTCTTCCTGATATTAGAGATGGGCTCAAGCCCGTCCAGCGCCGTATCCTGTATGCAATGTATTCTGAAGGCAACACGCACGATAAGGGATTCAGAAAATCAGCGAAAACGGTAGGTAACGTTATCGGTAACTTCCACCCGCACGGCGACAGCAGTGTATATGAAGCGATGGTCCGTATGAGTCAGGACTGGAAAATGAAGACGCCTCTGGTCACGATGCACGGGAATAACGGAAGCATGGATGGCGATCCCCCTGCAGCGATGCGTTACACCGAGGCACGCTTGTCAAAAGTGGCCAATGAACTTCTGAAGGATATCGATAAAGAAACGGTTGAATTCGTCCTTAACTTTGATGATACAACAAACGAACCGACTGTTTTACCTGCGCGTTTTCCGAACCTGCTCGTCAATGGCGCAACCGGTATCTCTGCCGGTTATGCAACAGATATCCCGCCCCATAACCTGGGTGAAGTCATAGATGCTTGTATATATCAACTACAGCATCCGAATGCATCGGTCGACAAGCTGATGGACTTCGTCAAGGGGCCGGATTTCCCCACCGGCGGGATCATTCAAGGGATCAAAGGCCTGAAATCCGCCTACCAAACGGGGAAAGGCAAGATTGTTGTCCGTTCCAAGACCGAGATCGAAAAAATCCGGGGCGGCAAAGAACAGATCGTCATTACTGAGATCCCTTATGAAGTGAATAAAGCGACGATGGTGCGTAAAATGGATGAGATCCGCATCAACAAGAAAATCGACGGGATCGCAGATGTCCGTGATGAAAGTGACCGGACCGGCCTGCGTATCGTAGTCGAGCTGAAGAAAGACACACCGACTCAGGGGATCCTGACCTACTTATTCAAAAATACAGATCTTCAGGTCTCATATAACCTTAATATGATAGCCATCAGCGACAGACGTCCGCAGCAGGTGGGGCTGAAGGAGTTTCTAGCGGCGTATATCTCTCACAAAAAAGATATCGTCAGAAAACGCACGAAGTTTTTACTCAATAAAGACCAGAAGCGTGCACATATCGTTGCAGGTCTGATAAAAGCCATTTCCATCCTGGATGACGTCATCAAGACGATCCGCGGAAGCAAAAACAAGGGCGATGCCAAAGACAATATCGTCAATGCTTACGGATTTACTGCGATGCAGGCTGAAGCGATCGTGAGCCTGCAGCTTTACCGCTTGACCAATACGGACATCACGCAGCTTCAAAAAGAAGCCAGTGAGCTGGATGCGCGCATCAGTGAGTACAATAAAATCCTGAATGATGAGAAAACGCTGGAATCAGTTATGAAGAAAGAACTGAGAGAAGTAAAGAAGGAAAACGCCAAAGACCGACAGACGGTGATCCAAGACAAGATCGAAGAACTGAAAGTCGAAAAAGAAGTCCTCGTTACCGAAGAAGAAGTCGTGGTTTCAGTGACAAAAGAGGGCTACTTGAAACGGACAAGCCTGCGTTCTTACGGGGCTTCAAACGCTGAGGAAATCGGCTTAAGAGACGGGGATCACTCTGTCTTTACCGAAAAAATATCAACGCTGGATCACGTCGTTCTGTTTACGACGAAAGGGAATGTCATCAACCGACCCGTGCATGAGATCCCGGAAATTAAATGGAAAGACCTGGGCGAACATATTTCCCAGACGATCAGTATACAGCCTGACGAGAAGATCATCGCAGCATATGGCTTGAAGGAATTCTCAAAGCAGCAGAAATTCGTCTTTATCACGCAGGCGGGCTACATCAAACAGACGCTTGCTTCAGAATATGCGCCGAAACGGACCTACCGTTCACGTTCAGCGACAGCGATCAAATTAAAGACGAAAACCGATAAGCTGCTCTCCGTTTATCTGATCAATGACGAGTCGCTGTATGATGTCTTTTTAGTGACCCAGCTCGGGTTTGGTCTGCGCTATACGTTGCCTGAAGTGTCAACAGTCGGCGCGAATGCGAGTGGTGTAAAATCCATCAACTTGAAAAAAGAGGATCATGTAGCAGGGGGCCTCATCTTTGACCCTTCTGAAGGAAACAAGAGCGCTTTGATGATCACCCACCGCGGATCTGTCAAGCGGATGAACGTTGCTGACTTCGATGTTATTTCAAGAGCCAAACGCGGCCTGCTTGTGCTCAGAGAACTCAAGAACAAGCCTCACCGCATGGCGCTGTTGATCGATGTCGAACAGCTGGATGCTGAATGGACCATCGTGACGGACAAAGGCAATGAATTTACGGTCAGAGCGAAAGATTATGCCTTCAGCGACCGCTACAGCAACGGGTCATTCATCCTGGATGAAGATTCCGACGGTGTGCCTGTCGATGCCTATAAGGAAAGTATTGTTCAAATAGAAGAAGAAAAAGAAGCGAAAGAGTAATATCCACAGAGAGGGTACACATTCCGGATGAATGCGTGCCCTTTTTCTATAAAATAAGGGGATGAACAAAGCACAGCAGAGCGAATCACGGTGTCGCTAAAACGTCACATGGGAAGCAGCAGAAGTTTGGGTCATTATCTCTTCATTATCATCCTCACATGAGGGGGGAATACATCTGGGGCGTGAAATCAGTAAAATATTTTACATAAATCGGAAATAATTTAAACTATTTAAGGATCTGTTTCGTCTAATAAGTAAAGAGGAAAAGGAGGCGATGGCGTGGACAAGATACTTAAACGAGCTAAAAAAGGGGACAGTCAGGCTTTTTACACCCTTTTTCATTCCTGTGAAGAGGATATCTATAAAATGGCATACGTGTATGTCAACAATCAGACAGATGCTCTAGATATCGTACAGGAAACGGCTTACCGTTCTTTTAAAGCAGTGAAACACTTAAAAGATGGAAGATATTTCAAGACCTGGCTTATTCGGATAACCATCAACTGTGCGATTGATCATTTGAGAAAAAATCAGCGGCTGACCTATGTGGAGCCGGAAAAGAATGGCTATTATTACCAGGCGCCGGTTCACCAGACAGACCTTTCGCTTACACTTAAGTCGCTGATCAGCAAGCTGGATGAAATGGAGAAATCCATGGTCCTGCTCAAGTATTATGAAGAGTATACATTCAAAGAAGCGGCCGAGTTGTTAGATATACCTTCGGGGACGGCCAAATCCATATTATATAGAGCTATCGATAAACTCGGAAAAGATCTTCAGGAGGAGGATTTTTATGAATAAAGATCTCAAAGATATCATGAATGAAATAGAGGTTCCCAAAGAGCTGAAAGATAGAAGCACAAAGGGGATCCAAGAGGCAGAGCGGGAATGGGGAAAAACACAGAGATCCAGACCGAACAGTAAGGTGGTCTGGTCCATAGGTCTGGCAGCGGCTGCCGTGTTATTGATTTTCGCTTCTGTCGAGTTCTTTTCTCCAGAAGAAAACAAACGTACGGGTGAAGGCATTGATATCCCTGCTTTAGAATTGCCAGAGCAGCCAGAGGCAGACAGCAGCTCTATGGTTTCCCTGATCGTCTATAAAGGAAATATTTATACTCAATCGGATACCACGATCGATCGAGAGGATATCAGGGCGCTCCAGGGGGAAAAACTGGGAGAAACGATTCCCTCCATTGATGAGTGGAGTGATCAAAGTGATTATGCGGAGGAATTCGCCTCGACCATCAGTCAAGCGTCTGTCTATTCAGTGGAAGGATATGAGGAGTCGTTCCGGATCATGACTCTTTCCGAAGAAAATGAGCATGTGGACGGTATGCTTTTTGAAAAATTAAATGGATTGACGGTAACGCGTGGGGAAGATGTCTTCGGTAAACTGAAAATCGAAGGAAATATCAAAGCAGTACAGTATAGAAGTTTCGAGGGATGGGACAGTAAGACCGACACGTTCCAGACCCTGGAAAACGAAGCAGCTGTACAGTCTTTTATCACAGGGTTGTACAATGCCGTGCCTGTTGAACGCACCTCAGAAAACGATCCTATTGGAACGATGCGCAGCGATGAAACCTTTAAAGAACTGGTATTAAATCTGAAAGATGGAACAGAAATCTCCCTCATCTTATTAAGTGACAAGTATGTTTATTATGGTACGATGCCTGTTTATTTTGAAATGACTGATGAGGCATTCAGCGGGCTCTGGAATCAGCTCGAAATCAACTAAACAAAGGGGAAGGCAAAAAAAGCCGGGCAGAAAATGTCTGCCTGGCTTTTTTTGTATGATCAGGTTCAAGAACCGGCTAATTTTTTCAGTTTTTTGAAATCATCGTCGTCACCCAGAGCGATCAGTGTCTGACCAGGTGTCAGCAGATGATCTTTAGTCGGGTTGAAAATAATACCGTCCTCATCTTTTTCCTTGATGGCAATGATGATCAAGTCCGTCTGTTCAGGAATATTTGCTTCCATCAGGGTTTTATTGCTTATCCGCGAGGCCGGTTTGATGACCACTTCATTCAGGTTCAAGTCGATCTGACCGGAATGCGTGATCGTATCCAAAAAAGCAATGACAGAGGGTTTCAAGAGCATGGAAGCCATACGGTGCCCGCCGATCTCGTTTGGGGAGACGGTTTTGTCTGCCCCTGCCCGGATGAGTTTCTGGTGTGAGTTATGTGTAATCGCTCGTGCGACGATCAGAAGATCAGGCTTGAGCTGACGTGCCGTAAGCACGGTATAAAGGTTGTTCGCATCACTGTTCAGCGCGGCGATCAGCCCCTTGGCACGGTATATACCTGCTTTTTCAAGGACTTCATCCTGCGTTGCATCTCCCTGAAAAACAATGACGTTATCGAATTCTTTTACTGCTTCCAGTTTTTCCTCTTCGAATTCGATAACAACAAAATCCACTTGTTCCTTTTCAAGCGACTGGATGATATGCTGGCCTGTTTCACCGGCCCCACAGACAATAATGTGATCGTGTAATTCATTAAGCTGTTCATTCATTTTCTGTTCCCTCCATGCTTCCCTAAGTGTGCCTCCAAAGAAAAAACCGATCAGCTGTGACCCTGTATACCCGAGGATCCCCAGACTGAAGAAAATCAGGATGATCGTGAAGAGCTGGGCTGGGACAGTCATGGGAGCGACTTCCTGGAAGCCGACAGTGGAAATCGTGATGACCGTCATATAAAAGGCGTCCATGAGGCTGATGTCCAGCAAGAGATAATAGCCAATGATCCCCACCATGACAATGGTGATAAGTAGATATAAAATGTATAATGTCCGTTTGCGCTGCTGCACGTGATCAACTCCTAAATAGGTAAGTCTTCTTTCTCATTTTATCATGTAATCAGGTAAAGATATAGGAAGAGATCAGTTTGGTAACCGCTAGTATGGTATCCGCTGGACTTATTAGTACAGTTTTCTGGATTTGCGACTCCTGGTACAGTGGAGTATAGAGTGAGTAAAAACGATCACTAGAGATGATTGGCACCACTTCCTGAAAAATTTCCATCAGAACTGGTCGCAAAAACCATATTGAGATCACTTATAGTATACAGATGAACGAGGGGACAGGACGTTACCCTATAACGTAGAGAACCACTTGATCCTAAATAAACACAGAAAAGAGGTGTGCAGTTCAGAACAAGTCATACTGGTTTTAAAACTGAAATTAGAGCAAAAAAGAAGAGTCCGGCACGAATGTCCGGACTCTTCATATCATTCATTATACTGTTTGTTTATCCTTTATAGGCATTTCGGTAAACTTCTGCAAGTTCAGTGACTAAAGGCATTTTTGGATTGGCGATCGTACATTGGTCTTCGAATGCGCGGTCAGCCATTGCGTCGACAACTTTTTCAAATTCTTTTTTGTCTACGCCGTTTTCTTTGATACTCATTGGAATGTTGAGTTCTTTAGCTAAGTCGTAGACGGCTTTGATCAGGCTTTCTACGCCTTCTTCAGTTGTTTTTGCAGGTAAGTCAAGAGCTTTAGCGATTTCTGCATAGCGTTCGTCAGCAATAAAGTGTTCGTATTTAGGGAATGCCACGAATTTCGTTGGTTTCTTGGCATTGTAGCGGATAACATGCGGCATCAGGATCGCATTTGAACGGCCGTGTGCGATATGGAACTGTGCACCCAGTTTGTGAGCCAAGCTGTGGTTGATCCCCAGGAAGGCATTGGCGAAAGCCATACCGGCAATAGTCGAGGCATTATGCATTTTCTCTCTGGCTGTTTCATCTGCACCGTTCTTGTAAGCCATAGGCAGGTACTTGAAGACTAACTGGATCGCTTTGATGGCCAGTCCGTCTGTGTAGTCGTTTGCCATGTTTGACACATAAGCTTCGATCGCATGAGTCAGCACGTCCATACCTGTGTCCGCTGTAACAGCAGGGGGGACAGTCATCACGAACTGTGGATCGATGATCGCGACGTCTGGAGTCAGCTCGTAGTCAGCCAATGGGTATTTGGTCGATGTTTCTTTATCAGTGATAACCGAGAATGAAGTGACCTCAGAACCTGTTCCGGATGTCGTTGGAATCGCAACGAATTGAGACTTGCCGCCCAATTTAGGGAACTTGTAGACGCGTTTTCTGATATCCATGAATTTCTGTTTGATACCATTGAAGTCTGTATCAGGCTGTTCATAGAATAACCACATGCCTTTAGCAGCATCCATAGGAGAGCCGCCACCTAAAGCAATAATAACGTCAGGCTGGAAAGCGGCCATAGCTTCGGCGCCTTTCATGACTGTTTCTTTAGAAGGATCCGGTTCAACGTCAGAGAAGATCTCACAGTGAACATAATCCGGACGGTTTCTCAAGTGATAGAGGACACGGTCCACATAACCAAGTTCGACCATCATCGGATCAGTGACGATAAAGGCTTTCTTGATGTCCGGCATTTTAGCCAAATATTGTACAGAATTACGTTCGAAATAAACTTTTGGTGGAATCTTGAACCACTGCATATTGTTTGCACGTTTGGCCCGTTTCTTGACATTGATCAGGTGCATGGTGCTGACGTTTGTTGACACAGAATTCCCTCCGTATGAGCCACATCCAAGCGTAAGGGAAGGGATGTAGGCATTATAGATATCACCGATGGCACCTTGACTTGATGGTGCATTGACGATCAGTCGGCCGGCTTTCATGGCACGGTCAAATTTTTGAATGACTTCGTCACTGTGGGAGTGGATCACTGCGGAGTGTCCTAAACCACCGTAAGCCAGCATCTCTGTCGCGCGTTTGATTCCTTCCTCGGTATTGTTTACTTTATAGGCTGCAAGAACTGGGCTCAGTTTTTCTCTTGATAATGGATATTTCTTACCGACACCGGCATATTCTGCAATAAGGATCTTCGTGTCCTGAGGAACTTTGACTCCAGCCATGTCAGCGATCTCGTAAGCTGAACGACCGACGATTGCTGAATTCAACTGGCCTTCTTCTGAGACCATGAATTTCTCTACTTTTACTCGGTCTTCGTTGTTCAGGTAGTGGCAGCCGTTCTCGATCATTTGCTGTTTGACTTCATTATAAATCTCTTTATCTACAATAACTGCCTGCTCAGACGCACAGATCATACCGTTATCGAATGTTTTTGAAAGGATCAGATCGTTTGTGGCACGTTTGACGTTTGCAGTTTTTTCGATGTAGCACGGCACGTTACCGGCACCAACACCGAGGGCTGGTTTACCTGAACTGTAGGCTGATTTGACCATACCGGGACCGCCGGTAGCCAGGATCGTAGCGACACCGTCGTGCTTCATTAATGCCTGAGTTGCCTCAAGTGAAGGCTTGTCGATCCACTGAATGCAGTTTTCAGGTGCTCCGGCTTTGACAGCTGCTTCATATAAAGCTTGTGCTGCAGCAGCACTCGATTTTTGAGCAGAAGGGTGGAAAGCAAAGATGATCGGATTTCCTGTTTTGATTGCGATCATTGACTTGAAGATCGTTGTTGATGTCGGGTTCGTGACAGGTGTTACCCCTGCGACTACACCGATAGGTTCAGCGATCTCAACGGTTCCTTCATGGACGTTCTCATTGATGACACCGATCGTTTTGTCTGCTTTGATGCTGTGATAGATGTATTCAGACGCGAAGAGGTTCTTGATGATCTTATCTTCATATACGCCGCGACCAGTTTCTTCTACGGCCATTTTGGCAAGCGTCATATGTTCATCCAGACCAGCCAGTGCCATTTGCTTGACGATTTCATCTACCTGTTCCTGATCAAGTTCACGCATACCGTCCAGCGCTTTCTGTGCCTTCGTTACCAACTGATCGATAGCATCGTACACACTTGTTTCTTTTTTGTTTTTATCTAAAACCTTTACCATAATCATTTCCTCCTATAGTTAGTGAATGTTTGAGCAATACACTTTAAAAATAAAAGCCTTTCTCATATTTAACAAAGGGGCCCTGAAAAAGACTGGAAATTGTGAAGCCAAAGTGTTTAACTTTTTTCACTTTTTTACCACAAACCAAGAGTAACATAGTGAATTCGCTTTCATAAAGAGGGAGTTGTGTCAATATTGTGACAACTTGAACATGCAGCCGAAAACGTTGATTTAAAAGCAAAATGTCACATAATGTTCACTGGTTCACTTGTAAATAGTGAGCGATATGTGATATTATGAACTTGTCGAAATTGATATACACACAAAGGAGAATTAATTATGGAAAAACAGCGTACCGAAGAATTTTCTCTTGAAACCATCTGGGATGGTTTCACAGGCAAGACTTGGAAAGAAGAAATCGATGTTCGTAACTTTATCCAAAGCAACTATCGTCCATACGACGGCAACGAATCCTTTTTAGAAGGTCCGACAAAAGAAACAGAAGCTCTGTGGGCTCAGGTCATGGACCTCAACAAAAAAGAGCGTGAAGCTGGCGGCGTACTGGACATGGATACTGATGTCGTTTCTACCATAACTTCTCACGGTCCAGGATATTTATCTAAAGAT
This sequence comes from Alkalibacterium subtropicum, assembly GCF_900112455.1. Taxonomy (GTDB): domain Bacteria; phylum Bacillota; class Bacilli; order Lactobacillales; family Carnobacteriaceae_A; genus Alkalibacterium; species Alkalibacterium subtropicum. Next base: position 89,726 of record NZ_FOLT01000007.1, on the reverse strand, counting down.
AAGGAAAAAGTCGTCGGTTTCCAGACAGATGAACCTTTCAAACGTTCACTCCAGCCATTCGGCGGCATCCGCATGAGTGAAATTGCAGCTGAATCTTATGGTTATGAAGTGGATCCTTTCCTGTCACATGTGTTTAGAGACTGGAGAAAAACGCATAACCAGGGTGTATTCGATGCCTATACACCAGAAATGCGTAATGCACGCCGCACAGGGATCATTACTGGACTTCCTGATGCTTATGGACGTGGACGTATCATCGGAGACTACCGTCGGGTTGCTCTTTACGGCTTAGATCGTCTGATTGCTGAAAAAGAAGCAGACAAATCAAATACAGATAAAGCAATGATGAATGAAAAAATGATCAGAAAACGTGAAGAGATCAGCGATCAGCTGAAAGCTCTGCATGAACTGAAAGAGCTGGGTAATATATACGGCTTTGATCTTTCACGTCCGGCTCAAAATGCTAAAGAAGCCTTCCAGTGGCTGTACCTTGGATACCTAGCTGCGGTTAAAGAACAAAACGGTGCGGCAATGTCACTTGGACGTACATCGACATTCTTAGATATCTATATTGAAAGAGATCTGGAAAACGGCACGATGACTGAAGTGGAAGCGCAGGAATTGGTTGACCACTTCGTCATGAAGCTTCGCCTGGTCAAATTTGCCCGTACGCCAGAATACAACGAACTGTTCTCAGGCGATCCTACATGGGTAACAGAAGTCATTGCCGGTGTCGGCTTAGACGGCCGTCACATGGTCACTAAAAACAGCTTCCGATTCCTGAATACTTTAACGAACTTAGGACCGGCTCCAGAACCTAACTTGACTGTATTATGGTCAACAAAACTCCCTCAGTCATTTAAAAACTACTGTTCACGCGTTTCCATCGAAAGCAGCGCGATCCAGTATGAAAATGATGACATGATGCGTGAAGAATGGGGCGACGACTACGGCATCGCCTGCTGTGTGTCTGCTATGCCTATCGGTAAGCAAATGCAGTTCTTCGGTGCCCGTGCCAACTTGGCTAAAGCCTTGTTATATGCCATCAATGGTGGTGTGGACGAAAAATCTAAAGCGCAAGTTGCACCTGAATTCCGTCCGATCACTTCCGAGTATCTGGATTATGATGAAGTGACTCAGAAATATGACCAGATCTTAGACTGGTTAGCTGAAATGTATATCAATACCTTGAACATTATTCACTACATGCACGACAAATACAGCTATGAAAGTGTAGAAATGGCCCTGCATGATTCAGACGTTGCCCGTACGATGGCTACAGGTATCGCCGGATTCTCAGTTGCTGTTGACTCACTTTCAGCTATCAAACATGCGAAAGTCAAAGTCATTCGTGATGAAGACGGCCTGGCTGTGGACTACGAAATCGAAGGCGACTATCCAAAATATGGTAACGACGATGATAGAGTCGATGACATTGCCGTAGAACTTCTGAGATCATTCATGAACAAAGTCAGACAGTTCCCGACTTATCGTGATGCGACGCACACAACCTCTATCTTAACGATCACATCAAACGTTGTTTATGGTAAGAAAACAGGTAACACACCTGACGGACGTCGTGCCGGCGTACCATTCGCGCCTGGTGCCAACCCATTACACGGTAGAGATACAAATGGTGCCCTGGCAAGTCTGAACTCTGTGGCTAAACTACCTTACAAAGAGTCACTGGATGGCATTTCAAATACCTTCTCGATCGTACCGAAAGCCTTAGGCAAAGAAGACAGCGTTCAGCAGAACAACCTGTCCACGATGCTTGACGGCTACGTGAAAACAGGCGGACACCACTTGAACGTCAATGCCTTGAACCGCGAAACACTTGAAGATGCGATGGAGCATCCGGAAGAATATCCGCAGCTGACGATCCGCGTTTCTGGATACGCTGTAAACTTCATCAAACTGACAAAAGAACAGCAAATGGACGTACTGAGACGTACATTCCACGACTCATTATAAGAAAGCAGTTAAAAAATATTAGGGGGAAGTAATAATGACAGATTCACCAATAGGCTATGTACATTCAACAGAAAGCTTCGGCTCTGTTGACGGACCTGGGATCCGCTTCGTAGTGTTCATGCAGGGGTGTCGTATGCGTTGTGAGTTCTGTCATAACCCTGATACCTGGAACATGGGCGGCGGCACACCTTACGCACCTCAGGAACTTCTGGATAAAGCACTGAAATATAAGAATTACTGGGGAGAAGAAGGGGGGATCACCGTCAGTGGCGGTGAACCGCTCCTCCATATCGATTTTCTGATCGAATTTTTCAAACTGGCGAAAGCAGCAGGCGTCAGCGTTTCTTTAGATACCTGCGGTCAGCCGTTCACGTATGACGAACCTTTCTTCAGCCGTTTTGAGGAATTGATGAAGTATACGGATCTTGTCCTGATGGATATCAAGCATATCGACAATGAGATCCACAAGAAATATACGATGCATCCCAATACCAGTATTTTAGATATGGCAAACTACCTGTCTGAAATAGGGAAACCCATGTGGCTGAGACACGTGCTCGTACCTGAACGCTCGGATTATGATGAGCATCTGGAGCGCTTGAGTGCCTTTATCGAACAGCTGGACAGTGTGGAGAAAGTGGAAATACTTCCTTATCACCGCCTGGGCGTTTATAAATACGAGCAGCTGGGTATCCCTTATAAACTGAAAGATATCGATCCGCCTACGGCTGAACGTGTTGAAAATGCCAACCGCATTTTGAAAACACATAAATATCAGACGCAGTAATTAAAAACTATACGGGTGAGTGATTCAGCAGGAGATTTGCTGAATCAGAGCCTGTATAGTTTTTTTCATTTATTGAAATTTGAAGGATTTTACTATATCCTATAAGAAGAGAATGCAATTAAAAGGAGAATGACAGTGAGTAAAATATTGATTTTCGGCCATCAAAGCCCGGATACAGATGCCATCACATCAGCGATAACCTTTTCCCATCTGCAGAATGCCTTAGGAAAAGAGACGGAAGCCGTAGCATTAGGAAAAACGACAGCAGAAACGCAGTATGCTTTAGATCAGTTCGGCGTAGAAGCTCCCCGTATCATTACCACTGCTGCGGAGGAGACACAGGAAGTCATGCTTGTGGATCACAACGAAGCCCAGCAGAGCGTGCCGGATATCGATAAAGTCAAAGTTCTGGCCGTTGTCGACCATCACCGTATCGCCAATTTCCAGACAGCGAATCCGCTGCTTTACCGTGCTGAACCTGTAGGGTGCACCAATACGATCATCTTGAAGATGTACAAGGAAAACAATGTCGGTATTCCTAAACACATCGCCGGATTGATGCTTTCAGCGATCATCTCAGATACGTTATTGTTGAAATCACCGACATGTACGGAAGAAGATGAAAAAGCGGCAAAAGAATTAGCGGAGATCGCCGGAGTGGAATTGGAAGCTTACGGAAAAGAATTGCTGAAAGCCGGTACGGATACATCAAGTAAAAATGCCGACATGATCTTGAATGATGATGCGAAGAACTTCCCAATGGGCGGTTTGACCGTACGTATCGGCCAGGTGAACGTAGTGGACGTGGATGAGATCCTGGACCGCAAACAGGAACTGCTCGATGAAATGGCTGCTCAATCCGAAAACAACGATATTGATTTATTTGTCCTTGTAACGACGGATGTACTGAACAGCAATTCTGTAGCCATTGTCTATGGTAAAGAAAAAGCGCAGGTTGCTCAAGCCTTCAATAAAGAGTTGATCGACGATACCCTCATGCTTGAAGGAGTCGTTTCCAGAAAGAAACAAGTCGTGCCACCTTTGACTGCACAGTTCGGTTAAACGCGATAATAAATTTAATTGAAATTGGAAAGGACAGTCTCCCTGGAGACTGTCCTTCTTTTTTGTTTTTTAGCGATAGTTTTTCTGGGGAGTGACGAAGTTAAACCAGCCCGTAGTTCTTATTACCTTGAATGGATAGATAAAGCGGTCAGTTGTGCCTGCCCGCTTTTGATTCGTGGCTGACTGAGTCCTAAACTGCTCATGTTGCGCCAAGTCAGCGGGGCTATTTATCTGAGTAGAAAGCAAACGGTCCTTTTATAGTCTGCTCAGTTGTGTGGGAGGTCGGAGCGGTCGGAATAAAGCCGTTTTAGGGTCATCCCGCTAGGAACAGTAATCTGAGCAGGAGCAAGCAGAGGTGAAAAGAGCCTGCTCGGAGCAATGAGCCGGCTGAGCTTGTAGAATCTTTTTCTTATGTAGTAACTCAGCGATTGTAAGAGGTTCCGTTTGTCACAATTAGTTAAAAACTAATATGAAAAGACTCCTTAATGAGCTGCCCCAAAAACTCAGAAGTTTCAAGTCTGACTTTTTTGGGGCAGAATGCAAAGGAGTCTCTTTTTTACTTATCGATGGATTGCTGCTGGGGTTTGATGTGACTCGTTTTCACCCAGTTAAGTGTGTCCAGCAGGCCACGCCCCGAAACGGTTGCCAGGAAAGCGGTGGCTCCGAGTTTTCCGCCTGAACCGTCAAAAAGTGATGCGACGGCGATAAAAAGGATAGCGGTCAGGAGTGTCAGAAAGAACATTTCCGGATAGTTTTTTGCGCGTTCTTTGGAAACCATTCCGGCAAAGGTTGCGCAAAAAGCGGCAACGACCAGAATATGTCCGGGGTCCGGCGAAAGCACAGCGATGATCAAACCGACAAGGGCTGAGGCCGTCACGGGACTAAAAGAAAACTTGTCCTGCAGGAAATAGGTCGCCATGCCTGCTGCTATGATGATGAAAAGTAACGGCATATATAAATCAGAAGACAAAGGTTCTAAGGTTCTTAAAGGCGACCGGAACAGGACGGATGCCAAAACTGTTCCGCAGAAAGCCATGAATCCCAGTTTCCCTCCAAATCCTTTGAACAGATCCTGGGCCAGTATAAAGATTACGCCCGCAAGCAGACTGGCCAGCAGAAATGACCAGGGGTTTGAAAAAACGATGTTGCAGGCCATGCCCACAAAGGAACCGCAGTAGATAGCGACGGCGTACTTTTTAAATAGATAAGCCCCGGCTAAGCCGACACCGGCAGATGCCAGCACACCACCTAATCCCCATTGATGGTTTAGAAAAAAGGTCACGTAAGCTCCAGTGACGAGAGCAGCTAAGGTGTAAATATTTTTCGTTTGTTTTAACTGCATGGGCTGTCTCAGATCACTCTTTACAGACTGCCATTCCCTGCCTAACTGTTTGGCAAGGAACAATGCCGCTATTCCTAAAATCGTTAGGGAAGCGGTATTCATGATCCCGATATTTCCCTGGATCATTGAATAGAGGATATAAAAAGCGAAGAAGACAAAAAGCAGAAAACTGCTGGCTAAAACCACAGGATCAGTCCTTTCTATTTTTCACAAAAAAATGACTTACTGATAATTTGTTTTTAGTGTAAACGATTTAATTACTACGGCTAGTTTACCACATGTTTTAATCCCTTTAAACAATTATTTCACAAACTGAAGTTGTTTATGAGACGATTTTTATATTCGGTGAAAAAGGTGAGTATGCAAACTCGTCTGTCATGTCTTTTTGATGAAGAGGTTGGGGTCATCCCCAACCTCCACGGCCTTTATAAGGATATGTCATTCCGTGTAGTCACGATAGACTAGGATGGCGTCTTTCTATTATCTTTACGCTGCATAAACGGGCGTTCATAATAATTTATCGAACTTATCAAGGAATTCTTAGGGAAGGTGATACCCTGACTGATTTCCATCAGCTTTAAATGAAACAGTGATCTAAACTGGTCGCCATACCGACATTAGACCAACTTTTCGTAGCCCACCAGTGAAATTTATGTCGTAATAGCCTGATATTAAAAATTTGAAACTCAACATCGCTTGAGAAGCTTCTGGTTGTCTCAGGATTACGAATCGAAGAGTTGGACACATAAGAAAAAAGCTGAGACTATTGTCCCAGCTTCGAATGCTTTCTATTAAGTTAAGACGACCTCAAACGTTTGTTTATTGAGACTGGACATCTGCTGAGAAAACGAGCCGATGCCGTTTTTGGTGAACCAGTCAAAGCGCAGATCATCATCATAAAGCGTCACTGTATCGCCGATCTCAACATCTTCGTCGACTTCGACAAGAATATGGCTCATCATCATGACGCGGATAGGATATGCCTTCTCATTGATCTTAACGGGGAAGGCTTTGCGTCCTTTCAGCAGACCGTTCCCATAACCGATATCGCAGACTGCGACTGTAATGTCCTTCTCGGTCAGGTAGTCTGCAGAATAGCCTATCGATCGGCCGGCTTTTACAGGAGTCAACTCGATCACACTGGCTTCGATGCTGACTGCTTGTTCAGCGATAGAAGTGTCCAGGCCGTCGTAGTAAGGACGCGTCCCATATAAGATCACGCCACCGCGAATATGGGTGTGGTAAGGAAGCAGGTCGTCACGCAGATAGGAAGAGCTGTTCTGGGCGTGGATATAGGTCATATCCGGGAGATAAGCTTTTAATTCCTCCAATACGGTCTGCCAGTTCTTGACTTCCTTCTCATAGCGGTCGACTCCGAAGTCATCAGCTGAGGCAAAATGCGTCCACAAGCCAGTGACGTTCATGTCCGGATCGTCCAGGATCTGTTTCATCTGTTCGCTCGACGTAAAGCCCAGCCGGTTAAGATCATTGCGATAAACCAGCTGGATAGCGATGTCTTTCAGTTCTTCTCTGTATTTCTTGTAGAAATCCATCGAGGAAACGGTCAAGGTTAGGTTATACGTCCTGATCTGGTCAAAGTCGGCACCCGGATCGAGCAGCAGGATAAAAATATCCCGGTCCCATTCTCTCAGCTGGATGGCCTCTGCCAGGCTCGTCGTAGCGAATGATCGGATACCACCGGCATAAAAGGCCTCAAAGACCGTTTTCAGGCCGTGGTTATAGCCGTCATTTTTAACGATAGCGATGGTGTCGACCTGCGACTGGAAACGGCGCGCTTGCCGGGTCAGTCGTTCGGTGTTCAGTATTAAGCGTGCGGTCATCTAATCAGTCCCAGCGTAGAGGCAATCGCCTGATAATATTTCACACCGTTAAGCAAAATCTTTTCATCGAAGTTGAACAAAGCGGTATGCAGGCCGTGGATATAGCCTTTTTCTTCATTGCGGACACCTAAGAAGGCAAAGTTCGTTTTGGCGATGGAGGAATAAAAGGAAAAGTCTTCCCCGAACAGATAGGGGACAGCCAGCAGCTCGAGCGTCAAGCCGGCCTGGTCAGCCCCTGCCTGGACGGTATCCATCAGGGACTCATCGTTATAAACAGCCGGATAGCCTTTGGCAAAGTCGAGCGTCGTTTCCGTTCCAAAAAGGGCATCGGTACCGGCTACGATAGTTTCCATTTTCTCCTGGATGTGTATGAGATCCTCTGGTACATAGGTCCGGATCGTTCCCTGGATGTGACCGTCTGTGGCCACCGTATTGATGGCTTCGCCGGCATGGAGTTTCCCGATATGCAGGATATTCTGGTGCAGGCCGTTTAAAAAGTACTGCTGGACCTGACCGAGCTGGGTCGCGATGTGCGTCACCGCTCCGAGCGCACTGTGTCCTTTTTCTTTCTGTGCCACATGAGCAGACAGACCCTTGACGTTGATGCGGTATTCAGTCGCGCTCGCCATCAGAAAGCCTGGTTTGGTGGCCAGCGTGTGCTCAGGGATATCCGGGCCTAAATGCAGGCCGTAGATTTCCTTGACCTGATAGTCTTCAAAAGGAAACGCACGGATCAGTGCATCGGCACCGGCATTGGATTCTTCAGATGGCTGAAAGATAAGCAGGATATTTTTCTCGAGCTTTCCCTCGTCCTGTTTTTCCTTGCACCATTCGGCGAAAGTCAGCAGTATGGACGTGTGACCGTCGTGGCCGCAGGCATGCATGGCGCCGTCGTGCTGAGATTTGAATGGCACTTCTGTTTCTTCCTGAATAGGCAGGGCATCGATGTCCGCCCGAAAACCGATCGTTTCTTTTGAAACGGTACGGCCTTCAAAGAAGACGACGGTTGCGGTATCCAAAGGGGTGAAATAAGGAATCGACAAGTCATCTAACGTGGTTCTGATGTAGTCCGTCGTTTTATATTCATGAAAAGACAGTTCCGGGATCTGGTGCAGGTTTCTTCGGTGTTGTGTTAAGGTTTCTGGTATGTGATCCATACATTCCTCCTGTAAGTGATGATCGGGATAAGTGTCGGGTCGTTAGCGCCTTAGGAATCAAGTTCCCTTAATGCCGAGATGATGGCGACTTTTTCAGAAGCCACATCGGACGTGTTCTTGATTTTACGGGCAGGGACGCCGGCAACGACCGTATCTGCCGGGACATCTTCTGTGACGATGGCGCCTGCTGCGACGACCGAGCCTTTGCCGACACGGACGCCTTCCAGGATCACGGCATTCGCCCCGATCAGGACGTTGTCTTCGATAATGACAGGGGTGGCGCTGGCGGGTTCGATGACACCGGAAAGGACAGCACCGGCTCCCACATGGACGTTTTTACCGGTCGTTGCGCGGCCACCTAAAACGGCACCCATGTCGATCATGGTCCCTTCGCCGACGACAGCACCGATATTGATCACTGCGCCCATCATGACGACAGCGTTTTTGCCGATCGTGGCGTGGTCACGGATAAATGAACCCGGTTCGATCCGTGCATCCACTTTTGACGTATCTAAAAGCGGGATAGCGGAATGACGTCTGTCCTGTTCGATTTCAAGCGCACTGATTTTCTCATTGTTATCGTCATAAAAAGGGCGCCATTCTTTCAGATCGGCAAAAATCGTATAGCTGCCTTCTGATCCAAAGACTTTAAAGGTCTCGGGGAAAGCGTCTTGCTTAAGGGTCGTGTTGATGTAGATCTTTAAAGGGGTCGTTTTTTCTGAGCGGCTGATATATTCAATGATTTCTTCCGGGTTAAATGTCTGCATATTCTACACTCCTAAATTATTATACGTATAAAATCCATTTTCTTTGTTGACTAACTTTTCTGCTACTTTTAAGGCCCCGCGGGCAAAAATGTCCTTCGACTGGGCCGAGTGTTTCACGGAGATGACTTCATCGTGTCCGGCAAACAGAACTTCATGTTCGCCCACGATCGTACCGCCGCGGATAGTGGAAATACCGATCTCTTGTTTATCGCGTTTTTCAGATAACTGACTGCGGTCATAGACTTCTCTGGCATCGGGCCGGGCCTTGTCTTTGATGGCGTCCAGAAGCTTGATCAGTGTGCCGCTTGGGGCATCGATCTTCTGATTATGATGTTTTTCGATCATCTCGATATCGTAGTCATCCATCAAAGGAGCGATCGTTTCAAGAAGCTGGGTCACGATATGGACGCCGTAGCTCATGTTGGCACTGAAAAAGACCGGGGCCGTTTCCGCTTTTTTATCCATCAGTTCAAGCAGGGTCTCTTTTTCACCGGTGGTGGCGATGACCATCGGAATATTAAGGTCAGAAGTCAGCACCTCCTTTGTCAGCGTGGGGTGTGAAAAGTCGATCAGACAATCTGCTTCAGGCAAGCCTTCATTTACAGAATCAAAAAGTGGATGAGGACAGTCGTTTTCTTCAGTCGGTGAAAGCGCGCCGACGATCTCGTGACCGTTCGCTTCAGCCAGTTTGGCGACGCGTTTATTCATTGCACCGTATCCGACAAGCAATAGCTTCATCTCAATCATCCTTTCTTGTGTGATCGAAAAGTTCAGTAAGGACATCCTGAGCGGCAGATTCCAGGGGCACTAAAGGCAGACGCAGAGAATAATCGCCGAACCCTAAGTGACTGGTCAAGACTTTGATCGGGATCGGATTGACGTCCACGCCCAGAGCATCCACTAAGGGGAAAAGACGGTGACTGATCTCAGCAGCTTTTTTCGGATATTTTTGAGCGGCTTCATACATCTCCTGGTATTCTTTCGGCAGGGCATTGGCCAGTACGGAGATCAGACCATGTCCGCCAAGTGCATAGAAAGGCAGGGCCAGATCATCGTTACCGCTGTAAAAGGAAAAACTGTCGTCTACGACATACTGCAGACGATTCAGATGGGCAAGATCACCGGTCGCATCTTTCAGACCGACGATGTTCGGCTGCTTTAGAGCCAGCACTTCCAGTGTTTCCGGAGCGATGGTCATGCCTGTGCGGGCAGGCACGTCGTATAATATGATCGGAATGGTGACAGCTTCAGCGATCGCTGTAAAGTGAGCCAGCAGGCCTTTCTGACTGGTCTTATTGTAGTAAGGTGTGATGACTAAAAGGGCATCGACGCCCAGCTTTTCCGCTTCCTGTGAATGCGCGATGGCATCTGCCGTGTTGTTCGAACCCGTTCCGGCAATGACCGGGATGTCGCCGTCTGCCACATCGATCGCGATAGATAACAGGGTCGCTTTCTCTTTCTTTGTCAGCGTGGAACTTTCGCCGGTCGTCCCGTTGATGACGAAGGCCTGGATGCGGTTCTTTTTCAAATAAATCAGATGATTTTTGAAGCTGTCATAATCAACATTTCCTTGTATGAAGGGGGTGGTGACAGCAGCTGCTGCTCCGGTGAATAATCGTGTCATTGCTGATCTTCCTTTCGTGATAGGAGTTCTTCAAGTATCTGGACAGCATTCAGGGCGGCACCTTTCAGGATGTTGTCACTGACTGACCATAAATGATAAGTGTTCTTCAGGCTGTTGTCTTTTCGGATCCGACCAACGAAGACACCCTCTTGACCTGCTGCATCCAGCGGTGTCGGGTAAAGGTTTTGAGCAGGATCGTCCATCAGCACAATAGAAGGGAAGCCGGCTAAGGCCGTTCTCAGATCTTCGACAGACGGTTCTGCCTTCAGAGTCACATTGATGGCCACCGCATGGGCGTGCGGCACAGGGACGCGCACGCAGGTCGCGGTCACGTCAATGGATGCATCGTTCAAGATCTTCTGTGTCTCCCTGATCATTTTTTCTTCTTCTTTCGTATAGCCGTTGTCTAAAAAGACATCGATTTGAGGAATCACATTATGATAGATCGGTTTAGGGTAATTCACCGCCGCTTCACCGCGTTCGCCCCTCTCCAGGTCCTCAATGCCTTTCCAGCCGGAGCCGGACACAGACTGATACGTCGTGTAGGCCACGCGCCGGACACCAAAGGCATCAGCCAGAGGTTTCAAGGGAACGACGGACTGGATGGTCGAGCAGTTCGGATTGGCTATGATGTGACGCTTGAGGCTTGGTTTGTTGACTTCCGGAACGACCAGGTCGATCGCCTGATCCATGCGCCAGGCACTTGAATTGTCGATGACGACAGCTCCAGCCTGTTCAAATAGAGGGGCGAAGTGCAGACTGGTCTCCCCACCGGCGGACATCAGGACATAGTCAAACCCGCCATCTGTTTTTTCCTCTGTCAGTTCTTCAACCACATATGTCTTTCCTTTAAGTGTCACTTCTTTGCCTGCTGAGCGGGCAGAAGAAAAAAGAGTCAGGGAGGAATAGGGGATGTTTTTCAAATCCAGTATTTCCAGCATGGTGTTCCCCACAAGACCTGTGGCACCGACTACGGCAATGTTTGTCATGAAATCGTCCTTTCTTTTTTCAATAGTATTATAGATTGAAGGCCTGGCACAGAAGACGGGTAGCTTTCTCACCGTTTTGCTCATCCACTACATAGGAGACACTGATTTCAGAGGTCGTGACCTGATAAAAAGGGATGTCTGAGGCCAGCAGCGTCTTGAAAATCTTGGATGCGACACCGGTCATGTCGCGCATCCCGGCACCAATGACCGACAGCTTGCAGTAAGTGGTTTCTATTTTAACGTAAAGATTGGTATAAGACTCTTTTAAAGCATCGAAAAGCTGGTTCAGTTCGCGTTCTTCCGATTCTTTAAAGGTAAAAGACAGCTGCAGGCCATCCTGGTTCTGGATCTGTGAAATCATATCGATATTGATTTCAGCTTCTTCCAGTTTGATGAATAAATCGGTCAGAAACGTCTTGGTTTCCAGGGGATAGGTAATCGTGACGTGAGCCATCTCTTTATCTAGAGCGACTCCCGTGACAGCTTTGCGTTCGAGCATTTGATCATTGGGCACGATCCATGTTCCTTTCTCTTTCGATAATGTTTTCCCTAAGTAAAGCGGGATATTATGATTATTAGCCAGTTCGACGCTGCGCGTTTCAAGCACACCTGCGCCCAGCGCAGACATTTCCATCATTTCCTCAAACGAGATTTTTTCCCAGCGTTTGGCCTCAGGGAAGATTCGCGGATCTGTACTGAATACCCCAGTGACGTCGGTATAGATCTCACACGGGCAGTCCAAGGCGGAAGCGATGGCCACTGCTGTCGTATCTGAACCCCCCCGGCCGAGGGTCGTCAGTTCACCGGCTTTGTTGAAGCCCTGAAAACCGGCGACAATAAGCAGATCGTGTGAATCAAACAGTTCCTCCAGGAAATCCGTTTTGATGGAAGAGATTTTGCTTTTCAGATGTTTACCTGTCGTTTCGATGCCGGCCTGATAGCCGGTCAGCGGTTTGGCCCGGACGTTCATATCGTTCAAAGCGAGCGACAAGAAGGAGATCGTCTGCTGTTCACCTGTATTGAGCAGCATGGCCAGGTCCATGTCGTTGGGGTCAGCTGTCAGGTGGCTCACAGAGGCCAGCAGGTCATCCGTCGTTTTTCCCATAGCGGATACGACAACGATCAGCTGTTCGTCCTGTTCGATACGTGATTTGAGGTAGCCGGCGATCTCTTTGATTTTCATGAAATCTGCCACACTTGATCCTCCAAATTTTAAAACACTTCGTTTCATAGCGACTCCTTTTCTTTAAGTGATTGGGGAGAAGGTTGGTGATAAACAAAAAACAAGCCGGGAATGCCGGCTTGTCCGCAAAAAGATATCGTCACAAGCGGAAGCACTCCGTCAAGCCTAAGCTTTACGGCAGTCTGCATATTATTCATATGCAACCCAACAGTCTGTTCTCTGTAACAAACAGACCATTTCGGCAAATTTCCCTTTTCTCAGCTTCGGACTTACAGGTCCATAAAAAGTGAGTACTCATGATTTTTGCGCCTCATCCAGTCATTTAATTATTAACTTTATGTTTTTTAGCTTATCAAATTTTAATGTTAATGTAAACAACTAATCACTGAAAGTTAAAAACGGCTTCTGATCGTACCTGGCGAGGTCAAAAGGTCCCCGGACCATATTAATTGAGATTTATAGTTATGCAAGGTAAGATATAAGAGGTGAAAATCACAAGAAGAAAAGGGAGAGAAACAATCGTTATATCGATCAGGGCGTCTTATCGATAGCGACCCTATAGGGTTTAGTCAGCCTCGAACGTACAGCGGATGAAAAATTGTGATTTTTTTAATAAACTTATTAGCAATTATTTAAAATTAATAATTTTTGTATATTTTTCATCATTATACAAGACAGTTGCCATGATGACCCATTAATTATACATTATTTTAATTATTATACGTAACCCCCATGCCCACACGCTTGGGAAGCGTTACCAAAAGCTTAACAAGGCGCTTTGTAAGTGTTATCATATGCTTATCAAAGCGAATAAGGAGGAACAAGAGTGAAGTCAACGACTGCATCAGAAAGTACATCTTTAGAGACAGGAGAGAATGAAATGGAAACGAATAAGAAGTCAATTCACGTCTTTTCAGAAATCGGTGAACTGCAGACCGTCCTTTTGAAGCGTCCGGGGAGAGAAATCGAGAATCTGACCCCTGACATTATGGAACGCCTGCTTTTCGATGACATTCCACATTTGCCCGTTATTCAAAAAGAACATGACAAGTTTGCTGAAACATTGAGAGAAAACGGGGTAGAAGTTTTATACCTTGAAAAATTGTCGGCTGAAGCTATCGATGCATCCGACACGAAAGAATCCTTTGTGGAAACGATGCTGAATGAATCCGGTATTTCTTCCAAAAATGTATATAAAGCACTAAAAGACTATCTGCTTTCTATGGAAACACTGGACATGGTCGAGAAAATCATGGCAGGTGTACGCAAGAATGAAGTGGAGGTGGACTCCAATCATCTGGCCGATATCAGTGACCGCCATCAGTATCCGTTTTACATGGACCCTATGCCTAACCTCTACTTTACACGGGATCCCGGTGCATCAATGGGTAACGGCATGACCATCAACAACATGACCTATCAGGCACGTAAGCGTGAAACCTTGTTCCTTGAAACGATCATGAAACATCACCCACGGTTCAAAGACGGCGGCACAGAGATCTGGCGGGACCGCAATGTGACGACGCATATGGAAGGCGGAGACGAACTCGTCTTAACCGACAAAGTTCTGGCTGTCGGTATTTCTCAGCGAACAGAAGCAAAAGCAGTCGAAGACCTGGCCATTGAGCTGTTTGAGCGAGGTGCCTCGTTCGAAAAAGTGCTGGCCATCAAGATTCCGAATGTGCGCGCCATGATGCATCTGGATACCGTCTTCACTATGATCGACCATAATAAATTCACGATCCATCCGGGCATCCTGGAGCTTGACGGCTCGATCGATACCTACATCCTGGAACAATCAGATCAGCCTGGAAAGGTCAAGATCACGCACGAAACGGATCTAAGTGAGGTATTGAAAAATGCGCTGGGCGTAGAGGACATCGAACTGATCCAGTGCGGCGGCGGTGATGCTATTGCAGCGCCGAGAGAACAGTGGAATGATGGGTCGAATACCCTGGCTATTGCCCCTGGTGTCGTGGTCACGTATGACCGCAACTATGTCTCCAATGCTTTACTGAGAGAAAAAGGCGTCAAAGTCATCGAGGTCGAATCAAGTGAATTGTCCCGAGGTCGTGGCGGCCCGCGCTGCATGAGCATGCCGCTGGTGAGAAAAGATCTAAACTAAAAAATTATAAAACTATTAGGAGGAAACATTATGCAAAATGTATTTCAAGGACGCAGCTTATTAAAGGAAAAAGATTTTACTAAAGAAGAGCTAGAGTATTTGATCGACTTTTCCGCTCACCTGAAAGAAATGAAGGAAAAGGGCATTCCGCATCGTTACTTGGAAGGGAAAAACATTGCCCTGCTGTTTGAAAAAGCCTCAACCCGTACCCGTTCATCCTTTACCGTTGCTTCTATCGACCTGGGAGCACATCCGGAATATTTAGGTAAAAACGATATCCAGATCGGCAAGAAAGAATCGGTCGAAGACACCGCCAAAGTACTGGGACGCATGTTCGACGGCATCGAGTTCCGCGGATTCAAACAGGAAAACGTGGAACTGCTCGCTGAACACTCGGGGGTACCGGTCTGGAACGGTCTGACAGACGAGTGGCACCCAACTCAGATGATCGCGGACTATTTGACACTGAAGGAAAACTTCGGGAAACTGGAAGGGCTGACTCTGGCTTATACAGGAGATGGCCGTAACAACGTCGCCAACAGTCTGCTGATCACAGGCGCTATATTAGGGGTAAACGTTCATATCGTCTCGCCTGAATCCCTCTTCCCTGATGAAGCACTCGTCGACCTGGCTAAAGAATATGCCGAGAAGTCCGGCAGCCGCGTATTGATCACGGATGATGTGAAAGAAGGCGTTAAAGGTGCCGATGCCCTTTATGCGGACGTATGGGTATCCATGGGTGAAGAAGACAAATTCGAAGAACGCGTCAATCTGCTGAAACCGTATCAGATCAATATGGATATGATCAAGGCCACAGGCAAAGAGGAAACCATCCTCCTGCACTGCCTGCCAGCTTTCCATGATACCGAGACAGAATACGGAAAAATGGTCGAAAAAGAATTCGGTGAAGTCGAAATGGAAGTCACCGATGAAGCTTTCCGAAGCAAGCATGCCCGCCAGTTCGATCAGGCAGAAAACCGCATGCACTCTATTAAAGCCATCATGGCCGCAACCTTAGGTGATTTATTCATTCCACGCGTTTAAAACAATCGAATAAACTGGCTGGGCAGTCCGGTCAGTTTATTTGCCTATAAACTAATCGATGAAAGAGAGTGATCCTATTGTCAAAACGAAAAATCGTCGTCGCTTTAGGCGGCAATGCTATTTTAACGAATGATTCTTCCGCTAAAGCTCAGCAGAAAGCCTTGGAGCACACAGCTGAGTATCTCGTCCAGTTTGTCGAAAACGGGGATGCGATCGCTATTTCACACGGGAACGGTCCGCAAGTCGGCAATCTTCTCCTGCAGCAGGAAGCCGCCCACAGTGAAAAGAATCCGGCCATGCCTCTGGATACATGTGTGGCGATGACGCAGGGCAGTATCGGCTACTGGCTCCAGTCAGCCATGTCCAAGGCGCTGAAAGCCAAAGGTCTGGACAAAGAAGTGGCATCTATCGTGACCCAGGTCGTGGTCTCAAAAGACGATCCTGCTTTTGAAAGCCCTTCAAAACCCGTCGGCCCCTTCCTGACTAAAGAGGAAGCTGAACAACAGATGGAAGAAACAGGCGCGAAATTTATCGAGGATGCCGGTCGTGGATGGCGGAAAGTCGTGCCTTCTCCAAAACCTGTCGATATAAAAGAAGTCAAAGTCATCAAAACACTGATCGAGAACGATATCATCCCGATCACTGTCGGCGGCGGGGGAGTACCGGTCGTCAAACAAAATGATGAGTATGTCGGTGTGGAGGCTGTGATCGATAAGGATTTTGCCTCAGAAACACTGGCTGTCAATATAGAGGCTGATCTGCTGGTCATTTTAACTGGTGTAGACAACGTCATGATCAATTATCATACCCCAGATGAAAAAGTATTGAGCGAAGTGACCGTGGATGACATGAAAAAATATGTCGATGAGAAGCAGTTTGCTGCAGGCAGCATGCTTCCGAAAGTGGAAGCAGCCATCAAATTCGTTGAAGGGAATCCAAAAGGGAAGGCGATCATCACTTCTCTTGAAAATATTCAGGCAGCGATTTCAGAGAGTGGTGGTACGATAATCACGCGTTAAAGAATCAAAATAATGAGTTGGAGGGTTTAATATGTCAGAAAATAAAATCAAAGATAGATTGCTATCCTTGCCATCATCGTTTACCATACTATTTATCATCATTGTGATCATGTCCATCCTCACCTGGTTCGTTCCGGCAGGTACGTATGAGGTGAATGAAGCAGGCGAGATCATTGCCGGCACCTTTGCCTACACTGATCAGCAGCCTCAGGGACTGTGGGATGTATTCATGGCTCCTGTGAAAGGGATGCTGGGGACTGATACAACGCCGGGTGCGATCGAAGTCTCGCTGTTCATTTTAGTCGTCGGTGGGTTCTTGGGCGTCGTCGATAAGACGGGTGCCCTAGATACGGCGATCGCTCAAGTCGTCAGCGCCAATAAAGGCCGCGAAAAAATGCTGATTCCTATCCTGATGTTCATTTTCGCTTTAGGTGGAACGACATACGGGATGGCGGAAGAAACACTGGCCTTTTACCCGTTGATCATTCCCGTCATGATCGCTGTCGGCTTCGATATGCTGGTCGCTGTATCTGTGGTCCTTCTTGGTGCCGGGGTCGGGGTGCTCGCGTCGACCGTCAACCCGTTCGCTACAGGGGTGGCCTCACAGGCGTTAGGCATCAGCCCGGGTAACGGGATCGTTCTGCGTCTGGTCTTCTTCGTGGTGATGTACGTCATAGCAGTCGCTTATGTCTACCGTTACGCTACGAAAGTTCAGAAAGACAGAGAAAATTCGATGGTCGCAGAAGACTATGAAGAAAACAAAAAGAAATTCAAGACAAAAGATACCCATGATAAAATGAATACCAGACAGAAAATAGTTATTTTCCTCTTTGGCTTGACTTTCCTGTTGATGGTCCTGGGGCTTATTCCATGGACCCTGCTCAATGAGGACTGGACATTATTCGAAAACTTGAACACCTGGCTGATGGGACTTCCACTCATCGGAACGGTCCTTGGTCAGCAGATGGTTCCTCTGGGCGACTGGTATTTCGTTGAGATCACGATGCTTTTCCTTGCGATGGCTATCATCATCGGGATCGTCTACAGAGTGCCTGAAGAAGATATCGTTTCAGGCTTTGTCAATGGCGCGAAAGACCTCTTGAGTGTTGCCCTGATCGTGGCGCTTGCCCGCGGGATCCAGGTCATCATGAATGAAGGCATGATCACGGCGACCATTCTGCACTTCGGTGAAGAAACCCTATCCGGCTTATCGCCAGTTGTCTTCTCAGTGCTGACATATATCTTCTATATTCCGTTGTCCTTCCTGATTCCTTCAACATCCGGACTTGCTTCTGCGACGATGGGGATCATGGGACCTTTGGGGACATTCGTTGGCGTTGCCGAACATATCGTCGTTACGGCCTTCCAGTCAGCCAGTGGTATCGTCAACCTGATCACACCGACTTCTGGTGTCGTCATGGGTGCTTTGGCTATCGCCGGGGTCGAACTGACCACCTGGTGGAAGTTTACCGCCAAACTGATCGGCATCATCTTTGTGGTGACATGTATCCTCATGGCGCTGGGTGTCCTGTTCTTTTAATACCTGATTCGAATAGAAGCGAAAAGATCTCTGATGCAGCAGTTCAGCTGTATCGGGGGTCTTTTTTATTTAGAAGGAGGAAAACCACCGCCGCTGATCGACACTTTGGATGTTTTTGAACGTTTTAGATTGAAAATGATTGTTTTATATGAGCGAACATGTTAAAATTCAGTTGAAGAGGTGAAGAAAGTGCTTACAGACGAGAGACATTCGTTTATTATCGAGCAGCTTGAACAGAAGAATACACTGACGGTACAGGAGCTGGTGGAACAGCTGGGTCATTCAGAGTCGACCATAAGGCGTGACTTGACCACACTTGAAGATCTGGGAAAGCTCGTCCGTATACACGGCGGCGCCAGAAAAAAACGCAGGCCCGTGGATGAACCAACGATGGATGAAAAAACGGTCAAATTCATGCAGGAAAAAGAAAAAGTCGCTCAACTGGCTGCTTCTCTGATCGATGACTTTGACGTGATCTATCTGGACGCCGGCACCACGACGTATGCCATGATCCCGTATCTTGAAGGGAAAAACATTACCGTCGTGACCAATGGCGTCCCGCATGCAACGTTATTGACGGATAAACATATAGAGACCATCTTGCTGGGAGGGATGATAAAACAGCGGACAAAAGCGATCATCGGTTCGATCGCAGAACGGCAGCTGAATGAAGTCAATTTCACTAAAGCCTTTATGGGCATGAATGGCGTCGATATCACGCAAGGCTTCACCACACCGGACACGGAAGAAGCAGCCATCAAACGAAAAGCGATCAGACAGTCCAATCAGTCCTATGTCCTCGTGGATGTATCTAAACTGGATGAAGTCAGCTTCTCGAAAGTGGCGGACATCGATGAATGCACGGTCATCACCAATCAGCTACCCGAAAAACAGCAGCGATTAAAAGAATACACAAGAATATTGGAGGCATAAAAATGATTTATACAGTGACATTGAATCCCTCGATCGATTACGTTATTTATCCGAACAGCCCCATCCAACTGGGCCAGCTGAACCGGATCGAGAAGGATCAGAAAACTCCCGGAGGAAAGGGCATCAACGTATCCCGAATCCTTACACAGTTGAATACAACGAATGTTGCACTGGGCTTTGTCGGTGGACATATCGGTCAGTTACTGATCGAACAGCTGCATGACGAGCGTGTCAGGACAGACTTTACTCCCATTGATGCCGATACGCGTATCAATGTGAAGCTCAAAGGCGATCAGGAGACAGAGATCAATGATGACGGCCCACTCGTGACAGAAGCGGACAGTCAGCACTTTTACACCAAGCTGGATAATCTTTCGGAGGATGATCTCGTCGTCATCGCCGGAAGCAAACCCAAAGGTCTGTCGGAAGATTACTACCAGCGGCTGATCGACTTTGTAAAAAGCAAAAAAGCCGATTTCATCATCGATACGACCGGTGAGGAACTGCAGATGGCATTAGCTCAGAGTCCGCTCTTGGTCAAGCCGAATATACATGAACTGGAAGACTTGTATGAGGTGACCTTGGATGGCTTGAGTGATATCGTCCCTTACGGCAGGAAAATGCTTGAAGCGGGCGCCCAATATGCCATTATCTCACTTGGCGGAGACGGTGCTTTATTCTTTGTGGGCGATGACGTGTATTACAGCGCCCCGCCAGAAGGTCAGCTGGTCAATTCGGTGGGTTCCGGAGATTCGATGATCGGTGGATTCATTGGTGAATACCAGAAAAATGGCGATCCACTGGCTGCCTTCAAGATGAGCCTGGCCTGTGGCAGCGCGACGGCTTTCAAGGAAGACCTGGCTGAAAAGGAAGACATAGAGAAACTCTTACCACAAATCACAATTGAAAAATGGGAGGAAAAATAAATGAAGATAAATGATGTCCTGAAAAAAGACTTGATGATCATGGATCTCAAGGCCCGCACAAAAGAATCCGCTATCGACGAAATGGTGAAACGCCTCGTGGATGAAGGGGCCGTGAGTGACTTTGATACCTTTAAAGAAGGGATCATGGCCCGTGAAGCACAGACGTCAACGGGCTTAGGTGACGGCATCGCCATGCCTCACTCGAAAAATAAAGCTGTCAAAGAACCCGCTGTTTTATTTGCAAAGTCCTCAAACGGGGTGAATTATAACGCCTTAGACGGACAGCCGGTCGAGATTTTCTTCATGATCGCTGCACCTGAGGGAGGGAACGACCTGCACCTTGAAGTGCTGGCTTCTCTGTCAAGACGCTTAGTGGATGCAGACGTTGTCCAGGCGTTAAAAACAACCCAGACGCCGGAAGACGTGCAGATGATTTTTGACGAAAGTCAGGAAGAAGAAAAGGTCACCGAAGCGCAGGCCCGTGAAGAAGGCAAGAAATTCGTCGTCGCTGTCACCGCATGTCCGACGGGTATCGCACATACCTATATGGCGGAAGATTCATTGAAGAAAAAAGCAGCAGAGATGGGCGTCGAGATCCGTGTCGAAACAAACGGAACAGACGGGGCCAAGAATAAGCTGACAGAAGAAGAAATCGCCCGCGCAGACGGTGTCATCGTCGCCGCAGACAAGAAGGTCGATATGGCTCGTTTCAATGGCAAACCTTTAGTCCAGCGTCCAGTCTCTGACGGGATCAAAAAAGCAGAAGAACTGATCACCAAAGCCAGTACGGGCAATGCCCCTGTGTTTGATTCTGGAGAGAGCTACAGTGCTGAACGCTCATCTGAAACGGAAGAAAGTGGATCTGTCTGGCAGTCGGTATATAAAGACTTGATGAACGGGATCTCTCACATGCTGCCTTTCGTTGTCGGTGGTGGTATCTTACTTGCCATTTCTTTCTTATTTGAATCATTATTGGGATCCGACAGTGTGTTCTTTACATCACTGAACGCTATCGGAGGTTCGGCTTTCCAGTTCCTTATTCCGATATTGGCAGGATACATTGCCTACAGTATTGCTGACCGTCCCGGGTTGCTTCCTGGTATGGCAGGTGGTTTACTGGCCGTTAACAGTAACGCCGGCTTCTTAGGTGGACTGGTCGCCGGTTTCGTTGCCGGTTATGTGATGAACTGGATCAAGAAAATGCTCAGAAATGTACCGAAAACATTTGAAGGGCTTAAAGCGATCTTGCTTTATCCTGTATTGGGATTATTAGTTGTCGGTTTACTGATGTTCTTCCTGATCGGTCCGTTCTTCGCTGTTATCAATAATGCGATGCTGGACTTCCTGAACAATCTGGGAACTGGGAATGCGGTCGTTTTAGGTGCAGTCTTAGGCGGCATGATGGCTGTAGACATGGGCGGTCCTGTAAACAAGGCAGCCTACGCTTTCTCGATCGGTATCTTTACAGATACTGGCGAGGGTGCACTGATGGCAGCGGTCATGGTCGGTGGGATGATTCCACCACTTGCGATCGCGATTTCTACCTTGTTATTCAAATCTAAATTTACTGACCTCGAAAGACAGTCTGGCCTCTCTAACTTTGTCTTAGGTGCGTCATTCATCACTGAAGGAGCGATCCCGTTCGCAGCTGCAGATCCATTGCGTGTCATCGGATCCTCTATCTTAGGCGCAGCCGTTGGTGGCGGACTGACTCAACTGTGGAACGTCTCCATTCCAGCACCTCACGGCGGTTTGTTCGTCGTCGGTATCGGAGAGAATCCATTGCTGTTCGTTGTAGCGCTGCTCATCGGTTCCGTTATTACAGCAGTCGTTATGGGCTTATGGAAACCTCGCGTGGAAGATACCAAGAAAAACGTCACAGCAAGTGACATGAACTAAGAACTATCGTTGAAAAGGGCTTCTCTTTTGAGAAGTCCTTTTTTATGTATACAACGTGAACGAATGTTCGTAGAGGCGATTTTGGGCACTGGGTCAGCACGAAGGTGAGGGAAGAGGCGTAAATGAACGTTGCTAGAAGTGTTTCTATGTTAAAATAAGGGAAGATATCAATTTAAATCATCCCTTTTTAAGAGATTCGGACTGAAGATGTCGCCATTTCAAGCAAAGAATTACAAACTGAACGATTTTAGAAAACTGCCTTTACTATTCCTTATGAAAAGTGTTCACTCGTAAACCAGATGCTACGTGAGTTCGACATTTTAGAGAGAAAAGTGTTCACTCATGGCTCAGATGCTTCGTAAGTTCGCCATTTTAGAAAGAAAAATGTTCACTCGTGAACCAGACGCTTCGTGAGTTCGCCATTTTAGAGAGAAAAGTGTTCAGTGGCGACGGAACGGACTTTGAGTGGGTCATCGCAGCTACTTAGCGACTTTATTACTATGTAAAAAACGACTAGGATGGAAATCATTAAATTACAGCATAACAAACGAAAAAGGAGATTTGAAAAATGACTACCCACAAGATATTCTCGATGAGTTTTAATAGAGTGTACCCCAGCTATGTTAAAAAAGCAGAAAGAAAAGGCAAGACAAAAGCTGAAGTAGATGAACTCATTCGCTGGCTGACAGGTTATACGCAGGAAGGCTTGGAAGAGCAGCTCGAAAAAGGCAATGACTTTGAAACGTTTTTTGCCGAAGCGCCTCAAATGAATCCTGCACGTCGATCGATCAAAGGTGTGATCTGCGGTATCCGTGTAGAAGAAATCGAAGAACCGCTGATGCAGGAAATCCGTTATTTAGACAAACTGATCGATGAACTGGCCAGAGGTAAAAAGTTCGAAAACATTAAACGGGACTAAGTAGAAGTAGATTTAAATACCTGATAAGGAAGATCATCTGCGGATGATCTTTTTCTAAATTAAAGGTTTGTGTGTATTAAAAGCATGAATGAAGAGAACACAACACAAATCGGAACAGTTACGATTTGGTAAAGTTGGACTATAATTACGACTATTAAACAAAGAAGTCAGCTTGTAGATATTCAAATGAAAATATGGATCGTCAACTGAAAGCAGACAATCAAACGTATGTATGATGTAAACTAGAAGAAAATTCAAAAATTTGACTCAGACCAGCATAAGTAGCAATTAACAGATCATCTAGAAAAAACGGATCACCACAGATCTTCAGGACGATTCTATGAAACAATCATCCGTGAGCCGATCTGAAATCGTCGTGTAAGGCCTGCTGAAATGATGGAATTGAATCTGAAGTCATATCAAACGAGACTTACGCGACAGATAGAAATTATTACAATAGAAATGACAAAATAAAGTCAGCAGATAAAAATAATACGATAGAACGGAAAAATTAAATTAGATATCAATTATAAATAAATCTGCTGTAAATCAGGTTGAATTGAATTCAATTCAGAACGGAATCAAGAGAGACTTAAATTTAATCTATAATGATCCTGAGAGTGGCATATCTTATATAATCTACTTGGTATAATATATATTATGTAAACTAAAATAAAGAAAATGAAACCAGCTGTCAGGATACGTTAAAAATTGAATTAATCCCCTGTTTTTGGGTTTATTTTCTGTTTAATTTCTTTGCTTCAAATAAATCATGGATCAATTACTGAATTAAGTGTCTGTTATTGTCGTTAAGTCCACTGTTCAAAGAAATAATTCAGCAGCACTGCCATCTGTCTAACTCTTATGAGTAACTCTTTAAGCCGTTCTGCTCGATCATTTATGCAGAATATTTCTTTGATTCTTTCTTTAGTGCTGATCTGACTTTTTTCCTGAGATTTTTTCATTCTTCATACTTTATGAATCTCAATGCATTTGTACATAATTTCGATTCCAGTCCGTATTTTCAAGCTTCACCCAGAAACGCATAAAATAATCATATCAGCCAAAGGATTTTTTAGCAGATCGATTAACAATGTCGATCTGTGATCCTCAAATAAAAACCATCTCAACGACGATTAGCTATAAAATTAGCTCTTGAGATGGTTTTGCGTCTATTCTATGAAGATTTCAGGTATTTATGCGGATACAGTACTTGAACAGCAATTACAGCGCGCCGAAAAGTGTTTCTTCGAGTTTATTCAAACGTTCCAGTGCATCTTCACGGTCATATGCTAGTGCATCTTTGATCTCGTCCAGCTCGTCACGTAATGCCTCAACCTCGTCACGCATTGCCTCAACGTTAGAAACCCGTCTATAAACGCCAATGATGGATACTGAAAAACGCCGGTCGATTTTCGACTTCAAAATCGATTCACGACGGTCCAAAGCATAACGCACATGGTTTATTCTTTCGTCAAAAAGCATGTTTCCAACTCCTTTCTAAATTTAAACCACAAAAAAAGCACCACTTGAAATAAAGTCGTGCCTGAAGGGTTGGACTCATCTTTCAAGATTTCTCTTGTTGGATTTAGCACAGTGCCGCATAAGGTCTGCTGCTGAAGCTTCACAGGGCCAATTCCCTCTGCTTACTCTCGATAAGATGTTTATGTGATTAGCTCAAAGATACCTGATGTATGCTGTTTTGTCAAAGGTTATGGAGTGCCGGAAACTTGAGCGTAAAGAAAAAGAGAAGAGTCTCCTCTTCTCCCCCCTCCTCCCTCTCCTCCCTCTCCTCTATTCAACAGGCACTATCACACTGAATTGAAGGTGAGATTTACAGTAAATACTTATTTCAGGACTTTTTTGATCGATTCGATAAACAATTCAAAATGTCCGACATTGAACACAGGTAAAAACTCTTTCTTTTTACATAATTCTGACGTGATAAAGATATCAATATCGCGATCCAAGTATTCCTGTTCCAGCTTGCTGATCAACTGTATCTCAGCTGAATCATATGTATAAGCAACGGATCCGTTTCTTCCGTGTTTTTTGGCTATAACATAGGCCATCATTCAGTTTCCTTTCTCTATGTAGATAATGATACATATACTATTCTTTTAGTTGTTTAATGTCTATACAGGTTAACAACGTACAAAAGATGTCAACGATTTTATTCTACGTTATTCTGTTCGGTTAATCCATACACTTATAAGTAAAAAGATGAATAAAAATAAGGTTGAGGAATATTTATCGTCCTCTTACCTTACTTTTTGTCTGTTGAGTTTAGGCTATAAGTGAATTTAACCGTCACTCGAGCGCCTCTGTCCGCATGAGTCCTGGTTATAGACAATGGCCATCACCTTGCTTCAAAGGAAAGCTACCTTATAAGCTCCGGTTTATGGGCTTCAAAACTACTCGAGCCAGATTTTCTGTAGACGGAACCTTTAAACTTTTAAAAAGGAAGGTTTTACCTACTCTTTCCCCTTCCATAGCGGTATAATAAAACTAAACCCGGTACAAGGAGGCCCCTATCGTGATCGAATCACCCACCCTACATACCAGTCATACCATTCCCATCGATGAGCTGATGGCTTTGTCTGTGGAGGAGTACAATAAAGAAAGGCCCTTCCCTGCTGACAGGATGAAGAAAATTCCGCTGTGGAAAAAGCTCTGGAATGAGCGGCGACTGAAGAAACTGATCAATAAGCTTTTGGATGACATCGGACCCTACGTCCCTGAAATAAGGGAGCATATGGATGAGCCTGGAGAAATACCTGCTTCCGTCATGGATGAAGTAAAGGCTCTCCTAATAGATGCCATGAAGACGATCGACGAAAAGAAACTCTTGTTCGAACGCCCCTTTCTGGCTCATTTTATCGAACAGGGGTATCTGGATGTGGCTGAAACCTTTATCTTTCGAACAAGGAATGAAGATAGCCGCTTGGATAATGCAGAAGTGTTCCAGGCATTGCGGAACGTCTGGATCATGAACAGCCTGCAGTTGTGCTGGGAGATACCTCTCGCGTTGACGCCGCCGATGTATGCCTATAGTCTGTTGTACCCTTATACTGATAACATGCTCGATGATCCCAATATCAGTCCTGAAGCTAAACAGACTTTCAACCGGCGGCTGGGAAAAGTCCTGGCTGGTGAACATTTATCTTCAAATGAACCCGTCGAACAACGAATCTTTGCTTTAGTCGAAATGATCAAAGACGATTTTCCGCAAGCCCACTTTCCCCCCGTGACTGAAAGTATCCAGCTGATCCATGAGGGACAAGTCAAGAGTCTCCTTCAAAGCAGCGGGCCCCCTTTGAGCCAAGAGGAAATAAGGACTATCAGTTTTTTTAAAGGCGGTACTTCTGTGCTGGCCGATGCCTATTTGATCAAAGGCACACTCACCCGAGAGGAAAGCACGTTTGCTTTTCACTACGGTGCTTTCCTGCAGCTTCTCGATGACCTGCAGGACAAAGATACGGATGAAACAGAGCGTAATCAGACGCTCTTCAGTAGGAAACAGGATAAAGCAGCTGTGGATCAAGAAATCAGACGGCTGATCACCTATATCTTCACAGTCAATACGGTAGATACTGAGGACAGCTCTGCAGCTGCTTTAATGAAAGACGTGATCAGTCAGTGTACCCTTTTGATGGTGATGGAAGCGGTCGGAAAAAACCCGGAGACCGTGACGCGCTCCCTCTATAAAGAACTGGAGTCTTTTTCGAATGTTCGATTAACGTTTTATAAGGAACTGGAAAATAAAGCGAGTGATATTTTAAAAACTAACTAGACAAAAGCGGACAGGAAGAAGTGACTCTTCCTGTCCGCTTTAAAGGTTGGTTCCTGAAATTACTTTACAGCAGATCCTCCAGTGGATGCAAAAGCACATAGGCCAGTCCCAGAAGGATTTTCTTGTACCAGGGTGTAGGCACGTTCTCTGCTGTATTTTCTACAAGATGTTCGGCGTTTTCATTATACGGGACACTGTTTCGTGCGATGTCTTTCAGACTTTCTTCCAGTGCCGCTGAAAGTTCAGGACTGTCTATGACGACCAGATTTTCCTGACTTAAAAACGAACTGCGCGGGTCAAAGTTAAAGGACCCCACCAGACTCAAGCGGCGGTCGAACATATAGGCTTTGGCATGAATATAGCCTTTGCCCTGGAAATGATAAAATTGTGTGGTGTCACTACTTAATTCGTTCAGATATTTACGCTGCCCGGCAATGGCAGGAAAGTTGGTCGAGACAGCCATCGAATTAGTGATGAAGAAAATCTTGGCCGTCGTATGTTCCAGCGAGATGTATTCCCGCATTTCCAGACTCGGTACGACATAGGGACTTTGAAATATCACACTGTTTTCAGCTTCATCAAAGAGCCTTCCAAGTGTCGCCAGAATATGCGGGTCTTTTTTCCAGCGCTGGATCGCATTCGTCACGAGACTCACTTTTCTAGTCGGATACAGATGCTCGTCCCAGTCGATCGTTCTCGAGGCTCCATACAGATTCTTCTCTTCCGCTTCTTTTACTGTGGATACGAGCTCTTCATACGTTTCCCTTGCGAGGTTCTCATACCTTTTCATGACATGATTGGGTCTGACATTGGTATAAGGATGGAACCACATAGCCTCAAAGTATTCTGCATACTGTTTCACGACACTTTCGTCATAGCGTTCAGGCTCTTTATTGATGATCACGACATCCCGGTCATAGACGGCTTCTTCATTATCTTTGACAAAGAAGGCATCCTCCAGATTGACACCACCCGTCAGGATATAGGTTTCATCGATGAGCATATATTTGTCATGCATCCGGTTCTGCCAGGTCCAGGGACGCAGCCAGTCAAACTCCTCGTAGAACGCCAGATTGATATTTGGATGACCCATCAGTGCCCAGTATTTCCCGTTACTGATCCCAAACAGGTTATGCCCTTTGCCATCGAACAGGATATAAACTTCGACCCCTCTGTCAGCGGCTTCCAGAAGTTTACCATAGAATAAATCACTGGCCGCTCCATCTTCGATCGAGAAGTTGGCAAATTTTATCGTCTTCTCCGCAGAATCGATCAGGTTCAAATGCAGCGTCAGCAGGATATCCTGAGTGTCAAAGAATGCGGCTTTATCCGGTCCGTCGTTTTCATCGTCCCCGTAGTAATCAGGTAAACCCTTTTCTTCCAGTTCTTCTCTGCTCTTTGGTTTCTTATAGTGAAGCAGGATATTCGAGGTGAAAAAAGCATAGCCTAAATAAGCACCGAGCCCGATCATCCCGCCTTTAGCTATTTTTTTTAACATGTTCATCAACCCTCTCCGGTCGTTACAAACTGTTCATTAGTACCTTTAGTATAACATTTATTATTAAAACGATAAAAAAATAGCGATTCTACTTCACGACAAAAAACAGGAGCTGAACGATCCTCGGTTTGTGAGAAGGCGTTCAGCTCCTGTATCTATTCAGTCATTCACATCATTTATCCAGCACATGTCCGGCACTGTTTACCATTCGCCTGTTTTTCTGTTGGCTCTTTACATACGCATTCTTCTGTATGGGTGAGATAGTGTTGCGTATGCTGGAGAAACTGGCTGGCAGTATCCTGATCGATCGAATAGTGATTCCAGGTCCCCTCTTTTTCGACAGTGACCAGCCCGGATTGCGTCAGGGCTTTGATGTGATGCGACAGGGTCGGCTGGGTAAAGTCGAAGTGCTCCAGTATATCGCAGGCACACATCGCACCACAGGACAGCATATCAAGGATCTTGACACGTTTCGGGTCGGATAATGCTTTGGCGATTTTGGCATAGTCTTCATAAGTCAAGTATATCGTCTCCATTCAAAGTTGTTCGTGTTATGTTCTAAACATCAAGCTCAGTCATCAGTCATTAATGAGCTTGCTTTTTTTCTGCTATGCACAACATACCCCATTGTTTTACTTTTCATCCTCATCGTCTTTCTGTGCAAAGTACATGACGATCATTGTCCCTACGATAAAAATGGCTGTAACGGGTGTGGGAGGTACACTGATGCCCCGGTATTCCAAAAATGCCAGCAGAAAGAAAAGTCCTCCTGTGATGTATCCGTAAAATCCCAAAATCTTTCGATAGCTTTCTGTGTTTTTATTATTCTTTTTCGCTTCCGGTTTCGTATTATAATAAGCGACCAGTATGTTCCACTTCAGAACATGCACAGCAATGCCGATGGCCAGCAACACGATACCCATGAATAGATATGTCAGCATGGTTTTTCCTTCTTTCTACATGAAAACGAGTATAGTACTACATATATTATATCATTCTTTCCCTTTGTCTGAAGGCTTTTGAAAGGAATAGTCGAGAGTAAAAGGTAATGTAACTTAGGTGCAAAAAGGCTGTTCGTCGTATATGGAGTGTCTGCTGCAGTAATTTGCAGATAATCCCTTTTACTCAGAAAACTGCATCTGCGGCCGCCATTTTCCGTTGGATGCTTCTTTAAGGAAATCATAAGTTTGAAAGGCGCTGGCGTTGGCTCCAAAGACGTCAGGGCCTTTTTCTTTGCTGATGGCTCCCAGTTCAAATAATATCCAGGTCAGGTACTTTGCACTCCATTCGGGGTCGCTGACCTGATACAGACGAGCCAGCGCAATGGCATCTTTGTCTTCGAAGATGTCTTCACGTGTCCTTCCTTTGTCTGTTTCAGTTTTAATGTGGGCACTCAGCATATCAAAGAATAGTTCCTGCTGCTCGAGTGTCGCCGGTCCTCTCAGTGTGGTCACTTTAAAGACAGCTAAAAGTTCGATGACCTCTTTATAGTCCGGGAGTTTATATCTTGTCAGGATCTCCCGGCTGTTTGCCCGCACATCTTCCATCGCGTCGAGAAAGAATGCGAATTTTTCCAGATTGGCTGCATAAACGACGCCTGTTTCATTCAAATCCGGATCAAAATAGAGGTACTCTCGCGCCCACGGTCTTTCTTCTAATAGTTCTGTTAGTGTCATGGCTTTTCTTACTCCTCTCATAAAGTTCTAGTGTGCATTCTTTAAGTAGCGTTTGAGCTCTTGTATGCGTGTTGTGGCGTCTTTGACTCCCAGGTCATACATGGCCTGCAGTTTATCCGGATCGCGCTCCAGGCGCTTGATCGGGATACTCATAGACGGTCGGATGACGAAATTTTTTCCCTGCTTTTCGTCTTCAATGATTTTCTCGACCGTGTCGTTGTAGTTCTTGTATCTGCTTTTCAGTGCTTCCTTGAAAGCCGGATACTTTTTGTACCAGCGGTCGATGATGAAGTCGTTGGGTTTCGTCTTTCTGTAATCAAGCGGCCGGGTCAAAATGACAATGTTTTTCTCGTAACCCAAAGCCTCTGCTTTTTCCAGCGGGATACTGTCACTGACACCGCCGTCCAGGTACTTCGTTCCGTTGTGCTCGATGGGTCTGGAGACAAAGGGCATCGATCCGGATGCGCGTAAGGCTTCCATCTGCTTGAACGGCTCCGTGATGTGGATATATTCAGGGAGACCCGTTTCCATATTGGTGACTGTGGCATAAAAAGCGATGCCTGATCGTTTGAAAGCTTCCTCATCAAAGACATCCAGTGAGAATGGGACGGTGTAGTAAGCGAAGTCTTTATTCACCATATCCCCTGTTTTCAGCCAGCTTCTCAAGCTGATGTAGCGCTTGTCTCTTATGTATGTTTTATTGTATCTGAGGGCCCTGCCTTTCTGTCTGGAAGCAAAGTTTATGCCAAAGAGCGCGCCAGCAGATACAGTCAGCATCCCGTCGATGTGGATCTCCTCATCCAATAACGTGTCCAGCACACCAGCCGTATACAAACCACGCATCCCTCCGCCTTCTAAAACCATTCCTGTACTCATGTGTTCACCTTTTCATTCGTTATTCATAAACACTTATAGTGTTAACTACGGAAAAACCATTCTTCTTAACTATACCATTTTTAGTCTTTACAAAGAAAGAACCCATGCTGAATTTTCAACATGGGTTTACCGTCTTATTCTATATTATCCAGCGCGTACTGGGCCTGTTCAGGAGTGAAGCCTTCAAAAATCAGCTGATCATAGAGCTCACTGTCTGAGTAAGTGGAATAATCCAGGTAGTCTCTGGCTTGCTTCAGAGCATGGTTGTTCCAGTCTGCTTCGATATTCGAGATGGCATACAGGGCCTGCTCTTCGGTGAATTCATCATAAATGAGCTGGTCGTATAAACTGTCTTCTGAAAAAGAGGTGTGCGCCAGATAGTCTTGGGCTTGTTTCAGTGCCTGCTCGTTCCAGTCCGCTTCGATAGTATCGATGGCATACTGGACAGCATCTTCCGGATAACCTTCAAGTATAAGCTGGTCGTATAAGGCGTATTTTGAGTAAGGAGAATACGATAGATTTAAACGCGCCTGAGTCAGGGCAAAGTCCTGTTCACGCGTCACTTCGTTCTGTGGTTCCTCAGTCACTTCTTCTGTCTCTTCCACCACTTCTCCAGTTTCTTCTCTGGACTCTTCCTTAGCGGTATCTTCCGTCTCATCGATTTCTTCCTCAACGGCGTCGTCGGTTTCTGTTTCCTCTGGTTCTTCGACGGGGTCTTGTTCGCTTACTGCTTGGGCATCTGTTTCTTCCTGACGGTCCTCTTTTGTCTCGGTTTCTTCGACCAGTTCGGGCGCGGTGTCCTCCGGCTGTGCCTCATCGGCGTCTCCTAAGTTCGCACCGGCAGCGCCGAATCCGATAAGGGCGGCGATCAGCCACACCCACGCTTTTCTATAGAAGGGTTTCTTCTTGTTTGTTTGTTTGCTGCGTGTGTTGCGTGACGTATTTTTTGTCATCGATCATGTCTCCTCGAGTATTAATGGGTTCAGTTTATATATAGCCACTATATTAACACTATTCTAAGCTGTTTGATAGATTATTTCCCATCCTTTTTTCTAAGATTTTTTTAATGTGAAGTTAGAAAAAACCTGCCCCTCATCACTTTGGCTGCGAGTAATGAAGAGCAGGTTTTTGGATTTTAGTCTAAAATAATCACTTTGAATTCATTGTCTTCGTTGGCTTCTCCTTCGATGACTTGACCTTCTTCAACAAAAGGCAAGGCATCGTGTAAGGTGATGTCGGCTTTGTAGATGCTGCCGTCGATCATGAAGTAGTAAAGGGTATTACCGGAAACGACCGCCTGCGAGATGTTTTCCACTTGGCCGCTGACTTCACTCAGGTTTTCGTCGACCACTTCAACGATATCTTCTTCGGCGTCCTCTGAATCAGTCAATGTTTCGCCGTTCAGCTGAGTGATCAGGCCATCCACGGTGTCGCTGGTGATGACTTTCTGATAGTCCTGTGCATCGACCAGGGCATAGGAACGGACAAGGCCGGAATCATCTTTCAGGGATGAAATGTAATACGGGCGTTCGTTCAAGCTGATCAGCAGCGGAAAGGTCGATTCGAAACGCATCTGCTGGAGTGCCCCTTCGGCAGAATCCATGGCAGAAAACTCATCGGCAGAAGTGACCGGATAAAATTCAGCGGCTTTGGTACGCATGTTTACAAGATAAAAGCCGATATTCGAGGCATCTCTGTTAATGGATGTTACGCCAGTATAAAGATAAACATCATCATTCATCGGGATATAGTTGTAGCCTTCTGTCGTTTGCGTGACCCCGCGTTTACCAAAGAGTGCATTGAAGAAACCGCCGCTGTACTGGCCTCTGTAGTTCAGCTGCTGTAAAATAAGATCTGCCGAATACACACGGTCCACCCAGGTCGGCATATTGTCTAAATCAAATTCTTCCGTTTCACCTGTCACGGCGTCTAAAACGATCAGGCCGGTCGGTTCGAGCTGCTTGAACCAGAAAACATTCTCATAGGTCGTCGCGATGTAATAGGGGTGCCCCTGATCATCGACTTCAAAATCCGGGTCTGCAAAAAGTTTGGTCGGATGGTTGAAGCGCAGGTGCCGCTTGACGTTCCGGTTAAAATACTCTGAATCCGAATATTTGATGTTTTGTTCCAGATCTTCTACTTCGACTGCTCCCGTCACCATGTCGACTTTCAGGTAATTGGGGATGCCTTCACTGCGGTTGCTGAACCAGCGGATAAAACTGGCATACTGCAGTGGGGTGACGCGAAAAGGATCATTATCGATATTGATCTGCGTATACGTATCAGCGGGGACGAATTGAGAAACCAGTTCGCTGATCGAGCCGATGCGTCGGTCTCCCAGACGCTGGGCTGTGTCTTTATCCATCAATGGGATAGATGATTCATCCATGGCCGGGAAATCGTCCTGGAAACTCTTCTCTTCCACTTCGATCAGGGAGGCATAGTCTGTGGCACGGAACATGACCCCGTTCACCAGGTTGCCTGCAGCGATCACGATGACGCCCAGGATCGGCAGGGCCAAAGCCCCATACTTCAGTTTTTTCTGATAGAAAAACTGACCGTCTAGAGACAGTTCGATACCGATGGCAGCTACGGCAAACAGCAGGATATAAAATCTGAATGCCTGCGAGTGGATGTTGAGCGCTGGTGTATATATGTAAAATACAGCTAACGCAGCAATAAACAGTGCGAGATATAAAAATAAGCGTTTCTTAAATGGTTTCATAATACCTTCCTTTTTCTGTGTGATTCATCCATCAAGGGATAAACAAGTGATTTATAAGTAGTGCTCAGTCGCTGGAGAAGCGTTTGAGTGTAAGAACGAGCTGGATGATGTAGAGATATAACGGAATGATGGCCGTGGATATGACGACATTGAACAGCTTCATGGGTGTCCATTCCATCCATTCAAGGGCGATGCGTCCGACTAATCCCACAATATGCAGCAGGCTGATGATCTTTAATACGTTCAACGGCTGGTTTTTATAGAGCCCGTACAAGATGACCCCGACAAATAAGTAGAGCACAGCATACCTGAGGATCAGTGCCGTGTCAATAGAGTCGAACGGCACCATGAATACACCCATGAAAATGATATGGATAAACGTGGCGATCTTAAACGGCCGTCTGTATGTATCGATGGCTTTAAATAACTTGTTTATTTCTTTTTCTTCGTTTAAAAACAACAAGATGCCGCTCATAACGATGGCGAAATAAAACAGTCCCATTTTGTCCTCCCCCCTTCCCGTGCAGAACTAAACACTACCTTACTATAGTATAAACGTCTTTTGGCTTTTATCAATAACACATTTTCTGCAGGAAGGCATTTCCTGTCTCTTTATAAAAGCGGCTAATCGACATGCGTGATCAGAAAGTCTCTGATGATCCCCACGACTTCATCGGTATAAAAGATGCTTCCGCCGTGATCGGCTTCGTCCACGCAGTAAAACTCAGCGTCCAGGTCATGCTCAAGGCAGGCTTCATAGAGCAGCACGCTTTGCTCAAAGGGAACAACCGTATCTTTGTTGCCGTGGAGGATCAACAGGGGAGCTTCTGGTTTGTGCCTTTCCAAATAATACAAAACGGACGCCTGTTTGACATGGGCGTCATCGTTCCCTCTGATGAACTCTGTGAGCAGCAGGTTCGGCGGACTCGTCGGCTTGGCATGGTCGGTCGCTGAGGGCTGATTCACGATAGCCCCAAAATCAGTGACGCCGTATATATCGATACAGGCCTTGACAGCTGGAAGCGGCACAGTCGAGTTGTCCAGCCTGTCTGTCTGCCAGGTCGCCCAGGCCATGACGGCGGTATGTCCGCCGCTCGAGTCACCAGACAGGAAGAGGTTTTTCATATCGAGCGCCAGTTCATCGGCGTGTGCGTCCAAATAACGGACAGCGGTTTTAGCGTCATGGATATGACTCGGGAAACTGGCGTCAGGTAAGGGCAGATACTCCACCACAGCCAGCACGAACCCGCGCTTGACGATCGGCATGAAGTCCGTGATGATGTTGTTCAGATCCTGCTGGAACCAGCCTGATCCCTGGATATGTACTAAGGTTGGATACGGCCCTTCAAGTTCATAGCCTTCCGGATAGACTAGTCGGATGCGCAGGTTCCGGCCGTTCTTGCGCTGGTATATATGATCTTCCGGAATAATGCGCGCCTGGATATTTTGTTTGTCGCCATGGACCGTCTTCATTCCTGCTGGGTGTGCGTTAGATTTCGGCATGTTTTCATAACTGTCGATCATATGTAATGTCTCCGTTCTGTTGGGTGATTAGGTTGCTTATTGAAAAGGATAAATCAGTTGAACATGTAGAATTGTCAGGGACTCAGATTGTGTGCTAGTTGAATCCCTACTAAGTATCTGTAATAGTATGCTTTCCGGTAAGTCGATTGAGGAGCGGTGTTTGAGTGCCTGTAATGTAGTGCTATTCCCGTAAGTTAGACGTGTTGATAGTGATGAATGCCTGTAATACGGCATCATTCCCTAAAGTCGAACAATGAGCAGTACTTGAGTACCGATAATACTACGCTGTTCTCGAAACTCGTACAGGAAAGCAAGCCTGAGGTCCTTCAAAACGCGGCAAACTGACTTAATTATTCAGCCAGTCCCAGACCGGTCCTTCTTCCATTAAAAAAAGCTGGCCGGCAATACCGAAGACCCGGATGGTGAACGACTCGCCGTTTTCATCATAAAAAACTTTTTCCTCGCTTGCAAAGAGACCCGTATTTCTGTAGTGACTGAACATCTCCTGGATCTGTTTCCCGTCTTTTTTGAATAAACCAAAGGCGATCGCTTCGTTCGAGTCATCTCTTTGAGTGATGCCTTGCTCGTGTTCCAGCCAGTCATAGATATCGTCCTTATCCGGCTGGGTCAGGAACAGGATCGAACAGAGAAACAACAGGGCAATCACCGCGCGTTTGCTTTTATTCATGTCATCCCTCCTGTATGGCTATGTTTTTTAGTCTATCTTTATTCATTATAGGTATCAATGAAGGCATTTTCAATGCGCGCGCGACTAAAAGAGAAAAAACCGACTGCCGAACGGATGTTTCTGTACGAAAAAAGGTGTCCCCTCCTTTATCCTGGAGCGGACACCTCTTCGAGTTTTCTATTGGTTTACTGACCCAGCCTGTCTTCGATCTCCTGGACTTTCTCTTCCATGGCGTTCTCACGTCCGGGACGAATATCGCCTTTCAGAACGACTTCCGTTCGGATCCCTTCATCAGCCAGGACCATCACAGCGTCTTTGACGACGTTCATTACCTCATCCCAGGGGCCTTCGATTTCTGTAAACATCGAGGTCGTTTTATTGGGCAGGCCGGAGTCTCTGATGATCTTGATGGATTTTGACACATGCGGGGCCAGTGCTTCCTCTGTTCCGATGGGCACGATAGAAACGGCAACGAGTGTATTCACGCTTTATCCCTCCTCTTTAGTTATAGTCCTAGTGACAATCTATTTCTTCCTCAGTGATCTACACGCTCAGTATACAGCGCGGCTTTTTGGAGATGCAAAGGATAGCTATTGAGGATGAAAAAACCAGACCAGCAGCGATTATACGCTGCTGGTCCGGTTCTAGTTTTGTTCTGATCGAGCTGATCAGTAAAGGTCGTACACTTCATCGAACAGCTCTTTTTCGTTTTCGATCTGCGTCTTGTTCCCGATGACGACCACAGAACCTGAGTCGATGACTGTGCGGAAGTCTTCGTGCAGGGCTGACAGTTTGTCTGAATCGGTCGCTAAAATCTCTTTTTTCAGCTTGACGATATCGTCCTTTGTGATATTACGCTGCAGTCGATTGAAAGCAGTGAGTCCCTTGCTGTGAGCTGATTTCGGCTGCTCCAGCGGGCTGAGTGACCCGATGATATATTTCAGCAGTTCAGACTCGGAAAGTTCCAGTCCTTTGACGTAGTCCGGGATTTCTTTATACACGTTCAGTGTCTTACTGATGTTCGGATCACGGTAAGATCCCAGCGCCACACTGCCGTTGCGTGTATGACGGTAAAGGGAGCCGTATGCCCCGCCTTTGACACGAATGGCATTCCACAGGTAGTCAAAACGGAAAGCCGTCGACAGGACTTGCGAGGGCCCCGAGTAGTCGAGCGTTCCGGTGGCGTCACTTCCCAAACCGACATAGTTCACGTCTTGTGCTGTCACATAGGCTTCATTTTGCTTGGGTCCAGGCTGGTACATGGCTTTGTCGCCAAGGGGGTCATTCGGAAAGGAAGAAAAGGCTGCTTTCAGCGCTTCTTTGACCGTGTTCTTGCGGTCCGCTCCGCCGGTATAAAGCACATTCAAGCGGCGTTTGTTCATCAGTTTAGCTAGTAACTGAGTCAGGCTGTCTGTCAGATCAGTGGAATCTGTTTTCAGTTCATCGCGAACAGATTTGAGATAATTGAACTGGTCGACGCCGCCAATGCGTTCACTCAGTTTGGCAGTCGGTTTCACTTGGCTCAAGGCCCGGTTCGCGACGATCGCGTGTGAACCGAAGTTTATCTTGTTTTCAAAGTTGGAGATCAGTCGCTGGGTGATCTTCAAGAGTTCCGCTTTGTTGTCGAACTGAGTATGCAGGGAGATCTCTTTCATTAAACCAACCAAGTCATCTAAAGCAGCTGCCAGAGCTTTCCCGCTGACTTTGAAGAACGGTTTGATGTTCCCTTCGATATCTTCATAAACAGACATGCTGCCGTAAATGCCGCCTGTGTGGGTATCCATTTCCGTCTGCAGCGCCGCTTCATCGTAGTTCTCCGTGGCCAGTTTACCTAAGAGATGGCTGAAATAGCCTAGAAGGACATACTCGTCCGCTTCAAAGTCTTGGATGTCGAAATACAGGTCGATGTAGTCGATGCCCGACGTGAACTGATCCGCATGATAGAAACTGGTGTCTTCGCCGAACACTTCTTCATCGATCGGATAGTCCTGCTCGTCCGTCGTCAGATCCTCGCGTTTAAGTGTCGGGATCTTCGCCAGATCTTCCGGACGGTCCGGGGTTTCCTGACGCGCGATCAAAGCACGTGTCTCTTTGATGATCGTCTGACGTTCGTCTTCTGTTATATTAGCCTTATATTCCTGAAGCTGCTTGAGTGTCTCGGCTTCCTGCTTGTCGCTCTTGCCGGGTTCGGCTTTCAATATGACTTGCGTGAAGATGGCGTTATCGATCAGTTTGCGCTGGATCAGCTCTTCAAAGTAGCCCTCGTCCGCTTTTTCAGCCAGTTCTTCCAGGTAATGGTTGAACTGCAGGTTCACGAACGGGTCCTTGTCGTACAGCCAGGTGTTCAGCGTCTGGATGGCGTAAATGACCCCGCGCGGGTTGTCTTCTGATATCGCCGCTTCGCGTGTCTGGAAAGTGATTTTGTTCAGGGCTGCCTGGATCAGGTCTTTGTTGATGCCGTTCTTGACTAAATCCTTCAGTGTGTCTTGAACGACTTCTTTGAACTTAGGCATCTTGTCGGCACTGGAATACTTCGCCATGATCAGGAAAGCGGTCGGATAACCGATATCTGAGACATCGCTGTTGATGTCGCCACCGATCTCTGCGTCCAGGAGCGCTTTTTTAAGCGGTGACTGATTGTTGCCGAACAGGATCTCCTCCAGAACTTCAAGGCCGAAGATGTCCAGCGTTTCATCCGGAAAGGCCCCATGCCAGCCGAGTGCCAGGTAGTCTTTCCCGGTCGGATCATCGCCTGCTGTGATGGAATACGTATCGGAATAGACCGCTTCTTTCGGTCGGGACGGTTCGATGGACAAGTCGACAGCTTCGTCCTGTCTGCCCATCCCACTAAAGTACTCTTCCAGTCGATCGAACACATCGGAAATATTCAGGTCTCCGTAGACGATCGTCAGGGAGTTGCTTGGGTGGTAGTACATCTGGTGGAAGGCAATGAATTCTTCCTGAGTCAGGGTCGGGATCTCTTTGGGGTCGCCGCCTGAATTCTTGCTGTAAGTGGTATTGGGATACAGCTGACTGGAAACGTGATCATAGACCTGACGCTCCGGTGAAGCTGCAGCCCCTTTCATCTCGTTGTAAACGACCCCTTTATAAATGAGATCATCCTCTTCATTTTCCAGATGATGGTGCCAGCCTTCCTGAGCAAGGATCTGCGGATCCTGATACAATTTCGGCTGGAAGACCGCGTCTAAATAAACCCCGACCAGGTGACCGAAGTCTTTCTCGTTGGTGGATGCGACCGGGTAAATGGTTTTATCCGAGAAAGTCATCGCGTTGACAAAGGTGTTGAGTGACCCTTTGATCAGTTCAACGAACGGTTCTTTGGAAGGATATTTTTGTGAGCCGTTCAGAACGGAATGCTCGAGGATATGGGCGATACCGTTGTCGTTGTAAGGCGGTGTTCTAAAGCCGATCGTAAAGGATTTATTGGTATCATCGTTGGCCAGGTACAACACCTGTGCCCCCGTTTCTTCGTGTGCATATAAGTGACCTTCAGAATGGATATCTGGAAGGTCCCGTGATTCGATTTTCTTAAAGACCATACGTATCTCCTTCGTGTTCTCATTATTTTTTCATATAGGACCATTGTACATGATTTCAGCCCGCTTTGACTAGAGGAAGAGATTGAATACCTTCAATCTCCACACTTTAAAGCTTTGGATAAGGAAAGAAACGAGGCCTGCGCCTCGTTTCAGCAGCATTGTTTAGGGACTGGTTCGACTTGTCTTGATTTTGTGTATCTGAGATAAGGTTATGTGAAGAGGTGTCGGCTCAGTCTTCGGGTATAAGTGAGTGAACACTTTTGTTGGCGTAATGTCGCACTCACCCCAGTCTGACGCATGAGTGAACAGTTTTTCCATGTAAACTGTTCACTCATGTAGCTGAGAGATCATGAGCGAGCACTTTTTGTTGGCAAAATGTATCACCCACGCCATGACTGTTCACGAGTGAACACTTTCGTACTTAAAATGTATCACCCACGCTTTTAATTCTTCATGAGTGAACATTTATCCTTCCAAAATGTCGCACTCACTGAATCGCTGATCCACAAGTGAACACTTTCGAGCTTTAAATGTCGTACTCATGACAACGAACCCTTACGACTGAACACTTCTCTACAAAATTGTTCAACCCGCGCCTCACTAGAGGCGCGGGTTGTTCCTTCTTGGCTTTATAACGAAATTATATGGATACCCTGTCATCATCTTGATTATAGGAGCAGCAAAACAAGCAGTGCATAGCACGCAAAGGTGATCAGGACACTGAGCATGGTCCCGATGACGAAGTACTCAGAGAAGTACGGGTCTTCGGCGATCAGCTTGTATCGGGCGAAGGCTTTGATGGACAAGATCGCGACCACAGACAAGAGGCTACCAAAGAAAAACGACAGCAAAATCAGCAGGCGTTCGAGATTCCCGATCATGGCGCCGGCTCCTTTGAAACCGGAGTCCTGTTCAGCCTGAGACGTCAGCGCTGTATCTTTTTTCGGGTCATACTTGGAACTGACCGCCCGGATGACCTGATTGGTGGGCTTCATCAACAACAATAGCACGAAATTTAAGGCAATGAGCATTCGATACGGCGACTGTGTGACGAACGCTCCGACTGGAAACGTTGCAAGCTGGAGCAACTCTAGCCCCTGCAACAGAATCTGCAGAAG
Organism: Alkalibacterium subtropicum; assembly: GCF_900112455.1. GTDB lineage: Bacteria > Bacillota > Bacilli > Lactobacillales > Carnobacteriaceae_A > Alkalibacterium > Alkalibacterium subtropicum. The sequence goes on along the minus strand of NZ_FOLT01000007.1, from coordinate 49,137 downwards.
GATCAGTGTCACAGCACTTAACACGATGTATGTACTCGCATGCTTGAGCAGTCTGTTCCAGGGATAGTGACTGCGGGACTCTTTCCTGGTCAGTGCATAAAGACTGACCATAAAAATAAGGAGAAAGAGTAGCCCGATCCCCACTAGAATCCATGGATCATCACTCACAGTCACTAATTCATTCAATATGAAGATCCAGAGCAGATAGAGCATCTGCTGGATAACGAACTGGACGATAGACCTGTTTTTCACATAAAACATATGCAGCGAATGTTCACTGCTCAAGTTACTCGTGAAAAAGAAGTTCAGCGGGTGCTTGATTTTATTTTCGAATAAGATATATCCAAAAAGCAAACCCGAGACGATCACGAGCCACTTCAAGGTGAAGCCGTCACTGTCGTCATTTAGGCCGTAAAGGATCACACTCGTAAAGAGCACGCCCCAGACGAAATGAAGCGATTGAGAAACGGCGTTAGTTTCCTTTGCCTTCCCCGTACTGGTTGGCTGAAAGTAAAAGTAACTGACGACATGGGCGATCAGCGTTTCAATGATCATTTCACCGTTCTCCCCTCTTCGATCTTATCGGCAAGCAGCTGGCGCGACTGGATGTACTGTTTGATCTGGGTAGAGATGATACGCTTGCTGACGGTCTGGGCGCTGAATGACTTCCCAAGGCCGTCTCTCAAGGCGTCTGTGACCTGCTGATTACTGACTGCTCCGTAGCCGCCGGCCTTCAATACATAGTACACCGTCTCTTTTTGCGTCGCGGTCCACTGGTTGCGGATGACACTTTGAAGTCGGATAACGCTATTATGGAAAAGGTCATCAGGGTGTTCTGTCCTGATTTTTTCATTGAGCAGACCGTAGTCGTTATCTTCATGGACGGATTCGATGGCTTCTCTGGCGTGCCAGTATGCCGGCCCGTCGACACCGATACTCACTTCTTTATCTTTGATCGGTGTGATCAGCTCCCCTATACCGATCCCCCACCGGAGCGATATTTCCTCATCCAGCTGCTCTCGAGTCGTCAGCTGGAGTGCTAAAGTGATACGGTCAATAAGCAAGAAGGCCGTTTCCATATTGCTGACGAGACCCTGGAATTCATCGCCCAGTGTGATGGTGAGTTTTGACTCGATCTGTTCTGAAAATTCCTCGTTCATCTTATCGAGTATATCTGACAGGATCTGCTGGGTCTGTGCCCGTTCTTTCATCTTCTTTGACGCAATGATGTCGGCAATCAAAGCGATTTTTGACTGATGTTCCACTGTGTACTCCCCTTTCTCTATTCTTTTCTTAAATATAAACCATATATCGTTGATTTTCAAGTTTCAACCGTTTTTAGTTTATTGTTGTGAATGTAAACTGCCTCAGCAACTACGATTTTAAGGATAATCAGGCTGTTCACTTTTTATCCGCCAAGACTAGGACGTACTCATGGCAAATATCCCTTGAGTGATGTCAATGAGCAGATCATTGAGCGTGCTCACGACAAAAATAGCTTGAGTACTGCCAATGAGCGGGTCATTGAGCGTGCTCACGACAAAAATAGCTTGAGTACTGCCAATGAGCGGGTCATTGAGCGTGCTCACGGCAAATATAACTTGAGTACTGCCAATGAGGACCGCATTGAGCGTGCTCACGACAAATATAACTTGACTACTGCCAATGAGGACCGCATTGAGCGTGCTCACGACAAAAATAGCTTGAGTACTGCCAATGAGGACCACATTGAGCGTGCTCACGACAAAAATAGCTTGAGTACTGCCAATGAGCGGGTCATTGAGCGTGCTCACGGCAAATATAGAGTGAGTACTGCCAATGAGGGCCGCATTGAGCGTGCTCACGGCAAATATAACTTGACTACTGCTAATGAGAAGCTCATTAAGCGTACCCGCAGACAATGCAACTTCAGTGATGCCAATAAAAAGAGTATGGACCTCACACAAAAAAATCAGCTCGATGAAGTCTAATATATGGTCTGGATCAGGCAACTACCTGATCCCCCCTCTTATATGGGTGAATCTTCGATGAGTCATTTTAATAGAAAAACAAAAGATCCCTTGATACACTTTAACTGTCTGTTGAGTTAGACAGACACAAAATCATTAAAGGAGTCGAACGTTAATGACAGAGAGAAAACTAACTGATCCGCGTACGAAGTATTACAATGAGAAGTTTCCTGATCAAGAACAAGATACTCCTGCTTTACAGAATAAGATGGATCCTCAACCGGATTCAGGAGAAAAATCGTATAAAGGCTACAACCGGCTGGAAGGACGCAATGCCCTGATCACGGGTGGCGATTCCGGTATCGGACGTGCGGCAGCGATCGCTTATGCGCGTGAAGGCGCCAACGTGGCCATACAGTTTTATCCAGGGGAAGAAAAAGATGCCAACGATGTCAAAGAGATCATTGAAACAGAAGGAAGAAAAGCCCTGCTTCTTCCCTATGACCTGCGTGACGATCATGCCGCGACAGAAATCGTAGAGAAAACCGTTGAGGCTTTCGGCCTGCTTGACATTCTGGTCCTGAATGCCGCGCAGCAGATCGCTCAGCCGAATCTGGAGAGCTTATCCATGAAACAGGTCAACGATACATTTAAAGTCAATATCATCAGCATGTTTGAAACGGTGAAAGCGGCTGAAAAACATCTGGAACCTGGAAGTGCGATCATCACGACCACATCTGTCCAGTCCTTCAACCCAAGCACAAGTCTGCTGGACTACGCGGCCACGAAAGGCTCGATCAGTAACTTTACCGTCACCTTATCCCAGTACTTTGGCCCCAAAGGCATTCGCGTGAACGGTGTGGCACCGGGCCCTGTATGGACGCCGCTTCAATTGGACAATGGTAAACTGCCAGGAGATATCCCGACTTTCGGTCAGAATACACCACTTGGACGTGCCGCTCAACCAGTCGAACTGGCTCCCCTCTATGTCTTCTTTGCCTCAGACGAAGGCAGCTATGTGAATGGACAGATCTACGGCATCACCGGCGGGAAACCGATCGCCTTGTAATCAACCGTTTTAAGTTGAAAGACACGAATCATCCATATAAAGTTGAAAAAGACACTGTAGACTAGTCTACAGTGTCTTTCATTTTGATCAGTTTTCATAAGGAACCGTTTTGAGTGTGATCGTGGATGCATTCTGTGTCAGTTTAGCCACAGGACAACGCTTGTCTGCCGACTGAACGATCGCATCGGCACGGTCCAGCTCCAGACCTTCGATAGCCGCAAAGACATATACCTGGAAATAATATCCCGCACCGCTGTCTTCACGTCTGAGCTGGATTTTTGCCGTGACTTTGCTTTTATTCGTCAGGCCACGTGCTTTAAGTAACGATTTGATCGTCGCATTCAGACAGGTGGTCAGAGCCAGACCGAACAACTCTTCAGGATTCGTTCCGGGCTGATCGTTGACCGGACTGGAAACTGTCACATTAAGCTTCCCTTCACCTTCGACGTAGGCTGTGCCTTCGACCCCATCTTCATTATGAACGGTTGCTTCAAACAAATGATCTTCCACTTGTCTCACCTTCGCTCTTAAGCTTTGACTTGAGAAACGTCTACACCTTCGATTTTTTCAAGCTGTGGCAATAATGCTTTTAAAATACGTCCGCCGTAAACAAAGACGTCCATCATCGGGCTTGCGTCTTCCCCTGTGATTCCTAAGTGACGCATGATGATCTCACCATCACCTGAAACTACGAAACGGTAGTAACCGGAACGCATGGCATTGATTTCGTTCAATGCTGTCGTGATTTCAGGCATTTTGTTGCGGTCTGTGACCTGGCCGATTTTATTGTAAGTGATCTGGTAGTTTACACGCGGCTGATCTGACTCATGAATGATCACACCACATGCGACAGCTTTCTTATCCTGGATGCGCAAAGCTGTCTGGAATACGATCTGTTTCTGTGTTACCTGTTCGCCGTCTTTAGTACGGATCGGTGTTTCAATGTCTTTCATTTTGAATTGGATCTTTCTGTCTTGCGCTAAGTGCATAAAGTTATCTGTAATTTTGCTCATGATATAAATCCTCCAATAATTATAGTTTCGCGTGTCTGTGTTCCACACAAAAATTATTATAACATAAAACGCTTACTAAATATAGACAACTTGAGGGATTGACTCATGGTTTTTAATAATGCTGAATAAATAGAGCGATCCTAGGCTAATTTCATTAAAATCAGGTGAGCGAAGCAGCCTCTTGTTTCCTTCATGATACACTTGGTTCGTGGAAATGAGCCATGTATTTATTTTTAGAATTCCTTTACCAGCTGATAAGAGAGAGTGCGATTGAGATGGTAAGAAATTTGGCGGGTTTACCAGCTGCTGGATGTCTATCCTTTAGAGCTGGTAGGCAATCTGTTAGGCCTACCAGCTCAATTAGCTTTTATCTAATGAGATTGTAAGCAAAAGGCTGGGCCTACAATCTCGATCTGCTTCAATCCAATGGGTGTGTAAGCAATAGCTTGGGCCTGCCAGCTCAATCAGTGCTGGTCTGCTGAGTCAGTATTCCAATCATTTCCAGTACCCGCTCATCTGTGCTGTTGTTCCTGAGTTGGCCATAACGATCTCTATAAGTGCAAATACACCCACAAACTACACGTGTTCGCCCCTGATTCACTAAAGTCCTCACATCAGTTCAAGGGTATCCATTTTCCAGATGCCGTCCTCTTTCTTCAACCCATAGAGCGTCGAAAAGCCATAGGTTCTGAAATGCCCCTTGATTTCAACAGTCACATACTCCTCTGTACGATCATCATCCCTGGACCGAACGGAGTCATAGTTCCTATACCTTACTGTCGAATCCTTGGCACTCATCATATAGTCTGAATCAAGATATAGCTGTTTGAATCCATCGAAAGACGGGAGCGAGCCGTTATCGTAGGTTAATGTGTAGAGTGTTTCCAGATCATTCTCAGTTATGGCATGATAGTACAGCAACGTGATTTTTTCTGGTGAAAGATCTGTGAGATGCCGCGTTTCGTCTGTTTCCAGAAACCGCTGATAAGCCTCTTCTTCTAACGCACTGAAAGCTGAGAGATATGTAAAGTCTCGTGAAAGTTTGTCTATCTTTACCTCTTTTTCATATAGTTCACTTTCCAATGCTTCGATCTTAGAAGCCTGTGCAGCGATTATTTCCTCTTGAGCAGTAAGTGTCGCCTGTAGCACTTCGCTGTCAGTCGTCTCTTCTGCGCTGTTATCTGCAGCTGAGCATCCGGAAAGTGCTGTTGCAGCAAGACCGATTACGACAAAGTTCCTGATCTTTATCATGTATTCACCTCCTTCTTTGACACACGTAATGGTTATACCAAGAGTATAGTACACTGCCCTGTTATTTTAAAGCAGTCAGGGAAAGATTGCTGTGCAAACTACTTTTTTCAGTGTATTAGAGGAAAAGTTAAGTGCTCACGCTTTTAGTTGAGTTGCAGCGGCCATTATGTTCAGCAAAATACAATATATTCTAGTGTGCAAAAATAAAAAAACATAGGTGATCAAATGCGGAATGTTGAATAAAAACCTAATATAAAGTGGTTTGTTTTTGTATTCCTTAAAAGAATGGATCTATAACTAAATCATTTATTGTACTTGTCCTGTTCCTATTATATTATAATAGTGAAATAAATCACATATACAAAAAGGAGAGTTCAATATGTTACTGTCAAAACCAGTACAGAAAGAGTCGAAGATTCAACCGATTTTTGGCTTTGCGTTTTTAGGCATTATTTTATTTATGGGTTACAATTTCCTGGGATCAGGTATGCTGTTTTTCCGTCTGATCATGGGACTGACGCTGGGTTACGCTTTATCCCGCGCTTACACCGGTTTCGCCGGAAGTGTGAACCGTGCGTATACCACGGGGTCCACGAAGTTGATGCGTACCCTCATGTTCCTGTTTTTCATTTCGACAATGGTCACTACAGCTTTTCTGTTTAATTCAGATCCCACCACTTTTGGTTTGTGGATCAACCCGATCAACTTCGGTTTGATTGCCGGAGGATTATTATTCGGCTTTGGAATGGCCTTTTCCGCCTGCTGCGCTTCAGGCGTTTTAACAGACTTGGTAACGGCTTTACCTCGTGCGTTAGTGACACTGGTATTTTTCGGCATGGGTGTTTTCTTAGGTTTCCCGATCCAGCGTTCCAGTGAATTCGTCACAACGACCTGGTTCAACTCCAGCACGTTCGAAAGAGGCGTGTTCTTCCCTGACTTATTTAAATGGGACGGCATGAATGGTTACTTGGGAGCAGTCGTTCTGACTGGTCTATTGTGCGGTGTGGTCGTCTTCTTCAGCTTCATGTATGAACGTTCACGTAAACGTAAAGGCTTAGGCACGACTCACTTTATGGAAGCTATGCAAGATGAACCAGATACCTTTGACTCAAAAGACTACAGCTTATTCTCAAACGAAACATATAACCGTCTGTTTATCCGTCCCTGGACTTTGAAAGAAGGCGCAGTCGTTATCGCGCTGGTGTTTGCACTTCTGATGGGTGTGACAGGTTCAGGCTGGGGTGCTTCTACCCCTTACGGTTTCTGGTTCGGTAAAGTTCTTATGCTGTTTGGTGTTTCTGCAGAGGCTCTGGCCGACTTTACCCTCGGTGCTCCCGAACACTACAGTGCGCCGTTCTTCAGTCATCCGATCAACACTCAGAACATGGGAATCTTGCTCGGGACATTGATTTTCCTTCTGACAGCCAATAAATTTAAAGAGACATTCATGTCTGAAATGAACTTATCCCTGCGTCAATTCTTCCTGTTTGCATTAGGCGGCTTGTCCATGGGATTAGGCACACGCTTGGCAAACGGCTGTAATGTCGGTGCGCTTTATACACCGATCTCACAGTTCTCATTATCCGGCTGGGTCTTCTTAGTCGTCATGGTTCTGGGTGGTATCCTCGGAAACAAATTCGCCAAAGCCTGGTCTTCTCAATAATCAAAGATTCAGTAAAGCACCACGTTCCGGTTTTAACGGAGCGGGGTGCTTTTTACATGTTATCGAGTATTATTCGTTAAGTGGACAGCGGGGCTGTTTTTTGGAGTAAGGTTATGCTAATCATTCGAAAGCTCAAACATACTAAGATTAGTCCCAGCCTCTCCCTTCTTGGAGCACATTTAATAGTAGTCAGAATTAATATGATGCTGCTGACTGTTCCTTTACCATTTCATAGGTAAAAGCTACTTTGAGATGGTGAGCAATTCGTCGGGCCTACCAACTGGTTAGTACTTAGTCGTTTGAGTTAGTGTACTATGCTCTAGGCTTACTATCTCAATGATGACTTTTCCATCGAGATGGTGCGGAAATATGAAAGCTTACTAATTGGCGATCCATTATACTACTGAGTAAGTAAGCGTTGAGCTAGGCACACCATCTCAATAAGCATTTATCTAGTGAGATGGTAGGCAAATGGCGATCCACACCATCTCGATCAGCTTTCTCCCCTCGAGTTAGTAGGCAATCCCCTGGGCTTACCGGCTCGAGGACCATCAGCTCGTCCAGTTGGTCTTACAGTCATTTCCGATCGCTTCATCGGAACGCTTCTCTTCTAACTAAATTGAACCTAACCATCTCTAAGAGCGAGAAAAAGGCTGACTGAGCGCCCGCTCTCAGTCGTCTATCTTAGCTCTGCTGTCCTCTTTTTCCGGACAACAGAAAAACACCGGTTCCTCGTAAAAGAGGTTCCGGTGCTTCAATAGCATACTATTTGTTTTTACGTACGCGTTCTGGAATACGAGCTGCTTTACCACGTAGGTTACGTAGGTAGTATAACTTCGCACGACGTACACGACCTTGACGCGTGACAACAATTTTTGCAACACGTGGGGAATGTACTGGGAAAGTACGTTCAACGCCGACACCGCCAGAAATCTTACGGACAGTGTACATTTCGCTGATGCCTTTACCACGACGGCTGATTACGACGCCTTCAAAAAGCTGAATACGTTCGCGTTCACCCTCAACAATACGCGCATGAACAGTTACGCTGTCTCCTGGACGGAAGTCCGGTAAGTCAGAACGTAATTGTTCTTTTGTGATATCTTCGATCAATTGATTCATCTTTACATCTCCTCTCGCGCAACACTCATAAAGAGCACGTCCCAGCGGAATATTGCGAAAATAAAAGTGGTTGCCCACTCAATTATTAACTTTACCATACTACCAATAAGGTGTAAAGGACTTTTACTTACTTTCTCTAAAAATCCTCTGTATGATTGACTTGCTCGCCGGTCTCGTCTGCTTCCTTTTTCCACTTTTCGATCAGGGCTTTATCCCTGTCCGATAAGTCATAAGCTTCCAGCATGTCCGGACGGCGTTCAAAGGTCCGCTTCAGGGATTCCTCGTGGCGCCATGCCTCGATCAGCCCGTGATTGCCGTTCATCAGGACTTCCGGGACTTTCATGCCTTTGTATTCAGCCGGCCGCGTGTAATGCGGATGTTCAAGGAGTCCGCTGGAATGCGAATCGGTCTGAGCGGAAGCGGCATTGCCCAAAACTTCAGGCAGCAGGCGGACGGTCGCATCGATCATGACCATGGCAGCCAGCTCGCCCCCTGTGAGGACGTAATCCCCTAAGGAGACCTCATCTGTCACCAGTGTGCGGATACGCTCGTCATAGCCTTCATAATGCCCGCAGAGGAAGACCAGATGCTCTTCTTCTGCAAAGTCTTCGGCCATCGCCTGGTTAAACGGCTTACCGGCCGGATCCATCAAAATGACCCGTTTTTTCGTTTCAGGATCACGTTCGTTGATTGAATCCATTGCTTCAAACAGCGGTTCCGGTTTCAAGAGCATCCCGGCTCCCCCGCCATATGGCGTATCGTCAACGACCTGGTGCTTCCCTTTGCCGAACTGGCGGAAATTCACTTTGTTGACTTCAACGATATCTTTTTCGATGGCCCGCTTGACGATCGAATGACCGAGCGGCCCGTCGAACATTTCTGGAAAAAGTGTCACGACATCTATTTTCATTCGTCCAACCCTTCCATCACATGGACACGAACGACCTGGTTCAAGATATCCACATCTAAGATCACCGGTTCGATATAAGGCAGCAGCAGGTCTTTCTTGTTCGGACGCTTGACCACCCAGACATCATTGGCGCCGGGCGACAGGATCTCTTTGATCGTGCCGATCTCTTCACCGGAATCATCATCGATAACGGTACTCCCGACGACTTCGTGAATGTAAAATTCGTTCTCAGGCAGTTCTAAAAGCATATCTTCACTCACGCGCAGGGTCCCGCCGACGAAATGTTCCACTTCGTTGACATTGCCGTACCCTTCAAAGGATAACAGATCAAAGTTCTTGTGCGTACGGTGTGTTTTAACGGTCAGTTCTTCCTGCCCGCCCTTTTTACCAAACCAGATCAAAGGCGCTCCTTCATAATAACGCTCTTCAGGATTGGTCGTGGTCGACAGCACGCGGACTTCCCCCTTGATCCCGTGCGTGTTGACGATTTTTCCAACATCATAGTAGTCCATCGTTTTCCTCCCTTTTATTCAATATCGATACAAAAAAAGGATGAACTCATAGAGCCATCCCCGTTTTTCTGTTCAATTGACTAGTCGACGATCGTCAGACGGACACGTTTAGGTCCATCGAACTGGATACTGTAAACGATGGAACGGATCGCCTTGGCAATACGTCCGCGTTTCCCGATCACACGCCCGACATCCTCTGAATGAACAGATAACAAATATTCGTGAAAGTCATCTGTGTCTTTTAAATCGAGTTTAACGTCTTCAGGGTGACTCACTAATGGTTCGACAATGGTTCTGATTAACTCTCTCATCTCTGTATCAGTCATAATACCATCCTTTGTTTAAATGCTCTCTATATAGAATGAAGAAAAGACATGGAACAGTAATAACTATTAGCGCTCCATCCTTTTCTTCTTAAGTGATTCATTTAATTCGAACGATTATTTGCTGTATTTCTCGTCGTGGAATCGTTTGATGATTCCTTTTTCTGATAATAAGTTTTTAACTGTATCAGAAGGCTTAGCGCCATCTCTCAACCATTTCATAACGAGTTCTTCGTCAACTTTAACTTCAGCTGGTTTTGATACAGGGTTGTAAGTTCCAACTTGTTCAATAATGCGTCCATCACGTGGAGCACGAGAATCAGCGACTACCAAACGGTAAAATGGATTTCTTTTTGAACCCATACGTTTCATGCGGATTTTTACTGCCATTATACTTGCACCTCCTGTTGATTTGATGATAAGGCGTTCTTTTCATTTTAAAGACCCTTTTGCTTGAGTTTAGTTCTCTTTCAAACTCACGATAGTAATCTTATCATGGAATGAAATGCTCGTCAAGTGTTTTTTCTTTACAGAGTAAAATTTGTCGGGGCTGTACCCTTTCACCTAATCAGAACTCTTTTAGATCCTCTTCAGACTTTATCGGAATCACTTTGCTTAAAAGAAAACCAAGACCGAACGCCATGAGTGCGATCAACGGTAACCGCCAGAGAAACGGCAGGCTTCCCAAGGCTGTTTCTTGAACAATGATCGATACAAGGAATACAGTTAGTGCGACATTCAGACCGAACCGCACTGAATTTTTATTGGACATAATTTTCCGCCACCTCTTCGAAAGACTTTATTCTAAGATATCATAAACCAGGTGAAGTTTTCATAAAAAAATGAAAAGTGCTTCTCCATAAAATCTACATATTCAGCTATTATACTAAATAATGTAAAAGATTTTTAGGAGGACTGCGACATGATGCATTCGATGTACGGCTTATTTGGAGGAGGATTCAGTATGATGTTAGGTGGATTATTCTGGATCGTGCTCATCATCGTTTTTCTGTACTTGCTGTTTAGAAAGGTTTCAGAAGATAATACGCGCCACAACACTCACCATAACACCATTTCACGGAATCATTCAGCTTTAGATATTCTGGATGAAGAGTACGCGAAAGGAAATATCTCAGAAGACGAATATATGAGAAAAAAGAATCATTTAAGACAGTAAATGATCATTAAGAGACTGAAAAGTTTGAAGGGTTGCCCTTCCCCTTTTCAGTCTTTTCTACGTGATGAGATCAATAATCATGGTATAGTAAAGGAGAAGTTAAAGGAGTGAGCCATATGCCATACGAAGACCAGGATTTTATCATGCGCCAGATCAAGGGGTACGCAAAAGGGCTTGGGGTGCTTTTAGATATCGAATCACTTAAAGAACTGCTGAAGCTGGAATTCTCTGTGGACGAAGAGTTATCCGACCGAGAAATCGAATCGATCATCTATACCGCCAGAGTCGAAAACTATATCAATACACGCCTGCTCAGTCAGGTCGAACTGGAAAAAATGCTGGATCTGCCCCCTGAACGCGTGGAACATTTGATGACCACCACGGAAGACGCCTCCCAGCAGGACCTTGACATGCTGAAGAAGCTGATCGAAGATGAACAGAACTGGCTGAACACCGAAAGAGGTGACGAGTAACGGGGGTTTCTATAAAGTCGCTGCCCTGAATACCTATTTTGACTCTGACTGCTCTTTCATTTAGAGGTTCACATTATTACTCTGATCGTGTTTGATGCATAAAAAAATCAAGACCTCTCAAAGCAGACCTGAATGCCGGTCTGCTTATTTTTATTGTATTTTTTTGCAGTAATCTTATGGAAATTTTGTCACTGATAACATTTCTTGAGCATATCATTATCTATAATGATTATAATCTGGTAAAGTGTTCCCTGTTGTGGTTTTTATACATATCATAATCCACACAACACACACATAGGAGGAATTTTTTATGAAATATATCGTAGTAGGAACATCACACGCCGGTTACGAAGTGACCGAGACACTCTTGAAGGACCACCCGGATGCGGAAGTCCATCTTTATGAACGTGGCTCCACCGCTTCTTTCCTGTCTTGCGGGATCCAGAGTTATCTGGAAGGCATCAGTAAGCATGCTGACCAGCTTCACTATGCCACTGAGCAATCATTCAAAGACCAGGGCGTCATCGTTCACATGAACAGCGATGTCGTGGGAATCGATCCGGCCGAAAAAACGATCACGGTTAAAAATGAACAAGGCGAATCAACGGAAAGTTATGACAAACTCTTCCTCTCACCTGGAGCCAAGCCTGTCGAGCTGCCAATTCGGGGTACTGACCTTGAGCATGCTTTTTATGTTCGCGGACGTAACTGGGCTGAGAAAATAAAAGCCCGCATGAACGAGTCTAAAAAAGCGGTCGTCGTCGGCGCCGGCTACATCGGTATCGAAGTCGTTGAAGCCTTTGCTAAAGCCGGTATCGAAGTCACCGTTATCGATGCCCTGGACCGCGTGCTGAAAACGTATCTGGACAAAGAATTTACAGATATCTTGGAAGAAGACATGCGCCAGCAGGGCATCAGTGTCCGTACAGGTGAAATGGTCAAGGAGATCGTCGGTGAAGACGGTAAAGTGAAAAAAGTTATTACAGACAAAGGTGAATATGAGGTGGATACTGTCATTCTTTCTGCCGGGGTCCGGCCGAACACCAGTTGGCTCGACGGTGTTGTGGAGTTGAACGATGATCGTACAGTCGTTGTGGACGAGTATATGGAAACATCTGAAACAGACATCTTTGCGGCCGGCGATGCGACAAAAGTACCTTTCGCTCCTACCCACGGAGACAAACTGATCGCTCTGGCATCAAACGCCCGTCGTCAGGCTGTTGTGGCTGCTAAGAATATGGGCGACAAAAAAATGAAAATGCCTGAAGTTGCCGGCACGTCTGGACTCTCTCTTTTCTCTCGTAAATTTGCTTCAACAGGTGTCAAAGACATCGACAGTGACTCAGTCAAAGCGGAAGTCGCGAGCAAATATGTGGAAGAACGGCTGCGGCCCAAATTCATGGGAGATGACGAAACGGTCCTCATGAAAGTGCATTTTGAAAAAGACAGCCACCGTATCGTCGGCGGACAGCTGATGTCGACCTATGACATCACCCCTGCTATCAATACCTTGTCTGTGGCAATCACAGCCGGATGGACTCTGGAACAGCTGGCTTTCGCTGACTTCTTCTTCCAGCCGGCATTCAACCGCCCATGGAACTTCCTTAACGTGCTGGCTCAAGAAGCACTGGGAGAAACATACGGCAGCGGCAACATGTTATTCTAAAAAAATAGTCGTATTATTTTAAAGCCCCGGATCATCCTGCTTATAAACAGGATGATCCGGGACTTTACTTTTTTCTCGCATGAAGTCCTCATTAGTCGTGCTCGCGAAGAAATTCGTTTGAGCGATGCCAATGTGAGACTCATTCGACGTACTGGAAAGGAAATTCTGGTGAGCACGGCCATTGCGGCACTTATTAGACGTACTCACGAAGAAAATCGTTTGAGTGAACCCAATGAGACGTTCATTAGACGTATTCACAAAGAATACGGCCCGAGTAATCCTAATGAGACATTCATTCGACGTACTCACAAGCAATATATAATGAGTGAACGTAATGAGGCTCTTATTGGACGTGCTCAAGGTAAAGTAAGCGTGAGTACGCTGAATGAGTCGGTCATTCAATGTACTCACGAGAAAAATAATTTAAGCAAACCCAATCAGGCGCTCATTCGACGTACCCAGGGTAAAGTAGCGTTGAGCGAACCCAATGAGGCACGCATTAGGCGAACCCAAAGTTATCCTAATTTGAGTAAACCGAATATAGTGCGCATTAAACGCACTTACCGCTGAATAAATCTGACCAGGTCGAATAAGGTCTGGATCAGGCCGCCGCCTGATCCTTCCTATCCCAAAGAACTTAAAGCATAGAAAAAGCAGGCGGATTCCCGCCTGCTTCCCTTTTCATACTTTTTATTTCTTGCGTTTGACGATTTTCTTCTTCTTCTTTTTCTTTTTCTTTTTCTTCTTGCTGCCGGAGTTTCCGCCGCCGCCAAGACCACCGAGCAGGTCGCCCATGCCGCCGCCCATCTTGCCCATCTTACCGAGCTTGCCTTTGCCGCCGCCCATCTTACCGAGCATTTTTTCCATGCCGCCCATTTTGCCGTTGGACATCTTACTCATCATGTCTTTGGACTGTTTGAACTGCTTGATCAGGCGGTTGACTTCCGCGATGTCGCGCGCAGACCCTTTAGCGATACGGCGTCGGCGTTTCTGTGACAGGATATCCGGATTCTGGCGCTCTTCTTCGGTCATGGACATCACGATCGCTTTCATGTGCGCCATGTCTTTGGGATCCACTTCGAACTGGTCCATCCCCGGTAGATTGTTCATCCCGGGGATCATCTTGATGATGTCTTCCAGTGGTCCCATGTTCTGCATCTGGTCCATCTGTTCGATGAAGTCGTTGAAGTCATAGCGGTTCTCACGCATCTTCGCGGCCATTTCTTCGGCGCGTTCTTCATCGACTTCCTGCTGGGCGCGTTCGATCAGGGTCAGGATATCGCCCATTCCCAGGATCCGGTTGGCCATACGGTCCGGATAGAACGGTTCTAAAGCGTCCAGTTTCTCGCCGGTACCGGTGAATTTGATCGGTTTATTGGTGACGGAACGGATCGAAAGCGCCGCACCCCCGCGTGTGTCCCCGTCCAGTTTCGTCAGGATGACACTGGTGATGTTCAGACGTTCATTAAAGGAATCCGCCACGTTGACGGCGTCCTGACCGGTCATGGCATCAACGACCAGGAAAATCTCATGCGGGTTGACCGCCGCTTTGACGTCTTCCAGTTCGTCCATCAGGGTTTCGTCGATGTGCAGACGACCGGCCGTATCGATAATCACGACGTCACGGTTTTCAGCTTTCGCTTCGTCAAGACCGCGCTTGGCGATTTCGACCGGGCTGACCTGGTCGCCCATGCTGAACACGGGGATATCCAAGTCGCGTCCGACGGTCTGAAGCTGGTCGATCGCAGCTGGGCGGTAAATATCCGCCGCGACCATCATCGGTTTTTTCTTCTCGTATTTACGTAAATAATTCGCCAGTTTACCGGCGGTGGTCGTTTTACCGGCACCCTGAAGACCGGTCATCATGTAGACGGTCGGTCCTTGTCCGGGTTCAGCGAAGATGATTTTCTCCTGCTCGCCACCCATCAGTTCCGTGAGCTCGTCATTCACGATCTTGACGACCTGCTGTCCACCATTCAGGCTCCCGAGCACTTCTTCTCCGAGTGATTTTTCACGAACGGTTTTAACGAAATTTCTTACCACTTTATAGTTGACGTCGGCTTCAAGTAAAGCGAGTCTGACTTCGCGCATGACGTCTTTGACATCGGCTTCGGTTACTTTCCCTTTTTTACGCAGTCCGGAAAAGGCATCCTGCAGACGTCCGGTTAATCCTTCAAAAGGCATACGTGCTTCATTCCTCTCTCATGGATTCTAAACTGACTGCCTGAATATAGTCAAGCAGCTGAGAATCCTCATTATAATGTTCTTTCACATAATCAGTTAAATCTTCTACAGCTTTTTGCTTTTTCTCAAAGTCGGAAACTAAGTGCAGTTTCTTTTCATAATCCGTCAGAATCGTTTCTGAACGTTTGATGTTGTCGTACACCGCTTGACGGCTCACAGAAAAGGCATCGGCGATCTCACCGAGTGAGTAGTCATCGCCGTAGTAAAGCTGCATGTATTCCTGCTGTTTCTTGGTGAGCAGCGGACGGTAGAACGAGAACAGCCGGTTCATCCGTAATGTTTTTTCCAGTTCCATTGTTCCTTCGTCTCCTTTATCCCTGCCCAAGCGTTCACAAAAGCCTTCAGGCAGTCTGTTCGATCAGTTCCTTGAATAATCCGTAGGCGAATTTCTCCGTGTCGAAGGGGTGCAAGTCGTTCATCGTTTCACCCAAGCCGACGAATTTGACCGGGATACCCAATTCTTTCCCGATCGCCAGCACGATCCCACCTTTGGCCGTGCCATCCATTTTCGTCAGGACGATGCCGGTGACATCAGTGGTCTCTTTAAAGATCTTGGCCTGATTCAAGGCGTTCTGTCCGGTCGTCGCATCTAAAACGAGTAGCGTTTCATGCGGCGCATCCGGGATTTCTCTTGAAATGACGCGTTTCATTTTTTCCAGTTCGTTCATCAGATTTTTCTTGTTCTGCAGACGTCCGGCCGTATCGATGAGGAGGATATCTGCGCCGGAATTTCTGGCCGTTTCGATCCCGTCATACACAACAGCCGCTGGATCGCCGCCCTGTTGGGTGGACACCACTTCAGCGCCTACGCGGTCGCCCCAGACATGGAGCTGTTCGATCGCTCCGGCACGGAAAGTGTCTCCGGCTGCCATCACGACTTTCTGCCCTTTTTCGATGTACTGATGTGCCATTTTGGCGATCGTGGTCGTTTTACCGACACCGTTGACCCCAACGAAGAGCACGACCGTCAAGCCGTCTTTGTTTTCATTAAAGAAGTGATGGTCCGGATTGGTTTCACCGTACATATCCACCATCGTCTGAACGATCACGCGTTCCGCGTCTTTCATGCTGCGTACGTTCTGCACTTTGGATTCATAGCGCAGCGTATCGGCGATATGCATGGTTGCTTCAAAGCCGACGTCGGATTCGATCAGAAGGTCTTCCAGTTCTTCGAAGAACTCTTCATCTTCATAACGGAAGTTGGCTAACAGTTCATTCAAACGTCTAGTGAAGCTCACGCGGGACTTTTTAAGTCCTTTTTCATACTGTTCGGTTTCCCGGCGGTCACTGTCCGGTTCCAGCGTCGTGTCCTTCGCCGTGGACTGTTCACTGATATCAGTGACTTTCTCGACTTTTTCTTTCTCAGTGACCTCAGCAACCTCACTGACTTTTTCTTCTTTGACTTCCGGCTGTTTCGGTTCTTCTTTCTTATCTGCACCAGTAAAAGCTGATTTGATCTTGTCAAATAATCCCATAGTGGATCCACTCTTTCTATAGCTTATTTATCTTGAAGTGATTTGTCTTAATAAAATCAGTTTAACACATATTTCTCAATAGCATAACCGACACCATGTTCATCATTCGTTTTCGTGATGATCTGTGCGGCATCCTTGACGAGCGGTATCGCGTTCGCCATTGCTACACCGGTACCGGCACGAAGGACCATGGCCAAATCATTTTCCTGGTCGCCGATGGCCATCATATCGGCCACGTCGATGCCTAAGATTTCAGAAAGAAGGTCGAGGCCTTTGCCTTTATCGATCGATTTCGGCATGAATTCCAGAAGCTGCGGCCGTGATTTGATCAAGTTGTACCGCTCACGGTAGATATCGGGGATCTCTTTGATCTTGGCATCGAGCTCTTCCTGATGCCAGCAGTAGACGATCTTGTTGACCGGAAACTCTTCCGGCAGATTCGTCATATCGATCGGTTCAAACGGCAAAGCATGCATCACTTCAGGATACATGGACGGTTTCCCTTTCGGATAAGGCGGAGCGTGCACGACATCCAGATCGATGAAGTTGCAGGGCAAAGCCAGTTCCTGACTCAGCTTGTAAATATCCAAGGCATCTTCTTTCGGGAACGTGATCTGACGGATCGATTCGCCGGTCTGGGTCCACTGGACTAGCCCGCCGTTATACGTCAGAGCGATATCACCTGCTTCTGTGAGCCCGCAGTCTTCCAGGATATGCAGCATGGCTTTAAGCGGACGTCCTGTGACTAAAACGACTTTGACGCCCTGTGCTTTCGCCTTTCTGATGGCGGCTTTGTTTTCTTCTGATACGTCATGATTACTGTTAAGTAGTGTGCCATCCAGATCGATGGCAACGAGTTTGATAGACATAAAATCCTCCAAAGTTTGTTATTGGGTCACTGTTTCCTCGATATCCTGCAGGTGCACGGAAACGAGACGGGACACGCCTTTCTCGCGCATGGTCACGCCATAAAGCGAATCGGCTTCTTCCATCGTCCCTTTACGGTGCGTGATCACGATGAACTGGGTCTCAGACGCAAATTCATGCAGATAGCGGCCGAAACGGGTGACGTTGGCTTCATCCAGAGCCGCTTCCGCTTCATCTAAAATACAGAATGGGATCGGTTTGACCTGGATGATCGCAAAGAGCAGCGACAAGGCGGTCAGTGCCCGCTCGCCCCCGGACAACAGACTCAGTGACTGCAGCCTTTTTCCGGGTGGCTGGGCGATGATCTCGATCCCTGAATGCAGAAGGTCATCCGGATCGGTCAGGCGCAGTTCCGCTTTCCCACCGCCGAACATGCGCGGGAAGACGAGGGCGAACTGTTCTTTCACCTGACTGAAGGTCTCGTAAAAGCGACGCTCCACTTCTGAATCCATCTGATCCATCGTATCATACAATTTCTCTTTCGCTTCTAAAAGATCCTGCTGCTGGGCGGCTAAGAAGTCATGGCGTTCGGCCACGCGTTCATATTCTTCAATGGCCCCCACATTGACTGGTCCAAGTTCTTCGATCCCGCGCTTCAGGAGCTTGACACGTTTTTGTGTTGCTTCAGCGTCGATGTCATCCGGCTGGATGCTTTTGGCTTCCTCGTAGCTTGTCGTGTATTCTTCTGACAGGTACGCCAGCAGATGATCCATCGACACATCCAGACGGGACTGGGCAATATCCAGCTGATTCTTCTTATCCGTAAGTTCGGCTTTATAGTCGATCGCATACGACACGGACTCGTCCAGCTGACTGACCATTTCGTCAAGGTCCGTGTGTGATTCTTTCAAGTCGCTTTCTTGAGCTTTCAGTTTTACCGCTTCTTTCTGCAGCGTCTCCAGCTTCTCGCCCAAGTCTTCTTTCGACTCCAGCTCGACACCTTCTTCCAGCTGCGTGAGTTCCGCTTTGAGGTTCTCGATCGACTGATCGACCTCTCTGATCTGCGCTTCCACACTCTCGCGCTTGGACCGCGTAAATGCCAGGGTCTCCCGCTCAGCATTCCACTGTTCGCTCAGTTCCTCGCGTTCCTGTTCCAGACGTTCTTTCTGAACCTGTTTGTCTTCTTTTTCATTGGTCAGCTGATCCAGTTCATGCTTGAGTCGTTCAAGGTCGCTTTCTGCACGCACACGTTTCTCTTTGACCTCTTTTAAGTCTGTATTGACTTGTGTTTCTTCTTTTTCGGCTTCCTGCTGTTCATAGCGCAGACCTTTACATTCGCGCTCCAGACGGTTCACGGTTTCTGAGAGGCTTTCAACGACCTGTTCCAGCTGGCGTTCTTCCAGGCGTTTGTCTTCGCCGGAGGTCCGCAGCTCTTCAAGATCTTTCGTTAACGACTCGATCGTGTCTCTGTCCGTTTGGTTCTCGTCTTCACGCAGTTTGATCGTTTTTTCCAGTTCATCGATTTCGATGCGCAAGGCTTTCTGTTCTTTTTTCTGAGAGAACAGATGAGCATTCGACGAACGCTTGCCCCCGCCCCCGGTCATCGAACCGCCGGCATTCATCACGTCACCGTCCAGACTGACGATACGGACAGAATAACGCAGCGCCTTGGCAATGGCGTTGGCTGAGTGCAGGTCTTTTGCAACGATCGTCTGACCGAGCAGGTTCTCCATCACATTTCTGACTTTGTCGTCAAAGTGGATCAGGTCGCTCGCGATCCCGATGAAGCCGTCCACATTCTGGGCTTTCTGTCGCATCTGCGGTGAGACGAAACGTTTTTTGATCGTCGTCAAAGGCAGGAAGGTCGCCCGCCCCGCTTTTTTGTTTTTCAGATAAGAGATCGCGTCACGTCCGGATTTCTCGTCTTCCACGATGACGAACTGACTGGCCGCACCCAACACCACGTCAATGGCTTCGGTCACGTCCGTCGGCACATCCATCATATCTGCGACGGTCCCGACGATCCCCTGAAGGTTGTCCTTGCCGCGCATAACGGCCTTGACTCCGGCAAAGTAGCCGGCATAGTTCTCCTGCATTTCCTTGAGACTGGCCTGTTTGGCCTGAGCCCGCTGCAGCTGATGGTTCAACTGGTTCAGTCGATCGGCTTTCTGCTTAAAGGACCCCTGTGTGTCGTCCATCAGGGCTTTTTTAGACGTATACGTTTCTAAAAGTTCATCGATCTCTGTTTTTATCGCTAAAAGAGCCGCTTCTTTTTCTGTATGAGACGTTCTGGCCTCATCCAGCTTCTGTGACACGTCTTTGAGAGACGTTTTATGCTTTTCAGCATTGATCGTCGCCTGCTGGCGCTCACGTTCCAGATACATCTCTTCGTTTTTCAGAGACGTCTTGTTCTGCATGGCATCGATGTACGCGCCGCGCAGCTCCTCGATGGCTTCTTCCTTGTTCCCCATCAAACGGGCCAGACGCTCGTCATACTTCTTCACATCATTTTTCAGATCCGTGACGTGTGCCGACTGTTTTTGATAGGCTTGTTTCAGTGATTCATACTCGTCATTCAAAGCAGCCAGACGCGTTTCTTCTTTTTTCAGACTGCCCTGTTTTTCAGACAGGAAGGCATCCTGGTGCCGCTCTTTTTCTTCGACTAAACGCAGCTGGGCTTCTGTCCGTTCGATCTGCTGAACAGAGGTGATGGTCTCAGCCTGCAGTTTCTCCCGTTTGTCTTCGATGTCATGAAGTGCTGCCCGTTTCTCTTTCAGTTCAGTCGACTCACGGTCGAGCTTCGTCTGTACCCGTCTAAGATCTTCATTCAGCGCTTCGATTTTCGCTTTGTTTTCTTTCTGTTCTCTGGCGTACTGATCGATCTTCAGTACAGATAAGGCGATGTCCAGATCTGTGAGTTCTTCTTTCTGTGACACAAAGGACTGGGCGATGTCTTTCTGCTTTTTCAAGGGCTCCAGCTGGTCGTTCAGTTCATACAAGATGTCCTGAACACGGTCCAGATTGTCCTGGGTCTCAAAGAGCTTGCGCTCCGCTTTTTCTTTCTGCAGTTTGTACTTGAACACGCCGGCAGCTTCTTCAAAAATGGCTCGGCGGTCTTCCGCTTTACTGTTGAAGACCGCTTCGACCTGCCCCTGGCTGATGATGGAAAAAGACTCTTTCCCAAGGCCCGAATCCATGAAGAGATCCACAACATCTTTCAGCCGGCAGCTTTCTTTATTGATATAGTAGTCGCTGTCCCCATTACGGTTGAGCCGGCGGCCGATACTCACTTCTTCAAAGTCGATCGGTAAGAAACTGTCCGAATTATCCAGGATCAGGGTGACTTCAGCGATGTTGATGGCTTTACGGGAATCGGTCCCGGAAAAAATGATGTCATGCATGCGTCCGCCGCGCAGGGTCTTGGCCGACTGTTCACCCATGACCCAGCGGATCGCTTCGATGATATTTGATTTTCCGCTGCCGTTGGGCCCGACCACAGCCGTGATGCCATCCGTAAAATCGATGACGGTCTTGTCAGCAAAGGATTTGAACCCTTTGATTTCTAATCGTTTTAATTGCACGTTTAAAGTCTCTCCTCTCTAGCATTTAAAGACTTTCTAAATTTGTTTTAAACACTAGGACTGATTCCCTTGTTCCAAACTCTCCAGGGCATGCTTGGCTGCATTCTGTTCTGCCGCCTTTTTGGAACGGCCGACACCGCGACCGTAAGAATCCCCTTCAACAAACACCTCGACCACAAACTCGCGCTGGTGGTCAGGCCCGCGTTTATCGACGACCTTATACTGGATCGTCACGACGCCGTTCTGCTGAAGCAGTTCCTGTAGAGCAGTTTTGTGATCCATCCCATGAGAGAAAGCACCGGAATCGATTTTCGGAAACAGAATCTGTTTCAACACCTCAAGTACAACGTCCATTCCCTGGTCAACAAAGACCGACCCGATAAAGGCTTCAAACACATCACACAAAAGTGATGGACGGTTCCTCCCGTTCATCTGTTCTTCCCCTTTGCCCAGACGGACAAATTCATGCAGACGATACTCTTTGGCCAGCTTGGCTAAGCTTTCTGCACGGACGATCGACGCGCGCTTGCGTGTGAGCTGTCCTTCAGGCTGGTTCGGATACTTGTGGTAAAGGTAATCGGAGACGGTGAGTTCCAGTACGGCATCGCCAAGAAACTCCAGGCGTTCCAGATTCTTGATGTTCTGTTCACGATGATCATTCGCATAGGATGAATGGGTAAACGCTTCGACTAACACAGACTCGTCATCGAACGTCACACCAAACGTTTTTTCAACATGGTTCATTAAATTTTTCGTCATCTAACTTCCCTCCCTTACAAAAAATTCTATACCCCGTTAATTATACTTGATTTCATGGGAAAAATAAACAAGGGACTGCAAGGAAAGGCGTTTCTGTTAGGTTTTATCCGGCGGTTTCGATAAAGTCAGCTGAAAAGAGCATTCAGCTAGGTGAACAGACCGTCCCAGCTCTCCTGTAGTGACGACCGATCTCCTTTTGGCCTGTGAGTGGTCGTAAGAAAAAAGAGTTGTGACCACCCCGTGCATTATGAGCCTGAGCTGGCGGTATTTGACCTTCGTTCGGCCCCCTCACCTGAGGAATTTCTGTGACTGGCCACTATAATGGCGTTGTAGTCACCGCTCGACAATTTTCAATAGACGGGATGGCCGAATGAAGGCCTTCTGTTGCCCACTGAATAAAAATATCCGGTTGGGTGGTCACTACAAGCTCTGTGTAGCAACCGCTCACCAGAACGGGTCTTATGGGTGGTCACAACTTCCCGCTTTTATCACCCACCCAGGCAGGAAACGGCCCCCACTTTGACCAATGAACGAGCATTGTGTCGGCTCAGAAAAATAATCGTCTGACTCTTCTCTGTTCGCTTAGATAAAGACCCAATCGATCTGATCATAACGGTCATACGCGCCTGCCACGCGTATGGTCTGCTTTAAAGCTCTTTTTGAAGGTGAAACTGACCAGCCGGTCAGTTTCGTCTTACTTTCAGAGACAAAATCACTAATATTGTCCATCAAAAGACAAATGACGGGCCTGTTTTCACTATTTTGGAAGCGTTATAATGGGACACAAAGACAAGGAGGAATGTCAATTGGTAACTGAATATCACGTAGCAAAAAGTGGGTCCGATCAATCTGAAGGCACAATAGAGGCCCCTTTTTTAACGATCAATAAAGCAGCTGCTGTCGCCATGGCCGGAGACACGGTCATCGTTCACGAAGGGGTCTACAGAGAACAGGTGGATCCTCAGAATCCCGGCTTGAGCAACTGGCGACGCATCACGTATAAAGCAGCTGAGGGTGAAAAAGTCGTGATCAAAGGTTCAGAAGAAGTCAATTATTGGAAGCATGTAGAGGGTTCTGTCTGGAAAGCCGTAATTCCAAACGACTTCTTCGGCGATTTCAACCCTTATAAAGAAGAAATCTACGGCGACTGGGTCGTTTATAGCCCGAACCGTCACCTAGGAGAAGTTTATGTCAACGGGAAATCCTTCTATGAAGTGGAAACACTGGAGGAAGTGAAAAATCCTGAAGTCAAAACAGAAGCCACGGAATTCTGGCAGGGCATCACGATCCCGGCTCATGATCCGGAAGGTCAGAAATACGTCTGGTACTCAGAAGTGAACGAAACACATACAACGATCTATGCTAATTTCCATGACTATAAACCGAATGCTGAACTGACAGAGATCAACGTGCGTAAAGCCTGCTTCTTCCCTGAAAAAACCGGTATGGACTACATCACGGTTCAAGGCTTTGAAATGGCTCAGGCCGCAACGCCTTGGACACCACCTACCGCTGACCAGCCGGGGCTCATCGGTCCGCACTGGAGCAAGGGATGGATCATCGAAAACAACGATATCCACGATGCCAAGTGTTCCGGTATCAGTATGGGTAAAGAAGCGTCGACCGGCGACAACTATTCAAGCAAGCGCCGTGACAAGCCTGGCTATCACTATCAGATCGAAACAGTCTTTTCTGCTAAGAAAGCCGGCTGGAGCAAGGAAAAAATCGGCTCGCACATTATAAGAAATAACACGATCCACGACTGCGGCCAGAACGGTGTAGTCGGTCACTTAGGCTGTATCTTCAGTGAAGTGTCAGGCAACCACATCTATAATATCGCCATCAAGCGTCAGTTCTACGGACACGAGATCGCCGGCATCAAACTGCATGCGGCCATCGATACGCAGATCGAAAACAACCGTATCCACGACTGTACCTTAGGCATCTGGCTCGACTGGCAGCTGCAAGGCACACGTGTGACGCGTAACCTGTTCTACCGCAACAGCCGCGACTTGTTCGTCGAAGTCAGCAGCGGGCCGTTCATCATCGATCACAATATCCTGACAGCCGACTACGCGATCGACAATCATGCTCAGGGCGGTGCATTCGTCAACAATATCGTCCGCGGACACATGGAACACAGAAAAATGCTCGACCGCTCGACGCCTTATCATGTGGCGCACAGCACGGACATCAAAGGGTTTGCCCCTATTTACGGCGGAGACGATCGCTGGTACAATAACATCTTCATCGGCGCAGAAGGCATTGAAGGCGTCGGGACCGATCACTACAACGGCTACACCACTTCGCTTGCTGAATATATCAGCAACGTCCACGATGACAAAGGCAGTGATCATGGCGCCTTCAACGTGGTGGAGCAACCGGTCTACATCAATCAGAATGCTTACCTGAACGGTGCCCACCCCTTCGGCCGTGAAGAAGAGAACCTGGTAACGGATCATGACCCGGAAATCAAAATCGTTGAAGATGGCGAGGAAGTCTATCTGGAACTGAATCTGCCTGACAACTTTGAGGAAATGAAAGGTCACGTTCACTCCACGCATACACTGGAACGCGTCCGTCTCACGGATGTTGATTTTGAAAATCCGGACGCCAGTGAAGTTGTCCTGAATCTTGATCTTTTAAGCAATATGAAAGCAGCACCGACTGTCTTAGGCCCTCTATCAGAGCTTAAGAGCGGCAAGAACCGCCTCAAAGTCTGGGGGTAAAAAACTCAGCAGAAGTTAAAAAGTGTACCGCAGCTTTTCAAAGCTGTGGTACACTTTTTTGTCATTTAAATAGGATAGTAATCTGTTTAGTTCATTTCTGTGTGAATGGCATCACGGAAGTATTTTGGATAGCTCGGGTATTTTGGGAACTCGCTGATGTTATCCAAATAAACGATTGTCCCCTCTGAATCGATATTAAAATGCACCGTTCCGGATGCGTCATCTGATCCTTCCCACTCGATCGTTCCTGTATCCTCTTCTAGCGTAATATCTGCAATGCGTAAGAAAGACTCTTCCAATTTGTGCTTGTGACTGGCGATCCAGTGGTCTTCCAATGCAGACCGTTCTTGTTCGCGTTTATCGAGACGTTCCTTTGAAACGTCCAAACGCGCAGACAGGAAGGCAACAACCAGGAAACCGATCATGATGAGTGCTGCAAAAGATAAAAATGTAAATCCAAGATAGGCATAAAACTTCTTCACTCTTCCACCATCTTTTTACTTATTAAATCAATGATCTCATCCATCACCGGATGATTATTATCGATATCATCACCGGACCGGTCGAAAAACTGGAAGGATGTACCGTTTCTAACGTAGAGGACTTTACCCCTTTCATCGCTGTCCACATCAGACCATACCACGACACCGCGTTCGTCGTCGATGATATTATAGGCTTCAATATATTCCGGCGCCTGTTCGATCTGCTGAATCGCTCGTTCTTCTTCCATCTTGGTCTGCTCATTCATTAACAAACTGATCATGACTCCGAAAAAGAATAGTGCAACGGCAGCCAAAGCGAATGAAATAATCAGACCTGCAGCAGACCCTGTATATGTAAGAAACTTTTTCATTCGACTTCACCCTCCTTGATTTCCGCTATGACGATACTGATGAATCGCGACCGGTCGACGTCACGAATCACATCCTCGTCAGTAAATAGGACGATGCCATTTTCCACAGTAAAGGCCGTTTTATGCTCGACACCGTCCGGATCTTCCCAAAGAATATGCCCGGCATCGCTTGACTCAAGGGTGATCCCTTTATAGGTCGAATGGTCGGGTGGGTCAGGTATTTTGTATTTCTGTTCTTTCAGCTGATATTCGTGCTGAGCCACTGTCACGATTTCATCGATTTCTTCTAAAGACAGGTCCCCGGCATCTGAAACCTCTGACGCTTCCGGAGTTTTAGCAAGGAGGCCGGAAAGGGATAGGAACAAGCCTGTAAGTCCTATAATGATCATCGAGTTATGAAAATAGCGTTTCATCATTCTGCCTCCCTCATTTATGTATATATTTAAATAATAATTTACCTATTTTAAATTGTCAAGGAAACAGATTTTTTGTTAGAGATTGGATCATGAGCTATCCTTTGATACCATTAAAAATAAGAAATACAAATGAAAGGTGATTCGTATTTTAGAACTGATTTTTTATATCATCCCAATCAGTCTGTTGGTACTATCCGTATTATTGATGTTTTTATATATCATGTTTTTTACACTTGTCATTGTAGCAGCATACTCAGTAGAAGTACTTTACTCTCTTACGATTTGGGTCGTGAAACTTATCCATTTAATTTTAGATACCTTAGAGTTCTTGTTGGATTTTCTTAATGACCAGTTAAATAATCTTCTGGTCAAATTAAACGATGAAAATACATAAAGTTTGAGTATGAATAAGTCTAACAAAGAAAAGCTACGTCACTTGTCTATAAGTGACGTAGCTTTTCTTTTTGAGGTTATGATCGGTTTTTTCTTCTTTGTTCAGCTGTAAGAAATACTTTTTCGTCTTCCCTATTTCAAATCGTCACGATTTCAATGATTTCTACTTGACCGTCTTTAGTCGGTTTAAAGATAAGTCGAATACCTAGTTTATTGTTTTTGAGTTCCTTGAATCCTGCTAATTTGGCATAATTTGTGTCACCCAAGTCTTTACCGATTTCAGAGCCTCTAAGGCTGAGACGATCTACAGCTATATCTACCCATTGCTTTAACGAACCGTCCAGCTTTTTGTAGTCTTTTTTCGCTTCTCTCCAAAAATAGACGTTAGCCATCAGTCGAAGAGATCCTCATCTGTCATAGCATCAAAAGGATTTCTGTCTTTTTCCGATTCAAGGACTTCACTAGCAGGAATCAGTTTTCCGGGCCCCTCATTGACGCGGGCGTTCAACTGAGCATAAAAAAGACGATTTTCTAACTCTTCATTTTTTTTAACGAGATCTTCATAGACATTCACGCTGATGATGACTGCCTCGGGTTTGTTATAATTAAATACAAAAGTAGGCTCTCCTGTTTCATTTGCTTCACTGACTATTTTAGAGAATTCTCTTTTCACTTCAGTTACTGATCTTGTCTTCACATCAAGTGTTTTCATTTTCTGCACCTCTTTCTCGTATATCTTCTTGCAACTATTATACTTCATTAAAGCACTTAATTCAAATCATAAAAAAGTGCTTATTAAAGCCCGTTTTCTTAGGAACTCAGCCATACAGCTCATTTCTTGTTCTTAAATAAAAAAAGAATTGATAAAAAAGGTTCATACGCGCTTGCCGGCGCGTATGACCATTATAGACAGGAAATTATGATGGTGGTTGAGAAAAATAAGACCAGCTGATATTCTTTTTTTGAGTGAACCGGCACAATTGAGTTTCGTTGTACAAACTGAGTGCCGTTACCTTTGCGGGTCGGTAATAAAAGCAGATCGTTGTGACCGCCCAAAATCATAAGAAGCGTGAGAGGGAGCTATTTACCCCCTTTAGTGACCACCCGCTCCGTTTTTACTAATCGGTTGGAAACAAAAGGCCCTTGTTTTACCTTCCCAGATTCCAATAAGCTTTGAGCGGGTCATACAGCGCCTAAATAGTGCCTGCTGACAGGATGTATCAGATTGAGTCTTACGAACTGCCTCAATATAGAACCCGCTCACATGACGGTCGTGTTCAGTGGACAGAATTATTTTTGAATCTGGCTGCTCGTAGTCAAAAAAGACGTCAGTGATCACTATCCCAGCAAATAGAAGCTTCATTGGGTCATTGAACACTGACCCCTTATGGAGAGTTAAATTTCACCATAGAAAAAGCATCAGATGCTGAGCAACTCACAGCCTCTGATGTTTTTTCTTTACTTGTTTGAGTCGATAGACCTTCATTCCTATCAAGCGTCATGCAGGAACGGTTCGTCATCGATCACTTCTTCGCGCTGGCTCAGCTGCCGTTCAGCAAGCGCAGTGAACGCCGCTTCAAGCTTAGGATCTTCGACTTTTTCCGCATAGTCTTTGAGCCACAGACTGTTGACATACAGATCCCCGATCTCTCCCAGCTCGTTCTGGATGGCCTTCAGTTTCTTCTTCGCCTTTTTCGCTTTCTTTTTAGGCAGCAGGGCTTCAAAGCCTTTGACAGCGTACCGCAGTTTTTTCGCTTTCTTTCTGACATCGTGCGCGGCTTCGTGGTCCGAGTGGTCGGCTTTTTTGAATGCTTTATACACTTTTTTCTTTCGCGAGTTGAAGCGGTCGTTCAAATAAGCCAAGACATCGCCGTCGTCTGTTTTATCCAGATCGAAAGAGAGCCGATTGATTTCCTCTCTACTTTCCTGCAGCATCTCTTCGAATGCCGCCGTCATGCTCTGTGTCAGGCGCGTGCGCATCCACTTACGCCGCTCGTTATGCAAATAGCGGAAGACCTCAGCATAATCGTCGATCAGATCGGGTTCCACAGCAGCCCGTTCGCTGCAGGACGCGATCAGCACATCACCTTCGCGCAGCGGCTCCAGTCGGTGATAGGCATCTTTGATCGTGTCATTCAGTGTCCTGTACGTCTCTTTGCCGATCAGCGGTTTCACAAAATGCAGCAGGGACCGCATTTTTCGCATGTTCACCCGGAAGCGATGGGTCTGTTTAGGTGAGTAAGGATTATTCTGAAAGTGGCGGTAAGACATTTCCATCGCTTCGACCTGCTTTAAAAGGACTGCTTTGATCGGTGCGACTTTTTCATCTGCTTTTTTTTTAGACGTCGGATCATTGTCCCAAAGGAGCTTGCCTTGTGTCCGGTCATCGTTCAAACGGACCAGTGCTGCCCCGCCTTTTTTGAAAGAGTACGGTCTGCTGGTCAAAAGGCCGACCCAGTCTCCCTGGATAGGCTTGTGGCCGACACACACAAGGCGCGTATCTGCATCCAGCGTCTGGACTTCATTTCTGAAAGCTGTGTAGTCCCCGCTTTCCAGGAACTCTTTCTCATCTGCTTCCGGCCAATCCATCTGTTCTGTCAAGATAGCGGCAGTCTGTTTGGCCCGCGCTAAAGGACTCGTCCACACTTTGACGTTTTGGTCTGTTTCCAAATCTTTCTTGACGGACGCGATAAAGTCTCGAAATTCTGCCTTACCCTCTTCAGTCAGCTGGCGTTTGGCATCGTCTTTATCCGCTGAGCGGTCTTCGGCTTTTCCATGACGGACCATAAGTAGCTCTATTGACATAGCGATCTCTCCTCGTAAATGTCTGTTCAAGTCGTTCTTTCCTGTATCGATGGACTGATTTTTTAGACGTGTTGCGTCAGTTGTCTGCGCCTTATTTGAAATTGAAACGAAAAACGGCTCCGGCTCATTCATTGTGATGAGCAGAGCCGCTTGGATTGAACTGATTATTCTTTCACGAATTTCTTGTCGAAGCAGATATGCCCTGTGATGTGTCTGGCCTTTTCTTTTGGGTCCTCATATGACCAGGCCCCATTATCGATGCGTTCGTCATCCACGACAATATGGTAATAGGTCGCTTCGCCTTTCCACGGACACGTGTACTCTTTATCGCTTTCTGTGAGACACTCCATTTTCACGTCTTCTCTTGGGAAGTAATGATTGTTCTCGACCACTTCTGTGTTGTCGCTTTCTGCAAGGACGGTGTTCTTATAGACAGCTTTCATCTTGACTCCTCCTCTTTTCGTTTCTCTTACTCCAGTATACGCCAAGTGGCCGCTTCATGAAAAGTATGAGCGCTTGACGAAGGACCTCTGCCCGCTGCGGTCCGAATGATTGCAACTGGCGGTGTGACCGGCTACAATTAAAGGGACAGTAAAAATCCGCAAACGATGGAGGAAGATCATGAACCGTTTTTTAAAGTCATTAGCTGTAATGAACAGTGTGTCCCTTGTTTTAAGTCTCTTTTACGTCCTGTCCCCTGAAGAAAGTGTCTTCTGGAACGCCTATGGGATACTGGTGATCCTGACCTTGACCGGGAATAGTGTTGCCGCCACCCTCAGGACCGATCAGAAAAAAGGGTCTGCCTTGTATCTGGTCCTATCCAGTGCCGGGATGACCGGCGTCGCAGTTTTAACGACGCTTGCCTCTCTGGACCCCGCTGACCAAGCATCCAGGAGTCTGGTGGGGATCGTCCTGTTCTTATCGCTCTTTTTAGTCGGTACCCTGCTGGCCGGGACCTCTTTTGTACATACAAACCGGCGAGGACACACAAGCCATGCACCTTCACGACAGACAGATTCGACGCCCAAAAAAGTCATGCGCATCATGCTGCAGATCCTGCTGGGGCTCAGTTTACTGGTCGGTGTTTTACTTGCGGTTTCGATGGTCACGAACGTCAGTGTCGGCGTGGTTGAAGCCGCCGTCTCCCCGTACAGTCTGTTTTACAGTTTCATCTTTTTGAGTACGGCCGGGCTTTTCCTCAAAGTCTCGCCTTTTGACTGGCGGTCGTCAAAAGGGATAAGCGTGTTGCTCATCGGCACCACCCTTTACGTGGTCTTCGCCCTCCCCTTCTTCTCGATCCCTATGATGCTGGAGGAAGCGGAAGAAAATTATACCGCAGCGTTTGGAAACGACTGGCAGGACGAGGACGACACGATCCCCGCCTTCAAAGAGCTGCCGGTGTCGCTCCCCGCGTTCTTCTTCGGCAGTCCTTCAGGCAACTATGAGCTGGAAGAAGATGTCCAGTATTATGCAGGCGACAGCGGCGTGGATGAGGGTCTGGACTTGCGATTTGATGTCTACACGCCCACAGAAAACGCAGCCGACCTGCCGGGTCAAGGATCCGTGCTGATTCGGATCCATGGCGGCGGCTGGAACTCCGGCGATAAGGGCCCCGAGAACTTTTCTCAGGTCAACAAATACTTTGCCGAACAGGGCTATGTGGTGTTCGATGTCCAGTATGGCTTGAATGCAGCAAGACAGTTCTCCGGCATCCTCTCAGCTCCCGATGATGTGACCGGAGACTTTTCTGTCAGAGACATGGTCCGCCACCTGGGTCTGTTTACGACGTATCTGGCCGATAATCATGAACGGTTTGATGCGGACATCGACTCGGTCTTCATTTCAGGCGGCTCGGCGGGCGGACATTTGGCCAATGCCTTGGCTCTGGGCGCCTCAAGCGGTCAGTACCCCGAACTCATCGACACACGGATCACGGTGAAAGGCATCATCCCTTTCTACCCGGCCAACGGTCTGGCAGGTTTTCCGGGTGTGGGTGATGCAGAGGAACTGATAGATCCAGATCTGTTAGTGGAAGAAGACAGCCCACCGGCCTTAGTCTATCAGGGCGATTTGGATACCCTCGTCGAGCCACAGGTGACCATTGATTTCAAAGAGGCGTATGTAGAAGCGAATAACAGTGACATTGCGATCATCTGGCTGCCGTATGGCTCGCACGCCAGTGACCTCTATTTCACCGGCGTCTACAACCAGACCTTCATGTATTATATGGAGCGGTTTATGTATCAGTTCCGGTAAGCTCAAAGGTTATCTTAAAAAATGACGAAGAAAACACGTGTATCGAGAGGCGGAGATCCCTCTGTCCGATACACGTGTTTTTAAGTGCGATGACGTTGCATTATTGAAGAAAGGTGTGCTTAAGCGCTCTTGACTCTCACCCAGATCTCGTTTTTTCTGAAGGGCGGGAGCGTGAAAGGACCACTGTAAGAGGCCACCATAAAGGCCGACTGTTTTTCAAAGCCTTTGTCCGCGACCCACTGATTCAGCTTTTCTTTCATACTGATTTCTTTGGTGCGACTCCGCTTGCCGGAAAATTGGATGACCGCGAAGACGCCTTCCTCGAACGCTTCCACCTTCAAATTCGGATCAGTCGGCTCGGGCACCTGTCCCCAATACTTCTTAGGAACGACGAATGCCATTTTTCTGTTCTCATCCGTCTCCTCCTGGATCACTGGTACCGTCATCGAGATCTTTTCATTTTCCTGATTTTCACTGGAGATATACTTGAACAAGGTCCGGAAGCCGCGGTCGACATCCGGGTCTGCCCGGTTATCGTATTCCACGATATAGAACTGGCCATACTTCCGCAGTTCAAAGCTGTTCTCTTTCTCCAGCACCTCAAAATCAGGCGTCTCATAGTTTCCCATCGTCTCACTCCATTCCCTAAAGGTTGATGATCTTACTGACAGTATATCATTTTTGGTTTGAAACCCTTAATGATCGCTTTCAGCCTGATGGATTTATGATTTGGACTCAGTCTTTGTATACAAAAGGACGGCCCGGACTTCAGCACGTTCAGAAAAGACGCCACCCTAAAGAATCGTGTCCTAAAATCATTAGTCGATTGCTATCTGACTTAATCGGTCAGCGGTTATATGCACCCCAGTTGACAAGCATACTTTCGGCTGTCGTTTGGAAATCCTGCACTGTCCGTTCGTCCGTTTCCGGTAATGCCTCCCAGTCAGATGCGTTCGCAATGATTTCGCCGTCTGCTTCGACCGTGAACCGTACTTCGCCCCTAATCTGTTCGCTGCTTGCGTACTGCATCGTGCCTTCCGTTAGGTCGTCATTCATATAGCCTTCCATGAAATGAATAGCACGTGCATCCTGTTCGTGCTTACTTTTAATGGCGCCGACGAGTCTGCTATAAACCCCCTCGTCTGTTGGTTGGTCCTTGGTGAATACAACCTCGCTCTCTGGAGATATTTCGAATCCCGACGTCGTCACTTCTTCGTAATCGATCGGTTCGCCTTGGACTGTATAATACCACGTGATGAATCCATGACCGGCTGGGTGAATTGCCGGTGTCTGGATTTGAAGTTCAGGTTCCGGTTCTTCCTGTATTTCTGCAACCTCAGTCTCCTGTGCAATCTGATAGTCTTCAGCCCGGGCCTCATTTTCAGCAGCTAATTCGAGACCCACATTAATGATCAAGGCGCTGAGAGCAACGATGGAAAATACAGCCATAACTAGTGCAGCGATGTTGAAGTGTTTTTTCATTTTCATATCCCCTCCTGTATTTGATGGCTGGTTTCACGGTCAAAAACAGTGACTGATCGTAAAAGGTTTATTGTTTATGTATATATATAAACAATAAAAAACATGTAAAAAATTGTCAAGTAAAGCTGTTACTTGTAAGTATGTTATAGGCATGCTGAAAATAAGCAGCCGAAGAGTACAGCGACGGTTACCTGGAAAGGGCAGGCAAAATAAGTCTCCGCTGGCTGCCCTCTGACTCCCGTGGTAAAAGCCCATTCTTGAAGAACACTGTAAATGGGTTTTTCCGGCACAAAGGGACAAAAGATAGACCTCTAGCCTTGTTTCTTGCATCTGATGCGTTCAAGAGTGTTTTTAATACTCTGATTCGTTATTTCGTCAACCGGTAAATCATCAGCGCTATACTCTGGGGCTGCCCACAAGGGTAAGGTTTCCTGCTTGACGGATCGAGTATTGACTCTTTGAGCTTGCTGTTTAAAGGACACATCGTAGGCAACAAGGTCCGCAAGTGTCTGGACCTGCTTTCGCTTGAAATCATTTAAGATCGCATTTAAATAGCTGAAACGCTTCCCGTTCTGCTGGGTACGGTCGATCGCTTCAAGAATAATGGGTGCTTCAAACACGCTTAACCAGTTAGTTAACTGGCGTTCCACTTCTTTGGTCGGTGTTTCGATCTTTTCAGCGTAAGCTTTTAAGACGGTCAAATCATCATCATCGGTTTTCAGTGGTTCACTTTCGTTTTTTGATGATGATATCCTTTCCTTTTCTTTATTTTCCTCTACTATACTTTGTGGAGTTAATGTTGACATTAACTCAGCTAAGTCCAATGACGGCTCTAATTCCAATGTTTCTACTGTGATTTCAGGATAAAGGGAGACGATAGATAGATTGGTGTACTTTTCAGTCTCCTGTTCAGACAGCAGGAAATACTCTTTCACGGCATTCACGTTTTTGCGTCGGCTCACCGCTTCAAAGTAGCGCTTCTGGATCCCGTGACTCGTTAAGATCCCGTAGTCATCGAACAAAGACTGGCTGAAGAGGCCCCACCTCAGTCCTGCAGCGACGATCGCAGAAACAAGAGAGACCTCCACACCAATTTTTCGACTAAAGAGCTTCAGTTCTTTCTCGCCCCAGTGGTACATATACCCTTCCGCATAGATTTTCATCATTAATCTGATCGTCACCGCAAAACCTTCGAGTCCAAATTCCGATTCGATCAAAGCGATCTTGTCATCCTGATCGATCGAAACGTCCAGTGGAAAATAAGTCAAGCCTGTCTGTAGTGGTCGCGCCATTTTAAACACTCTCTTTTCGTTAAGTTATTTTGGGTATAGTCTTTCACTTATTAATAACGAAAAGAAATTGGGAAGTGTAACCGATAAACGTATATTATTTTAAAAAGTTTCTGTGCTTTATCTGTTCAAGAGAAAAAACTTCATTCGGAACGTATTGCTTTTGACAGGAGGTTTTCATTTTCCTACCCATATAAGAAAAAAGAACTTCCGATGAGTTGGAAGTTCTGACGCTGATTCTATCTTTTTATAACAGACGTTTGTTTTACCCAAAATTATAATAAAAGTTTAGAATGATCAGCAACATACTGATTATTCCCCAAACGATTACACCTCTGATCCACCAAACGATGGCTTTTTCTTTCTTCGTCTTTTCCTCGTATTCACTCTTTTTCTGTATATGCGCCAGCTTTATATCCATCCCTTTTTTCATGAAAAACAGAACAGAAAATCCGATAACTATGAAACTAATCGTAACCCAAAGCAACAAGTCCATCTTTGGCACCCCCTTTTTAGGTGTAATAGTTATGTCGTGTAGTCCTATCTTATACTAACCTCAGTTTATCATAAACAACCGTCGAAACTAAGTAAGCTCACTGCTGATTATTTAGCCGTTCAAAGCCTCTTCATTCTCCTAGGTTGAGGACTGTAGGATAACTAACACAGAACACTAAAAAAGGTCAGCAACTGTCAAGCAGCAACTGACTCTTTTTAGATTAGTTAATTTTTAAGTATCTGTTTGTGAAAGAAGTTAAGCCCATTTGTAGTGGTCACGCCATCGACAACACTCTCTTTTGACTATTATGATTAAACTTGTCGGGCGTTCATTTTCTGGTCTTTATCCAGACAACATTTTTTGTACTTCTTCCCACTGCCACAGTGGCACGGATCGTTGCGTCCGAGTTTCTTCGTTTGAGACGATGCTTTATTTTCTGAGGGAACTGCCGAGACGGTATACCCTTGTTCCTTTAATTCTTTATTTGTATGTCCATTGTTGTCCCAAAGTCTGACGTTATTTTGAAGTACCTTAACCATGCGACTGACCGTTTCTCTTTGTTTTCTGCTTTGGAACGTGACTCCCCTATGGTCAAAAATATTCATTAGACTTTTGAAACGCGCATTCACTTCGATCATGCCCTGGACATCTTCACAGACATCTGTTGCACGGTCGTCATCTCCATCCAAGAGATTTTCTAAAACATAGTGATATATGGTCGTATAAGCCGAGTTCTGTTCAAAGTAAAAGTCATCGACATACTTCAGCAGTTCCTCTTTTTCTGGAATATACCGCGGCTTGCCTGCTTGTTGTTGCAGCATAGCGTCCAAACCATCAAACGTCAGAACAGTCTCATGGGCAAAATGCTCGTCCTCTAAGTAAACAAAGGTTTTTTCAATTGCTTGCCTGTTTTCCAGGTAGCACTTTTCGACATCTTCTGTCATCACCTGTTCCTCGTTCTGATCATTATAAATATCTGCAACAACCGCTTTGGGTACCGCTCCGTAAAGGTGTGCTGATGCGACTATATATTGAGACAATAGATTCATATGTTAACCTCCAGGATGTATTTGAAACAATTGTATCATGATTCAGATCAATTGGATTAGTAATATACGTGATAGTGTATAAATTTTAAAATACAGCTATTATTCACATAAGTTAGCATCTTGCAGGATCATTTTTACATTCTCGCTGGAATTACAAATCTTTATAGCGAGAATGTAAAAAGTATTATTTTATCGATTTTAGATACACTCTATTTTTAAAAATCTATTGATAAGTGACTTTTAAGTTATACTCAGTATTTATTCGAGGAAGGAGTTAATAACATGTATAAAGAATCAAACTTTGTGCGATTTAAATTTCTTCTTCATTTAAACCGACTTCGAAAGAGCTGATAAACTTCCTTAAATTATCTCTTGCAATATTCATGGTGGTTAGAGTCTCTTCATTGTTTTTTATTCTTTCTTTGAGATTTTTCTTTTCTTCATCATCTGCGTCATCGAGTCGCATTCTTAATTCGACTAAATTCTTTTCCTTCTCAGTTATTTTTTCAATATATTGTTCATATACAGTGTTTGAATATTCAATATCATGTTCATCATTCAAAAAGACTTCTCTAATTGATACGAGGAGTTTGGCAGATTGTAATATAGTATGTTGTTTTCCAATTAGATCAACTGCACCGACTGTACCTCCAGTAACGCCTCCAACACCTAAACCTAAAATTGCTCCGCCACCTACGATAGTCATGGTCCCACCTGCTACACCAGCACCACCAGCTGCAACCGCTCCGCCACCTAAATATGCCAGCGATGCTGCTGTTAATGCAGCTCCATGAAGACCGGCAAAATGAGAGCCTACTAAAATAACTGCAATCTTTGGAGCTAAAGCCCCTGCCGTCGCAACGGTTAAAATAGTAATGACAGCGGTAATCGATAATGACTTTATGACTGTCTTTAGTGTTTCATTTAATTCAAACATGATTTTATTATATGTCTTTCGAAGTCTATCTACATACCCATCCGGATAATAACTGACTTTGAAAAATGTCTCGAAAAATTTATCACCTTTATTTTTTCTATAGCCATTTATTCGATTTTGCAGTTTTTTGTATTTTTCGCCTGGTACTTGTCTTCCCTTTTTATCTTCTTCGACTGATAAAGGAAAATAAGGTTCAAATAACATTGCTTCAAGTAACACTAATCTGAACCAAGTTTCATAAGGATTGTTTTGTTCGATTCTTTTGATCAATTCTTTCTTTGAGTACCAATTCAGCTCTGCCCCTTCAATATCTAAAAATTTAGGAAAATGTTTAGTCATATAGTCTTTCCATTCTTTAAGCCATTCATGTTTTAAGAGTTTAATATCCTGTGATTTACGAGGTGTTTTGGTCAGTCGTATATCATTTAACGTTTTGTGGTATTCAATATTATATAAAATTTCTGTCTGTTCAATGGTAAGGCCAAAATTGTCGGTCGTCATATCGTCACCTATCCTTTTATACAAAGTATTATCGGTTTTACTGTAGGAAGCCTGTTGAATATTTTTGTACATAGACCTAATCTTTTTAATGTTCCTGGCTCTCAAGCCCCAGCTTACATCTTCCCCGATAGCAACCGCAAATCTCCCTACTCCCACATAGTTGATTGATACCCAGTATGTTTGAGTGATGAGAGCCTCTCCAACATCGATGCTAGTAAAGACTCCAGATGCAATGGAAAGCATTCTGCTTATAGTGGGATTATTGTGAGGTCGCACTGTTTCCCAGTTGATCTGTTTCAGCTCTGAGATAGTCTGAATATCATTGGTCTTGATTTCTAAAGCTAAATGGCGAAAGAAGTAGAAACTTCTAACGATACTTTCGTTGGCTATGACAGGGATCGCTTGCCGCCCGATTTCGATTCCAAGACCCATCTCACCTCGCAGATCAAACCTTATTTCCTCACCTTTAATCATTTTACCGTTTTCATTTCTTTTAGCGAGTAACGTTCCATTAAAAAGTTTTGATAAGAACTTAGAGAGCGTGTGGTCCTGAATAGTGATGTTTTTAAATAGTGGAAGTGCTGAAAGTTCTTTTGCTAATGAAAGTAATGGTCCAGGTATGCCAGTTCCACCACTTTTCCCAGCAGTAAAACTGGAACCTGCCATATCGCTAACAAGATGAAAGAACCATACAAAGGTCCCGTTTATTAGTTTGGAGTGGATATTTTCACCTATGAACCTTCTACTTCTCTCTGTGACATCCAATACTATAAAGTTTCCAAGAGTATCTGTTCCATAGGATTTATAAGTAAATTGAGTAAGTATCGAGAACGCGAGTCCTGCAATAGATGGATGGTGAGCAAAATCTCTCAAATGATGCTGCAAGCCACCACCAAGTTCTGGTGTATTTCCATCGCTTGGAACAGGAAAGTGTTCTTCTAGAAACCTGACTGCAGATTGTATGTCCTCGGTATCACTGCCTAGGATATTCGCTGTCTTAATCACGAATTTGTCTATATCCTCACTGGCAACATCTCGACCTCTATCAAGACTAAATTCTCCCACCCATAATATATCAAGCATGGCACTCAAAATTCCACTGCTTATAGATATGAGATAATCATATTTATCTGCTTGACTAGTTAATAAGTCAATTTCGCTGTCTAAATCATAAATGATTCTATCGAGATCGAAGTTTCCGTCATCATATTCTTCAAGCCTTATCTGTAAATCCTCAGTTCCGGTCATACTTTTACTCCCTTCTAAAAGGTACTAATTAAATGAACAGTTTAATACTTAGCAATACATTTAGTTATAATATATATATTATAATGCACTTTGTCTTTATTAACCACTCCTTTAAAAAATTATCACTCAATATAGTGGAATTATTCGAAACAATGAGAAATTGAATCCCTTTTCATGTTACAATAGCATAAATATATACAATGAGATTTGGAGGAGACGTAATGGCAAATTTAGTTTTGGGATTGGATATTGGTGTGTCGAGTGTCGGCTGGGGTATTATTGACAAAGATACGAATGAAGTAATCGATGCAGGCGTTCGGTTGTTTGAAGAAGCAACACGCAACGCGAATGAAGACCGACGTAATTTCAGAGGTGCGAGACGTTTAAAACGACGTCGTAAACACCGCCTGGAGCGAGCAGAAGATTTTTTAAAGTCAAATGGTTTTCCTGTAGATGGTATCGGTTCTATTGACCCTTATCGTGCTCGGTATGTTGGGTTGTCGGAAGAGCTTTCAAAAACTGAGCTGGCTGCCGCCTTGTATCACTTGATCAAACGACGTGGAACGACTATCGACACACCGGAAGAAGATGAGAAAACTTCCGGCAGTGAATTATCTACCAAAGAACAACTGAAACGCAATGCGAAAAAACTGGAAGATAAAAACGTAGTAGAAATCCAGTATGAAAAATTAGTAAACAACGAGGTCGTTCGTGATCATAAGAATCGATTCAAGACAAGTGACTATATCAAAGAAGCGAAAGCATTACTTGAAACTCAGCGTGAATACCATGCTGAAATAGATGAAGAATTTATCGAAGGTATCGTTGCACTCATTAATAACCGCAGACAATATTATGATGGTCCAGGATCTAAAAAGTCTCCTACTCCCTATGGTGAGTGGTATTTTGATGAAAATGGTGAATTGCAGCACGAAACGATGATCAATAAAATGCGAGGAAAAGGAACGTATTTTACAGATGAGTTACGTATTCCAAAAAAAGCCTATACGGCAGAATTATTCAACCTCTTAAATGACTTGAACAACCTTCGCTTCCCTAGGGATGAAACCATGGATGGTTTGACGACTGAAGAAAAAGAGACACTAATTAAGAATCATATAGAAAAAGGCAGTAAAGTAACACTGAAAAAAATTGCCAAACTTGTCGGTATTTCTAACGAATTGGATATCAAAGGTGCCCGACTGAACTTAAAAACAAATAAACCGATCTTTTCAGAATTTACTGGCCTTAAAAAGCTAAAAACAGATTTAAAAGGTGTTGATACACCAGAAGGATTCTTTGAAAATATCGAGGTATTGGATCAGATTGCAGAAATCTTGACCGCTGAAAAAAGCATCGCCCGCCGTGAAGAACAGCTGGGTCAGTTATTCGAACAAGCATATGGTAGTCCCTTGAGCGATGTCGTTGCTGGCCTAGTCAATGACACGTCGATCAAGGAATACCACGCACTGTCTAAAAAAGCTATGGACCTTATTTTGCCTGAACTTTGGGAGACCAATAAGAATCAGATGCAGCTCTTTACAGAACATGGGCTTGGAAAAAGTCGACTGGAACAGCTACAGAAAGGATCAAAAATCCAGTTTGATGATGAAGCGATCTTAAGTACGGTCGCCCGCCGCGCACACCGTGAAGCCATTAAAGTAACGAATGCAGTTAGAGAAAGATATGGGGAACTCTCTCATGTCGTTGTCGAAATGGCACGCGAAAAGAACAGTGACGAAGCAAAGAAATCCTATAAAGATTATCAGAAGAAAATGGGTGCGTTTGAAAAGAAAATGGCCAAACTGCTTGACGTTAAAGAATTAAAGGACTTGAAACTGAACGGAAAACAGATGCTTGCTTTGAAACTGATGGACAGCCAGGATTATAAATGTATCTATACGGGTAAGCAGATTTTACCACATGATATTGTAAACCAAGAATATCAGTTTGAAATCGATCACATCATCCCTCTCTCCTACTCTTTTGACGACAGCCAGCAGAACAAAGTCTTATGCTATCGTCAAGAGAATCAGGATAAAGGCCAAATGACTCCTTTCCAATATTTTCAAAGCGGCAAGGCGAAGCGGACATTTGATGAGTTTAAAGCAGAGTGTACAAATTTGTTCAAGTCCAAAAAGATATCAAAATGCAAGTTGAATTATTTGCTCGAACAGCGTGACGTCCAGCATGATCCAGAAATCCAAAAGAACTTTATCAACCGCAACCTTGTCGATACGCGTTATGCTATGCGTAGTTTTTCATCAAACTTAAGAACATTCTATATGAATAACGATATTGACACGAAAGTCTTATCTATCAGAGGAAGTTTCACCTCTGCCCTCAGACGTCGTGCGAGATTGCATAAAGATAGAGATCATTATGCTCATCATGCTATTGATGCATTGATCGTCGCAGCCATTGGAACAACACCGATACTGAAACAGTTTAAATCAACGGACTTTAACCGTGAAGGTATTGCAGTCAACACAGAAACAGGAGAAATCGTTGGTGAAAAGGATATTTTTGATTCCCCTACTCGAGATTTCATTCACTGGTTAAGAAATATGGAAAGTGAGATCAAGTATTCTCATAAAGTCGACCGAAAACCGAACCGGACAATGACGAATCAAACCCTTTATTCTACTCGGGAAAAAGATGGCGACCAGTATGTTGTTGGAAAAGTAAAAAATATCTATGAACTGGATAAAAAAGGATTCGACTCACTTAAGAAAAGAATCGACAAAGACCCAGACAGCTTCTTGATGGCCCAGCATGATCCGAAGACATGGGAACTCGTTTTAAAAGTCATGGATGAACATAATCACGCGGACAATCCTTTCCAGGATTTCTACAAAGAAAATGGTTATATCAAAAAAGACGGTAAGGTCCCTGTTAAAGGCTTGAAGTACCTGGACTATAGTCCGGGAATATATGTTGACATCACTCATAAATATCCTGACGCAAAACGCAATGTGCTATTACTAAAAAGAAAAAGTTTACGTATTGATGTATATAAAAATGAAGAGGGCAAATATAAATATATAGGTGTCCCTTACAACTGGTTCAAAAAAGATGGGGATCATTACATTTTAGATAAAGAAAAATATTACGGTGAAGAAGGTTTGGCAGCCCCTTACAAACAAATTGATGACTCCTACGTTTTCCAATATAGTTTCTATAAGAATGATCGAATTTCATTTTTTAGGGAAGAAAAAACGAGAGATATTGACACTGGTAAGAATAAGAAAATATTAGTTCAATATAAAAATAAAATATTTAGAGGAGACAACGATCCTCGTCGAAGTACTATAGAATTAAAAGATAAGTCATTTAGCGATAAAAAGCAGCAGAAGTTCACTATAGGTACTCTTAGAGATTTAAAGAAATATAATGTAGACATCTTAGGTAATGAGTACCCTATAGATAAAGAAACATTTCAGGATAAAATCCCTTCAATTTAAAATAAAGGGTTTACATGTATACCTTGGTTTGGTATAATATAGTTGTCCTCGACGGAGGACTCCGTTATACCAAAGGTTGAGAGAACCTACCAAAAAAAGGCTTTATGCCGAGATCACAGATCAGCCCCTTTCGTTGGGGCTTTTTTGGTATCCAAATCCATGAAATGAGGTGTTTCATATGAGCTGGCGCGTCGTGTATATCGAAAAGTCTGATCGGCTGAAACTGTACCTGGATAATTTAAAAGTTGTCAGAGAAGAATCCGAAGTCCTTATCCCCTTATCCGATATACATACCATCATCGTTGATAATCAGCAAACCGTAGTTACTGCAAGACTTATTAATAAACTTTCCAAATATCATATCCTGCTCGTTTTTTGTGATGAAAAACATCTTCCTAACACCTACGTCTTGTCTCCCCACAGCCATCATCAGTCATCCAAGATGCTGAAAAAGCAAATGGATTGGTCCCCTACTTTCAAAGAAATCATGTGGAAACAGATCATACAAATAAAGATTTATAATCAGGCCTCCGTTCTTCACCATTTAAAGCGAGATGAACCGGTGATCCATCAACTGTATGACTTGGCTGAAACAGTTCAGCAGGCTGATCAGTCTAACCGTGAAGGCCATGCGGCTAAACTGTACTTTAAGGAACTCTTCGGTTCCTCTTTCATACGTGAACGCAGCAGTCTAGACGGTATCAACTCAGGACTGAATTATGGCTATATCGTCATGCGCTCGACGGTTGCGCGTAGCTTGATAGCTTCAGGGCTTCATCCTAGTCTTGGCATCGGTCACGACAATCAGTATAATGCCTTTAATTTGGCTGATGATTTGATTGAACCATTCAGACCGATCGTTGACCTCTGGGTAGCTGTTTTAATGAGCGAAAAGGATTATCTTGATTTAAAAACTAAGCAAAAACTCGTGTATTTGATCAGCAACAATAAAATTATGATTGGCAATCAAAAGCAAACGATTTTAAACGCAATATCTCTTCTCATTCAAAGTTTTATTAAAAGCATGGATGAAGAAAATCCCGATTTACTGGTGTATCCAGCTAATGGGATCGCCATATAGATTTATGCGTCTCATGCTATTTTTTGATTTGCCAATGAATACACGAAGTGAAAGACGAACGTATGCGAGATTTAGAAAGTATTTGATAAAAAATGGCTTTACCATGGTTCAATTTTCAGTTTATTCAAAGATCTTTCCTAACCGCAGTTCTTTAGATACGTATATGATGACATTAAGACAGAATCTGCCAAAACATGG
This sequence comes from Alkalibacterium subtropicum, assembly GCF_900112455.1. Taxonomy (GTDB): domain Bacteria; phylum Bacillota; class Bacilli; order Lactobacillales; family Carnobacteriaceae_A; genus Alkalibacterium; species Alkalibacterium subtropicum. Next base: position 5,886 of record NZ_FOLT01000007.1, on the reverse strand, counting down.
TTCGATACGGGCAATGGCTGTGACTGAGAAGCAGTATAATAAAATGTACCTACTCGTAGGCGACCAGACATTGACTGAACAGACGCTGACAGATAATACGATGGTGATCTTATGAAAGAGTGGCGATTTAACGATCCAAAAGCTACCACATTATTAATGAGTCAGATAACTCTTCTAAAAGGTACTATTTTTGAATGGCAGGAAGTTATAGAACGGATCAGACTAACGTTTGAATTAAAAGAATATGATCTTTTTGAAAGTGAAGAAAAAATACATGTCGATGATTATTATTTAAGTATCTTGTCAAATTCTGATGACTATTATTCTCCAAATTTAAAGGATTCTAAAGACGCCTTAATGGCCTTGTTTGAAGCATACTTAGAACTGTCCCCTTTCTACAAAAATCTAGTTGAAAGCTGGGAAGAATTACAGGAAGAAGTCGAACTTTTAAGCCAAGAACTCGGTTATTCTGCCGAAGTCCGATTAGATAATTATAAAAAGAATATTGTCGAGGATCATTTAAAATGGAAAAGCAGCAAGGGAAATGCTTTGGAGGAAATGCTGCAGCAGATTAAGTTGACGAAAAAGTCTAAACCTGATAAAAGACATATTTTTATTCTAATATCTCCTGAAAAAACCTTAAACGATAAAGAGCTGGTGAAACTGAATGATCAACTGCAGCAATCACCAGGTTATTTTATTGTTGTAAGTGATTTTTCGTTTTCAGGCTCTCAGAATATTTTATACAACGATCAGATAATTAATCAGGCATCTGTAACGAGCTATAAAGACACAATCAGCACTCTATTACCTTTTGTATTCAGTGAAAACAAATTTGAAAACTCTCTAAAGTGGTATATTAATTCTGTGGGTAAAAGTAATGGAAACATCATAAAATTATCTCTGTCGTCTGTGGATAACTTGGAAGAATTAATTTATGTTTTTATAATGATATACGTAACTCAACTCCCGTTTACTGTTGACTACACGGGCATTCCTGAAGGTTACAAAAAGTACATTGAATCAATAATTGAATCTGGGGTATAATGAAATTGGCATTTTGGTACTCTCTCATCCTTTGGTATAACGGAACGGTTGAATTGCATTCCACATTTTCAAGAAGATTTTGGTACTCTCTCATCCTTTGGTATAACGGAACCGCTCAGTCGTCTGTCAGCGTTAGTCTTAATTTTGGTACTCTCTCATCCTTTGGTATAACGGAACCAACTGGGAGAAAGCGGACTTGTCCGAGGTATTTTGGTACTCTCTCATCCTTTGGTATAACGGAACAGACGG
>NZ_FOLT01000007.1:0-1759 GCF_900112455.1 Alkalibacterium subtropicum | reverse complement strand
ACACGCCTGATTTTGGTACTCTCTCATCCTTTGGTATAACGGAACCAATATAATCAAAGACTTGTTTGTGTGTGGTATTTTGGTACTCTCTCATCCTTTGGTATAACGGAACTGTCTTGTGTCATCAACAATTCCTGAGTATTTTGGTACTCTCTCATCCTTTGGTATAACGGAACAAGCTGAGACACGACCATCCGGACATCAACATTTTGGTACTCTCTCATCCTTTGGTATAACGGAACGCCAGTCCATAGGTAAACATATCAGCGCCAATTTTGGTACTCTCTCATCCTTTGGTATAACGGAACCTAGAGAGGTAAACGCGGACTCAATCGACCATTTTGGTACTCTCTCATCCTTTGGTATAACGGAACTCACTTGACGAACGGTGACGAGGATTACAGATTTTGGTACTCTCTCATCCTTTGGTATAACGGAACAATTCCTTTCTTTATCTTATATACACAGTATTTTGGTACTCTCTCATCCTTTGGTATAACGGAACTATGTGACGAAATACAGGAAGCCGCCGACAATTTTGGTACTCTCTCATCCTTTGGTATAACGGAACTCCATCTCGTAGCGCTCCTGCTCCGCTATTATTTTGGTACTCTCTCATCCTTTGGTATAACGGAACGAAGTGCGTTAAATGAAAACTGGAATTGCAATTTTGGTACTCTCTCATCCTTTGGTATAACGGAACTACTTCTTTTATCCATCGCGGTCAACATGATTTTGGTACTCTCTCATCCTTTGGTATAACGGAACATACCGTCCAGACGATAAACAAGCCGTATCATTTTGGTACTCTCTCATCCTTTGGTATAACGGAACCATAACTTCTTTATGGTCACATCCCCATAGTATTTTGGTACTCTCTCATCCTTTGGTATAACGGAACAGCCGGTATCGAAGTCACCGTTATCGATGCATTTTGGTACTCTCTCATCCTTTGGTATAACGGAACGGTGATGCGATGTTTGAGAAAATAAAAGACATTTTGGTACTCTCTCATCCTTTGGTATAACGGAACTCACTACTGGTACAATCAACGATCAAGGGTATTTTGGTACTCTCTCATCCTTTGGTATAACGGAACAATAACGCAAGACCTAATACTTCAAGGGTCATTTTGGTACTCTCTCATCCTTTGGTATAACGGAACATAAGCTGCAATCAAAAGTTTATCAGGGCAATTTTGGTACTCTCTCATCCTTTGGTATAACGGAACCTGGTATCGCTGCATTCAAAGGAATCATGATTTTGGTACTCTCTCATCCTTTGGTATAACGGAACTGATTAGACACCTGCTGTGTCGTCGAATGATTTTGGTACTCTCTCATCCTTTGGTATAACGGAACCCGTAGAATCGGTTACTTTCGTGTCGTGCTATTTTGGTACTCTCTCATCCTTTGGTATAACGGAACTTCAAGTCACCGACAAAGATAGGCGCCTTAATTTTGGTACTCTCTCATCCTTTGGTATAACGGAACCGTAGACACAAAGACTTGTTCTTCTTCCGTATTTTGGTACTCTCTCATCCTTTGGTATAACGGAACTGTGCGTCACCTGTACGTAAGACACCCCCGATTTTGGTACTCTCTCATCCTTTGGTATAACGGAACAAACAGGGGACGATGAAGAAACTCATTATAATTTTGGTACTCTCTCATCCTTTGGTATAACGGAACATTATACGCCGGGACCTGCTTATTAGTACCATTTTGGTACTCTCTCATCCTTTGGTATAACGGAACAC
>NZ_FOLT01000021.1 GCF_900112455.1 Alkalibacterium subtropicum | reverse complement strand
TTTCTCTAGCGTTGTCGTTATCTCTAGATTAAGGGTCTTCTTTCTTTTTGTCTAGGTCGACCTTTTTCACTTCCGACATTAATTTTACACATAGTTTAAACGTCGTGTTTTTTAACAATTATCCTTTACTTAGATGAGGGGGGACTTGTATACTAGATTTACTATGATCTGAAAGAGGTTACACATAATGAATGATCCATCAAGAACGTTGAAACACTGGCTGGTGCTTGCGATCGCCTGCGGGATGTCCGCCAGTGCAGTCGGCATCACAATGAACGTGATCGGCGTCTTCTACACACCGGTTGCACAGGACCTGAACATCTATCGCGGGTCGTTCGCCCTTCATGCCACACTGGCTTCTGTTGCTTTAGCCGTGATCTCTTTGTTCTTTACTCCGCTGCTTTACCGTTACGGCTGGAAAAAGGTATTGACCACCGGCGTGACTCTTGCTTCCTTCTCTACCATGGCAATGGCCTTCACGACTCAGCTGTGGGTCTTTTATATTCTTGGGATCATTCGGGGGATCGGTGCGGGTCTGTATGCCATGATCCCTTTATCGATGATCATAAACAACTGGTTTGAAAAGAAAAAAGGGTTTGCCATGAGCCTCTCCTTTGGTTCCACCGGTATAGCCGGTGCCCTTTTCTCCCCTGTTTTCACAGCCTTGATCAACGCCTTGGGTTGGGAATATTCCTTTATCGTGATGGGTCTGGTCATGATCGCACTTGCCTTGCCGGCCATCCTTTATCACTATGAACTGGACCCTAAAGATGAAGACCTGCTTCCTTACGGCTACGATGAAACAGAGGAAGCCAACCAGCGCCTGATCAAGCAGCCCAACTGGACCAACTTCTCATATACGAACATAGCTTTCATACTGATTTTCGTCATTGCTTTCACACATACATCTATTGCAGGCATATCCCAGCACTTGCCCGGTTACGCAGAATCCAATTTCCTGTCTGAACAAGTAGGCGGTATTCTGTTGTCTGCTGTTATGATCGGCAATATCACATTCAAGCTCATTATCGGCTCGTTAAGCGACAGGCTCGGTATCGTTAAAGCCAGTGTTATTATGCTGGTACTAACGGCTGTCAGCATCAGCATGCTGCTGACGCTATCAAACACGTACTTGCTCATCTTTTCTGCCTTCTTGTTCGGCACGGTCTTTACGATCCCCGCTGTGGCGTTGCCGTTATTAACGACCGAATTTTTCGGCAAGGAATTGTATGTCCGGATCTATCCGATCCTCTCTTTTTCAGCAGGGATCGGTGCCGCCTTATCGATGACACTCGTCGGCTATGCCTATGACTTTACCGGCTCTTATGCCCTGGCTTTCACGATCGCTCTAGTTTTCATCGCGGTCAATATCCCGCTGCTTTTCATAGCTCAAAAGCATACGCCAAAGCATACTTGAAGCTCCAGGCATACCTACGGACATGCACCTTTATTCCTGTCACAGCTTTTAAAAAAAAGAGGAAAGGACAATCAGTGCCCTTTCCTCTTTTTTATTTCCGTTTGTTTTACTCCCCTGAGGTATGAGTGGATTCCCACCTCATTACATCTACTGGGTCAAGTTGCTGCATTGCCGGCTGCTGCCTGGGCATTCACAGCATCGATAACGATCACGATCCCAAGGAGAATATGTACAGATGAGCTGTCATAAATGTTTATTTCATAAGTATCTCCCCAGGACAACCATTTCTTGCTGATCTCAGCAATCACTTTGCTGCCGTCTTTGATGACGTAATCGTGTGCCATCACAGAGCCTTCGATATGCCAGTCCCGGCCAAAAATCGTGAAATTGTTCTTCAAGAGAGCAAAATCTTTTTTGACCGTTGCGACTTTTTCGCCATACTGATACAGGTGATATTCCGGCAGGAACTTCCACAGAGACTGCTCGATATATAGCTCTTCTTCATTGTCAGTGTTAAACAGTCTCAGTTTCTTGGCAAACGAAAAGAGTTCACTCTCTACCTGGTACACATCTCGTTCGCTTTCATCCTTGATCGAAAAACGGTCTTTAAAAGACCAGACTTTCTGTTTGATATATAAACGCATAGACATTCCTCCTATAATTGTAATTGAGCGCGCTGATAATTGACACGGGCAGAAACATTGGCGACCAGACCTAACGAGACCGAAAGCACCATCAGGCTTGACCCGCCATAACTGATGAACGGGAAAGTGACACCTGTAATGGGCATCAGGCCCACTACCCCCATCAGATTGATCATCGACTGGATCAGGAACATGGAGGCCACCCCAATGCTGAGCAGAGAACTAAAGGCATTTTTTGAGCGGATGGCCGTCAGTATCATGCGCGACACCATCATGGAAAAGAGGGACAGCAGGATGAAAATCCCCAGCAAGCCAAACTCTTCACCGATGATCGATACGATAAAATCAGTATACGGGAAAGGGAGGTACCCGGTCTTCTGAACGCTGTTACCAAAACCTACACCGAACAAACCACCGCGACTCAAGGCGTAGTAGGAATTGACCAGCTGCAGGCCGGCACCTTCCGCCAGTTCGAAGGGATCCCAGAAACCTAAGAAACGGTTGTACCGGTATTCATCAAGGAAAAACAGATCGGTACCAAACGTTCGAATCAGCTGCGTGAGCCCAATCAGACTGCCGACTCCGACCAGTCCAAAACCTACACCCAATTTAGGTGACACACCGCTCGCGAAGATCATGATGGCCGCGATGATCACGATGATGAACGAAGAACCAGTATCAGGCTGGATATAGATGGACAGGACGATGCCAATGACTAATATCAAAGGCGCAACGATCGCCTTGAAGAAGTCCTCATTGATCAGTCTCTGTTTTTTAGACAGAATATAAGCCAGATACCAGATGACCATGAATTTCGTGAATTCAGCAGGCTGGATATTGATAAACGGCGTTTCGATCCACCGCTTTGCGCCATAAATCTCTCTTCCGAAGAAGAGCAGAAAGACAAGCGAAGCAAAGGTCAGGGCCGTCCCGAACATGACAAACTTTTTCTTCCGCATGATCTGAAGCGGAAAAAACAGGGCGACTGTGAACAGAAAATAAGACATTCCGACAAAAACAGCTTGTCTCGGCAGGTAGTGGTGCGGATTGCCGTACATATTCAGCGCACTGTAACTGCTCGCACTGTAGATCATGATGATACTGAACAGTGTCAGCATGAGATAAGGCAGCACTAAAAATTTATCTACAAATTTCAATCTGTTTCTTAACATCGTATCATTCCTCTCCTGCACATTCTAAGACGTTCCCGGGTAAAAATCTTCCCCTTCGCCTGAGAAGAAATAGGATTTATGATGGTAGCGCATAGACATGATCAGTCCGATCCCCATCATATTCCCCAAGAGAGAAGACCCTCCCTGAGAAACAAAGGGCAGCGGGATACCTGTAACAGGCAACAGCCCGATATTCATTCCGATATTTTCCAGCACGTGAAAGGCGATCATCATGATCACGCCCGTCGCAATATATGCATAAAACTCGTTTTTCGTATCATACACGACTTTTATCATGTGATAAACCAGAACAAAGTATGTGAAGATCAGGAACGATCCACCGGCAAACCCGAAGTTTTCACCAATCGTAGCGAAAATCATATCGGATTCTCTTACTGGGACATACACCTCACTTGCACCAAACCCTTTACCGAACACACCGCCTGATCCAATCGACTTGAAAGCTTGTGTGACCTGATAGGTCGCATCTGTCGACCCCTCATGCGGTCGGAGCCAGGTATTGATCCGGGCAAACTGATACGGACTGAAAAGACCTGTGTTCAAAAGAAAGTCGGGATTGTAAACAGCAAGCAGAATGAGTGTAACGCCTATGGTCGAAACGACCAGAAATATAGGCAGCAGGATCTGCCACTTGATGCCCGAAAGCAGTACGACACCAATCAGGATAGCGATATACACCAGGCCTGTACCCAAGTCGTTCTGCATAAACACGAGGAGGATGGGCGGGGACGCATACAGCATCAGCTTGCCTATAAGAACAAAGTCACTCGAATAATCTCTGACCTTATACGTGCTGTTATGCTTCGTCACTGCTTTGGCCAGCATGAGGATGTAGGGGATCTTGACAAACTCCGACGGCTGGATCGTTCCCAGAGGTCCCAAACGGATCCAGGACTTCCCTCCGGTGCGCATCGCCAGGTTCCGGTCATAAATCAGAAGCGTTAGTATCAGAACAATGATCCCTAGAATATATAAATAGGTCGTCATTTTCCATAACTGTTCTGAATCAAACTGCATCAGCACCAACACAGCTATCGTTCCCAATCCATACCACATGATTTGTCTCACCGTCATTCCCAGCGAAGCATCTTGGATCAGTACGGTCGTTGAATAGAGCGATGCGATACTGATGATAGCCAGCAGCATCACTGATAAAATAATGCCATAGTCTATACGTTGAGGATATTTATCATCATTCATTTATTTCTTCCTTTCTTAAGTAAACATCGATTCTGGTAAGCATTGGGGAGAACCCCATTCAATGACACATTTTATCAGATATTCAGGCTGATTCATATGTTATAACGAAATTGACACAAAAGTGTAGAACAAAAAAAGAAAAGCGGATCGAACCCGCCTTGGCCCCCTGCGAAAAATTGCTGTGAAACTAGCATGTTTCGTGCATAGTTTGCCCGATGACTTCCTGCTTCAGCAGGTTATGCCATGATTGTTGTGGCTTCAGCTACTTACAAGCATAGTATGCGAGGCGCTCTTACGTAGCTGGGTACAGTCATCTTTTTTGCACGGGGGCAGGTTCGAGCCGCTAGACACTGCCGCTGCAGGTAAAGATAACCACTTTTGTTTTCACAAAAAAATCCCTTTGCTATAAAGATACTCTTTACAGCAAAGGGATTCAATGTGTTTAAGTTAAATTAAATTATTTAACTTCTACTGAAGCGCCAGCTTCTTCTAATTTAGCTTTCAATTCTTCTGCTTCTTCTTTAGAAACATTTTCTTTAACTGGTGCTGGTGCGCCGTCTACTAATGCTTTAGCTTCTTTCAAGCCAAGACCTGTAGCTTCACGAACCGCTTTGATAACTTTGATTTTTGCTGAACCTGCGCTTGTTAATTCAACAGTAAATTCTGTTTGTTCTGCTTCTGCAGCTGCGCCAGCTCCTGCTGCTGCAACTGGTGCTGCAGCTTCTACGCCGAATTCTTCTTCGATCGCACTTACTAAGTCGTTTAATTCTACGACAGTTGACTCTTTCAAGTCAGCAATGATTTTTTCAATATCTAATGCCATTTTTGTTTTCCTCCATTTGTAATTTAAATTAGTTTAGTTTCAGCTTGCCATACCACTGTATAGCAGCAAGTCAGTTGAATCGACTGCTTTACGCAGCTTCTTCTTCTTTTTTCTCTGCAACAGCTTTGATTGCCAAGGCTGTGTTTCGAACAGGTGCCTGAAGTACAGACAGCAGCATTGAAAGCAGGCCTTCGCGGTTTGGTAGTGTAGCAATTTTGTTGATTTGTTCAACACTTGCAACTTTACCTTCCAATACGCCACCTTTGATTTCTAAAGCTTCTGCATCTTTAGCGAATTCTGCAATAATTTTTGCAGGGGCAACCACTTCTTCGTTACTGAACGCGACAGCAGTAGGTCCTTTGAAGACATCTACTAAATCTGACAAATCAGCTGCTTCTGCAGCACGACGAAGCATAGTGTTTTTCAATACGCGCATTTCAATTCCTGCTTCACGTAACTGTTTACGTAATTCAGTGACTTGTTCTACTGTTAAACCACGGTAGTCAACGACTACGACAGCTTCTGCGTCTTGAAATTTCTTGGTAATATCATTGACGATTTCTTCTTTTTTTGCAATGACATTTGCTTTACTCATTGATGTTTCACCTCCTGATCGATTGAAATGAGGATTTCTCTTCACGCTTACCTCCCCGAAAGGATTTATCGCATAAAAAAACCCCATGTCACCGTAGACATAGAGGGATCATAGTTGATTAATGTAATCACATGTATCCTCGGTATGATATTAAGGCGTGAGCCACATACTGTCTTCGGTATTATCCGGTAATAGAATCCTATCACCATCATTCATCAATGCATATTTAATTTAAGTTATTTCCTTAACCTGCATAAGTATAGCAAGCTATACTCTGCAGGTCAAGAGAAAGTTTAACTTTTTTTATTTCATAACTGTTGTTGGGTCTACTTTAACGCCAGGGCCGAATGTGCTTGCCACTGCCATGTTTTTGATGTAAACACCTTTAGAGCTAGCTGGTTTAGCTTTTACGATAACATCGTGTAATGCAGCTAAGTTCTCTTTAAGTTTTTCAGTTTCAAATGATACTTTACCGATCGGCACGTGTACATTTGACTGACGGTCGACACGGTAAGTGACTTGACCGGCTTTGATGTCGTTAACAGCTTTAGCTACATCTGGTGTAACTGTACCTGTTTTAGGGTTAGGCATTAAGCCTTTAGGTCCTAAGACGCGGCCCAATTTACCTACTTCAGCCATCATGTCTGGTGCAGCAACGACGACGTCGAAGTCTAACCATCCACCTTGAACTTTTTCTACAAGATCGCTGTCGCCCACGAAGTCTGCGCCTGCTTCTTCAGCAGCTTTAGCAGCATCGCCTTTTGCGAAAACAACCACTGTCTGAGATTTACCAGTACCGTGCGGCAATACCATTGCGCCACGCAGCTGCTGGTCTGCTTGTTTAGGATCGACACCAAGTCTGTAAGCTACTTCAACACTTGCGTCGAAATTAGCGTAGTCGATTTCTTTAACTAATTCTAATGCTTCAGTTGCATCGTATTTGTTTTCTCTGTCCACTTTTTCCAAAGCAGCTAAGAATTTTTTACTCTTTTTCGCCATTATTTTTCCTCCTTATTGTGGTGTTAGCGGTTTGACCTCCCACTTGATCTCCGCACGCAATGGACTGATCAGTCAGCTGCCATTGGTGATCATGTCGAGTTGCCTCGCATGACTGGATGCGGAGTCAGCAAGCCATATGATCGTCAAATTAACCTTTGACAGTGAATCCCATACTGCGAGCTGTACCTTCGACCATGCGCATTGCTGCTTCAACACTAGCTGCGTTTAGGTCTTCCATTTTTGTTTCAGCAATTTCTCTTACTTGATCGCTTGTTACAGTTGCCACTTTTTTAGTGTTTGGTTCGCCTGAACCAGACTCAACGCCAGCTGCTTTTTTAAGCAATACTGCTGCAGGTGGTGTTTTAGTGATAAATGTGAATGAACGGTCTTCATAAACAGAAATAACTACAGGAATGATCATCCCTGCCTGGTCAGCTGTACGAGCGTTAAACTCTTTACAGAATCCCATAATGTTTACTTGAGCTTGTCCTAATGCAGGTCCTACTGGGGGTGCCGGGTTAGCTTTCCCTGCAGGTATTTGCAATTTCACGACATTGACTACTTTTTTTGCCACGAGACATACCTCCTTGATTTGTGTCCGTGAGTGGTTAAATGAGGTTTCAATTTTCCTCTCCCACTATGTTACTACACCTCATACTACGGAAGTGTATAAGGCGCACTGATAAATATTACCATATTTTAATTAAGAATGCAAGGTGTTATTTAATCGATTTTTGAGATCTGATTGTAATCCAGTTCCGCTGTGGTTTCTCTCCCGAACATTTCGATCGATGCTTTGATTTTACCTTTTTCGGTTTCAAGAGCGGTAACATTCCCTTCCATGCCGGCAAAGGCGCCATCGGTGATCTGGATACGTTCACCGATTTCAAGGTCCATTTCCACTTTGCGCGGATTGATTCCCATGCTGCGGAGGATCTGATCCACTTCATCCGGCAGAAGCGGAGACGGTTTGCTGCCTGCACCGTGTGAGCCGACAAAACCGGTCACGCCCGGTGTGTTTCTGACGATGTACCAGGCTTCATCTGACATGATCATTTCCACTAAGACATAACCCGGGAATGTTTTTTCCATCTCGGTTTTGGCCTTGCCGTCTTTTTCAGTGGTTTTTTCTTCTTCCGGTATCAGCACCTGCAGAATATTATCTTCCATCTTCATACTCTGTGCACGTGATTCCAGGTTTTGTTTCACCTTGTTTTCATAGCCTGAATACGTCTGCAGCACGTACCACGCTTTTGAACTCTCTAATTCTTCCATTGTGGACTCCTTTTTTAAAGTCTTATTTTTTGTACTAAAAAAACCTTCTTTACACACTGTGAAAGAGAAGGTTTTTCATCGGTTCTCGTACTGTAGTATAGCACGAAGGTCTAGTAAATTCTACTGATTTTGTGTTTTGTCATACTAAATTCAATAAAAAGGTAATGACAGAGTCGACGGCGTAAAAGAAAACACCAAAGAATGCCATGACTCCGAATACAGTCAGCGTATTTTTACGCATAGCTTCTTTTGTCGGCCAGGTCGTTTCTTTCATCTCGTGTTTTACTTCGCCTAAGAATGTCTTAACTTTACTCATGCGGGCTGCTCCTTCCACTTTCACTTCATTCATATTATTTTGTCTCCCTATGCAGGGTATGTTTTTTGCAGTAACGGCAATACTTTTTGATTTCAAGACGTTCTGTACGGACTTTGTCGCCTACGTCTTTCGTGTAGTTGCGTGATCCGCACTCTGTACAAGCTAATGCTAATTTTTTCTTCATTATTTTTTCCTCGCTTCTTGTGTTCACTATTCAGATGTGTAAGTTGACCAGTATCCTATTAACTTTACCATCTATACCAAAGCCTGTCAAATCAGTCTATTCTATTATTTCGAAGGAGTCGTCGGTGATTTCCACATCATCGATGATATTATCAGACGCATAGACTTCCTTGTCTTTCGTCACGTAGATGACATCGACGCCGTCCATACCATTGATATACTCAAGGCCGTCTTCCACCCCTTTGGAAAAGGCGATGTTCGCGATGGCATCGGCATCCATGGCATTGTCTGCAATGATACTGATGCCGGAAAGGTTGTTTTCAAACGGAAAGCCTGTTTCCGGGTTCATCAAATGGTGATACGATTTTCCGTCTTCTTCAATGTTACGCTCATAGATGCCTGAGGTCACGATGGCCTTATCTGCCAGATTGACCATGCCGAGGATCTCACCGCGTTCACCGTAGGGGTTCTGTATCCCTACGCGCCACGGAGAATCTTCGCCGCGGGTACTGTTACCGACGAGTACAATGTCGCCGCCAAGATCAATGATGGCCGTATTGACGCCTTCGTCCACTAAGACACGGGCCGCTTCATCGGTGATATACCCTTTAGCGATCGCACCCAAATCGACCTTCATGCCTTCCTCTTCCAGAAAAATCGTCTGATTCTCTTCATCCAGTTCCACCAGGTTATAGTCTACAACATCCAGAACCTCATCCAGTTCTTCCTGTTCAGGAACGGCTGCATCTTCCTGTCCGATGTTCCAGAGACTCGTCACGGCACCGATGGTCGGGTCGAATGTTCCGCCCGATTCTTCTGCATAGTAGAGGGCGCGTTCCATGACGTGAAAGACTTCTTCCGACACTTCGACGGGGGCAATGCCGGCCTGACGGTTGACTTCAGCAATCTCTGAATCTTCTTTCTGCATCGCGAACCATTCGTCCAGTTCTGTGACCCGTTCAAATGCCAGGTCCATAGCCTCTTCTTCATTTTCATTAAATACTTTTATATTAGCCACTGTTCCCAGGAGAAATTCTGTTCGATCGATCGGGGTCTCAGCCAGTCCTCTTGGGTCCTCTTCGTCACAAGCTGTTAAGAACATTGTAGTTAAAGGGATACTCATTAAAGCTAAAGCCAGTTTACTGCGCTTTTTCATTCTCATTATCCTTCCCATTCATTTTCTCTGTACATATTACAACAAAAGTGCTATCCTGTCTATGTTTTCACAAGATAAGTTCTGGTATAATAATTTTTTAATGATGATAGCTAACTGGCTCCATTTGTGGCAAACTATAACTATTACAACTAAGCCTAGTAGAAAAGGATTTTCCCTATGAACCGCACACAAAGAATGATTTATATATCGCTGCTTTCAGCTCAGGCCGTCATTTTGGGTCTGGTCGAACGCAGCATCCCCTTCCCGTTTGCTTTCGCCCCCGGGGCAAAGCTCGGGATAGCCAACTTAATAATTATCGTCGCTATCTACACCCTGCCTTTTAAAGATAGTTTCAAAGTGGTGTGGATGCGCCTGTTGATGACCACCCTGCTCGGCGGAACACTTTCGACCTTCCTGTACAGTACAGCCGGCGCCCTACTCAGTTACTTCGGCATGCTGTTTGTCAAGTTCGCCGGTGGAAAACGCGTCAGCATCATCGGGGTCAGCGCGACTGGAGGTATCCTCCATAATCTGGGACAGCTCATCGTGGCCAGTTCCATCGCCCAGACCTGGACAGTACTTTTGTATCTCCCGGTTTTATCTTCAATGGGGATCCTGTCTGGGATCGCCATCGGGATCGCTGCCAACTTCTTGATGGAAAAAGTCTCCACCATCCAGCGCTTCCGCCAGCAGAATGATGAAAAAAAAAGCCCTGAATTCAGAAAAAAGCTGAATGAGAGCTTGTCACGGTAAACAAAAAAGCCTCTCAGGGCTTTTTTTGTTTGGACAGAAACTATTCAATGAATACGTATTTATAAACGCTTGCTCTATTTTTAGCCTTCACATAAAATGCTTGCGATACTTTTCAGTACAGCGGTGTTTGGCATTCATAACTTTTTCTCTTGTACACCCCAAATCTTCAGCGATTTTTTCATAAGAGTGCCCTAAAAAGCAGTATAGACATACGTCTTTCTCGAAAGAAGACAGATATTTTATGTATTCTTCCATCGTTTCATTAACTATGGGTTTATCTTCTGGTTGAAGGGTTTTGGCGGGACCAGCCAGCTGATAGCCGTTCTCCTCCAGAATGCTTTCCAGCGATAAAGACTCTTTAAATGATTTTCTTTTTATGGCATTACTCTTCCTGATCAACCGATTGAAGTGATTATCCAGACACAAGCAGACATACTGATTAAAGCTCATCCCTCTATCTGGTTCATATTTTTCTACAGCTTCCACTAAAATCAAGCATGCTTCCTGATATAAATCATCCCGTTCATAACCTTTGATAAAGCGCCGGTACGTGGCCTTTCGCAGCAGCACTTCGCTCCGCTCCAGAAGATCTGGAAAAAGTGAAGCATCTCCTGACTGAATCTCTATGATCAGACTATCAACGATTGGATCACTTATATCTTTATATACTTTCTCCTTGCTCCTCACTTCTTTTTCTGTATATAGCTGCATCCTTTCTTCTCCTTCTGTTTATTGTTAGGAACAATAACAGAACAGTCCATTTATAGATATGCCGTTGTATTCTTTGAAAGCGTTTCATTTAATTATACTTACATTTAAATTGAAAAGTCATTATTTTTCTTTTGATTGTGAGTGTATTCTAATAAATATATAAAACATGCCTATAACTGACATAAACTGCCACTATACGCATGCTCTACACTCTATTCACTTATCCTTTTTTTTCACCATATCGTAATATAACGTCTGTAAATTCTTCAGATCTTTATCTTTCAGGGGGGAGTTCCGTGACCGGTTCTGCATCCGGTACAGGGTACTGTCCAGGGCGATGTTCTTCTTTGTCCGCTTGACGTCTTTATAGAGTTCGTTGGCGGACTTTCTGGTGGCTCCTCTTTGGAAAATCAGCCACTGTTCTGCCAGATCCGAGGTGGCGACCTGGACGTGTGTGACCAGGAGGTTCTCGTCACCGACTGCTTTTTCAATGTAACTGTCAGCGGTCTCCCCTTCACTCGTAAAGATGACTGAGACCTCGTACTTGTTATAGCGCTGAGCGATGCCCGGGACCAGCTGGGCATCGAACACGATACGTATCTCGATGCCTTCATACTTGGCGTAGTTTGACAGCTCATGCAGCAGTTGGTCTCTGGCATCCGCCATTTTATCCAGCCGCTTGAGCTTGACCAGTTCAGGCCAGGCCCCGATCATATTGTAGCCATCCACGTACAGCAGTTCCTTTTTCACTTCCCCCCTCCTTTCCCATTCATGGTGTACTTTTTACAAGGGATTTCTTTTTCTGAACACTTCGTACATCAGAAGTCCTGAAGCCACACCGGCGTTCAGGCTCTGGACATCCCCGACCATCGGGATCGACAGGGTCTCATCCACTTTTTCTTTTACCAGGCGAGACACGCCTTTGCCTTCGCTGCCGATGACCAAGCCGACTGGTGACTCGACATCCCAGTAACGGTAATCCTTGCCTTGCATATCGGTACCGAAGATCCAGAGACCACGGTCTTTCAGTTCGTCGATGGTCTGTGCCATGTTGGTGACACGGGCGACCAGGACATGTTCGATTGCCCCGGCAGACGCTTTCGCTACGGTAGAAGTCAACCCTACCGCGCGGCGTTTAGGGATGATGACCCCATGTACCCCGCTGGCATCGGCAGATCTCAGGATCGATCCCAGGTTATGCGGGTCTTCGATCCCGTCCAGCAGCAGGAAGAAAGGCGGTTCATCTTTTTCTTCAGCTTTATTAAACAGGTCTTCGATAGTCGCATAGTTCACCGGGCTTGCTGCTAAAACGAGCCCCTGATGATTGCCGCCGTCAGATAGATGGTCCAGTTTTGTTTTTGGCACAAAGGACAGCTGGACCTTGCGTTTTTTCGCTTCACTGACCACTTTATTGATCTTGTTGTCAGTCAGACCGTCCTGAACGAAGAGTTTATTGACATCTCTTTCGGAACGGAGGGTCTCCAGGACCGGGTTTCTGCCGTACACCATTTCATCTTCAGTAATGGCCGAGTCGTTTCGGTCATTTTTGGGTTTCTCATTGTTGTTTCGTTTTTTTATTGCCATGTTGACGTCTCCTCTCTTTACAGTTTTTCGATGGCTTCGATTTTTTCAATACACCAGCTGATCAGCTCCTGCAGACGGTCTGCTTTACCAGTCAAATAGAGAAAACCGATCAGCGCTTCAAACCCCGTGGACTGACTGTAGGTCTTTGAATCGGCATTCTTGGCTTTGGAATAACTCTTGGCATTGCGCCCGCGTTTATAGTAATCCCTTTCTTCATCGGTCAGCAGCAGTTCTTCAGTCATTTTTTCTATCAGGTAAGCTTGGGCTTTTGCCGAAACATAGCCAGTCGCAGAGACGTGCAGCCGGTTCGGTTTGGTTTTACCGGAATAAATAAGGTGTTCTCTTATCGCCTGTTCATATACGGCATCGCCCATATAAGCGAGCGCCAGACCATTCAGCTGTTTCGGATCGACCGTTCGCTTCATTCTATTCTCCCCGTTTCCAGCGCACACCCTGAGGCGTATCTTCTAAAATAATATTTTTCTCCTTCAGCAAGTCCCTGATTTCATCGGCCCGCTGGAATCGGCGTTCTTTTCGGGCTGCTTCCCGCTCTTCGATCAGTCTTTCTATGGCATCATCCAAAAGATCATTCGTCGCTTCGATCGTTATCCCAAAGACATACATGAATTCTTCGATCAGCTGCATGGCAAACTCTAAAACGACTCTTGAAACTTCCGCTTCTTCAAGGTAACGGTTAAGGAACCGCACCACATCATAGACGACGGTAATACCGTTTTGCGTCTGGAAGTCATCATCCATGTGCCGGATGAATGCCGCTTTAAATGCCTCCAGCTGGTCCAGCTTTTCACTGTCTGAGTCAAGCGCTGCCTCTGACTGTTCCAGACGACGAGAAGCATTGAAATAAGAGGTTTCGATGCGGTTTAAATTCGTTTTGGCTTCTTCTATGGCATCCAGAGAATAATTGATCGGACGGCGATAGTGAGCAGTCGACATGAAGAAACGCAGGGCTTTGGGGTCATGCTTTTCACGCAGATCTTTCACCAGGACCACATTCCCGATGGACTTGGACATCTTCTCTTCGTTCATCGTGACAAAACCGTTGTGCATCCAGTAATTCGCAAAGGTCTTGTGAGTCTTTGCTTCTGTCTGGGCAATTTCGTTCTCGTGATGCGGGAAGGCCAGGTCCTGACCTCCGGCGTGGATATCGATGGTATCCCCCAGATATTTCGTTGCCATCACGGAACACTCGATGTGCCAGCCCGGTCTGCCTTTGCCCCACGGTGAATCCCAGCTGATTTCGCCTTCCTTGGCTGCTTTCCATAAAGCAAAGTCCAGCGGGTCCTCTTTTTTATCCGTCTCACCACCTATCCGGTTGCTTGCACCCAGTTCCAGATCATCCAGGGAAATCCTGCTGAGGTTCCCGTACTTTTCGAAGCGGCGGGTACGGTAATACACGTCACCCTCCGCTTCATAAGCATAGCCACTGTCTATAAGTGCTTCAACGAAGGTGATGATATCCGGGATATTCTCCATGACTCGCGGTGCGTGGGTCGGTTTTTTCACTTCCAGCGCCAGTGTGTCCGCATAGAAAGCTTCAATGAACGTGTCTGCCACTTCCGGCGCCGTCTGACCGAGCTCTTTCGCGGCCCGGATGATCTTGTCATCCACGTCTGTGAAGTTGGAGACGTAATCGACCTCGTAACCCCTATAAGTAAAATAGCGCCGTACGGTATCGAACGCAACGGTACTTCTGGCATTCCCGATATGAATGTAGTTATAGACCGTCGGCCCACAGACATACATTTTCACTTTGCCTTCTTCCAAAGGAACGAAGGTTTCTTTTTTTCGTGTCAGGGTGTTGTAAATGTGTATCATCTTGCGCGACTCCCTTCTTCTGTAAAGTAGTTCCGGCCTTCTGACTGATCAGAAGCCCTCAAAAAGAAAAGCCACACAACCGGTTTGAAAGAAAGTTCGGGTTGCATGGCTTCATGGCCTTTCTTAACAGTTTATGCCTTAAAAGGATTTGATCAAGTCTTGTGCTTTATTGATATTGGCGATCGCTTTTTCTCTTCCCAGTAATTCAATTGTATCGTTCAGCTGAGGACCGTGTTCCTGACCCGAAACAGCCACACGAATAGGCATGAAGAGATTTTTGCCCTTGATGCCTGTTTCCTTCTGAACAGCCTTGATCGCTTTTTTGATCTCGCCTGCTTCAAACGGTTCAACTGTCTTCAGCTGTTCAGTGAAGGACTCCAGCACAGTCGGTACGGTTTCGCCTTTCAACACGTCCTGTGCCCCTTCTGACCAGTCCAGTGTATCTTCAAAGAACAGACCGGCAAGCTGCGTGATCTGTGCCGCATAGCTCATTTGTTCCTGATACAGTCCGATCAGCTTTTTGATCCATTCACTCTTTTCTCCTGAAGGATTGGCTTCGACATAACCCGCTTCAACTAAATGCGGGATCGCTCTTAAGGTCAGCTCATCTGTATCCATGTTTTTCATGTACTGATTGCTGATCCATTCCAGTTTGCTTGCATCAAAAGCGGCAGGTGATGTACCCAGACGGTTGTGATCGAACATCTCAATGAATTCCTCTTTGGAGAACAATTCGTCTTCCCCGACAGGCGACCAGCCCAGCAGGGTGATGAAGTTGAACAAGGCCTCCGGCATGTAGCCCAGTTCACGATACTGTTCGATAAACTGCAGGATCGTCTCATCACGCTTGCTTAATTTCTTACCTGTTTCAGCATTGATGATCAGTGTCATGTGTCCGAAACGCGGCGCTTTCCAGCCAAAGGCATCGTAGATCATCATCTGCTTAGGCGTGTTGGCGATATGGTCATCGCCTCTCAACACGTGTGAGATCTTCATGTAATGATCATCGACCGTTACGGCAAAGTTATAAGTCGGCATGCCGTCACGCTTACGGATGACCCAGTCGCCGCCGATCGAATCGGATTCAAAAGAAATGTTCCCTTTGACCATATCATCGAACGTATAGGTGGTTCCTTTAGGGATACGGAAGCGGATGACCGGAGTGATGCCTTCTTCCTGTTTGGCTTTCTGTTCAGCTGCAGAAAGATTGGCACATTTCCCGCTGTAATGAGGCATTTCGCCTCGGGCGCGCTGTGCTTCACGTTCAGCTTCCAGTTCTTCACTTGTGCAGTAACACTTATAAGCATTATTGCTGGCTAAAAGCTGGTCCACCAGGGGGTCATAGATGTCTTTACGTTCGGACTGACGGTAAGGGCCGTATGGTCCGCCTACATCAGAACTTTCATCCCAGTCGATGCCTAACCATTTAAGATTGTTCAACTGGCTCGTTTCTCCAGTTTCTACATGTCTTTTCTGATCGGTATCTTCGATACGGATGATGAAATCTCCGCCGTGATGACGGGCAAATAAATAATTGAACAACGCCGTACGCGCATTTCCGATGTGTAAATGTCCAGTCGGACTCGGTGCGTAACGTACACGAACTTTTTCTGTCATAATTGAACGCTCCTTAGTGTTTTACTTTCACATATTTTTTCATTGTCGCAGTAGTATTAACTTACCATTATTCCGCAGAATCTTCCACTAGAACCAGTAAATGCCGGGTGAGCGGTCTCACGTTTCCTTAAGCATCCGGGCCACCTGATAGTCAAAGGCTGTGGTCAGCTTAAAATTATGGTCTGACCCTTGGATGACTTTGACAGGATAACCTGCACGCTCGACGAGCTCAGTTTCTTCATTGCCGTAAAAATGTTCTGTCTCTGCCTGATCAACTGCCTGTCTCAGCACCTTGCAGTCAAACAGCTGCGGTGTCTGTATATGCCAGACTTCCGGGCGATAGAGCGAGCAGTGGACCCTCCCGTCTCTCACGATTTTCATCGAATCTTTGGCCGGTATGCCTAAGGTGACAGCAAGGGACTCTTTTCCCGCCTGGATCAGAGCTTCTAACAGCTCGTTTGTCACAAACGGCCGGGCCGCATCATGGATCATGACCTTCCTCTGATCTGTGCAGGTCATCTGAGCCAGGGCCCGGGAAACACTGTCCTGTCTTTCTCTCCCCCCGATGACCCATTCTATTTTTTCAGGCATCACTTTATACATAGCGGTCAGCTGTTCTTGTATAAGGTCCTGATCGGCAGGATTGACGACAAACCATATTTTCAGGCAGCTGATATCCGCATTGAACAGCCGGAAAGAATAATCAAACACCGGGCGGTCTGCCAGCGGAACCAGGATTTTATTGAGCTTTTCCGGATGAGCGAAACGCCTTGCCGAACCGGCAGCCAGAAGGATGACCTCATATGACTCAGCCATTGGCATCTTTCCTGTGATCCAGCGATTTCTGATCACTGCTCAGCTTGGCAAAGATCATCCGTCCCGCATTGGTCTGCAGCGAACTGGTCACGACAACATCAACCATTTTATTCACATAATGCTTGCCTTCCTCTACAACGACCATCGTGCCATCATCGAGATACGCCACACCCTGGCTGCGCTCGGTCCCGTGCTTCACGATCATGACCCGCATTTCCTCTCCAGGTATGACAACGGGTTTGACGGCATTGGCTAATTCGTTGATATTCAGCACAGGGACATTCTGGAACTCAGCTACTTTGTTCAGGTTGAAGTCATTGGTGATGACCATACCGTCCAGTTTTTTAGCTAAATGAACGAGTTTCAAGTCGACTTCTTCTGTCTCTGGAATGTCACTGTCATCCATCTCAAGGGCAATACCCTTTTCTTTCTGCAGGGCATTTAAAATATCCAGTCCGCGGCGTCCACGCACCCTTTTCAGGCTGTCCGACGAATCTGCGATATACTGTAGTTCTTTGAGTACATAGTGCGAAACGACTAGGACCCCTTCAAGAAAGCCAGTTCTGACGACATCAAGGATACGCCCGTCAATGATGGTACTCGTGTCCAGCACTTTGTATTTACGAAAGGTGTCGCCTTCTTTTCTTTCTAACACATCACTGTTCTCCTGCTCAGTGATTTTAGGTGTAAAGAGGCGTCTGATCTCTTCTCTTCGCGACGTCCCCAGCTGGAACCCGCCATAGGCAAGGGCTACCGTTAAGATGAATGGAAACACATCGCTTATGAATATAATGCTCAGAGCATTCAAACCATAACTAAATAATAAAGCAAGAATAAGTCCAATAATCGCACCAATGCTCCCGAACATGAGATAAGCGATACTCATTTCACTGAATACCTTTTCCACTTTACCGATAGCTTTTTCAATCGGTTTTACCGCTGTCAATGATACCAGGTAAAATATGACTGCTCCTAAAGCCATTCCAATAATCGGATGTAAAAGCCAGTTTGGCGCATCCTCCCAGTTTGCAATCAAGTCCGGGAAGACATTATAGCCTAAACTGCCACCAACTAAAGTAAACGTGAGCAGTATCAATTTCGTTACCATTAACTCCCTCCTTTTCATAATCGTTTATTACTGATCACTTATCAGTATACCAAGCTTAGTTATAAATACGAATAAATCCGGCTTTTTCACTAAGAAAAAGCCCGTTTGATCACCTCAGTCAACGTGGTGCATCCAATGACTTCTATATTTTTTGGCATGGCCCATCCCTCTTTATTGTTTTTAGGAATAAAGACACGCTTGAATCCCAGTTTGTCCGCTTCTTTCACCCGCTGCTCGATTTTAGAAACACTTCTGATCTCACCAGTCAGACCGATTTCACCAATAAAACAGTCAGTGGCTCTGGTTTCTTTCTCTTTATAACTGGATGCAATACTGATGGCGATCGATAAATCGATTGCCGGTTCATCCAGACGTACCCCACCTGCAGCTTTAAGATAAGCATCCTGATTCTGCAGCAGGAGGCCGGCCCTTTTTTCAAGAACGGCCATGATCAGAGACACACGTGAATAATCGAGACCGCTGGATGTCCGTTTGGCATTGCCGAAAACGGTTGGCGATATCAGTGACTGGATCTCAACCAGCATCGGTCGTGTGCCTTCCATTGCAGCGACCACGGCTGAGCCTGTTGCTCCCGCCAGCCGCTCTTCCAGAAAGAGTTGTGACGGGTTCAGGACTTCCTCCAGGCCGCCGTTCTTCATCTCGAAGATCCCTATTTCATTCGTTGACCCAAACCGGTTCTTGACAGCTCTCAGGATCCGGAAGGTATGGTGCTGTTCGCCTTCAAAATAAAGCACCGTATCCACCATATGTTCCAGCATCCTCGGACCGGCGATCGCACCTTCTTTGGTCACATGACCCACGATGAAAATTGCGATTTCGTTCATCTTTGCTATCTGCATCAATGTCGATGTGGATTCCCTAACCTGAGAGACACTCCCGGAAGCACTGTCGATATTGGCATGGTGCATCGTCTGGATCGAGTCGATGATGACATAATCCGGTTTCAGCGTTTCGATCGTTTCCTGAATGGCCGTCACTTCGGTCTCCGCATATAAATAAAAGTCGGTTCCTCGAAGTTCCAGCCGCTCCGCCCTCATTTTTATCTGAGCAGCACTTTCCTCACCAGAAACGTAGAGGACTTTCCCGCCCTGCTGGTTCAACTGTGCAGACACCTGAAGGAGCAGGGTGGATTTCCCTATGCCGGGATCTCCACCGATCAGAACAAGTGAGCCGGGAACGACGCCTCCTCCAAGGACTCGGTTGAACTCGACCATCCTGGTTTTGACCCGTTCTTCTTTTTCTATGGTTATATCAGTGATGGGTTCTGCCTTGGATGCTTTCCCAGACATGGTCACCCGGCTTCGACTGTCCGATTTATCCGGCAGTTTTTCTTCCACCATCTGGTTCCATGTACCGCAGCTTGGACATTTACCTAAATACTTTGGAGATTCATATCCACAGTTTTGACAGACAAATACAGTTGCTTTCTTTTTCGCCAATTCTTAAACTCCTTTAGTTAGTATGTTGAAGTAAAAGATGTCACACTTACGCGTAGCATGTTCAACACTTTTAGTTCAGACTTCCACCATGATCAGACCGGTTTGCTTTTCTTCCTTACCTTCCAGATGAACCGAATCCGCCGATCCGCTTATCAACAGGATGGTCTTCTTCGTCCACAACTTCATATCTCGAAAAAATCCCCTGAGCGATGCGTTCTCCTTTAGAAATGGTCACATCTTCCAGTCCATAATTGATGATTTGAACAAAGATCTCGCCTTCGTTCCCTTCATTACCGTAGTAGTCAGAATCAATGACTCCGATACCGTTTGGCACAGCCAGCTGCCGTTTCATCGGATTGCTTGACCGGTTCGCTAAAAGCAGGTACTCATTCTCCGGCATATAAGCTTTGACTCCTGTCGGGATAAGGCTTGACCCCATAGGGTTCGTTCCCTCGTTCCCTTTGTCCCTCAATGACTTGAATACGGAAGGAACCACTACATCTACTGCAGCCGTTAGATCATAACCGGCTGATCCTTTCGTCGCCCGTTTGGGTAATCCGAGGCCTGCGCCCTTATATTTTGATACAATTTCAAATCCTCTGACTTTTTCCATCATGTGCTCTGCACAAACCCGTCGCGCAGATCAAACTCCCCTTTCAATGTACACTATAATACTTCCATTTTACACTAAATCAGGCTTAACATAAATGAGGAAAATAAAAAACCTCTCTGAGTATACGGTGTATACCAGAGAGGAAAAAAGGGGGCTATTCTATTACAACTCAGGATATCTCAAATTAACGGATAACGTTAGTTGTTTCTGGGTCGAAGAAGTGTGATTTGCCCATATCGAAGGCCAAATCGACGTCTTCACCCGGTTGGTGATAGTCACGCGCATCAACACGTGCAATATATTCAGTGCTTCCGACTTGTGAATAAAGCATGGTTTCAGCACCTAAGAGCTCAGAAACGGTAACTTTTGATCTTACGACTGATTTAGGGAAAGAATCCAAAGCAACTTGTTCACTCTTGATGTCTTCAGGACGAATACCAAAGACCAATTCTGATCCGTCACCGTATCCTTTATCACGCAATAATTTCATTTTTCCTTCAGGCACTTCGATATCTAAACCATCGTGGTTGCTGATACGGTTGCCTTCAAGTGTGACATCAAAGAAGTTCATGGCTGGGGATCCGATAAATCCACCGACAAATACGTTGACTGGGAAGTCATACACTTCTTTAGGTGTACCGATCTGCTGGACGAAACCGTCTTTCAAGATAACGATACGGTCGGCCATTGTCATCGCTTCTGTCTGATCATGTGTGACGTAAATAGATGTTGTGTTCAAACGGCGATGCAGTTTAGCAATTTCAGCACGCATGGCTACACGCAGTTTAGCATCCAAGTTTGATAGCGGCTCATCCATCAGGAATACTTTAGCATCACGAACGATCGCACGTCCTAAAGCAACACGCTGACGCTGTCCACCAGATAAAGCAGCTGGTTTACGGTCTAACAATTCTGTCAATCCTAAGATATCTGCAGCATTTTCAACACGTTTTTTAATTTCATCTTTTTTATACTTACGCAGTTTCAATCCGAAAGCCATGTTGTCAAACACAGTCATGTGTGGATATAACGCGTAGTTCTGGAATACCATCGCGATATCACGGTCTTTAGGGGCCACGTCATTCATCATTGTGTCACCGATCCATAATTCCCCGTCGGTGATTTCTTCCAGTCCGGCGATCATACGAAGCGTGGTTGATTTACCACAACCTGATGGCCCAACGAAGACGATAAATTCACGGTCTTTCACGCGCATATCGAAATCAGATACTGCGAAGTCATCAGAGTTGTCATAACGTTTGTAAATATTTTTCATTGCCATTTCTACCATAAGTAAAAATTCCCTTCTTCTTTTGAGTTTATGATCCTGCTTTTTAAATCGATCATTGTTTAGTTGACAATACTTATTATAGTGAAAACGTTTTAGCATTCCTATGTAAACGTGCACAAAAATGGCGGAAAGGTTTTGTGCACGTTGACAAAGACTTGACGACTGCCTATTTAACGGACAGAACAGTCAGAACGGGCATCGCCCACAAGTTTCACAATTGCTGCAAGATCTATAAACATTTGGAAAAACCCTGACATATTATAAATGTAAGGGCTTACTGTTGAAAAAATAAGCGGGTATTGTATAATGATATTGTGAAAAAACAAGAAAAGGAGTGCAGAGGATGAATGAACTAAAAGGTAAAGTCGCTGTCGTTACCGGTGGAGCTTCAGGCATCGGTTTAGCAACTGTCGAGGCATTTCTGGAAAAAGGCTGTAAAGTTGTCCTGAGTGATTACGATGTAGAATCCGGCGAAAAACACGTGGACCGTCTGAAGGATAAAGGCGAGGTCATCTTCATCAAAGCAGACGTCTCCAAAGAAGAAGAAGTAGAGTCGCTAGTCAATGAAGCCGTCGAAAAATTCGGTTCGCTAGATATCATATTCAATAATGCAGGTATCGGTGCTCAAGGCGAGACCCATGAGCTCTCTTATGAAGATTACTCTAAAGTGATTAAAATCAATCAGGACGGTGTGTTCTTCGGTTCTAAACATGCAGTCAGAAAAATGCGTGAAAACGGCGGCGGGGTCGTGATCAATACCGCTTCGATTTTAGGCGTCGTTGGAGAACCTACAGCCTTCGCTTACAATGCATCTAAAGGTGCTGTAGTCATGATGACCAAATCCCTGGCTTTACAGTATGCCAAAGACAATATCCGCTGTGCCGCTATTGCCCCTGGTTATGTAGAAACTGGAATGGTCAATCGAGAAGCACTAGGCGAATACTACGATAACCTGGTTGACAAACATCCTATCGGCCGACTAGGCCAGCCTGAAGAGATCGCGCACGCTGCAGTATTCATTGCAGAAAATGAATTTGTAACAGGGATCACCTTATTAGTCGATGGTGGCTACACTGCTTTATAATATCGAATAACCAGTCAACAAAAGAGCCGTCGAACAGCTATAATACATGCTGTTCGACGGTTCTTTTATGTGTTCCTTTCATAGCTTCCGCTTCGTTGACAACACCCGTCATTCCCTATAAAATAAGGAGAGCGACTTACTTTTATACAGTAAAACAAATCACTATATCGACCTTCCCTGATTATTTAAGGGATATAAGCCGGAGAGGAATTAAATGACTTATACTTTTTTGGAACCTTTTACTATTAAAAAAGGACTGACATTAAAAAATAGAGTGCTGATGGCGCCTATGACGACGAGTTCAAGTACCACAGAAGGCGATGTCACCGATGACGAGCTCATCTATTACCTGGTACGATCGAACGGCCCTGGCGCAGTGATCACAGCCTGTGCCTATATCTCATCTGAAGGGCAAGCTTTTCCTAACGGCATGAGCGTTGCCAAAGACAGCCATATCGAGGGATTAAGCAAGGTGGCTCAAGTAATAAAGCTTCAAGGGGCTAAAGCGATCCTCCAGATCTATCATGGTGGACGAATGAGCCAGCGTAAATTTAATGGTGGAAGACAACCGATATCTCCCTCCCCTGTGCGCGCAGAAAGAAAATGGGCGGACACACCAAAAGAACTCACTGGCGGGGGAATAAACATCCTCATCCATCAGTTTGGCTCCGCTGTAAGAAGAGCCATAGAGGCGGGGTTCGATGGCGTGGAACTGCATGGAGCGAATACGTATCTGCTTCAGCAGTTCTTTTCACCCCATTCAAATCAGCGAACGGACAAGTGGGGCGGATCGATGGAGAAGAGGCTGACCTTTCCTTTGGAGGTCGTCAGACACTGTCAGTCTATCATCGAAGAACACACCGACAGACCATTCCTTTTAGGGTACCGTTTTTCTCCAGAAGAAGTTGAAATACCGGGGATAAGACTGGAAGATACACTTTATCTCGTCGATGCTCTGATCAATGAACACATTGATTACCTTCATCTTTCTGTCAACTATTACTATCAGCCTTCTTTAGTCGGCTTTCGTAACTATAAAGAACAGGTCCCCTATAAGATCGGCAGACATATCAATAACAGAGTACCTCTCATAAGTGTAGGCGCCATTAAAACGCCGGCTGATGCTGAAAAAGCATTGGACTATTCACAGTTGATCGCACTGGGGAAACAATTGATCATGGACCCTCAATGGGTTCAAAAAGTCGAGAACAACGATGAAAAGTCGATTCAAACCACTTTGAAGATATCTGAAAAACCGACTTATCATATCCCTGATCCTTTATGGAATACGCTCATTTCGATTCCTAACTGGATTCCGATCCGTGAATAAGTAATGAACTTATGCTCCACGTACAAATAAATGGTATTCTAAATATAGAAGCATGAAGAAAGGATTTTGATTATGAACATCACAGTAACAGATAAAGCAGTTAAATGGTTTGAGGATGAAATGGCACTGGGTTCCGGGGATGCCGTTCGTTTTTTTGGTAAAACATACGGAAAGACGGAAGTACATGATGGATTTTCAGTAGGCATGAGCGTCGAGCAGCCAGACGACGATGTCCTGGGAAAAACAGAAATCAACGGAGTCACCTACTATGCCGGTACAGAAGATGACTGGTTTTTCAGCAGATATAATTTAGTCGTTGATTACGATGAAAAGAAAGACGAGCCGGTCTATCATTTTGACAGCAATGAATAGCTCCGATTACACTTTTTAGTTTACGAGCAATCAGTCCACCATTTTGAGAGTAGAATCTTTCTACTCTTTTTTTATGCCGTCTGACAAAAAGACTCCCCCATGACTGTCACAACAGCCATGGGGGAGTCTTTAGCGTTTACCCCATCAATTGCTTAAATCAGTTTTTCCGGACTAAATCTTTTAGACACTTGTTTGATCAGGAAAAAAGCTACAAGGAACATTAAACTTCCTATCACAATCAGCAAAAAGTCATTCAGCAAAAACAGGCCGGATGTTTGTCCAACCAGTAGCAGGATGACAGGGAGTACCAGTAAACCGCTGATTTGCTGGGCACCCTGAAAACTGTTCGCTTTCGCTGAAACAAGAGCTGTAAAGACAAGCGACAGCATACTAAGTGCAGGTGACAGCCAACCGACAATCAGCAGCCACTGAACCGTCGGAAAAATCAAGTGATCAAAATATACTAGGCCGCCGACATTAATGATGACTGCAAAGATTAGAAATGACAACAGAGTGACGATAAAAGAAGGCAGAAAAACACCTAATATCTTTGCACGCAGTAGTCGTTCCATGGAGATGGGCGTGTAGAAAAGACTTTCCATGGTATGATGTTCTTTTTCACCAACAAAACTGCTTGCGCCCATAACGCTCGAGCTTAATATAGAGATGATAAGGAAGAATGGTGGAAAAAGAAAATCAACCGTGATCTTGATTAAAAGTTGAGCAGGAGTATAAGCTGCCGCGTCAAATTGGAGCTGTTCTAGAAGAGGTTCGATATCCGTAAACACATTCGAATCCATGTCAGTTACGTATTGAGCACCAACTAATAATACAGAAGGCAGGATAACGACAAAAAGCAATGGGACAATGATCATCGGCAGTAAGACCTGCTTATTACTCAACAGTTCCTGCACATCTTTTATTATAAGTGCTTGTTCACTCTTATTCATCCTGTTCCTCCTCACTGAAGGAATTTTTTATAAACATGAAGTAAAGTTCTTCCAATGTCCACTTCTGCTGCTTCGCTTCAAAAATCTTTCCACCACTTTCAACAATGGCAGTTATCATGGCACCGGCTTCATCGTCATCTGAAACGTGTTTAGTATATACTTCGTCTCGACTTTGAACAAAACCTAGATTGGAAGGGATCGATTTCCCTCTAATTGTCAGCTGTACGCGAGCTTGCTTTAAGGCAGCTAATTCGTCAAATGTTCCAAAACCAAGAAGCTCCCCTTCATGTATAAATCCATAGAGCGAACATATCTCTTCAGCATATTTTAACTGATGGGTGCAGAGAAAAATAGTTACTTTATTTTCAGTGGCCAGGTTCTTGATCAAACGGGTTACATTACGTGCACTTTCCGGATCTAACCCGGAAGTCGGCTCATCCAGGAATAAAACTTTTGGATCATGGATCAAAGCAATCGCCAGTGACATTCTTTTCTTCATGCCGGTACTTAACGCCTGTACCTTTTTCTCACGCACTTCCCTCAATTCTAGCCTACTGATCAAGTACTCTATTCGTTCACTCAACAGTGACTCTTCCATTTCATGCATACTACCGAAAAACCGTAAATTCTGCTCCGTAGTCAAGTGCCTATAGCTATGTGCCGTTTCTGTCATAACCCCACACAAACGATGCACAGCCTCTGGGTTTTCTGCCACTGAATTGTTCAGAATTTCTGCATGACCAGAAGACATGGAAAGAAGTCCATTCAATATTCTCACTGTCGTTGTCTTCCCGGATCCATTTGGTCCTAGGAAGCCAAATATTTCGCCTTCTGGAATACTGAGATTAATTTTCTTAAGGACTCTGGTCTGGCCATCAAAAGATTTCTCTAAATTTCTTATCTTGATTGCATGCATATTTATCCACTCATTTTCTCTTATTCTGATAAGAATATACTACTCTATTTCCATAAAAAAAGATACAAAAAAACTCCGCAAGCAGGGCTCGAACCTGCGACATCATGATTAACAGTCATGCGCTCTACCAGCTGAGCTATTGCGGAATGGTAAGTATTATATAAAAAAAAAGAGCTGCACGGCAACGTCCTGCTTTCACAAAGGGAAACCCTTCACTATCCTCGGCGCTGGGAAGCTTAACGGCTGTGTTCGGAATGGGAACAGGTGGGTCCTTCCCGCCATCGTCACCGCACAGTGACTCTTCTTTTTATTTTTTGAGAACTCTGTTCTCTCAAAACTAGACAGTTGATTTTACGTACACACAACGTTTTTCTACAACACCGCATCTTACCCTTAAGCCACCTTTGGTGGTTAAGTCCTCGACCGATTAGTACTGGTCCGCTCCACATATCACTATGCTTCCACTTCCAGCCTATCTACCTGATCATCTTTCAGGGG
>NZ_FOLT01000023.1 GCF_900112455.1 Alkalibacterium subtropicum | reverse complement strand
GGAAACAAATATTTAAAGACCACACTTGTTTCCAGTGGCGGCATCGCCGGTCGATCGAAAGATTTTGCTTTTCGATCAGTGTACTACCGTATCTCTAGTAGAGGATCTAAAATGAAGGCTGTGATGGCCTGTGGTCACAAGTTACTTCGAATCATTTATAAAATCTTAACCGATAAAGTTCCGTATAACGAAAAAAGAGCACTAGGTCTGCGGCAACAGCATCTAGCACTCAATTAAAAAAATAAATTTTATCTGTATTTATTATAACATGGAGCGTGTTTTTTTGCGCTTTTTTGCACTATTATTTTCAAATAAAAGAGAGTCATCCGGAGGTTTAAAACCTCCAGGAATGACTCTCCTTTTATTTCATATATTCGACTGAAAAAAGATTACTCTTCGTCGTCTTCCTCATCATCATCTAAGACTTCTTCGTCATCGACAATATTGAGTCCCTTGAGGTCTTCGTCGTCTTCGACATCGTCAAGATCTTCAAGGTCATCTTTGTATTCGCCTAAGTCTTCGTCGTCTTCATCATCGACCATGACACCATGTTCATCGACGGCAACGCGGTCACCGTATTCGATCGGTTCGTCATCGTCGTCTTCTTCCTCTTCGTCGTCTTCAAGCTCTTCATCGTCCAGATCTTCGTCATCATAATCTTCATCATCAAAGCCGTGACGTTTCTTTCTGCGACGGGGTTTTTCGTCTTCTTCATCGTTATCATGCGTGATTTCTTCATCGATGGCATCGATCGGATACCAGCTGCGCAGGCCCCAGCGGTTATCTCCAAGTGAGATAAAGCGACCATCTACGTTCAGATCCGTATAAAACTGAACCATATCTTCTTCCAGTTGTGCATCAGATAGTCCCAGGTAGTCCGCCACTTCAGATAATAAATCGTTAAAGTCCTTAACTTCCCCTGTTGTCTGCAGTATCGCGTGTGCAACATCGACCATTGCGAGTTCTGCTTTGTCTTGCCCTTTAAATTGGTTTAATTCCACGACTTACACGTCCCCTCATTCGTTTTGATCATTTAACTTTACAATTTTTAATTAATTTGTTTCAACCCACTTATATTACATGATTATGTGGTGAAACGCAATCGAATATGATAGTCTCCCAGTTTCTGCTGGTTCGCTGACAGGGTGTAGTCCACCCATATGCGTCCGGCAAAGGGCCTGTCATAGTAGCTCACCCGTATGTCGTCAGTCGTGACAGTCAGCGGAATGATCCCTGCTGGCGTGCGGTAGTTGGATTCTGTTTCGCGGTCGCTGTCAAAAACAAAGCGCGTCGTCTGTTCGCCGCGTCTGATCAGCTGGACCACACCATCCGGATTGATTTTTATCGTGACCGGTACGGTTCCCAACTCGTGGGCTTCTTCAAAGCGGATGTAATAGCTGTTGTTCATATAGACCACCCGTCCGGTCTCTTCGAACGAATGGTGATGTGTCTCCCCGTTTTGAACATAGGAGGTCTCCATTTTGATTTCGGCCGGCAAGCCGTTTTTCAATTCATTTGAAGGCATACGTTTGATTCCTTCCTTTCTCTTTATCCAATAACTTTTGGGTTGCTTACATACTCGTGACGGTATTTCTGCTTCAGCTGGTAAGGCTTGACATTTGCTTACCTACTCGCGACTATTGGTTTGTTTCAGCTGGGAAGCCTGAAGGATTCCTTACATACTCGGCGCAGTTTCCTTGCTTCAGTTAGTAACCCTGAGCAATTGCTTACTTACTCGCTACTGTTTCTTCACATCAGTCAGTAAGCCTGAGCAATTGCTTACCTGCTCGCCACATGTTTTCTTACTCAGTTGGTAGGCCAGCAAATGGACTTACCAACTCGCTGAACTGTTTCTGCTTCAGCTGGGACGCACGGTCAGGGCGTCCCTTCATTATTTTTATTTTGTCTCTTTATCCATTATAACAAAACCTTCTCTATTAGTTTAGCATAAATATACCTCAGCGTCCCTTCTGTAATTCGTTGCTAATCGCCACACGCGTCTTAACTTTTTGGTATACTTGAAGCAAGAATGATTGACTACAACTGACAAGGACGGAATATGAATGACAGAATCTCTTAATTTTTTAAATACCTTACCGCTCTTTCTGGTCTATGACAATGTCCCGGACGCCTACAACAGCCACAGGTTCGCGCCTTTTGCCTTGACGGATGCCCTGATCAAAGAGGCCGGCGAGAAAAAGCAGCCGATCCTGCATTTCTGGACGACCAGCCCCTACGTTATATTAGGGATGATGGATACGAAACTGCCTTTTTTGACGGATGCGCTGCGGATCTTTTCATCCTACGGCTACCCTTATCTCGTAAGGAATTCCGGCGGTCTGGCCGTGGTCAGCGATGAAGGGGTGCTTAACTTTTCAATGATTTTCCCTGAAGGCGACGAGCGCATGCCGATCAACGAAGGCTATGAACGGATGCATCATATCATCAAAACTGCTTTCAAAGATTTCGACGCACACATCGATGCTTACGAAATCCCCGATTCTTACTGTCCGGGCGACTATGACTTGAGTATCGACGGCAAAAAAATTGCCGGAATCGCTCAGCGGCGTCTGAAAGGCGGTATCGCCATCATGATTTACTTGAGTGTTTCCGGTGACCAGCAAAAGCGCGCCGAGATGATCCGCACTTTTTATGACATCGGCCTTAAAGAGAAAGAAACGAAATGGAACTTCCCGGCCGTTCATTCCGAAGTGATGACGACGCTGGAAGAAGCGCTGTCGCATCCTTTTACTGTTGATGACGTGAAAGAACGGCTCGCGTCCGTCTTTACAGACGCTTCTGTCGAGTTAGCCGACGGTCCCTTCCCGCCTTCTATTCAGTCTTCATACGCGGAAGGCCTTGAAAAAATGATCAAACGCAACGAAAAAATGCTGCCGCAATCGACCTTTCGTGCTGAAGGTTAAAGAAAGGAGTTCTTGTTGCTTCACAGGCACCTTCTCAAACATCCTTGTTTGGAAGCTGAAGTAACAAGAGAACGCTATGTGTGTCCAAACATTTGAAAAATCAGATCGCCTTGCCAACGAAAAGGTCTTTAAAGATCCCGTGCATGACTATGTGCACGTGCGCCACCAGCTGATTTTGGATTTGATCGATACGAGAGAAGTCCAGCGGTTACGCCGTATCAAGCAGCTGGGGACGTCGCAGTTCACTTTCCACGGGGCTGAGCATTCCCGTTTCTCCCATTCGCTGGGTGTCTATGAACTGACACGCCGCATTGTCGATATGTTCGAACGGAACTATCCAAACGACTGGGATCCCAGCATGCGCTTAGTGACCCTATGTGCCGCTTTACTTCACGATGTCGGGCACGGGCCTTTTTCCCATACCTTTGAGAAGATATTTGAAACAGATCATGAAGCCATCACCACAGATATTATTTTATCTGAAGAAACAGAAGTCAATGCCGTACTGAAGCGGGTGTCTCTGGACTTCCCGAACCAGGTGGCCAGCGTCATCACCAAAGAGCACAGCAATCCGCAGGTCATCCAGCTGATCTCCAGCCAGATCGATGCGGACCGGATGGACTATCTCCAGCGCGACGCGTTCTTTACAGGCGCGACTTATGGCGCCTTTGATCTGTCCCGTATCCTGCGCGTCATCCGTCCTTATAAAGACGGGATCGCCTTCCAGTACCAGGGACTTCATGCGGTCGAGGACTATATCGTCAGCCGGTTCCAGATGTACATGCAGGTCTATTTCCACCCGGCTTCCCGCGGGATGGAAGTGACTTTGGACCGTCTCTTGTACCGGGCTAAGCAGCTTTATCATGAAGGAAAACTTTTCCCGATTTTTCCCCTTCTCGACCCGTTTTTCAAAGAAGAAGCCTCACTGGATGATTATTTGAAACTGGATGACGGGGTCCTGCAGACAGCCATTATTCTCTGGACAGACAGTGATGATGCCTTCTTAAGCGAACTGTCCAGCATGTTTCTGAACCGGAAGCCGCTCAAGTCGGTCACGTTTGAAAAAGGCAAAGATGAAGAAATCGTTGAAATACTTAGAGACATTGTCGGCAAATTGAGTTATGATAAAGAATTGTACACCCTTACCAACAGCAGTTCCGATCTGCCTTACGACTATAAGCTCAAAAGCAAGACACCTATCCAGCTCATGCATTCTGATGGTACCTTGGTTGAAATCAGTACCGTAAGCGCGATCGTTAAATCACTGAGCGGAATCCTGCACGGGGATCACCGGCTGTTCGTGCCAAAGGAATTCCTTGAGCGGGATAAAGCAAATATAAATATGTTTCAGGACGAGTACGATGCCTTTCAGCACTACATTAAAAATGGTGCCATTACACATCCGAAAGACTGAGTAGCATGATTAAATGGAGGAAAAGCATGACAGTAAAACTGATTGCCATCGATATCGACGGCACGTTATTGAACACAGACAGAAAAGTGACAACAGAAGTGAACGAGGCCATCCATGCCGCTAAAGAAGCCAGTATACGCGTGGTCCTTTGTACCGGACGCCCTTTCCCGGGAGTCGTTCCACTGATCGAAGAACTGGGACTGGACAAAACCGATGACTACGTGATCACCTATAATGGTGCTCTTGTCCAGAATACCCACACAAGAGAAAGTATCATTGATTATACGATGACGCACGAGGATTATCTGGTATTAGAAAAGGCAGCCGTCGAAGCCGGGTCTCACTTCCATGCGATCCATAACGAAGGAATCTTCACCCCCAACCGGGACATCAGCAAGTACTCTGTTCACGAAGCCTTTATTATCGGTATGCCATTATTCTACCGTACGCCTGAAGAAATGGATCCGGCGGTGAACTACAATAAAGTGATGATGATCGACGAGCCCGAGGTCTTGGAGGCAGCCGTTTCCCGCCTTCCGCAAGCGCTCTGGGACAACTATACGATCTTGCGCAGTGAACCGTTCTATCTGGAAATATTGAATAAAAGTGCCAGCAAGGGGAAAGCCGTGAAAGCACTGGCCGAACGTCTGGACATCGCTCAGGAAGACGTCATGGCAATCGGAGACAGCGGCAACGATGTGGATCTGGTCGACTTTGCCGGTATCGGTGTCGCGATGGAAAATGCCACAGATGAAGTCAAAGCGGTGGCTGATGTCGTGACCACATCCAACAACGATCACGGCGTGGCCCAGGCCATCTACAAATACGCTCTGGACTGATAGCTAAAATTTCGGTATCCTCCCTCCTCTTGTTATACTTAGTGTAGACTAACGAAAAGGAGCGAGTTCAATATGTCAGAAAAAATCGTTTATACGACCGCTGCAGTCAATACAGGTGCACGTGCGGGTGAAAGTCATTCGCCCGACCGTTCATATGAAGTGAACATCGATGTCCCAAAAGAGATGGGCGGAAAAGGTGAAGGAACCAATCCTGAACAGCTTTTTGCCATGGGTTACAGTGCCTGCTATCACGCGGCCTTAGATCACTACAAAAAAGAAGAGAACATCGACAACGCATCTCAAGTCACTTTGACTGTCCATCTGCATAAAGATCCTTCTGACGGTGGTTTCAAGTTAAGTGTCGAGATCGAAGTCGGCATCAAAGATATGCCTGAAGAAAAAGTACAGAAACTGGCTGAAAAAGCGCACACCTACTGTCCGTATTCAAAAGCAACTATGGGTAATATCGAAGTCGACGTCAAAGCCGTTCCTTTTGTCGAAGGAAAATAAACTCTAAAATAAAACAAATCAAAAATCGCCTGCTGTCATTAGGATAGCAGGCGATTTTTGTGTGTTCAGATCTGCTTCACCGAAGTGTTCCCCTTGACGGTTCGAACAAACGTTCTTATAATTAAAACAAACGTATATTCCCGTGAGGAGGGCTGAACATGATACAGATGATGGACTACTCTAATGAACCCTATAGAGATATTTTATGTATCGATGTGAAGTCCTTCTTTGCTTCCGTTGAAGCGGTGGAAAGAAAGAAGCATCCCCTCGAAGCCCGGATAGCCGTCGTGAGTAAACCCGATAACAACGGCGGTCTGGTGCTGGCGGCGTCACCCTTAGTGAAAAAACTTTACGGCGTCAAAACCGGGACGCGTGTCTATGAGATCCCCAAAAATGCAGCCATAGAGATCGTTGAGCCACGGATGGCCCTTTATGTCGAAAAGAACCTGGAGATCGTGGATCTTTTCAAGCAGTTCGTCGCAGACTCTGATCTCCATGTGTACAGCATCGATGAATCCTTTCTGGACGTCACCCACTCGCAC
The DNA here is from genome assembly GCF_900112455.1 of Alkalibacterium subtropicum. Lineage (GTDB taxonomy): Bacteria > Bacillota > Bacilli > Lactobacillales > Carnobacteriaceae_A > Alkalibacterium > Alkalibacterium subtropicum. The sequence continues at coordinate 7,865 of NZ_FOLT01000023.1, read as the reverse complement.
AGCTTGTTCGGCACAACGGAAGACATCGCCCGAAAGATCCAGTATCTCATCTGGAAAAAAATGAAGCTCGTCGTCACGGTCGGTATCGGCGACAATCCACTGCTCGCAAAGCTGGCGCTGGACCACGATGCCAAGCAGAATCCAGACAAAAACTATATTGCTGCCTGGCATTACGCGGATGTGCCGGATACGGTCTGGAAAATCGCACCAATGAAAGCCTTCTGGGGCATCGGCTCAAAAACGGAACAGCACCTGCAGCGGCTGGGGATCCATTCGATCCACGACCTTTCGCAGGCGGATGTTAAAAAACTGAAAAAACGGTTCGGGGTCATCGGCGAGCAGCTCTTTTTCCATGCGCACGGCATCGACCGGACGCTGCTGTCGGAGACCTTTACGCCCAGGGAAACGTCTTTCAGCAAGAACCAGATACTGAACAGAGATTATGTGGAAAAACATGAAGTGGAGATCGTGATCCGCGAGATGGCGGAGGAAAACGCCATGCGTCTGCGCAAGCACCACTTGACGGCCGGTCTGGTCAAACTCAGCATCGGGTATTCCAAGGATGTAATCGAGCGCGGCTTCAGTCATCAGCTGCTGATCGAACAGACCGATTCATCCAGAAAGATCATCGAAGGTCTGCTGATCATCTTCAACCGCCACTATGACTGCTTCCCCGTGCGCGTGGTGAATGTGACCTTTGGAAAAATCGAAGCCAAGTCCGCCCTGCAGCTGTCCTTATTTGATGCGGCCGAAACACTCATCAGCCAGGAAGACCTGGATCAGACGATCGATGCCATCCGGAAAAAGTACGGTTATACGTCCCTCCTTCACGCCAGCAGCTTGTCCCGGGGCGGTATGGCCATCCAGCGGGCTAAACTATTGGGCGGACACCGTTCAGGAAAAGAAGATAAGTAAACTTAGGAATCATACATAAAATCAAAGGAGGAAAAGCAGATGAAACAAGACATCGTTAGACTTTCTCCTGATGCACTAGGCTACAAAGACAGAGGAAAAATGAAATGGATCGGACTGATGCTGTCCGACCATGCAGAAGCACTCAAAAAGCAGAAACAAGGGGCGCGCGATACACTGATCACTCCCAAATCCAGACAGTCGATGGAAGAGATCAGCAGCTGTCTATACTGCAGTTATACGAATAAAAAGCCCCTTGCTGTCCAGCTGAATATCATTAATGACGGACAGTATTTACCTGATATCGAAGGTTTTGTTGTCGGCATCAAAGGAGAAGCCGTTTTCATTAAACAGCGCGACTGCACCCTCAAGCGCATCGTACTGGAAGACATCCGCCACATCGACTGGCTCAACGCCTCAGACTGGTTTGAGAAGTATACCCGACAGAATGTCTCGATATAGTTTTGACTAAGCGTGACGCGCTTAGTTTCAGTTAATTAGTGTTTGCTGACTAAGTCGATCGATCAGGCTTATTCGCCTGATCCTTCCACATGAACTTTAAGGCAGTAAAAAGTCGCTCAATGAGCGACTTTTTTCTTTTGCAGCTCTGATATCGGCAGACCCAGACAGATTTTCCTCCGAGTTCGTCGACGTGACTCTTATATCGGCAGACCCAGACCAAAATCCCCCCGAGTTCGCCGACGTGGCCTCTATATCGGCAGGCCCAGACAGAATCTCCCCCGAGTTCGTCGACGTGATACCCCCACATGAGATAGACTCACCCCCAATTACCTTTGAGCGATATGCATGCGTCCCAAATCAAGCGTACTCACATCACATTAGACCTCCAGCAGTCCCAATCACTCCCATAATCAGGTCTTGATTAGGCACACAGCCTAATCATTCAATTTAAGTACTATAAAAATGAAGAGGCTGGACGTGCGTCCAGCCTCTTCCGATTAGATCTATTAAGATTTCGCAGTCGAGTACTTCATATACACACGACGCAGCTGTTTGTTGTTGGCGATAAACCAGATGCTCAGGAAACGCACGACTGACATGACTGCGTTTTGAAGCAGGCGTGGCGGTAAAAGAACCGCGAGCGGGTTCTGCGTCAGGATATAGAGCCAAAGCGTGTTCAGCGTCAAATTAACAAAAAGTGTATTGAACGCCACCGCCATCAGGACACGCTTCTTCGTGACTTTCTTTTTGTGTAAAAACACACCGTATGACACCCCGCCTAAAAAGGCAGACAGCGTAAAGCCGGGGAAAAAGCCACCGACGCCCCCACCGATAATAAAGCCCAGGATATCCCCAAGTGCTGCGGCAACTCCCGCGACCCACGGCCCAAACAGGATACCGATCAGGGCAGTTGGGAGAAACGAGAAGGTTATCCGAACGATAGGTGTGGTGATCCCGACACGTCCTAAAGCAATCGCCATAGCCATCAAAACTCCGACGATCGCTATCCCTCTCGTATCCAGATCCCACTTGGACAGACTCAAAACCCGAAACAGCAACATCCAGCCATAGAACAAAAAGACGATACCGTACATGACGCCGTTTCCTTCAAAGATCCCCATCCCCTGCAGGCCAAGTATTTCATTCTGCAGAAACAGGAAATAAGCCCCCCCAGTCAGTAGTAAGCCGATAAGCAGGCCGATAAGCGTACTTTCACGGTTCAAACGTTTGAAGACATAGATACCGAGAGAAAAAAGAATACCTGTAAAGACGAAGAGGTAGACACTGTCTGCCAGGACCATTTCCCAGTTCTCATACTGGTCAGTAAAGTGCTTCGCACCCGGCGCCCCGTTGCCTGACCTCAGAAAAGGAATGACGAACGAGAGTAAAAGTGGTGCGATGATACCGATCAGCGCATAATCCCATTTCGTATTGTGCGCGACTGGTTGATTCGGTGTTTCATTCATATTCGAAGATCTCCTTTAATTTCTATACTTTCCCAGCAGAAAAATTTACTGAAAAAGCTAATCGGACTGCCCATGTCAATACAAAAGCAGTCAAATTAAAGAGTCCTCGCCAAAAAACTATTCAGTTTTAAAGCGGATGCAGAGAAAAATCGCAAAACTAGGGTTTTTTCGTCTAGTGGCAACATCCCATCCACTAGCACTTAACGTCTTTCTCTTACTCTTTCTTCCATGATTATTATAGAGGTGATAGATGCCTGTGACAAGCAAAATCAGATCAGCCTCTCTCAGCTTTTATCAAGCCCTCTTCTGTGATCAGGTACTGGACCGGGATATCAAAGGATTCGACTGGAAAGGAATCCACCAGCTGGTTCGTATGTAAAAGCGAAACCGTGGTGTTTTTGAAATCCTTCAGGAAACGGTCGTAGTAACCTCCGCCAAAACCGATACGGTAACCTTCTCGCGTGAAAATCAGGCCAGGCACGATCATCAGATCGATTGCCGAGTCATCCATCCGTTCAGTTTCACTGACGATCGGTTCGATCAGATCATAATAGCCTTTTTCGAGTTGTCGGAAAGACGTGATTTCGTAAAAGTGGAGTTCACGGGTGTGATGGATCGACTTGGGTACACACACTTTTTTTCCGTCCAGCCAGGCCTGTTCAATGATCGCCTTGGTATCCCACTCTTTGATCGTTGACAGCGTGACCCCAATGCTGTCGGCTTGCTTCCACAAAGCAGATTCAAACAAATGCGTGTGCATGGCTTTTTCAGCTTTTTTTCTTTCGATCAGTCCGATCTGCTCCAGAGCGATGATCATTCCTTCACGCAGTTCATTTTTTCCCATGTCCCTCACCTTACTCTCTAAATTACTCTGAACACTGACGCCAGGCTGCCTGAGTCACTTGTTCCGCCAGAACAGCTGTTGTGATCGAGCCGACCCCACCGGGAACAGGCGTGACAGCAGACGCTTTCGCTGCCACTTCATCGTACTTGACATCTCCGACCGGTTTGCCGTCTTTATATCCGAAACCGACATCGATAACGACCGCACCGTCTTTGATATCGTCCGCTGTCACCAGTTCCACGACACCCGTCGCAGAAATGACGATATCTGCTTCTTGGGTATAGCGTTTCGTGTCTTTCGTCTTGATGTGCAGGTTGCTTACAGTGGCTTCCGCATTCAACAGCATTAAGGTCAGGGGTTTTCCGACGACCGGACTGCTCCCGATCACACAGACGTCTTTGCCCTCCAGTTCTATAGCATAGTGATCCAATAGGGCCATCACTGCTTTAGGCGTACTTGGCACCAGCGCATTTTTTTCGTTCTCTACGACCAGTCCCAGATTTTCAGGTGTCAGTCCGTCGATATCCTTGCTTGGATCCACGCAGCGGGCCACATCGTTTCTGGATAAGGTCCCGGGCAAAGGCTGCATGACAAGGATACCGTGAACATTTTTATTCTGATTCAATCCGCGCAGGGCCTGCAAAAAGGCTTCCGCATTGACTGTCTCTTCAAAGACGACGGATTCTACAGTGATCCCGACACGTTCCATTGTTTTGATCGCGGCATTTTCATAGGAAACAGAAGCCTGGTCACTTCCTGCCCTTACGATAGCTAAAGTCGGAAAGCAGTCGATTTTCTTCAAGTCTTCCACTGTCTTGGACGCACGGTCAAGTAACTGCCGCGCGACAGGTTTTCCTCTTAATTCAGTCGTCATGTCATTCCTCCTCGGTCAATAGTTCCGGCCACTCATTATGTTCAAGGAAATAACGGATCGACTCGGATAATTTCGTGAGTGCCAGCTTTCCATGGGCCAGACGGCGTTCTGCCTCTTTTTCAATCTGTTCTTTCAGTTCCTTGTCTTTCATCAGCTTGGTATTGATCGTCACGTTCAGGACGGCCGTTTCCAGTACACTTTCCATAAACAAGGTCGCGACCATCAGATCATTCACGATGGTTCCTTTCATGCGGAAGGCAGTCAGTTCCTTTAGGATATGGATAAGGTTAAGCCCTTCCTCCAGCATCGTGCGTGGAGGCTCTACGGCTCCTTTCAGTGCCGTTTCAACAGCTTCTTGTCGGGCAGCCTTTTCTGTCTCTGTTCCTTTAGGCAGCTTGTAAGCATCAAGGACCGGTTCAAAAGCCACCGCATCGGCTTTAGCCAGCGTTTCAAAGGCCTCTCGGATCCGCTCCGCTTCCTTTAAAAGAGAAACTAATTCATCTTTTTTTCCAGTGTAGCTTTTCTTGTCTTTCTGGATATCGGCGACCATGCGCACCAGTGAGGCACTCATGGCTCCGATGTACGCTGCGGCACTTCCCCCACCCGACACGCCATCTTTGGATCCTAATTCTGTTAAATAGGCAGAAAATGTTTCATCCTTCATTAGAATCCCTCCTTAGAATAATCCGGTGATTTTCCCTTCCGCATTCACATCCACCTGCTCGGCAGAAGGCTCTTTTGGCAGACCAGGCATACGCATGATGTTACCGGTCAGGACGACGATAAAGCCGGCACCGGCGGAAACGGACAAGTCTCTTATATTCACTTCAAAATCAGTGGGTCTGCCCAGGGCTTTGGCATCGTCAGATAAAGAATATTGCGTTTTGGCCATACAGATCGGCAAGTCACTGTAACCCAGTTTCGTCAGACGTCTGGCTGTGCGCTTGGCAGCCACGCTCCACTCAGTCCCTTTGCCGCCGTAGACAGACTGAACGATCTTGTCGACTTTGGTTTCGATGGTATCGCCCAGCTCATAGGCAAAGGTCATTTCAGAATCCTGTTCACACAGTTTAACGACTTCTTCGGCCAGCTCCACACCGCCGGCCCCGCCTTCCGCCCAGACATTCGACTGCACGACGTTGCTTCCTGTTGCTTCGATCGCTTCTTTCAAAACATCCAGCTCTTCCTGGGTATCGCCAGGGAAGGCATTGATGGCAACCACGGCAGGGAGATTGAAGGTCGTTTGTATATTTTCGATATGTTTTAAAAGGTTAGGCAGTCCCGCTTTCACAGCCTCCGTGTTTTCTTCAGCCAGTTCGGTCTTCTTGACCCCGCCATGCATTTTCAGCGCACGGATCGTCGCCACGATGACGACCGCGTCCGGCTTGACATCGCCGATGCGGCATTTGATGTCGATGAACTTCTCAGCACCAAGATCCGCACCGAATCCAGCCTCTGTCACCACATAATCGGCATGAGCCAGTGCCATTTTAGTCGCCAGCAGGCTGTTGCAGCCGTGGGCAATATTGGCGAACGGCCCGCCGTGAATAAATACAGGCGTGTGTTCAAGCGTCTGAACCAGATTTGGTTTCAAAGCATCTTTCAGGAGTGCGGCGACAGCTCCCTGCGCATTCAAATCACCCAGTTTCACCGGTTCGTTTTTAAAGGTATACCCGATCAGGCAGTCGCTCAATTTTTCCTTCATTTCATCTAAAGAGTGGGACAGGCACAGGATCGCCATGATTTCTGAAGCCACGGTGATATCGAAGCCGCCTTCTCTCGGCATGCCGTTCGTGCGTGCCCCGATCCCACTGACGATCGAACGCAGCTGACGGTCGTTCATGTCCATGGCACGACGCCAGGTGATGCGTCTTGGGTCGATGTCCAGTTCGTTGCCGTGGTAAATATGATTATCGATCATGGCCGCGACCAGGTTGTTCGCCGCCCCGATTGCATGGATATCGCCGGTGAAGTGCAGGTTGATGTCTTCCATCGGGATGACTTGAGCAAATCCGCCCCCGGCTGCCCCCCCTTTCACTCCAAATACAGGTCCTAAAGAAGGTTCGCGTAAAGCAATGGCAGACTTTTTACCGATTTTCTGCAGGGCATCGCCCAGACCCACGGACGTGGTCGTTTTACCTTCGCCAGCCGGGGTCGGATTGATGGCAGTGACTAAAATCAGTTTCCCGTTTTTCGTCTCTTTGTTATGTAGGGCACTGAAGTCCACTTTGGCCTTGTATTTCCCGTAATGGTCCAGAGCCTCTTTGTCGATCGCCAGTTTTTGTGCGATCTCTTCGATTGGAAGCATTTCTGTTGATTGTGCTATTTCGATATCACTTTTCACCATGTTTACTCCTCCTTGTAGTTGGAACCTGTTTGATAACCCTGCATGACCCTTCCTTGAAAAAATGTAAGGGTATACAACGCTTGTGTTTAACCTGTTTTCAGTATAACACAGGATAAGCATCCGCCAATTAAAATCTCTTAAGATTTCTGTTTGATCAGCTTTGTCCGATTTGACCAGCCACGTAAGTCAGCATCGCTTTAACAGCGCTCAGAGATGTTCAGACCTGCGCACCTCTAATCAAGGCAGCATTGGCATTACTCAAAGGCATTCAGACCTGAGTACGTCTAATCAAGGCAGCATTGGCATCACTCAAAGGAGATCAGACCTGAGTACGTCTAATCAAGGCAGCATTGGCATTACTCAAAGACATTCAGACCTGAGTACGTCCAATGAGAGCATCTTTGGCATCACTCAAAGGGATTCAGACCTGAGTACGTCCAATGAGAGCATCTTTGGCATCACTCAAAGGGATTTCCTTCTGGGTACACCCAATGAGGGCAGTATTGAGTGCACCCACCGTTATTTTCTTTCGGGTACGTCTAATCAAGGCATCTTTAGCATCACTCAAAGGAATTTCCACTCGCGTAAGCCTAATATGAACGGCATTGATATCACCGAGAATGAAATCTCACTGAGTACGACTAATATAGTTTGCCTTCACACATTATGATAAGAGAGTCTGACGATTCAAAAAAGCGGACAAAGGTTAAAGTCTGAAGAAACGGAAAATCAGTGGCCCTCTGGTTCACAAAATAGACCAACCCGCTTAGTGTCGACCAACCGACATCGCCCCTTCTTTACTTCTTACCAATCTGAACGTTACATCAGTCGACAGGCTGACCTTGATCTCATTTATCATTTTCGATAAGTTAGTGTAAAATAGTTCTCGGTTAGTGATATCATTTCGTTTTCTAGACAAAAAGAAACGAGACCTTTAATCTAGTAGTTACCACACCAGTA
>NZ_FOLT01000020.1 GCF_900112455.1 Alkalibacterium subtropicum | reverse complement strand
TTCCGCACTCTGCAAGCAGAGTGCTTCATCGTTCGACTTGCATGTATTAGGCATGCCGCCAGCGTTCGTCCTGAGCCAGGATCAAACTCTCATTTTGGTTGTTTGATATAGCTCAATTTAAAATTGTGAGTTAAACATGTTAACTCGTTTGTGTTGTCCTGATCCGATAAATCGGACCGAAGACCCCTGCACATTTGGTTGTTTTACTTTGTTCAGTTTTCAAAGATCTCTTTCGTTCAGACGTTGACATTATCTCGTGTCAACTCATACAATATTACAGGCTTTCGTTTTCATTGTCAAGAACTTTTTGAAATTATTTTTTCCGCTCGTTTTTCAGAGCGTCTGACAAAAAAAAGAAAAGCACTGAGCTGCCGTAAATCAGCAACGTATATTACTTTACCAGTCTTTCTCTTTTTCGTCAACCTCTTTTCAACAATTTATTCGATCTTTTTTTCAGATACCTTTAAGATCAAGCTTTTCACTACTATCCGGATTTTTCCGGCAGCATAAAACTGAAATCGAAGGACTCTCTTTTTGTAATGAGCAGCAGACCATCACCAAGGGGAACAACTGAAGATTCAAACGCCGGATGGTCCATAACGATATCCAAAAAAGCATTCAGTTTTTTGTGGATTTTCCGTCTTCTTCTTGGCACATCTTCGTCCTCATCCAGGATCGTCCCTCCCTGGAGTACATCATCGATGGCTAATACGCCACCTTGTTTTAACAGACGATAACAATGCGGAAAGAAATCATAGTACTTTGCCTTGGCACTGTCCATAAATATAAAGTCGACAGACTCTTCTTCCAGTTTCTCCAGCCAGTCACTTGCCTGACCTTCCAGCAGCGTGACATTATTTTCAATGTTCATTTTTTTGAAATTGATTCTGGCCTTTTCGATCATATCCGGATTACGTTCAATGGTCGTTACATGACATGCCGGAGACGAGGCCTTTACCATGAGTCCTGCAGAAAAACCGATGGCTGTTCCGATTTCCAGTATTTCTTTCGGTTGCAGGAGAGGCAAGAGCCAGTTGAAGAAGGTAACGGTTTCGTGTGGAATGACCGGCACCCGTCTTTCGTTCGCCCATTTTTCGATATTACCCAATTCTCCGCTCAACTGCTTCTGCGCTGTTCTTAAATATTCTCTGACATCATTGTCGATAACAGGTCTGTCCATCATTTCATTTCGTTTTGTCATACCGGCTCCCTCTAACACTTTATTTTCTTTATTTTACACTGATTTACCTAGGTAACCAAGGGCCAATCTGTTATAATGAAAATGTGAAAACAGAAAAAAACAGATGAGAAGGAGCAGATTCTTATATGCTGATCAAACAATTGACCGTACCTAAAAATATCGTATCAACAATTTCAGAGGATGCAACGCTTGAAGAAGCCATTACACTGCTTGAAGATACCGGGTACCGATGTGTACCTGTTTTGGATCAAAGCGGTAAAATATTCAGAGGCAACATCTACAAAATGCACATCTACAGACATAAAGCTAACGGCGGAGACATGTCCCTGCCTGTTACACATCTCCTGAAAAACGCAACGAAGTATGTGCATATCAATTCGTCATTTTTCAAAATCTTTTTCATGATAAAAGATCTGCCTTACATTACTGTCCTCGATGAGAACAATCATTTCTTCGGTATCCTGACGCACAGCACCCTGATCGATCTGCTGCAGCAGTCATGGAGTATCGATTCGGGCAGCTATGTATTGACCATTGCCTCTCCGGGACAGAAAGGTGACCTGGCCAACATCGCCAAGATCATCAACCGTCATTGCTCTATCATGAGCTGTATCACACTTGATGTTCAGCGTGAGAATATGGTGAGACGTACGATCATGACTCTGGAACCTGACGTTTCGAAAAAAACGCTGGACGAAATCAAAAAACAGCTGGACCGCAAAGGATTCAAGGTCGTTCAAGCCGAAGATCTGCATAACGATTAAACAACGATTAACTCTATACAAAAAGACGCTCGATCATTCCCCATTCCTGCGGGATTTAATCGAGCGTCTTTTTTACTGCGCCATATTTTTTAAATGTTTATGCCTGCATTCTTTTTTTGAAATCCAGTTTATTATCAAGCGTCAGCATGATGGGGATACCGACTCCCATCGTCACCATTTGCCCCAGAAAGACGGTAAGGTATGCGAACCAGAACACTTCTGCAGCACCGACCAGCAGCAGCAGCAGGGCGATCATGAAACTCAACACAGAGAATACGACGGTATTTATGACCATTTTTTTCACGGGGGACTGAACTTTTTTACTTAAAATAAAGTAAACAATAAACGAGACCACTGTGTGTCCCACACCCAGTACCCAGTCATATACCCCAAAAGGCGAGATGATAAGGTTGGTCAAAACAACACCTGCGGTCACACCATATGCGTATCGCTTGTCAAATACGACCAGATGATTCAACATTTCAGACAATCTGAACTGAATGGCCCCGAACGCAAAAGGTGCGATAAGTATAGTGATGCCTGTATATAAGGCTCCGATGATCGCATTGATCATCCATTGTTTTAATTTCATATTTTTCCTCCTAGTTTTTATCTCGTGGGTTGGCGCTTTCGAACCACGGTCGTCAAAAAAGACAACGAGAGTAGTGTACCATGTATCCCGGAAGTTTTCAATTACGGTTTATACTGACCCGCGCGGGCAAGGTCTGACTTGGTGATATCGGACCAAGACACGACCGAAAAAAACAACGCCAGACTGCAGATGCACAGCCAGACATTGCTTTTTTCTTCCATCGAAAGCTGCCAGTTAATTGCAGTCAGCCGAACCACTTCCGGATGTTTTTCAAGGTTTTTAACGCCCCGTACTGATACGGCGGGAAGATCATTTTATTGGCGTAGTCTTTCTTCTGGTGATACAGCACGTGTTCATACGTAAAACATTCGTAGCTGGAATGCCCATGATACCTGCCCATCCCGCTGTTTCCTACACCACCAAAGGGTATTTTGGGATCTGAACCATGAAAGATGACCTGACCGACCATGAGCGCCCCCGTTTTTAGTGACTGCTCCACTTCTTCAATGCGGGACGACTTTTCTGTAAACAAGTAAGTGACCAGAGGCGCTTCCCGCTGTTTCAGCACCTCCAGCAGATCAGCGAGAGACTCATAACTCACTATCGGCAGAATGGGACCGAATATTTCCTCCGTTGCCAGCGGCGAATCACTTGCTATATTAATCATCACTGTGGGTTCCATGAATAGCGCTTCTCTCCTGCCGCTTCCGCCATAAACGATATCACCTTGAGTCAAGTAACCTTTGAGTTTATCAAAATGTTCCGCATCGATCAGCCGGCCCAGATCCTTGCTCTTCTCAGGTTCACGGCCGTAAAATTCCCGAATCGTTTCTATGGCGAGCTTGGTGAATTTCTCCTGAACGGATGCCTGGATATAAACAGTGTCCGGAGCGATACAGGTCTGCCCCGCATTCAGAAACTTACCCCAGATGATTTTCTTTACCGTTTCTCTTGTACAGAGCGACTCATCTACGATACAAGGATTTTTTCCGCCCAGTTCAAGCGTGACAGGCGTCAGTGTTCTGGACGCAGCTTCATAAACTTTCCTGCCCACCTCAGAGCTTCCGGTAAAGAAGATGTGATCCCAGTTCATCTCCAGCAAAGCTTGAGCCGTGTCCGCCTCGCCTTCCACCACAACAATCTCTTCGGGATCAAAATATTGCGACAGCGTGTTTTTGAGCAAGTGACTGACGGTTCGTGATTTTTCGGAAGGTTTAACAAAGATGCGATTCCCCGCCGCGACCGCACCGACCAGCGGGACCAGAGTCAACTGAACCGGGTAATTCCACGGGCTTAAGAGCAGCACAGAGCCGTACGGCTTTCGTGTTACTGTATACTCGGTTTTTCCTATAGCGGTTCGGCTGAGCCGAGGCTCATCTTTCATCCATCTTTTTAAGTGACGTTTCATATGATCGATTTCATTCAACACCGTCACTATTTCAGAAGTGTAACTCTCCATTTCAGGTTTGCCCAAGTCTGCATGCAGAGCATCAAACCATTCAGATTCATGGTTTTCGATCAGCCTTTCCAAACGATTCAGCCTGTCTATCCGTTTCCGGTAAGCCGTCTTCACGTCCGCTTCAACTTGTTCCTTCTGTGCACGCTGCAGAGTCAGCCAATGTTCTTTTTCTGCTTTCAAATCAGTCATTTCAGATACCACCCTTCCCAGATCCATCACGCATCACCTGTTCCCGTTCAAATCAGCTGCTACTTCAGCAGTTAACGTAGTCTTCAGTCTTACTATAGCATACGACACGGATACTTACCTATTGGGACATACCTCTACTCTGATATACAAAAGACAGCCTGACATGTATGCCAGGCTGTCTTTTCTAAGTATTAAAGATGGTATTAAATATGTTTGTACTGATTAGACAGACCAATACTGATTGCTAGAGCATCATCGACCATACTCATCGTTTTATTATCTAAATGCGTCACTTGGTCTTTTAAACGTTGTTTGTCGATCGTTCTTATCTGTTCAAGTAAAACGACTGAATTCTTTTCCAGTCCCTTATCGGCTCCAACTTCAACATGCGTCGGCATTTTACCTTTTTCGATTTTCGTTGTTATAGCAGCAACAATGACTGTCGGACTATATTTGTTACCAACATTATTCTGAATAATCAAGACCGGTCGCATGCCACCCTGCTCAGATCCGATTACTGGTGATAAATCCGCATAATAAATATCTCCGCGTTTAACCACAGGCTTTCCTCCTCGAAGGCGCCTTTTGGATAAAGGGATTCCCTCGTTCATTCAACAAGACATCTTTCCCTTCAGATATGGGCGTGACTTTCATTTTCACAACCATCGAATTCTGAGCAAATCTCTAAATTGATTTTACCCATCTCCGCATATCCTTTCCTCATGGCATCCATTTTATTCATGGTATCTTTGATAAAACATTGAAGCATCGTGTTCATTAATTCAGATTCTTCAATATTTGCATCCTGACAATATTCTTCTATTTCTTCATACACAGACTGTTCCAGTTCAATCGTCATTTTTTTATTATACTCTTCCATGAATAATGCCCTCCAAAAAGATTATTGCTCGATACCCTTGCCCCTTAGTATACCAAAAGAGGCGGAAGAATAAATAGCTCCCACAGATTTAATCTATCCTTATTCCTTAACTGTAAGTTTATCATGAAAGGGCGAGCTTTTGAATCCTTCTTTGTGACAATTCTATGAAGGAAGAGATTTTAATTTTTTTCTAAAATGACTTGTGCCGCTGCAATAGCATCTGTGTGGGTAATGGAAACCCAGACATTGCCTGAAAACGGGCTCTGAGTGACCATTGGTTTTCCAGAACGGTCGGGTAATATTTCAACATCTAAAAAGCCGACCTTGCCTATTCCCGTTCCGAGTGCTTTTGAGAATGCTTCTTTTACAGAAAAACGTCCGGCTAGAAATTCGACTTTTCGCTTACCCTGAAGACCATTAAAAATATCGAGTTCTTTGCTCGTCAGCACTCTCTGCGCAAAGGTTTCCCGTTTTATGTACGCTTTTCTGATTCTGTCTATCTCCACAACGTCTAAACCAATACCAACAATCATCTTTTTCCTCTATTCCTCAAACCGTTCGTGCTGTTCTTACTTCTATTATGTTAACAGATTCACATCAAAATGTCATATATAAACGATTTTTAACAGAATAGAAGCCGGCAAGTGGTTTCCCCTTACCGGCTTCGTGATCAGTTATAGTGTCCTGTTATTTTCTTTTCGGACGGTTATTACTGCTTCTCTTGCCTTTGTTGTCGCCACCTGACCGACGTTTCCCTTTATAATTACGGTTACCGCCGCGGTTTCCACCGCCGCCTTTACCTTTACCTCGTCTGCGGTTCTTGCCTTTGTTAGGCAGTGGGCGCTGTGGAGTGATTTTGACCGGTACATCTGTTGGATCTTTCACCATGGCTTTAACTAAAGCCGCAGCCAGATCTTCTGCAGAATATGAAGACAACAGCTTCTCAGCAGCATTCTCATATTTCTCCAGTCCATTTTCATCGATGGTTTTTTGGATATCTTCCATAGCCGTCTGCAGCTGACTCTCTAAAGCCTCGTCGCTGGTAGGCGGACGAAGAGCAGTCATTTTCTGTTTCGTCAGTTTTTCTATGGTATGCAGATAGCTCATTTCATGCGGTGTTACGAACGTGACAGCTACGCCTTCTTCGCCGGCACGACCCGTACGGCCGATGCGGTGGACATAACTCTCAGGATCTTGTGGGATATCATAGTTATAGACGTGCGTGAGGCCGGTAACATCCAAACCACGAGCAGCCACGTCGGTCGCTACTAAAATATCGATGTTTCCTTTTTTAAAGTCTTTCAAGACACTCATACGTTTGCTTTGAGACAGGTCGCCGTGGATGCCTTCGGCCGTATAGCCACGCATCTCCAGACCTTTAGACAGTTCATCCACACGCTTTTTCGTGCGTCCGAAGATGATTGCAGATTTTGGATTCTGTACGTCGATCAAACGAGTAAGAATATCGAATTTCTCATTGTCTCTTGCTTTAGTATAAAACTGATCGATCGTTGCAGCGGATAATGTTTTCGTTTTGATGCGGACAGTTTCAGGATCCTGCATGAAACGGACACCGATACGTTTGATGGCATCAGGCATCGTTGCAGAGAACAGTAAAGTCTGACGCTCTTTCGGTGTTTCTTTGATGATGGCTTCGATATCATCGATGAAGCCCATATTGAGCATTTCGTCTGCTTCGTCTAAAACAAGTGTTTCCACTTGATCCAAACGCAGAGTCTTACGACGGATGTGGTCAAGCATACGTCCTGGCGTACCGACAACGATCTGTGCCCCGCCTTTGATCTGCTTGATTTGACGTCTGATATCTGCGCCACCATAAACACACGTTACTTTAACGCGCTTATCTTTGCTCAGGCGGAAAAGTTCTTCCTGTGTCTGGATAGCCAGTTCACGTGTCGGTGCAATGACTAAGCCCTGCACGACATGTTTTGACGTATCGATTTTCTGCAGCATCGGAAGACCGAATGCAGCCGTTTTGCCTGTACCCGTTTGAGCCTGGCCGATAACGTCTTTGCCTTCTAAAGCAAGCGGAATCGTCTGTTCCTGAATGGGCGTTGTTTCTTCAAAGCCCATATTCTTCACGGACTTCAGTAGTTCTGGCAGTAAATCTAGTTCATTAAATTTCAAAAAATGTTTCCTCCTATTATTTTCCTTAGCAGGCATTCGTTTAAGAGCCAAGGATGGTTTCACCCATAAATAGAGAAAGATCATTTCTTGAAAACAGAACGTTCCGTGATTCTGTTCAAATAAAGACCCTAGTGTACGTATCTCATCGTTCGATGCGGTACACCAGGGTATGACATTTAACTTGACTCAGTATTTATTATTTAATTTTAATTTTATACGATAGACATTTCTATCTACTAAACGAATAGCTGTCTGTCTTACAGATGTTATCTTATCATGTGACCCGTACGTTTTCAACTTATTTTCATAAGGCTTAAAAATGAATACGTTTTACTGTTTTTCATCCTGACTTAACTTGGACACAACTTCAAGCATACCTGTACTGAAGCTGGATTTGAATAAGACTGTGTCTTCAGGCTGCAATGTGTCTTTTAAATAAGCGACGACTTTATCTTTATCACCGGCAAAATGATGCAACTTTGATTTTTCCATTTTTCCGCTCATTTTTTCATATAAGGCTTTCATGAATTCACCGTACAGCACCAGTTCATCGATGCTGTCTGGATCGATCGCCTCGTGAAGCTCACGGTGCATGGTATCTGCCTGATCGCCGAGTTCGAGGATATCACCCAGCACTACGATTTTGCGCCCGGGCACATCGATCCCTTTAAAGTAACGGAGTACAGCTCTGACCGAGGACGGACTTGCATTGTATGCGTCATTCAAAAGGACCGATCCGTTCACTCCATCCTGCCATTCCAGACGGTTCTTGGTCAGCTGGAAATTGGATAACTGTTCATAAATCGCTTCACGTTCAATACCCAGTGTTTCTCCCACTAATATAGCGGCTAAGGCATTCTGCACGTTATATTCGCCCGGGATAGGCAGGGTGCATGCCACATCCGGTTCCTGATTCGTCTTGAAGCGGGTCTGCTTCATTTCCGTTTCGATTTCCGTTGAATAGAGATCGACGCCGGTTTGCTTTCCGAATGTTTTAACTGTTTTCACTTTTTCGTCGACCCAGCCGTCTGCGATCCGGGTTTCTAAAAGCGGTTCTTCCCCAGGGTAAATGAGGGTCCCCTGTTTCATCCCTTCGACGATTTCCAGTTTCGCTTCCGAAATGGCTTCTCTTGACCCCAGAAATTCGATATGGGATTCGCCGATCATGGTGATGACGGCGATGTCCGGTTCAGCGATTTCAGATAAGACGTGGATCTCACCTTTTTCACTCATACCCATTTCAAGGACAATGACTTCCGTGTCTCTGTCCATATCTAAAATAGTCAGAGGCAGACCCAAATGGTTATTGAAATTCCCGCTGGTTTTATGGGTCTTGTATTTAGCGGAAGCCACTGCCGCCACCATGTCTTTTGTCGTCGTTTTGCCATTGCTGCCGGTGATCCCGACAACTTTGGGCGACACTTCATTTAAATAGTCTTTTGCAAAAGACTGGAAGGCTTTCAGTGTATCTTCCACTTGAATGACCGCGATCTCTTTCGGGGCATGCTCGATCGGATCGCTCCATAACGTAGCTGATGCTCCCTTATCCATGGCAGACTGAATAAAGTCATGACCGTTCCGGTCGGCTGTTAATGGAATAAACAGGTCGCCTTCCGTTAATGTCCGGGTATCAAAGGATACCCCTGTCACCTGATCTGTCTTTTCACTGTTGAATACTTTCCCACCTACTGCCTGGGCGATTTCATTTAGCGTCCAATTCGGCATTGATACTCTCCATTTCTATACTGTCATCTTCTGTCGTCACTTCTGTACTTAATTTATATTTATCTTTGTGTCTGCGCAGGCCCAGCTGAATGACTTCTTCGATCAGGTCAGCATAAGGGATACCCGTCTTTGCCCACACTTTAGGATACATGCTGTTTGAAGTAAAGCCCGGAAAAGTGTTGACCTCATTGATGTAGACCTCTCCCTCTTCAGTCAAAAAGAAATCGGCACGGGAAATGCCTGACCCATTGATCGCTTCAAACGCATCTGCTGCCATTTTTCGCATTTTCTTCGTCAGTTCACCGGATATCTTGGCCGGGATCTCCCGGACCACTTTCTGATTCAAGTACTTATCTTCGTAAGCGTAAAAAGGTTTTGGCTTGACCAGCTCCCCTGGTACAGACGTATGGACGTCTTCGTTTCCAAGGATTGCCACTTCGATTTCGCGTACAGGCACCCCTTTTTCCACAACGATCCGGTAGTCATAGTTAAATGCCAGTTCGATTGCTTCGATCAGCTCCTGCGTGTTCAACACCCGTGTGATGCCGACACTGGATCCCTGATTGACAGGTTTGACATACATGGGATAGTCCAGATAGGTTTCAAGTGCGTCGCAGACATCCTGCCGACTGACTTTCCAGTCTCTCAATTTGACTTCCTTGTAGGGCAGTACGGACAGTCCGGCTTCTTTAAACACGCTTTTGCTTATCAGCTTGTCCATCCCGATGGCACTTGCCAGTACGCCGGAACCGACGTAAGGGATATCCAGCGTTTCAAACAAGCCTTGGATCGTGCCGTCTTCTCCATTTGGGCCGTGAAGAACCGGGAATGCCACTGATTCTTCCTCGATCAATTCATTAAAAGAGAAAGGTGTTTTCTGTTTCAGATCGACGAGTTCAGCCTTCGACTGGATGCTGTCTCTGCCTTTTACCTCAGACCCTCTAAACCAGTTCCCCTCGCGTGTTATATAAACAGGGATAACAGTATAATAGTCGTAATAAATGTGCTGCAGGATCGAAAAAGCGGATTTAACAGAGACTTCGTGTTCTGCATTCTTACCGCCATATATCACATAAAGCTTCATAAGTTTCCTCCTGTTCCTCGCTGACGCACCGGTCGGCTCAGCGTTTGCGGATTTGTATCTATATTTTAGCATACTTACTGGGTGCAACAAGCAAAATAATTATAACATTTTTAAGAGAGTAAAGACACGGATCAGGTCTTCCGCAAAGGGCGGCACAGCCTTCATCTTCTTTTAAAGGACCGCGTAAAGGATCGCCGGGACGTGGCATAAATCAGGGTAAAAAAAAAGTTCTGGATATCCAGAACTTTTTCGTCTTATTACGCTTCTTCCAAACCGTATTTTTTGTTGAAACGGTCGATACGTCCATCTGCCTGAGCAAATTTCTGACGTCCTGTGTAGAACGGATGAGAATCTGAAGAAATCTCAACACGGATCAACGGGTAGCTGTTTCCATCTTCCCATTCTACTGTTTCGCTTGATGTTTTTGTAGAACCTGACATGAATTTGAATCCTGTCGTTGTGTCCATAAACACTACATCACGATATTCTGGATGAATTCCTTGTTTCATTTTTTTCACTCCTTAACTGCCATGAACTCTTTGCGAATCCATAGTTATCTTCATTCAATAGTCAAGACAAACAGCCAGCAGGCGGCATTACGCGCGCTAGACGTTTCATCTTATTTCTTTTGTATGCAACACTACATATCTTAGCATGTTTTCCTTGCCCATGCAATCTTTTACTTGAAAAAAATCTCTGAAATCCTATTATTTACTGTTTCAGCACTTTTTTCACAAAGCCGTCATTCTTTTTGTAGCGCTTCAGGTTTTTGATGAACTGATCCGTATACTCAAGCGAATTGTTCCCCATGCCCCGACGCAGTTTATACACCGCTTCATATTCTTCTTTCGATAGCAGCATTTCTTCTTTTCGCGTGCTGGATTTTCTGATATCGATCGCCGGATAAATGCGACGTTCTGCCAGTTCGCGGGACAGATGGACTTCCATGTTACCTGTTCCTTTGAACTCTTCATAGATCACATCATCCATGCGGCTGCCGGTATCGACTAAGGCTGTGGCAACGATCGTCATGCTGCCGCCTTCTTCCACATTACGTGCAGAACCGAAGAAACGTTTCGGACGGTATAAAGCAGCCGGGTCGATCCCTCCGCTCAATGTACGTCCGCTTGGCTGTTCGACCAGGTTATAGGCACGCGCGAGACGGGTGATGCTGTCCATGAGAATGACGACATCCTGCTTGTCTTCCACTAAACGTCGGGCACGTTCAAGCACCAGCTCGCTGACTTTCACATGATTCTGCGGCTGCTGGTCAAAGGTCGAATGCACCACTTCCCCGTCAATACTGCGTTCCAGATCCGTTACTTCCTCAGGACGTTCGTCTATCAGCAGCACGATGAGTTCTACTTCGGGATGATTGGCTTTGATCCCGTTGGCAATTTCTTTAAGTAAAGTTGTTTTCCCCACTTTAGGTGGCGATACGATCAGTCCACGCTGTCCGAAGCCGATCGGTGCGATCAGATCGATCATGCGGGCCGACATTTCATTGGAAGATGATTCCAGATTGATGCGTCTATCCGGATACAAAGGCGTCAGTGCCGGAAAATGCGGTCGTTCTCTCGCTTCTTCCGGATCTTTTCCATTGACGAGCTGAACATTCATGAGTCCATAATAACGTTCGCCGGCTTTCGGTGGACGAGCTGTCCCTGTGATTTTGTCGCCATTACGCAGACCGAACCGGGTCATTTGAGAAGCGGAAATGTAGACATCCTCATTGCTGTGCGAATAATTGATTGGGCGCAGAAAGCCGAAATCCTGATGGCTGATTTTATCCAGTACCCCACTGACACGGAAAAAGCCCTGTTTTTCTTCTTCAGCACGGATGACAGCCATCGACAGTTCCTTTTTATTCATCTGACTATATGAAGGAACTTTCAGCTCTTTTGCCAGTTCATAAATTTCTTTTAATGTTTTTTCCTGTAATTCACTGTATGTTATAAACTTTGCCACTCTCAAGTCCCCTATTCGTTAGTCTTCCCGGTCTTCCATATGCAGATCTGCGCCGAGTGCAGTCAGTTTCTCAACAATATTGTCATAGCCTCGAAGGATATGCTCTACCCCTCCGATCACCGTTTCTCCATCGGCAAGCAATCCAGCGACGACCAGACAGGCGCCGGCACGCAGGTCCGTAGCCATGACTTCGGCCCCTTCCAGCTGATGTCCTCCTTCGATAAGGATCACATCGCTTTCCACTCGTGCATTGGCACCCATTCTGTTGAGTTCCGGAATGTGTTTGATTCGTTTAGGATAAATGGTATCCACGATCATCGATTCGCCTTTGGCCGTCATTAACAGCGGCGTAAATGGCTGCTGCAGATCTGTAGCAAAGCCAGGGTACGGCAGTGTCTTGATCGATATGCCTTTCAGCGGACCGTCCGGAGCCGTCACGCGGACGTAATCTTCTCCGATTTCGAGCGGCACACCCATCTCTTCCATTTTCGCAATAAGTCCTTCCAAGTGTTCGACAATGATGTTATTGATTTTTACGTCTTTACCTTTAGCAGCAGCCATGATCAGATAGGTCCCCGCTTCTATACGGTCAGGAATGACCGTGTGACGACAGCCATGCATTTCCTCGACCCCGTCGATTCGGATAACGTCTGTTCCGGCTCCGCGCACTTTAGCGCCCATATTATTCAGCAAAGTCGCTACGTCGATGATTTCCGGTTCACGGGCAGCATTCTCGATGATCGTACGGCCCTTGGCTTTCACAGCCGCCAGCATCACATTGATTGTTGCCCCGATGGAGACCACATCAAAGTAAATTCGTGCAGCCTGCAGTCCATCTTCATCTGTCTTGAGATACATCGCGCCCCGCTCGTTTTCAACTGTCGCGCCAAGTGCACGGAACCCTTTCAAATGCTGGTCGATCGGACGCGGGCCTAAGAAACAGCCACCTGGAAGTCCGACGACGCCTTGACCGAATTTCGTCAGCAGCGCACCCATAAAGTAATAGGATGCCCGCAGGCTTTTGATTTTACCTGTCGGCATTGGAACGGAAACCATATCAGTCGGATCAATGGTCAATGTCGTTCCTTCAAATGACGTTTTTACGTTCATTTCATTTAGAATCGAAATAAGTGAATAGACGTCTGAAATATTCGGTACACCTTCTAACGTAACGGGTGAATCAGCCAAAACCGCTGCCGGGATAAGTGCCACCGTACTGTTCTTCGCACCGGAAATCGTTACTTCTCCGGCTAGTTCTTTTCCTCCGTTAACAATTAACTTCTGAGTCATGTTTAATCCTCTCTTTTTGAAAATCCTTAGTTTAGTAGCGATCGATTCGCTTATAGAATGATAGTTTCTTCAGTCTTTCATAAACAACTGCTGCCGCAACCACCTTTAGAATATCGATAGGTAAAAAGACAGTCAAGTTAGTCGTCAGTATGGCAGACAGTTGAACAGGTGTATCAAGGACCCCGTTCAACAAGGTATACTGATAGGCAATACCTATCGTGTAAAGGATCAGCACCCCAGCCATCATGACAAGTCCATTATGCATCTTTGTTGTCGTGCGGTTTATGCCTTTCCCAACAAACCAGCCTACGGGTATCGCTCCTAGAATATATCCAAACGAGGGAGATAATAACTGGCCGATCCCGCCGGCGCCGCCTGCAAAGACTGGCAGTCCGATCAGCCCGGCCAGCATATAGAGACCAATGGCCATCATGCTCTTTGCCGGTCCAAGAATAGCAGGGATCAAAAGAAAGAAGACGACCTGCAGGGTAATAGGAACCAATCCGATGGGTATGATAACTAATGATGCGACAGCGAGGAGTGTGGTTGATAAGGCAATTTGAGTTAAGTCTTTCGTGGTTAATTTTTTAAACAAAGGGAAACCTCTATTTCTTTTTTCTATTTTCTATTTAGCACAATCTATCAACAGTATAAACAATTCATTCATTAAATACAATGCGTTGGGTGAATTGAAAGACAGTTGTTATTTACTTTTCATTTTTGGGTCACTTTTATATACTAAGGAAGGTTGTGTAGGGTGCAGCTGTCATCCACCTAAAGCTTGGAGGCGTCTTGACCGACTGATATGTATTTATCAGTATAAACGTACCTTTTACCAGCCGTTCGATTTTCAAACAAGGTCGAACAAGCCGACACGCAAGGCACGCCCCGAAACGATTTTAGCTGGCAAGTATTTCTTCTTCTAAATTAAAAGGTAGCGGTCGGCCGCTCGACCGCTTTCCTTAATATCACCTTCTTGCTTGCTTGCGAATGAACTCAAACATTCCTTACTTTTTTGTGTGGTATGAGTATTTATCTCGTTGGCTTACCAACTCATCTCTATCTTTCCCAACAGTTGGTAGGCTACCGTGCAGGCCTACCAGCTCATTCTGCATTTCCGCCCTCAGTTAGTAAGCTAGGGTGCAGGCTTACCAACTCATCCTCCATTACCACGCTCAGCTAGTAAGCTAACAAGCAGGCTTACCAGCTCATCCTATATCTCGTCTTTCAGTTTGTAGGCACTGAGACACGCTTACTAAGTCATCCTGCTCCTTTCCTTTCAGTTGGTAAGCATTGACAATGTCTTACTAACTCACTCCCACTTTCTGTTTTCAGTCAGTAAGCCCACATCTACAATTTGCTTTTCTGCTCTTTACACGTAATGTGTCCCTGTCGATAACCCGGTTTTGCTATAATATTGTCCTAATATGCGTGGAATTCTTCGTCGAGTCACCGAGCTCCCACACCAATCGTTAATTTTCTTAACGGTAACTTTCTCTTGAGGAAAAAGCAGCTTGAATTCTTTTATTTGTTCTAAAATCATATCGTCTGTCGAACAGCTATACTCGCACTTTTCACAATACGACATGCGCTGTTTCAGCTGGATATCAAACGATCCGCACGCCAAGCATGTAATACCTTTTCTCAGGCTTTGATAATCGTACTGAGGAATCAACTGATGAAAATTCGCATCGGTTCGGTGTTTAGACAGCAGCCGGTCCGCAAGATAGCGGTGATTCCTGTTCAATGCAACCCGCTGACTGTCCAGCTTTTTCAAGTGCCTCGAAATCTGAGTCGGTAAGATGAGCGGATCTTTGGGACTGGCATGATAAAGTGTGAAGGTTGGATTGACATAGAGGACTGCCCCTTCGACCGCGAGATCAGCATGCCACTGGTGGAACAACTGCCGAAGCAGCGATGTCGTCCGAGTCAGCTGGGTCAAGGGGTTCCCGATTTCTTTTCCCGACAATGTCAGCAGCTGCCGGTCTTTCATTTGATAATCCCCTCTGTAGTTTTTTATCTCGTAAAGATAAACCGTTTCGGGTGTGATGACCAGCGAATCGATCTGTGCGGACTGGTCATTGACCTTCAGCAGCAAGTCGTTCAACACAAGTACTTCAGCTTCTAAATACGTTTCGAGCAGCGAATCGAATAGCTTTTCTCCTTCGTAGCCTTTTTCCATACTCAGGATGTGCTGCTTGTGCTTGACCGGCAGCGCCATCCGCTTATCCAGAATCTTCAAAATCTTCAGCAATTCCGGTTGTGTGCGCGCTTTGACTGTTTCCATCTTGTCGCTCCTTTTCGTTGAACACATTCTGTTTATCTCCCTACTTACTATATTGTCCAAACAGGTCCATTCCTCACTTTTTTCACACAACAAAAAACACTCCCCGAAAAGACGAGTTATCGTCTCAGGAAGTGCTCTTGGGATCAGTCAGAGGGAAGTCGTCTGAACGACTTCCTGACCTCTCTATTATTTGATTATCTGATTACGCTTTGTTTGAAGAACCGAATTCTTGCATTTTAGCTTTAGTTGTAGCTGTGATGTTTTCTTTACCAGGTCCGACGATTTTACGAGGATCGTAAACTTTGTCGTCGTTGGCAATCACTTCACGCGTACGTTTAGCCCATACTTGCTGCAACTCAGTGTTGACGTTGATTTTAGTATGACCGTATTCGATAGCTTTTTCGATCTGGTGAGTTGGGATACCTGATCCACCGTGTAACACTAAAGGAGCACCTGTCAATTCAGAAATTTCTTTCATTTCGTCAAAGCCAAGTTTTGGTTCGCCTTCGTAGTCACCGTGAACAGAACCTAAAGCCGCTGCCAATGCATCGATTTTAGCTTCTTCAACCATACGTTTACATTCTTCAGGGTCAGCATACATGACGCCACCAGTAATACCGTCTTCAGTACCACCAACAGTTCCAACTTCAGCTTCAACTGAAACGCCTTTTGAATGAGCAAATTCTACAACTTTTTTCGTTGCTTGAATGTTCTCTTCGATCGGGAATTTTGAGTTGTCGATCATGACTGAAGTGAATCCAGCTTCGATCGCTGCTGTACATGTTTCTAATGAAGAACCGTGGTCCAAGTGAACGGCAACAGGCACTGTGATATCCATTGTTTCCATCAAGGCATTGACCATGGCAGTAACAACTTTGAATCCACCCATGTATTTAGCTGCTCCTTCAGAAACACCTAAAATAACTGGAGATTTTTCTTCTTGTGCTGCTTGTAAAATGGCTTGTGTCCATTCCAAGTTGTTGATGTTGAATTGACCGACAGCATATTTTCCGTCTAAAGCTTTGTTCAACATTTCTGTCATACTTACTAAACGACTCATATATATAGCCTCCTAAAATTTTTGCGCACTTTTTAAACCGAGATACGCGCTCGGCTTCACTATTCATTATAAACAAAACTTCACAATAAAACTAGTGAAAATATCTATTACACATCTTTATCATCTAAATTTTTTCTCATCAGGCTCTCATTTCCTCAGATCCAGTGCTTTTTTTACAAAGGAAACGAACAGCGGATGCGGACGGTTCGGTCTTGATTTGAATTCCGGATGAAACTGGCAGCCCACAAAATAGGAATGGTCCGCCACTTCAATGATTTCCACGAGGCGGTTATCCGGAGAAACACCTGAAAAAATGAGACCTGCTGCTTCCAAATCGTTTCTATAATGATTATTGAATTCATAGCGGTGACGGTGACGTTCATCGATCACATCCGCATTCGCGTAAGCTTCCGCTGTCACTGATCCTTTTTTCAGTTCACACGGATACGACCCTAGACGCAGCGTGCCGCCCATCTCGACCACATCTTTCTGGTCCGGCATCAGGTCGATGATGTTGTGTTCGACATCAGGGTTCACTTCAGCCGATCCGGCCCCCTCGATCCCTGCGACATTGCGGGCATATTCGATGGCTGCCAGCTGCATGCCCAAACAGATTCCGAAAAACGGCACGTTATTTTCTCTGGCATAACGGATGGCCAGCATCTTACCTTCCAGACCGCGCTCGCCAAAGCCGCCGGGAACTAAAACCCCATCCACGTCCTGAAGTTCCTGCACCACTTCTTTTGGAGATAACAGTTCAGCATTCACCCACTTGATGTCGATGTCCGAATCCACCGCATAGCCGGCGTGTTTCAGTGCTTCGACGACGGACAAATAGGCATCCGGCAGTTCGACATATTTCCCGACGATTGCAATGCGGGTCTGATTCTTCAAGTTCAGCACTTTTTCTTCCAGCGCTCTCCATTCGGTCATGTCCGCTTCATTGACATCCAGTTTCAAGTGGTCCACAACGATCTGATCCAGCCCCTGCTTCTGAAGATTTAAAGGGATCGTGTAAAGTGTTTCGACATCCAGTGATTCGATCACGGCACTGGCATCCACGTCCGTGAACAAGGCCAGTTTATCTTTTAAATGCTGGCCGACCGGATATTCCGAGCGAACGATCAGGACGTTCGGCTGGATCCCTAAACTGCGCAGTTCTTTTACACTATGCTGGGTCGGTTTGGTTTTCATTTCGCCGGCCGCTTTCAAATAAGGGATCAGCGTTGTGTGGATATACATCACATTATCAGATCCCACATCCCTTTTCATCTGACGGAGTGCTTCCAGGAACGGAAGAGATTCGATATCTCCGACCGTGCCCCCGACTTCAGTGATGACGACATCCGCTTCTGTGGTTTCCGCAGCACGCATGATCTTGTTTTTTATTTCATCCGTAATGTGCGGAATGACTTGAACCGTCGCGCCCAGATAATCCCCGCGGCGTTCTTTGTTCAACACTTCGGAATACACTTTTCCGGTCGTGACATTCGAATACTGGTTCAAGTTGATATCGATGAACCGCTCGTAGTGGCCAAGGTCCAGGTCCGTTTCCGCTCCGTCTTCCGTCACGAACACTTCACCGTGCTGATAAGGACTCATGGTCCCGGGATCGACGTTGATGTAAGGATCGAATTTCTGGATCGTCACATTCAAGCCTCTGTTCTTCAAAAGACGGCCTAATGAAGCTGCCGCAATACCCTTTCCGATAGACGAGACAACGCCACCCGTTACAAAAATATACTTTGTCATAATCATTTCCTCCTAAAAGTGTCTAGGGAGTAAAATCGGCCATAAAATACGAAAAGCTCCCTACTCAATCAAGAATAGGGAGCCTGAATTATGCTTATTATCTGCACCTGTAATAAATCGTTTTTTTGAACCATTTATTTGTAGAGTGCCCACAAAACATATTAAAGATTTTCCGCAGGGTAGTCAAGAGCAATATCGATTTTTTTTTGAGACCTGTGCAACTGTTCCATTTTTCTGCCGCGAATAAAGTGTAAAGACACCCATTAAGTGATAAAATAAACTCACAACGCACTTGACCTTTTTAAAAGGCACACCGCCAGAAGGTTAAGCGAATATATATAAAACAGAAAGGAGGTAAAAGATGGAAAAACAGCCGCATATCCATCTCACAAAAGCAGACAGTGCCGGCTATGCACTGCTCCCCGGAGACCCGGAGCGCGTGTCTCGTGTGAAAGCCTTTCTGGATGACCCCGTAGAACTGGCTTACAACCGGGAATACCGCAGCGTGAAAGGCACATATAAAGGCACCGCCGTCCTTGTCGTATCAACCGGTATCGGCGGTCCGTCAGCAGCCATCGCCTTAGAAGAACTGAAACAGATCGGCGTTCATACCCTTATCCGGATCGGCAGCAGCGGCGCCTTGCAACCGGAAATCAAAGTGGGTGATCTGATCCTCTGCGAAGGCGCCATCAGAGACGAAGGCACGTCCAAGGTCTATGTCTCTGCCAGTTATCCGGCGGTCAGCAATCATACGATTCTTTCAGAACTTAAATCACACGCCGAAACGTTAAATGTCCCGCATCATTTGGGACTGGTCCGCAGCCATGATTCCTTTTATACAGATGATGATGAAGCGATCGATGCCTACTGGTCTAAACAAGGCCTCATCGGTTCAGACATGGAGACTGCAGCACTCTTTACTTTAGCCCGTCTGCGCGGCTTGCGTGCAGCTTCCGTATTGAATGTGGTCGTTCCCTACTCGGGTGACCTGCAGGCCGGGATCAATCAGCTTCAGTCCGGCGAATCCCTAACCAAAGCGGGCGAACAGAATGAAATCAGACTGGCTCTCGAAACTATTGCATCACTAGAAACTAAATCATAAGGAGTGTTTTCATGAACAACAATAAAAAAAGCATGTGGTCACTGAAATTATCTACTGCTGCCATCGTTCTCATCCCTGCAGCTATCGGTATCAACTATATTGGTAAATTATTCGCCAGCCTGCTGCGCCTGCCGCTGTGGCTGGATTCGATCGGGACTGTGTTAGCCGCCATGCTTGCCGGCCCGGTCATTGGCGCGGCAGCCGGTATTATCAATAACATTATCTATGGTATCACCGTCAGCCCCGTATCGACCGTTTACGCCATCACAAGTGGGGCCATCGGTATTACTGTCGGGATCATGGCTTATAAAGGCTGGATCGAAAACGTTAAAAAAGCGACCATCGTCGGTCTGGTCACCGGACTGGTCGCCGCCATCGTTTCCACACCACTCAACATGATTTTCTGGGGCGGACAGACAGGGAATATCTGGGGTGACGCTTTCTATACCTTCCTGATCTCCAATGACGTCCCTCAGTGGCTGGCATCCTTTGGTGACAGTATCGTCGTGGATGTCCCGGATAAAGTCGTGACCGTTTTGATCAGTTACTTTATTTTTAAAGGCCTGCCAAAATCACTCACGAACATTTACCGTCAAGATTCCGAAATCGAAGAGCTGTAAAAGGATGATCCTATGAATACCATGACATTATATGTTGAAAAAGACAGTCCCGTTCATCATCTCGATCCGCTGGTGAAGCTATTGTATGTGGTCGCGGCCATTGCGTTGACTTACATCTTGCCGGAACCCTTGTTTATCGCAGGGGTCCTCTTTGTCACACTGCTTCTACTATTAGTTGGCAAAGTGTTCCGCAACAGCCTGCCTATTCTGACATTGAGTTTATTCCTGATTTTCTCGCTGGTCATCGTGCAGGGCTTTTTTCATCCTGATAATGTGACCGAACTGTTTTCCCTCGGCCCGCTGGTCTTTTACGAAGAAGGGCTGTATGTGGCGCTCATTTTGGTCCTGCGCGTCCTGGTCATGATCGGCTCGTTCAGCGTCCTCATCCTGACCACGTCACCTGATGAAATGGTGGAACGGCTGATCAAGAAAGGCATGTCTCCCCGGATCGGACACGTGATCCTGTCTGTTCTCCAGCTGATCCCGCAAATGCGCGCCACAACCAGTAAGATCACCGACGCGCAGCGTTCACGCGGGATGGAAACGGAAGGCAGCATGCTTACCCGGATCAAAGCCTTCTTTCCTTTGATGGGGCCTGTGGTACTGAACTCACTGAATGAAACCAAAGAACGGTCCATCGCTCTTGAGATGCGCGGTTTTGGCTCATCGATGAAAAAAACATTTTTAAATGAAGAAAAGCAGTATCCTTACAATAAACTGCTGGGCGGTATCATCATCGCTATCGTTATTTTAGGGATCGTCTGGAGGGTCATGGCATGAGTATCATTGAAGTAGAACAGTTAAAATACCGATATCCCGACTTGACTGACCTCGTCCTAGACGATCTGTCCTTTTCAGTTGAAAAAGGCGAATGCCTGGGTATCGTCGGCGAAAACACTGCGGGGAAATCGACGCTCTGCTACGCTTTGGCCGGACTTATCCCGCATTTTTACAAAGGGGCTTACGGCGGCAAAGTCACCGTCAACGGCCTCGTTGTCCGCGAACACGAAATCGCCGACATCGTCGAGAACATCGGACTGGTGTTTGAAAACCCGTTCTCTCAAATGACCGGTGCGAAAAAAACGGTTTACGAGGAAGTGGCCTTCGGTCTTGAGAATTTAGGTTTAGACAGAAAAGAGATGCACAGACGGATCGAACAGTACTTGAAACTGCTGGATGTCTTTGCTGTGAAAGACAAGAACCCCTTTGACTTGTCCGGCGGCCAGATGCAGCGCGTGGCCATCGCCAGTGTTCTAGCCATGGAACCGGACGTGCTGATCCTCGACGAACCGACGTCCCAGCTCGATCCTCAAGGGTCCAGTGAAGTCTTTGAAGTCATCGAACAGCTGACTGAAAAAGGGATGACCATTATTTTAGTCGAGCACAAAATGGAACAGATCGCCCAGTACGCCGACCGTGTCCTGCTTTTACATCAAGGCAGACAAGTCGCACTGGACACGCCGGAAAAAATCTTTTCCCGTGTGGATCTGAAAGACTTCGGAGTCACGCCGCCTGTAGTGACGAATATAGCAAAAGCTTTGAACGTCCGCTATCCCGACTCGGAACTGTATCCTGTGACCATCGAAGAATTCAAACGACTGGAGGAAGCGAAATGAACACATTCGAACTGAAAGATGTCGCCTTTTCCTATTCTTTGGATATCCAGATTTTTGATGGCCTTGATTTAACGTTTGATTCACGGACCACAGCGATCGTCGGCCAGAACGGTGCCGGAAAAACAACATTGGTCAAGCTGATGAAAGGCTTGTTGAAACCGTCCAAAGGTACGCTTTTGATCGACGGGGATTCGATCGATAAACAGACCGCTGCACAGCTGTCCAGACGAGTCGGTCTGGTGTTCCAGAACCCGAACGATCAGATCTTTAAAACCAACGTCCTGGAAGAAGTGATGTTCGGCCCGCTAAATATCGGCATGTCTCGAAACGAAGCCGAAAAAGCCGCGCGGGAAGCCTTGCGGAAAGTCGACCTGGAATCAAAAGCGGAAGATAATCCTTATGACTTGAGTCTGTCAGAACGAAAACTGATCGCCCTGTCTTCCATCTTGGCTATGGATACCGAGATGATTATTTTCGATGAACCGACGATGGGCCAGGACTTTGCCGGTAAGGAAAAAATCAAGGCAATCATCGAAGAACTGCATACCGAAGGAAAGCTCGTTTTGTGTATTTTGCACGACATGGATTTTGCGGCAGAAGTCTTTGAACGGACGGTCGTCATGAATCAGGGTGAGATCATCCTGGATGGCCCGACCCGAGACGTTTTCTCAAAGAAAGAGGTCCTTGAAAAAGCCTATCTGGAACAGCCCTATGTCACGCAGATTGCCCACGCTTTGGGTTATGACGAAAGCTTCATACATGAATCAGAGCTGATCAATTTTTTGAACAAGAACGACTGACTCATTACTTATGAACATCATTTAACTTGTGACATTTTCACGGATAACCCGCTTATAAAAACCAGTAAGGACGGTTGAAATTTAGAAGGAGGACCACGATATGGCAGACAAGACAAAACGGTTCGAAGGCGGCGAATATATCAAGAGCATGGTTTACGGCGGACTGGATGGCATCATTACCACCTTCGCCGTCGTTTCCGGTGTGGCTGGCGCCACGCTGGCGATCCGCATCGTCATCATCTTAGGCTTCTCAAATCTTCTGGCGGATGGCTTTTCGATGGCTGTCGGCGATTACCTTTCCAGCAAATCGGAAAAAGAATACCGCACCGGTGTCGAATACCAGACCGAACGGGAAGTCGTGGAAAATTATTCAGATGCCGTAGACCGCATGTCCCAGGCCTACCAGAACAAGGGGCTCTCTGAAGAAGATGCCGAAACCATTTCCAATACATTAGCCAAATACGACACCCCTTTTGTCGACCAGATCGTCAATCAGAAATACGGCAGCGACAGCGGTGTCGAAAATCCGATCAAGAATGCCACGGTCACGTTCTTTTCCTTCTTTATTTTCGGCCTCATTCCTCTTCTGGCGTATGTCTTTTCTTCGTTCAGCTCATTCATGATGGAAAATGCCTTCCTGCTGGCTTCCATCCTGACCGGCATTACCCTGTTCATACTGGGTGCTCTGAAATCCCGCGTCACCCAGTCCAACTGGTTCAGATCCGGAATGGAAATGCTCTTGGTCGGTGGACTCGCAGCAATCGTTGCGTATCTCGTCGGCTATTTACTGGGAAGATAATAGTATGCATTGAAACCCACACTTATCAGTTGAATCTGATAAGTGTGGGTTTTGCATTTGAATCCTTTTACTATTTGTAATTTTAATTATTTATTTACATCTTATCGATACATTTTTTCTAATTATATGAACTGTCAAAATAGAATTCAATGCCAATTCTGTAGTCATAGTTGAAAGATCTCTCTAACTCTCATATTATACTATTTGGATGAAGTTTAGTTAATTTTTGTAAAAAAAATTTCATAATACTCCGTGCTTAAAGTAATACATATTAAAATCACTTTATATAAAATAGATTCTGTAGACTGACTAAAAACAGTAATCATGAGTAATATACTAGTACCGGATATAATGAGTCTGCTTTTCAAGTAAGGATTTCCATTATGCAAGTCTCTTATCTTCTGTGATGTATATAAAAATAGTATTACTAACAATAATATAGCTAGCCCAACAACTGTTTTAGAGAAAGAAATTTCAGCAAAAAGATAAATACCACTCGCCAATAGATTTAAACTAAATAATACTACTAAACTCATATTATTCCTCTTTTCCAGATCATCTGATAGTAGCTTTTCGCACACTGTTTCGACTCTCAATCGGGTATTCAGAAGTTAAAGTGATACGAACACCTGCTCCATATCTATCAGTTGCGCTCCACTGTCTCATGATTCCTGCTGCATTATAAAACTTAGTGGCTAAAACTGTAGTAGAAATGCCAGTAAAAAATGCCCCAAAGAATGCGAGTGGGATGGAAGCTAATATTCCCCCTGTTGTTATTATATTCGCATTGTTTTGAAAAGTGCGAGCTAACTCTCGTATAGAAGGCCCGCTTATTGCATATGAGTTCACACCGCCCTGAACAAAGCTATGTGTAATACCAGAACTGGCTCTAAATAGAGAAACTTGACCTCCGTCTGAGTATGTAATCTCTGCTCCTTCATATTTTGTTACTAGATCAAAAAGCTGTTCTTTAGAAATATCATTATCTGATGAGGTTATTGTCTCAAGTTCTTTTTCAAATTCAATAAACAAATCATTCTTTGTGACCATGTTTAGGCTTTGATCATCTATATTTTCTGAGTATTGTTGTTGCGTTTTATTGTTTTCTGCAGCATACACCTGTTGTGTGCTTACTATGGTTGGCAATAATACAGGGCTCAGCATTAAAGCTGTAGCACCTATAATCATTCTTTTTTTATTGAACATACTTATTCCTCCTAAATAACTATTAATAAAAGGTATTCCTTCGCAGGCACTGTAACTAGAAGAGGTACTATGAGTGAACCCGAAGGTAATCAAAATTATCATATTCACATTAAAAGTTTTTTTGATATTTATGTAATGAGCATTTTTTTAACGTGTTACACGACAAAATCTAAATCGAGGTTTTTTGTATCGCGACTTTCGCTGTCCCCATCTCCAAAAAAGGAGCTTCATTCGCAGGTACAAGGATGATCGTTCCGTCTTGTGTATAAACAACGATATATTCCTGATCAGGCTCAAGCATTATCCCATTATTTGAGGGCAGCTCTACCATGACCGAGTCCCCCTGTAAACGCGTTATCGTTTTAAGCATATCTTCACCTCTCTTTATATCTGAATCGATCGACTCTATGCATTGCAAGTAAACATCTTAACCATGATTCTCTAGTTCATTGAATATTCCCGGATTTTTAACTATCCTTATCCTGTTACTTAGAAAGATGATCGTTTACCCATGAATTTCCCATCAGAACAAGAATCAACGATCATGCTATCTCTTTTATTACTTAATCTAAAGAAGTACGGAGACTACCAGGAATTTTCAAACAAATTACTCTATATCATAAACCATTTCTTGCACTACTTTATTCTCTTATCTACTTTTATTGTATACCCCTCAACCTGAAAAGTGTGAAAATGGTAGTGTAATCCGACCACTTATTTTTTGGAGATTTTATTTTGAGAAGTGGTGATTGGAGGAGCAAAACTACTAAGTACAACGAAAGTGTTGCATTTGGTTTGACAACAGAGGTAATATTTTTATGCAACGCTAGTGATAAAAAATATAATTTTTGGTATTGAAATTTTACCTATAGAAATTCTTCCATACTTATATTTTTTTCCGTTATATTAAAGCTGAGTGGAAAGTGATTTGGTTTATTTATTATTAAAAATTTTATTATCACTATTTCTTTCAGATAGTAATAAATAAGCACTTGTGATTTCTAATATGATAATGATAAAAATAAGAATAGATGACAAAAATGGAGAAAACATAAACGATATAGTTAGCAAGGGTATTAAAAGTAATGCAATTTTCACAAAAATAGCAACTTTTTGGTAAGAAAATATTCCATTAGCCGCTTTGTTCAAAATACTTGAAAATAAAATTAGAGGATAAAAAAAATTGATAAATAAACCAAGTAGAAAGAATATAGATAGTAAAAAAGATGAGAAATCTGTCAATGCAATCGAAGTTATTTCTAAACCTGTTAGTTTAAGTGCCAGCAAGATGATATTTAAAATAATATAGAATTTCATATAAATATCATCTTTAATCGCTCTATTATTTTTTATATTAAATAATATTATTGAAATACCCAATAAGTTGGAGATTAAATAAAAATATCCCATATCATTAATAGTTAGATTAATTTTTAAAAATAATAGTAAAAACCCTAAAATCGTTGTTTTTCTCATCCTTTTACCTTCTTTCAAGCTATACGCCATAAAATAACCTTTTATATTTACTTAAATCGATTGTCACAACTTCAATTACTTATTTGAAATAAATGAACTGATTTCAGGAACTACTCCAGTTTTTGAAAACATGATATTATAATCTAAATCGACAAAATCATAATCTTCGGTTAAAGGCATAATTTCAAATGATAAACTTATTTTATCGCCAACAGAGTAATTGTCAGTTAGGTTACCGGAAAAGTGTAGTTCATGACTTGAGATGTCATGTTCATAATTTGCCTTGAAATGGAAAATCGTTTTATCATTTTCTTTATCATATTCTAAATTAGTTATTGTATCAATAATCTTTGCATGTTCTCCAACATTCAAAGATTTAGATTGATTTGATAACTCTTCTATTTTTTCATTGTAAAAGTCCATGTATAAATCTTCCATAGTATAACTTGTTAGCTGTCCATTTAGTGTTACTTCTGAATTTACTTGATTTTTTATATATACATTGTTATCTTCTTCGACATAATCAGAATCATTTGATGATATTATTCTAGATGGCAGAATAGGTCCACGATCTCTATAAGGAATATAATCCATTCTAGGATACCAGTGTGTTTTTTCTGTACTACCATAATGAACTTTTATATTCCGCGGTGTTCCTTCAGAACCTGGAACGGTATATGAAACTTGTTCCCCACTTGAAACAGTATCGGTGGATACTAAGCTTCCGTTCCACAATATATTAATATAACCTTTAACTCCTGGAACTAATTGATTCCTTTGTAAATAAGGTTTTATAACATCTCTACCGTATAAATTCAAATTTTTCTCTATCGCGGAGCCTATACCTCCTGTATTAAATTGAACTGATTTATGATAAACAAGTGCATGATTACTGTATTCATAGACAGTACCTGGATTATCGGAAATAGGAATCCTTTTAGCAACATTGACAATCACACTTTTTAATGCTGATTTTACCCAGTTTGGAATAGTGACCATTGGTTGAATAACATCATAATTTTGATCGATATCTTTTTTTGTATCGATAGTTATTGACTCAGCATTAACAGAAGTTGTAACTATACTGCTAAGTATAATACTGCTTAATAGAGCAATTTTAATTTTTTTCATAATATTTCCCCCTATATTTGTTTTTCAGTGATAATATACTATTAAAGTATTTCTTCATCTCTTGGACCTCCTAGAAACCAAATATCTGTAGGACTAACTCCACAAAGTATTGATGTCACAATCGAATATGTTTATATTACCCCCATGATAAACGTGTCATATATCCAGGACCTAGCAGAGTGACAGATGTTACTCTGCCATTTGAAACTACAGCCCTAAAATCTTGTTTGACTGTTGATGAACTAATTGCAGGTAATCCCACCCATACTTCTGCAGTATAGTGACCTCCACCTTCATTTACTAAAAGGGGAGTTATTTCTTGTTCTAAATTTAAACTATTTAAAGAAGTTAATGATTATTCAGTAGATAATAATTTTTTTTCATTAACTCAATCCTGAATAATCCATACTTTCCCTTTTACAGTCTAGAAACCGACTAACAGCAAGATAAACCAAAAAAAATAATTTCACCTGCCAAGTGATGAAAAAAGAACCTTCACTTATTTCTTCTTCCGTACTTACATTTAGAAGTTCATGGCAATTTCTACAATTCTAATATAAACTTGTTCCTTCAACTGAATAATTGAGCACTTTAGCAATATAGTAAACTATTGACCAACTGCTTTAATGTTTTATAGATAAAACTGCTACGGATCAATTAAATCTGTCAAAAAATCACCACCTAAAGGAATGATTAGTGATAAAATCGAAACGAACATCTGTCTCACATCCTTCTCTTACTGAATTTATTTTTTATCTATACTTAATGTATACCAATAAATACTAGAAGTGTTAAAATGGTAGTGTAATCCGACCATTTAATTTTTGGAGGTTTTATTTTGAGGAGTGGTGAAGGTTTTAAAAAGCTGCGTGAGGAACGGGGAATAAGTCAGAGGAAACTGACAGAAGGTATCTGTGCCAGAAGTACACTGTCCACCTTTGAGAATGAAGGAAGTCATCTTTCTGTCGACTTATGCTCAAAGCTCTTAGACCGATTGAATATTCGCATAGACACTTATTTCAGTACTCTCTCAGAGGATTTCGATCAAAAAAGAGTAGAGTTTTCAGAACTGAAAAAAAGCATCGTTACAGAAGATACGGACTCAATAGAGAAACATAAACAAAACTATTTAGCTCGGTATGCATCGACCCGTGACTTTTACTGGTTTCATCTTTATTTTCTCTCTGAGGAATTTCTTTGTCAGTCTGAAACCAGATTCACATACGAACGATTCAAAGAAACGCATAAAAAGGAAATCAGTTTACTAAAAAAGTACTTAAATAAAATTGAAAATTGGAGTCATTTTGAGTTTGCAGTTTTGGGCAATTCGATTTGGTACTTTGATCTTGAATTTATCCAGTTAGTCAAAGAACGATTGGGAAAAAACTACATGACTTCTGTTAAATATAAAAAAGAATTATACGGGAGTTTTTTATTGAATATGGGTTTCTATTGTCTGGAGTATGGTCATTTCGAACTAATTGAACAACTAAAAAAAGAACTCTTTGAGCTGTCTAACTATACAAATATTCACTGGAAAGTATCATCTTCCTATCAGCTTTCTCTTGCGGAAGAATTATCGGACCCTCCTTCGTCTTCAAAAGCAGAGACACTTTCACATATAAAAATTTACGAGCAGATGGGGGAAGAGGATCATTACCAGAATATGATCAACTATAGACAGCGCTTGGTAGAAAAGCACAAAAAACATTATGATTGCTTCACAATCTAAACCACGACAGAAAAAATGTTTTGTTCTATAATCGAATCAGGAAACACTAATCCGATCTCTTAATGGGTTTTGCCGAACCTGTACAAAAAACTGGATGACCGTCTTATCTTTTGCGATAAGCCGAATACATCATTGAATGTGGAAATAAAATTACAACATTTTATAAGATGGTCTGTTTCCTAATTTATGGATGGAGGTTATGGTCATGGAAGTAATGATTGAAACATGTTGTGGTATCGATGTGCATCAGAAAACCATCGTCTGTTGTATTTTGGATGGTCCTTTAGATACAAACCGACCCAAAAAAATCCAGAAAACATTTGG
>NZ_FOLT01000018.1 GCF_900112455.1 Alkalibacterium subtropicum | reverse complement strand
CGGACGAAAAGACAGGGACGTAGTTGGACAAAATCAGGTGTAGCTAATGTCGTAGCATTACTAACAGCAGAGCAAAACAGTCTTCTGGAAAAAGCTTTGACCACAAAAGTTGATTCTATCGTTGAACCGTTAGGTGAAGATCTTAAGGGAGCAGTCCGTCAGGCTTTGAAAAAGCCTCGTTCAACCACACACACTGTTCAAACTGGGAAAATATCCAACTTTGGCCCTGTGAGTAGCTTCATTGGGAAATTAGGCCAGGCATTTTCCTAAAAATATTAACACAACATAATTTCTGTTAATTCTACTAGTTAAAGGTTACCGAGAAAAACTTGACGCATACTTTCGATAAGAAACAATCGACATTTTTGCATAAATTTCGTATGATAAGAGTAGAAGCGAACGAAGGAGGACCTATAGTGAAAATAATAGACCGCACAGCGCTGACTCTACTCATCATTGGTGGCATACATCTTTTACTTATCGGCTTGTTCGGATTTAACATAGTCGAAACTTTACTCGGCGAAGTCGACCAATGGAGTGTGCGCATCGTTTATATTTTAATTGGACTGAGTGCTTTATGGTGCTTTAAATACTACTCTTTCACTCCAAGAGGCGGAAGTCGGTTAAAAGACAGGTAATATGATCTGAAAAAGACAGGCTGCAGAAATTTCTGCAGCCTGTCTTTTTGTTTCCCCTCTTTAAAGGAGTGAAGATAATTCAGTATAGCCAAGACCCAAGTCGTTGGCTACGGCTTCGTTCGTCACTTTTCCTTTATAAACATTCATACCGGCTGCTAGACCGTCATTGGCTCGCATCGCTTCAGTCACGCCTTTATTGGCAAGTTGGAGCGCATATAGAATCGTATCATTCGTCAGTGCCAGTGTCGCCGTTCGAGGAACCGCACCTGGAATATTCGCTACAGCATAGTGAACCACCCCATGTTTCACGAATGTCGGCTCGTCATGAGTGGTCGGTTCATTCAATGTTTCAAAATTCCCGCCCTGGTCAATGGCGACATCCACGATAACAGATCCTTTTTCCATGGATTTGACCATTTCTTCAGTCACTAATTTAGGCGCTTTATGGCCCGGAATCAGGACGGATCCGATGACCAGATCAGATTCCTTGACTGCTTTGGCAATATTCGAAGGGGTGGATGCCAGAGTCTGAACATCATTCCCGAACAGGCGGATCAGTTCACGCATACGTTCCGGATTCAATTCCAGGATGTTGACCTTGGCACGCATGCCGATAGCCATACGCGCCGCGTTTTCACCCACGACACCACCGCCGACAATGGTCACCGTTCCTTTTTCGACACCGGACACGCCGCCGAGCAGTAAGCCTTTGCCGCCCTGTTTTTTCTCAAGGTGATGAGCACCCAGCTGGACAGCCATGCGCCCGGCCACTTCACTCATCGGCGTCAAAAGAGGCAGCGCACCGTTTTTTGTGACTGTTTCATAGCCGATAGCCGTCACTTCATTGTCGGCAAGTGCTTTTGTCAGCTCAGGCGCGGCAGACAAATGAAGGTATGTGAACAGGATCAGTTCTTTGCGGAAGTACTCATATTCTTCTTTCAGAGGTTCTTTCACTTTCATTACCATATCTGCACTATCCCAAACTTCCTTAGCTGAATCAATAAGTCTGGCACCATTTGCACTGTACTCGGCATCAGTAAAGCCGCTGCCTTCGCCGGCATTTTTTTCGACCAGGACCTCATGTCCACTATCCAAAAGACGTTTAACATTGAACGGGGTCAAGGCCACACGGAACTCATTATTCTTTATCTCCTTGGGTAGTCCGATAATCATAAGTGTAAAATCCTCTCTGTTTTATATTTTTTATAGTAATGCATCAGCCAGCAGCAAAAGTATGCCGGTTATAATAAACAGAATCCCCCCTGCTCGGATAAGCAGAGGAAACCAGTCTGGAAACTGAGTACGGGCCGCCCGTTCCCTGGCGTTTTGCGCCCATCTTTCAGAATATTTGAACGAAAAATATCCATATACGATTAAAGCTATCCCGATAACAATTAGCATGCTTGTCTCCTTTAATTAAATACATGGGTGATGCCGCACTTAAAAATGTAAAGTGTCACGATCGGTTCCTCTAGTCATGTCCCGCCACTGATAAAAGCCGGCATCCAGTCCGCGCAGCAGCACTTCAGCTGAACCCATATTTGTAGCCAGTGGAATTTCATACACGTCGCACAAGCGCAGCAAAGCGGAGATATCCGGTTCATGTGCCTGAGAGGTCAATGGATCACGGATGAAAATCACCAGATCCATTTTATTGTCGGAAATGTAGGCGCCGATCTGCTGGTCGCCTCCAAGCGGGCCGGATTTAAACCGGTGAATATCCAAGCCCGTTTCATCCATGATCCGCTTACCTGTTGTCCCCGTGGCGTAAAGCTTGTGTTTGCTTAAAATCAGTTTGTACGCACCGGCAATTTTAACGATATCGTCTTTCTTTTTATCATGCGCTATCAAAGCTATGTTCAAAGTTGATCTCCCCCATTCAGTGAAAACTGTATACTTTATTTAATTTCATCATAACACAGTTTATTCAAAACAATGAATATTTCAGCTGATTTCATTTCGATTTGAGTAATCGTTTTGCTTGTTTATAAAATCGAGGAGCGATAAACTGATATTAGATTGATTATAAGGAGGATTTTTAATCATGAGTAAGAAAGTAGCAGCCGTACTAACCAACTTATTTGAAGATGTCGAATTCACATCACCGAAAGAAGAACTGGAAAAAGCTGGACACACCGTTGAGACCATAGGATTTGAAGCAGGTGAAACGGTGGAAG
This sequence comes from Alkalibacterium subtropicum, assembly GCF_900112455.1. GTDB lineage: Bacteria > Bacillota > Bacilli > Lactobacillales > Carnobacteriaceae_A > Alkalibacterium > Alkalibacterium subtropicum. The sequence continues at coordinate 27,260 of NZ_FOLT01000018.1, read as the reverse complement.
GCAAAAAAGGCAATGCCTCGGTAACGATCGACAAGAGTATCGATGAGGTCGCGCCAGACGACTATGATGCCCTGCTTATCCCAGGCGGATATTCACCGGACAAACTGCGTAAAGATGAGCGTTTCCTGAATTTCGTGCGTGCATTCGCGGACAAAAAACCCATCTTTTCCATTTGTCACGCCCCACAGTTGTTGATCAATGCCGAAGTAGTGAAAGGCAAAGACATTACATCCGTCAGTCAGGTCGCCATCGATTTAAAAAACGCCGGTGCGAACTTCCTGGATAAAGAAGTCGTTAAAGATAAATCCGGTCTGATTTCAAGTCGTACACCAGATGACTTGCCCGCTTTCAATAAAGCGATCACCGACGCATTAAGTGAGTAAATTATAATTTTTACGTGGCGAATCCTTAGATGTTTTTAAGGATTCACACCTCATGATTTGGTAAACTCATAGTGTGGAAAATAAGTACACGTTTCTTTTCTCCCCAAACGGATAAAACAGAGGAATCCCCCGAAACGTCTGTTGAATCTGTGAAAAGAAAATTTATTTGAGACCATTGTTCATTCTCCCCGGATTGAATGGTTTTTCTCAAATGACATATATTAGACGTTAAGTCTTATCCCCAAAACCACCTTTTCTAGAGGAAAAGGTGGTTTTTTATGTGCCCACGGCTTCCTCTGGCGGTTTATTCATCCACAGGACCCTAAATATAAAAAAGGCTAAACTTTATCATATATTCATCATAAATAATTCAAATTTGTTTTCTATACTTAACTCATACCCACAACAACCAACTTATTTTTATGGCAGCCGTGCTCCTCCAAGCATTGGCTGACCACTCCTTTTTTTACCACTAGCTGCCTGGCAGCTAGTGGTTTTTTGTTTGCCTTCAGCGTGAAACCTCACCCTAAAAACAATATTGCATTTTAGTGATGCGGTGGTTTCTCTTTCATTTCTTTTACAAATCCCTCTATACCAGCTTATTCTGACTTATACTTAGTCTAAGAAACCCTTCGCTAAAATCATTAAAAGCGTAGGAACCGTTTTCACTTTGCGCTTTTCCCTCAGACTTTCTATAATGAAGCATGTTACTTTTGTGTCTCACATTTTACCGGTAAACATTGTGAGAAAGGAGAACACAGATGATTGAATTTGATCACATCACTAAAACATTTAAGGAAAAAGACCGTTCTTTCACTGCGTTGTCAGACATTACGCTCTCCATTCATGAAGGGGAGGCGTTTGGCGTCATTGGTGAGAGCGGTGCGGGGAAGTCAACGCTCCTCCGACTGATAAACGCTCTGGAGAAACCTACTAAGGGATCAGTGACCATTGAGGGCGTTGCGGTTGCACATTTGTCAAAAGCAGACTTACGGGATATGCAGAAACGCATCGGTATGATTTTCCAGCAGTTCAATCTGCTGAACAATAAAACCGTTGCAGAAAATGTGCATCTGCCTTTGGAACTGCATGATTATCCTGATCCATTGACAACGGAAGAGGTCCTCCAGTTCGTTGGTCTGGAAGACAAGAAAAACAGCTACCCTTCTCAGCTTAGCGGTGGGCAGAAACAGCGGGTGGGGATCGCCCGTGCCCTCATCACCCGACCGGACATTTTACTGTGCGATGAACCGACCTCAGCTTTGGACCAGAACACCACAGAAGAAATCGTCGAGGTCCTGAAAAAAGCACACAAAGAATTCAAAATGACGATCGTCGTGGTGACCCACGAACTGCCTGTCATCAAGGAACTGTGTCAGCGGGCAGCGATCATGGACCAGGGTGAAGTCAGAGAGGTCATCGGCGTCAAGCGGTCAGACGAACGGGGCAATGTCAAACCTTATCACGAGCGGGCGATCGAGGTGTTGAGCAATGGCTGAAAGTATAAGCTTGTACATCGAACGCGTCCTTGAATACCTTCCGCGCATGCTGGAAAGTTTAGGCGAAACAGGGATCATGCTGTTCTTCGCCATGCTGGCAGCCATTCTGATGGGGATTCCAGTCGGTACGCTGCTTTATCTGACCAGCTCCGGACAGGCAACAGAAAACCGTCTGCTCAACCGCATCATCAACGCGCTGGTCAATATCATCCGGTCGTTTCCGTTTTTACTCTTAGTCGTGGCTATGCAGCCCTTTATCAGACAGGTCTATGGCCGGGCGACGGGAGACCCGATCGCTGCTTCTTTCCCGATGGTGGTCATTGCGATCGCCTTATACGCACGCTTTGTGGAACAGTCCTTGAAAGAGATTCCTAAAGGGATCATTGAAACGGCACAGTCCATGGGGGCGACGACTTGGCAGCTTGTCTGGAAATTCTTGTACGTGGAAGCACGGAGCAGTCTGGTCATCGGCTTCACCACAGCCGTCATCAGCTTTGTTTCCTACTCCACCATCATGGGTGTGGTCGGCGGCGGCGGGATCGGTGACTTTGCCATCCGCTACGGCTATCAGCGCTATGAGACCGACATTATGTACACGGCTATCGTCCTGATCATCATCCTGGTCGAGATTTTCCAGTGGCTGGGACTCAAACTGGCTAAGAAATTAGATAAACGATAAAAATACTTACTATAGAAGGAGATCATTATTATGTTTAAAAAAGGATTATTACTGGGAACCACGGCTTTACTTTTATCCGCCTGCGGTGCAGCTGACGAAACGACAGAAGATGCCGCAAACGAAGGAACAGAAGAGACAACGGAAGAAACAGTGACCATCCGTGTCGCTTCTCACCTTCCTCCGATGACCGATGTCGTTGAGATCGCCGGAGACGTAATCGAAGAGGGCTATGAAGTGGAACTTGTCGAAGTATCCGACAATATCCAGTACAACGAAGCCCTGCTTAACGAAGAAGTGGATGCCAACTTTGCCCAGCACGAACCCTTCATGGAAATGTTCAATGAAGAACGTGACGGCAATTTAGTGGCCATCCAACCGATCTATAATGCCATCGTCGGCTTCTATTCACCGGTTTATGACTCTCTCGAAGACATCGAAGATGGTGCGGAAGTTGCCATCCCGAGTGACCCGACCAATGAAGCGCGCGCTCTGGTGACTCTTGAAGAGCATGACTTGATCACGCTGGATCCGGACGTCGATAAATCTCAAGTCACCGATGCCGATGTTGTTGAGAATCCCTACAACTTCACCTTCACACATGTCGACCTCTTGAACCTGACAGCGGCTTATGAAGACGGTGTGGAATTAGTGTTCAACTACCCAACCTATATTGCGGCCGTTGATCTGACACCTGAAGATGCCCTGATCCTGCAGGCAGACGAAGAAAACCGTTTTGCGCAGACCCTCGTCGCCCGTGAAGACAACCAGGATTCAGAAGAAATCCAGGCACTCGTTGAGGCCATGACCAGCCAGGAAGTTTACGACTTTTTAGATGAATTGGCTGAGAACGGTCACTTGAGACCCTCTTTCGAACCAGGCGAATAATATTTGAATATGTAGAAACAGACCGTTCAGTCTTAAGTGACTGGACGGTCTGTTTCTACTTATTAGCTAACACCTCGATTACTTGTAAAAAGCACCTTGAGTCGTACCTTGCACGGAAAAATTATTTTGAAGGATACTTCTTATTTTTCTGTAATAAACGTCCTGACCGCAGAAATCATTGACTAAGGCAGTCGTCAGTTTTTCATCGGGAAAAAGATGTTTCAGTTCCTTGACGCTTTCTAAAACTAATTCTTCGATCGACATCTGTTTATAACATGTTTTGCAATAACATGCGCGCTGAGTGATCATAAGATCAAATGAGCCGCAGGGACACGAGGCACCCGTTCTCAGATCTTCAAATCTATAGGAAGGCAGTTGTTTATGGAAAAGGGAATTTATCTGGTGTCTATCGACCAGTTTATTCGCTAGATGGTTAGCTTGTTTTGTCAGATTCCTGCACCTGGCATTTATTCCACCTAAGTGCTCCTTTAGTTGTGTAGGAAAAATAATCGGGTCTTCCAGACTGGCATTATAAAGAGTAAATGCGTCGTTGATAAATACAATATGTGCTTCGATTCTATATGGCATGCCCCAGTCCTTAAGCAGTTGACGCAGCAGTTCTTTCGTTCGTTTAAGCTGGATCAGAGGATTGGTTATTTCCTGTCCGCTTGTATAAGACAACTGTCCCGAGTTCATTTGAAAATCACCTTTATAATTCTTTATCTCATAAAGGTAAATCGTATCAAATGTGACTATAAGCGCATCTATCTGAAAAGTATTCCCTTTACTTTCGATCAGCAAATCATTTACTACCAGAGCTTCACTGTTAAGATGCGTTTTGACGAGTGCGTCAAAACGTTCCTCTCCTTCAAAGCCTTTTTCCAGACTGATCAAGTACCGTTTATCTGCATCGTTCAGTTTCGTTCGCTTATCCAAATAATTCAACCCAATGAGCAGTTTTGATTTTTCTCTCTTCTTAATGATTTTCATCTCTTCACCTCACTAATTATATTGTCAAATTAGCGAAAAAATGATTTTTTTAGTGTAAAGAAATATTGCATAGAGAACAAAGATGAAGAGAGAGGATCCTCTCTCTTCCAATTAACAGCACTGAAGAGGAACGATTAGGCGAGCACGCCTAATCGTGTCCTTATTGGGTTTAGTTACTGCAAAAATCAGTTGAGTACGTCTAACTCGTACCTCATTAGCATCACCCAAATTAGTTTCCTCATGGGTACACCTAATGATAGCTACATTGGACGTACTCACCGCCAATTTCTCTTGGGTACGTCCTTTGTGCCCAACATTAGCATCACCCAAATTAGTTTCCTCATGGGCACACCTAATAATAGCTACATTGGATGTACTCAGCGCCAATTTCTCTTGGGTGCGCTCTTTGTACGTCACATTGGCATCGCTCAACCGGATTTCTTCTCGAGTATCCCTAATGATAGCCACATTGGACGTACTCGCCGCTAATTTATCTTGGGTGCGCTCTTTGTACGTCACATTGGCATCGCCCAAACCAGTTTCTCCTTGAGTACACCTAATGATAGCCGCATTGGACGTGCTCGCCGCGATTTCCTCGTGAGCCCGCCCAATCATTTACAAAACCAGCACGTACGGTCCACCAGTCTAACTTTAAACCGTCTCCAAAGCGTCTTCTTTCTCAAACAGCACAAACAAATCTTCCAGTGTGAGCTTGTCTTTTTCTTCCTGGTTCAGATCCAGTTTCACTTTACCGTTTTCCATCAGAATCAAGCGGTTCCCGTAAGTCAGGGCATCTTCCATACGGTGCGTGATCATTAAACAGGTCAGCTCTTTTTGCTGGATCATCTGATTCGTCAGGGTCATCAGACGTTTGGACGTTTTTGGATCCAGGGCCGCGGTATGCTCGTCTAAAAGCAGCAGATCCGGCTGGGTCAGTGTCGTCATTAAAAGGCTCAGCGACTGGCGCTGCCCCCCGGATAAATGACCGGTCGGTGTATCGAGATGATGCTCCAGGCCGTTACCGACTGAGGCACACAACTGTTTAAAGTCTTCATGATTCTCTTTCAGCTTTCTTGGGAGAAAGTGACGTTTCTGCCCGCGTTTCAAGGCCAGCAAAAGATTCTCTTCCACCGTCATGCGCGGTGCTGTCCCCATTTTAGGATCCTGAAACACGCGACCGATAAACCGTGCGCGCTTTTCTTCGGGCCAGTTCGTTACCGGCTTTCCATTAAACGCAATCCGGCCGCTGGTCACGGGCTGAGAACCCGTGATGCTGTTGAACAACGTCGACTTCCCGGCTCCATTGCCGCCTAAAACTGTTATAAAATCTCCTTCGCGGATCGTCAGATCGACATGATCCAGAATCGTGTTGTTTTTATCCGATTCATTTTCTATGATTTTTGTGACTTGCTTCAATTCCAGTAGTCTACTCATGCACGCTCTTCCTTTCCACTTAGCCTATCCAGTTTGAGTCCCTTGCGAAGCTGTGGTGTCATCAGGAAGACGGCCAGTATCGACGAACTGAAAATACGAATATAGGTCGTATCGAAGCCGAAGCGTATTACGCCTAGAAGCAGCAGCTGGTACAGCACACTTCCGATAACGATCGTCACCAGGCGTTCGCCCAGAGTCACTTCCTTGAACACCACTTCGGCGATTATGATCGAAGCCAGACCGATGACGATGATGCCTATGCCGCCGTTGACATCCGCGTATCCGTTACTTTGTGCGATCAGGGCACCGGATAAGGCGATGATGCCGTTGGACAAGACCAGTCCCAGGATCTTCATATTGTCCGTCTGGATTCCGAGCGACCGCGCCATCGATTCATTATCGCCTGTGGCAATGTACGCCTGGCCTTTACTGGTGTAAAAGAAGAACAGCAGCCCACTGATGACAAGAGCCAGAACACCTATACCCACGATCACCACATCAAAGTAATTCGGCAGTCCAGTGAATGCATCGTAAAGTCTGGGATGGTTTAACAGACTGAGATTGGGACGCTGCATCACGAAGAGCATCACAGAATGCAGACCTGACATAACTAAGATACCCGACAAGATAACGGGAACTTTCCCTTTGGTGAAAAGTAACCCCGTCACCAGCCCAGCCCCCATCCCTGCGAAAACAGCCACAAGTGTAGCAACTACCGGATGAATCCCTGAAACGATGGCGGTGACGGCAACAGCCGCTCCCAATGGAAACGATCCTTCCGCCGTCAAGTCCGGAAAGTTTAGTATACGGTAAGTCGTGTAAATACCTATCCCTAAGATAGCCCATAGAAAACCCTGTGCGATTGCGGATATAAGCATGTTCTGATTTCCTTTCTTATTCGTCTGATTCGATGACAGTTGCCTCATCCAGTACGGACTGAGGGATCTCTATGCCGAGGAGTTCAGCTTGTTCCAAGTTGACTAGCTTGTCGCCTTCGTTTAAAACATAAACGGGGAACGTGCTCGGATCAGTACCGTCTAAGACTTCTGCAGCCATTCGGCCACTTTCAAAGCCTGTATCGGTCTGATTGATGCCCACTGTTGCCAGACCACCTTGGGCGATCATGGAATCCACTGTCGGGATAAGCGGGACGTCATAGCGGTTTGCTTCACTCACAACAGTATCAAAAGCACTGGCGATCGTGTTGTCCGTCGGTAAGTATATGGCATCCACTTCCTGAGCCATCGCTGCGACGGTCTGCTGGATCTCGTTCGTACTGGACACCGTATACTCAACCGGATTCAGTCCCATTTCCTCTATCGCTGTGATCGCACGTTCGGCTTCGGCACGTGCATTGTCTTCTCCTGAGCTGTAAAGGACGCCGATATCTGTTGCTTCCGGCAGGATTTCCAGCATCATATCGAGCTGTGCCTGAACCGGGGCTTCGTCTTTGACACCTGTAATGTTTTTGCCTGGTGTTGCCTGTGAATCGACAAGGCCGGCACCGACCGGATCACTCACCGCTCCCATAATGATCGGAATCTCGTCTGTCGCATTAGCAAAGGCCTGACTCGCCGGTGTTCCGATACCGATCAAAATATCGGCACCATCTTCAACCAGTGACTGGGCCATCGTGTTCATCAAATTCTGGTCACCCTGGCCATTCTGGAAGATGACTTCAGCATTGTCACCGTCGACATAGCCGTTTTCTGCCAGCCCGTCGATAGCCCCTTGAGTGATGGCATCCAGTGCCGGGTGGCTCGTGGTCTGCAGGATGCCGACGACAAACGTCTCGTCTTCATCAGTTACCTCAGGTGCTTCTGTGCCTTCCGCATTCGCCGGCACCTCTTCCTGCGTTTCGCCTTCGCTTTGGTCAGCTAAAGAAAAAGCAAACACCCCGACCAGCAACACCACAAGTGCACCTAACATAACTACTAATTTTTTGTTTTTCATTTTTTTACAGTCCCCTCTGAATTTGTTTGGATTTTGTCATCGTTTATTTAACCATTCCCAGTCAGATGTCATCTGCATCAATCCCTTCTTATGTAAAACAGTGATGTGTTGCGCCGCTCCATTTACCGCTCAAATAGAAAATCGGGTAAACAAAAAGGCGACCTCCACGAATATAAAAACGCTAGTCGTGGAAATCGCCTATAAAACAGCAAAAAACCACACAGATGGTGTTGTCATCTATGTGGCGTACATTCAAATAAAGCATCAGAAACAAGCCGGCATAGATACAAAATTTAGATTGATCTAAACGTTGTATCCATGAAAGAAAAAAATCCTATCATCTATACAACGATCTGCGCCAGCTTTGCCAAGCATTATTCAATTTGTATGAAACGACAGATTGTGTATACATGCGAACCTCTCCTTCGTTGTTTTCTAATGTGATTCTCATACTACACGGTCCTTTAACATTCGTCAAGGATTATTTCCCAAACGCTCCAAAAAAAGTATACCGCTCTCTTTTACAGGTTTTGGAATTCCTCCGACTCTTTCACAATTTTCTTGATGCGCCAGTCGACCAGCTTCTGTGTCAGAAAGTTGATCAGCAAGGTTCCCAGCGCTATGACCAGTACATGATCGCCGGTCACATCTTGAGAGAAATACAAGGTAACCAGTGCTGCAATCAGTAAGATATTTACACTGCTGTTCAGTATGACCAGTTTTTTGATCCGCTCGTCCTCTGGCTTTTGCTCCTTAAGCAAAGTGGCGACACTGAATCCACGGTACATCGTCACAAACGTCGATGCATAATCCTGCTTAGTCGCTTTAATGATCCCAAAAACCTGCAGGACAATGATGCCCAGAGAAAACAGGACGACAAAGGCGTTTAAAAAATTCATCGTTCACTCTCCTTCAGAAGGTGGCTCCCTTCAGTTGCTACTCTTACTTTAGGTAAAAGATTTCATCCTGTCAATCATTCATTTAATCATTCCCATCCGATCCGTGTTAAAATAGTAGATAACTGAACAAAAGAGGTGCAGAAATATGAAGAAAAAGAAAGTAGCAGTTGTAGGTGCCGGTATTGTCGGGGCATCAGCTGCCTACCTGTTGAGTAAAGAAAGCAACATCGACCTGACGATCTACGATGAAGGCACAGGTCAGGGAACGTCTGCCGCAGCCGGCATCATCAGTCCCTGGCTCTCCAAGCGCCGCAACAAGGAATGGTACAATATGGTGAAAGCGGGCGCCGCTTTCTATCCTGGCTTTCTTGCAGAAGTCATGGGGAGCGAACCTGTACCATCAAGCGTATACAAGCGCGTCGGGACTCTGCTCTTTAAACAGAAAGATAAACAGCTCGAAGAACTTTTAGAAATCGGTTTGAAACGGCGGGAAGACGCGCCTGAAATCGGTGAGCTGGCTATCCTTCCCCCTCAAAAAATCAAAGAAATGATCCCTATTTATACTAAAAACAAGTCCGCCTTGTATGCGTCAGGCGGAGCACGCGTTGACGGAGAAAAACTGGTGGAGCTGCTTTTAAGTAAAGCTGTCAGAAACGGTGCCACCTTGAAACGCGAGCGCATCACAGTCGAACGCGATGGAGAAACTTATGCCATCGTTTCAGAAGACAAGACAGACACAATGGATGCAGTCATCCTGGCCGTCGCAGCCTGGCTCCCTGAACTCTTAGAACCTCTGGGATATGATGTGGACATCCGGCCGCAAAAAGGACAGCTGGTGGAAGTAAACTTTGACGGATATGCAACGGAAGACTGGCCGGTGGTCATGCCTGAAGGCGAGAAAGACATCACACCGTTTGAAAACGGGACAGTCGTTATCGGTGCCACGCATGAAAATGAGAAAGGCTTTGATCTAAAAATCGAAAAATCCGCCTTGACCTCAATGATCAAAGAAGCATCCGAAACCTTTTCTCATTATTTCAGCACCTCGTCCATCACTTCCTACCGGTCGGGCACGCGGGCGTACACGTCTGACTTCTCACCCTTTATGGGAGAAGTCCCGGAGCTGCCGAACGTCTTTGCCGCAAGTGGTCTGGGCTCAACAGGATTGACAGCCGGTCCATTAGTCGGCAAATGCCTGGCCGAGCTCGTCTTGAATAAAGAAACCCCTTTGCCGCTCGAGGATTATCCTATCGGTCAGTACGTTAAGAAACAGGATTAGGCAGTTGAAACGATTGTTCCGGTCAAGGATATACGGTATACTTTGAAAAAGAGCAGAAAGAGGAGAACAGTATGTTAAATTCAACTAAAGTGGGCAAAATCATTGGGTGGGCTGCCATGGCCCTGTCACTTATCGGCTTCTTTATCTGGGGGATCCCTTTAGGTATCATAGCGATCGTTTTAGGCCTCCTCGGGCTGGCGACTCCTGAAAAAGGACTGAACTGGACGGCCATCGCATTCGGCGCCATCGCCATGATCATCGGCATCATTTAAAAACAGCATGAAAAGGCCCCTTCAGAAGAGACCGTTACGTCTCATCTGAAGGGGTTGTTTTATTCCTGGCCTGTTGTGTCGACCGGGTTCCTTATTTCCTTCTTCGTCAGGTAAAGGCTGTATATGCCCAGACTGACGGAAAGGACGGCAAGCCCCAGTGAGAAGCCACCAATGACATCAGATGGGTAATGCACACCCACATAGACCCGGCTGATCCCGATCAATGCAATCAGCGGGATAAGGACAATGATTGAAGGCAAAATCACTTTCCATTTTGAATACGTGCGGATAATCAGAAAGAGCAGGGCCCCATAGGCGATCATCGATCCCATCGCATGCCCGCTTGGGAAAGAATAGCCGCCCTGTTCGATCAGCGGTTCAAAATCAGTCGGTCGTTCACGCTGGAAAATATATTTAACGACCTGATTCATCACGCCGGCACCCACACTGACCGTGATGAAATACCACCAGGCGATCTGCTTGTTTTTCTTGTAAAAGCCAGCATACCCGGAAACAGCCAGGGTCAGGAGGGCAATGAACCAGCCGTCGCCCAATCGTGTGATGAAAGTAAAGAGAGTGTTCAACATCGGCTCTCTTTCATCATAGAATTCAGCGCCGATCATCGCATCGAGCGTCCCGATAAATCCCCAGTCATAGAAACTGATCCAGGCCAGTAAAATAAAGGGGATCGTCAGGAACAGTCCTAAAATGAAGAGACGTCTCGGTCTGCCAAAGTGTTTGATTAAAAAACCTTTTATATCATCCATAATTTAATCTCCTCAGATATGTCGTTACTATAATCTTCCCTATTTTTTATAAAAATATCAAATCATATGCATTGATTTCACATTTCTCCCTTTGACTTACAGAAACGAATTCTGTAAAGTAAGACAGGGAAACTCTAACATCAGAGAACCATTTTCTCCCAAAATATGTCATTCAAGACAGTAAAATAGAGGAGTATGAAATGAAAGTATTTGATTACGAAGATATACAACTGATCCCAGCCAAATCCATCGTCAGAAGTCGTTCTGAATGTGACACCCGGGTAACACTTGGCAAGCACTCGTTTGCGCTTCCTGTCGTGCCGGCAAATATGCAGACGGTCATCGATGATGCGCTCGCCATCTGGTTAGCTGAAAACAGTTATTTTTACATCATGCACCGCTTTGAAGAAGATGACAGAAAAGATTTTATTAAAAAAATGAAAGAAAAGCAGCTGATCACCTCTATCAGTCTAGGGGTGAAGGACTATGAATACGATTTTGTGAAAGAGCTGAACGAGGAAAACCTTGTTCCTGATTATATAACGATCGACGTGGCCCACGGTCATTCAGACCAGGTCATCGATATGATCAAACATGTGAAAAAACATCTGCCGGAGACCTTCCTGATCGCCGGAAACGTCGGTACACCGGAAGCCGTCCGTGAACTGGAAAATGCCGGCGCTGATGCCACAAAAGTAGGCATCGGACCCGGAAAAGTGTGTACAACGAAACTGAAAACCGGCTTTGGTACCGGCGGATGGCAGCTGGCGGCACTTTCGTCCTGTTCTAAAGCGGCGCGAAAACCACTGATCGCTGATGGTGGCATCCGCACACACGGCGACATTGCCAAATCCATCCGTTTCGGCGCGACTATGGTCATGATCGGATCCATGCTAGCCGGGCATGAACAGTCTCCGGGTAAAATGATCGAAGTCAACGGGACTGTCTACAAAGAATACTTCGGCAGTGCCTCTTCTCACCAAAAAGGCGAACGAAAAAATGTCGAAGGCAAGAAAATGCTGACAGAGTATAAAGGCGACATCTCAGACACCCTGATTGAAATGCAGCAGGATCTGCAGTCTTCCATTTCTTATGCCGGTGGGAACGATATTGAAGCATTGAGAAAAGTGGATTACGTCATCGTCAAAAATTCCATCATGAACGGCGATAATTATAACGCCAGCGGCATCGATGTCCCCGACAGCTTTGCTTCAAGCAATTTTAACAGTTAATTGATTGAGGATATAGAAAACACGATCTCTCGTCTAAACGGGAGATCGTGTTTTTATTTTTTAAACAGCTCGACGATGATGACGACGATGATATACAAGAATGCCAGAAACAGCGCAATGAAGATCGTCCAGAACGGCATATCGATAACGAGACTCAAGAGCAGATAAATGACCAGCGTAAAAAGCGGGACAGTAACGATCGTTTTCGGATCAATATCCATAGGCTCCCCTTCTCACTCTTTCGCTTGATTGATTTCCGCCACAGCCTCCAGTATTTTTTCCACACTGTCTGTGACCGTCTTGTTTTCAATGACGAGATCCGCTTCTTCGGGGGGCTCCAGCTCATCCGTAGACTGACTGAACCGTATACGCTCAGCTATTTTATTCTCCTTGTCCCCCCGCGCCTTCATCCTCTTTTCCATTTCTTCTTCGGAAACATAGACAAAGACAACGAAGGTTTCTTCGGGATATACAGCTTTCATCGCTTCGACGCCGTTTCGATCCAGAGACACATGGACGAGCGGGTGATGGATCAGCGCTTCCCGAACTTCCGCTTTCGTCAGACCGTAGAGCCTGTCATTATAAATCGTCTGTTCCACAAAATCATCCGGATCCAAATCTTCTGCATTTCTGAAATAGTAATCGATCCCATCTGTTTCACCTTTGCGTGGCTTGCGTGTTGTCGTCGTGACAAGTTTGGGATAGCCCTTTTTGGAAAGTTCTTCCCCTAAAGTCGTTTTCCCGCTGCCACTTGGACCTACTAGTACAATGATCCGTTTTCCGCTCATAACACCCCTGCTTTCTTTATCACTGAGTTGGCGTTCCTTTGTCTGATAGCCATCGTTCTGCTCACACTTTGTGTTAACCGCCTAAAGTGACATCCGTTTCCTGATACCAGGAAAGGGCTTCGTGCAGATGATCCTCTTTGTAGTCCGGCCATAAATCATCAAAGACATAGATATCCGAATAAATGGACTGAACAGGCAAGAACCCGCTCAACCGGCGACGGCCGCCCCATCTCAATACCATATCCATACGGGACACATCCCGGGAAGCCATTGTTTCTGTAATATCCGTTGACGGGTTATCCGCATTCTCTTTTAAAGCATAATTCAGGTCCCAGTTCCAGCCGTAATTGACCAGAAAGTTGACTTTCATTTTGCCTTCACCGAATTTTGTACGTTTATTGGCATAAGGCAGAAGTTCTTTTGGAAACACTTTGGAATCCGTATTGCCCAGGACCAGCAGATCGGCGTCTTTTTCCTTCAAGGCATTCACTGAATCAACACAGGCTTTCTGGAAGGCTTTAGTTTGCAGGGAGGGACGCTTGACATTGTCCATCGTGAAACCATAGTAAGTCATTTCTTCCACGCCGAGTTCCAGACAAGCTTCATACAGTTTCATGCCGGGCCCGATGCCGTGATCATATCCGTCCTGTTTCTTTAAGCCTTTCGTCACTGCCCAGCGTCTGTTGCCGTCCGGGATGACGCCAATATGTCTAGGTAAACGTTTGTATTTTTTCATACGTATACTAATCTCCTTCTAAAATAAACTCAAGATCGCGTAAGCTTTGCTAGTATTATCATACCGTTTTTTACCACCATTCATCAACTAAACTATTTAACATTTCAAACTAATTTTAGTTAAAAGAATGACTGATGCTGGTTTGAGGAGTCCTAGAGCAATAAAAGCAGGTGCACCCTTAACAATAGTTCATTGTTGATCAAATAAGAACGCTAAATATAATGTGTTTTTTTAAATTATATCGATTGTTTGTGATTGTTTTAACAATAAAACTTGTGTATACTTATACCTAGATATTAATTAATCAATAAAAGGAAGGATGATCACATGAAAGCTGCAGTTGTTACGAAAGATAAAAAAGTGGAAATAACGGAGAAACATCTGCGTCCGCTGCGTTCAGGCGAAGCAAAGGTCGATGTCGAATATTGTGGTGTCTGCCACACTGACTTGCATGTCAAAAATGCAGATTATGGTGATAAAACAGGCGTCACTTTAGGTCATGAAGGCATTGGTGTCGTCAGCGAGATCGCTGATGATGTAACAAGCCTTAAGGTGGGCGACCGGGTCAGTATTGCCTGGTTCTTTGAGGGGTGCGGACACTGTGAATACTGTGTGAGCGGTAGAGAAACGTTATGTCGTGAAGTCAAAAATGCCGGCTATACTGTCGACGGTGCCATGGCTGAGGAATGTATCGTAACCGCTGATTACGCCGTAAAAGTACCTGAAGGTCTCGATCCGGCTGCAGCAAGCAGTGTCACATGTGCTGGGGTCACTACCTATAAGGCAATCAAGGAAGCTAAAATCAAACCCGGAGACTGGATCGCTATTTACGGACTCGGCGGTCTAGGCAATCTGGCGCTGCAGTACGCTAAGAATGTCTTTAATGCTAAAGTGATCGCTATCGATATCAACGACAAACAGCTGGAATTCGCTAAAGAAGTGGGAGCGGACATACTCATTAATCCTACTAAGGATAATGCTGAACAACTTATGCAGGAGCAAGTGGGCGGCGCTCATGCGGCTGTCGTTACCGCTGTTGCCAAAGCTGCCTTTAATTCAGCCGTCGACTGTGTCCGTGCAGGAGGAACTGTCGTAGCCGTCGGACTGCCACCTGAAGCAATGGATTTGAGTATCCCTCGTCTAGTTCTTGACGGTATCGAGATCGTTGGATCGCTCGTCGGGACACGGGAAGACCTGCGTGAAGCATTCCAGTTTGCAGCAGAAGGGCTCGTCGTTCCTAAAGTACACAAGCGTCCGATCGAAGATATCAACGATATTTTTGATGAAATGCAGGCAGGCAAATTTAAAGGCCGTATGGTCATCGATATGGAAATGAAAAAATAAAACAATTTATCACCCAAGAGGACAGGCGTGTGTGCGCCTGTCTTTTTATTCTTTTACAATCAGTTCGTATCCTATACCTCAGCTGTGAGCCCGGCATTGTATACGGTGTTCATTCAACTTGCTATAGGGGTAACTCTGGCTGTGTGTTGTCTCTGCACTCCTCATTCGACGTACTCACGACAAAATAGGCTTGAGCAATGCCAATGTGGGCTTTATTAAGCGTGCTCACGACAGAATCGAATCGAGCAATGCTATTGCGGCCCTCATTCGACGTACTCACCGCGAAATTGGATCGATTAGTGCCATTGTGGCCTTCATTAAGCGTACTCCACGGAAAACCTGCTTCAGTGATGCCAATGTGGGCTTCATTCGACGTACTCACGACAAAATAGGCTTGAGCAATGCCAATGTGGGCTTTATTAAGCGTGCTCACGACAGAATAGGATTGAGCAATGCTATTGCGGCCCTCATTCGACGTACTCACCGCGAAATTGGATCGATTAGTGCCATTGCGGCCCTCATTCGACGTACTCACCGCAGAATCGGATCGAGCAATGCCATTGGGGCCTTCATTCGACGTGCTCACGACAGAATCTGCTTCAGTGATGCCAGTAAGCTAAAGAATCCTGTCTCAGCTGTTTCTTTCAACACAAATCAAACGATCCTGAATGCCAATTTTCTCGTAAAAAAAGAATAGTCATGGCAGCCATGGCTATTCTTTCCGTGTTTCTTTTATAAGGTATAAGATTTGGCTTCGAACAGGAACGCTTCGCGGTCTTTCGCAGGGACCATGGAGCCACCGGTCGCCCAGGCAATATGCGTCGCCTGATCCATTTTGTCGGTCAATCCTTTTTCACGAAGGTAAGCCTGACCCTCTTCGGACTGCATCAGACGATACGGACCAACGATCCCGGCAACGGCAGCCGGCTCAAGGAAAATCCCTTCTATCCCGTATAGTCTTGATAGTAAAGCTTTGAAGACATCATCCGCCACCGTATAGCCGCCACTGAAGAAGGTGCGCATCAGCTTAGCTACTAAACCGGACGTTCTTGGAACAGCCAGTCCATCTGCGACGGTGAGTCCACCTAAACCGAGATCAAAGACAGAAACTTCATCGAATTTCTGACTGAGTAAACCGACCATCATGCTCGGCATTTTTGTCGGTTCAGCGAAGAAACAGTGGACATGATCACCAAAGGCCTGCTTGAGTCCAAATGTGATACCGCCGGGTGAACCGCCGATACCGCAGGGAAGGTAGACAAACAGAGGATGGTCTTCATCGACCTGGATGCCTGCGATGTCCAGCTGAACTTTCATACGTAAGCCGCCCGCTGTATAACCCAAAAACAGTTCCACAGAATGTTCATCATCCACAAAATAGCTGTTAGGATCGGCTTCCGATTGCGCCCGTCCGTTTTCAACAGCTTGAGAGAAGTCGGTGTCATGTTCGATCACTTCTACCCCGATGTTTCTCAAATATTCCTTTTTCCAGCGCTTGGCTTCGACTGACATATGCACGGTCACTTCAAAACCTAACTTACGTCCCATCGTCCCGACACTAATACCCAGATTCCCTGTGGTCCCTACAGTAATATTATGTTTTGCGAAAAAGGTTCTGAATTCGTCACTCGCAAACACTGCATAGTCCTCATCTGTATTCTTGAGCAGGCCATGCTCAAGCGCTAATGTTTCCGCATGCTTAAGGACTTCATAGATCGCACCTCTGGCCTTGATGGTACCGGAAATCGGAAGCAGGTCATCGCGCTTCAACCAAAGGCGCCCATCCAGTTCTTGGTCCATCGCTTCATCAAGATATTCTTTCATTTTTGTGATCTCTGATAAAGGTGATTCGATAATGCCGGCTGTTTCTTCTGTTTCCGGATAAGCCACTCGGATAAAGGCGGCAAAACGCTGCAGCCGTGCTTCCGCATCAAGGATATCAGCCTTGGAGTATTCAGTCTGGGCTGTCGCCTCTTCGGTCGGCAGCGCCATCGTGTTCTTCCAGAAAACCTCTTCCCCTTTTTTTATATTCTTCAATAAGGGGGTCTGTTCAATCATGTTATCTATCGTTTTATCTGTCATCACTGTCTCCCTTTCTTTATTTAATAGACTTCTGTCTCCTGTTCAGCGTTATCATTATAGCACACTAAACCAGGCAGAAAAATAAACGAAAGGGCCTTCTAATCAGAAGATAATCTTCAAGGTCTTTACTCATAAAAATTCACTTTCTGGTGATATTTTTTTCGCCATAGGTCTCAGCTAAAAAGGCAATGGACTGATCGATCAGTTGCTTTAACACGTCTGTATCGATGTCATCCAGTTTGTTTACGTATACACAGACCTTGCCGGTTTTATGCTTGCCGAAATCCTTTAACAGGTCTTCACGCTTTTCGTCACCGGTCGCAAAGTACAGACTGAACCGTGCTTTCCGCGGTGAAAATCCGACCAGCATGGCATCTCCTTCGTGTCCCGAAGCATATTTATAATGGTACGCACCGTAACCAATGATGCTCTCTCCCCACATTTTCGGTTCCATCCCCGTCGTTTCAGTGAATATATCCAGCAGCTTAAAGGCATCTTCACGCTTTTTTGGACTTTCGACGGATTCAATAAAGGCTACCACGCTCTCATCTGTCGGCTGCGTTTTCAATTTATACATAATGATCCTCCTTTTGAAATACGTTGTCGATCCTGTTTCCATTTTACCATATCGTCTACTCCAACAGATAAGACGGCTCCTTGCCGACTGAAAATCTATTAGCAATTACCTAAAAAAATCGTTATACTAAGCGTATTGAACGTTTCTTGAAGGAGAGTGATCGACATGCAGCAGTACCCCGTATCGGATATCATGGATATCTGTGTTGAAGCAGGAAGAGTCATGCTTGAAAATGGCGCAGAAACCTACCGCGTGGAGGACACACTCTACCGTATAGCCAAAAGTTATCATCTTGAAAATATCAATGTTTTTGTTGTACCGACTGCTCTGATCATTACGGTTCAGGGGAACGACGGACTCGATCATACCGAATTGCTGCGCATGAATGACCGGAACACCAACCTTGAAAAAGTGTCCATGGTCAACGACCTCTCGAGACAACTGGCGATAAAAACTTTGCCCCCTAAAAAAGTCAGCGACAAACTGAAGAATATCAAAAACACGCCCACGAACTTTACCCGCCTGCAGAGAAACAGCGCCATGGCTATTGCCTGTGGCGGCTTTACTCTTTTGTTCGGCGGATCCTATATGGAAGTTCTCCCGGCTTTTATTGCGGGCGGATTAGGACACTACTTGTTCGAAGTCGTGAATAACTGGACGAATGTCAGCTTCTTCGCTGAGATGGTGGCGTCGTTTTTCATTGGTCTCCTTGCAGTATTCTTTGTCACACTCGGATTCGGGCAGGATCTTAATGTCATCATCATCGGGAGCGTGATGTCGCTCGTTCCCGGAATGGCCATCACAAACAGTTTCAGAGACCTCATGGCGGGGCATTTACTTGCCGGCGTTGCCGTTCTGGCCAAGGCACTGATCACGGCGGGTGCGATCGGCATCGGCATAGCGATCGTCCTTGCCTTCTTATAAAAAGAAAGGAGTCAGACTACCGTGACTTTAACATATCTCACCTATCTTTTAGCAGCTTTTGTAGCGGCATTCGGATTCGGTGTCATGTACAATGTGCCGACCCGGACACTTCTCGCTTCCAGTATTTCCGGAGCCGTGGGATGGCTCGTTTACTATATCATTGCCTTTCAATTTGAACTCGTTCTCTTCATCGGTGCCGGTGCCGCCTCATTCCTCATTGCTTTTTTAAGTCAGTGGTTCGCGCGGCGTTATAGAATGCCGGTCATCGTCTTTACAGTGCCAGCGATTATTCCTCTCGTGCCCGGCGGTTCGGCCTATAACATGATGCGGGCTTTTATCGAAGGGAATTCAGAAGCGGCCCTGATGTTCGGTACAGAAACCTTTTTAGTGTCAGGCGCCATTGCTTTAGGGCTATCTCTTAACAGTGGTCTATTCCAGGTCTTCTCCAGTCGTCGCACCTTCGGCAAAAGGGACAAGCGTTATCTGCCTTAAGATTTTCACATCGCTCATATTAAAAATTTCGCAAAAAAAAGAGGAAGCCGCAGCTTCCTCTTTTTTCATATTCAATTTTATCTAATGTAGTTCATAGGGTTGACTGTTGAACCATTTTTACGGATCTCAAAGTGTAAGTGGACACCTGTTGAACGACCTGTCGTTCCCATGATACCCAGTTGCTGTCCTTGAGAGACCGTCTGTCCTACAGAAACACTTAAGTTTGATTTCATGTGTGCATACAACGTGCTGTAGCCATTTCCGTGATCAACGATGACTCTGTAACCGTATGACCCGGAGTAAGAAGCGGCAGTCACTCTTCCGGCACGAGCCGCTCTGATCGATCCGCTTCCTGCAATATCGATCCCTCTATGGAAAGATCCGCGTTGACCCGTTACCGGGTGAGTACGGTAGCCATAAGGCGAACTGATGTAACCACTAGCTGGTCGTAACCATCCACTGTTTGAAGAAGTGGATGCTTTAGCTTCTGCTGCGGCTTTACGCTCCGCTTCTGCGGCAGCGCGTTCGGCGGCAGCTTTACGTTCCGCTTCTGCTTTGCGCTCAGCCTCTGCTGCACGCTCGGCTGCAGCTGCACGTTCGGCTGCGGCTTTACGTTCCGCTTCTGCCTGGGCTTCGGCTCTTGCTCTTTCTTCAGCTCGAGCCTTTTCTTCTGCACGTGCTTGAGCTGCGGCTTCTTCTGCCTGACGCTGTTCTTCGCGACGTCTTTCAGCGGCAGCTTTTTCTGCCTGCTCTTTTTGTGCGGCTTCTTCTCTACGTTGTTGAGCAGCCAATACAGCCGCTTCTTCTTCAGCCTTGCGTTGTTTTTCTGCTGCTGCTGCCTTAGCTGCAGCTTCTTCTTTCGCTTTTTCTTCAGCAAGTCGTTCCGCTCTCGCAATACGCTCTTCTTCTTCGCGTTTTTCTCTGGCAATACGTTCTTCTTCCAGACGCTTCTCTTTAGCGATACGCAAAGCTTCCTGGCGCTTCTCTTCAGCAATGCGTTCCTCTTCTAAACGTTTTTCTTCCGCGATACGCTCTTCTTCTGCTTTAATGTCCGCATTCAGGGCCATCGTCTCCTGAGCCAGCTCGAATTGTTCACTGACGAACTGATCTTTTTCAGCAGAATTCATCTGGTAGCGTTCAGCCACGTACATGATTTCATCGTCAAGTTCAGCTTTTTGAACAGTCAGTTCTTCACGGTTCGCTTTAACTTCAGCTAACAATGTTTCCGCTTGTTCTTTTTCCAGCTGGATTTTTGATTCAGCTTCCACAAGGGCTTCCTGATCGCGACGCTGATCTTCGACCACTGTCTGATTCGCTGATACCAATGTAGTAATGACACCCATTCGACTAATTAAATCTGAAATGTCTTCAGCCGAAATAATCATATGTATGATATTCGTCGGGTTCCATTTAGTCTGTGTCGCGCGTGCCTGAGTCATCAGTTTTTCATTACGCAATTCGATCGCTTCAGTTAAATCTGCGATTTCTTTATTCAATTTTTCGATTTCTTTGTTTTTCTCTTCCAGAAGACCTTCCTGCTTTTCAACATCTTCTGTGAGTTCCTGGATCGTTATCTGCAGGGACTGAATATTGGCTTCCAGCTCCTGTCTTTCCTGTTCCAGACTGTTCATTTCTGATTCAGTTTCTTCAATAACTGAACCTAATTCTTCTGAACGATTCTCGATTTTTTCTTTTTCTTTTTGCAATGCTTCCAAGGATTCCTCTGCTTGAACAACACTGTCTAACATCGGTGCAGCAGTCGTCAACAGCATTGAGGAAACAAGTCCCACGATCAATTTCTTCTTCAAGTGATTTCCTCCATTATGTCTTAGTCTTTTGCGATTCGATAAGTCCTATAAACGTCGTTTTTATATTTTTAACGTAGACCTATAGTAACACTCTTCTCAAAAATATAGAATCTATAGTCGATTACAGTTATATTACACTTCATTTCAGACAAATTTTAGACAAGATTAACATGATCAGTTTGTTTCAGTAAAACGTATCATATCTATATGGTATAGTTAACTTAACGATACATTATGGAGGGATCAGCTGATGTTCATTGACAATCTGCTGGAAAACAGGCTCTCATTTTTCATTCCTTTACTTCTGCTTTTTGTCTTCGGCCTGTTCATTATTTACAGCGGCTTCAGAATCAGAAAAACGAATCAGAACGCGGCTGCCTTTGTCATCGTGCTCGGTACTGTCGTTATTCTTGTCTCTCTGTATCTGCTGGTGACGGCACTTGTTTTCTGATCGAGCGCATGAAAAAAACGTGAACATCCTGTATAGAGGATGCGCACGTTTTTTGTTTAGACATAAGACATTATGTTTTTAAGACCAGTCTCCTGCCTTCTCTTCTTATGCAGGCCACTGCCAGCTGTCAGCTCTCACAGCACCTGACAGTTCTCTTCGACGTTCGCTGACTTCAGCCATATTTTTTTCGAATGCTTCTGCTGGTAAGACAGGTACCCCTTCTTGCCTCAACGCATCCAGCTCAGGAAGGGGTGGTACATGATCAGCGGGTTCAATGAATGCCTCATGGAGCGTCTCCAGATAATCCCCGACTGTCGACCGCATTTCATCAAAGATGCCCTGATTAAATCCGGCATTGTCCGTTGTTCCAAAATAGATGATGGACAATGATTCATCCAAAAGACTCACTGCTACTGGCGTCGCTTCCTTTTTTTCGGCACTGTGATAGTAATGCAGCAGCGGATAGGCCTTATGCTGCTGGGTCACTGAACTCAGCTGATTAGAAAAGGTCACCAGCAGTAGATTAAGCTGATCAAAGTCCTCTCCATTCCACATCTTCTTAACAATAGGAACGACTTGCGTACCTAACCCCGAGACGCTTGAGGCAAAAGCGCGTTTGTCTGCCACGGCACTGACAACAGAGATGATGTACGAGGCCGCAAGCGTCAGAAAGAGCATCCCACTGCCTGTTATCAGAGATGTAGCGAGCTGCCATATACTGCCATTAGGAGAAAAATCTCCATTCCCCATGGTAAACAAAGAATAGGCGACAAAATAAATCCGTTCAAACCAGGAAATCGGACCGGCCTCACGGGTGTCAATGAGAGAGTCAGCTTGACCTGCAAAAATCAGAGTCCACCCGCCCCATATCAAGAGGACCCAGGTGCAGAGAGTCAGCACCAGGATCAGCGGTCCGGCCAGACTCAGGACCCGTTCGTTTTTGATCCTGGATTTTTTCATTGTTTTCCATACAGCCTTTGTCAGTCTGCTGGACAGGGGGCCTGCGCCTCCATCCACCCACAAAGTGGTCCAGATCAAATCAGTCACTGTCCCGATAAGAATAAATATACCTAAAACTAAGTAGAAAATCCCCACAACATGTCCTCCTCTTGAACAAGCGTCATTCACTTTGTGTTGCTTCCCCTCCATCATAATACTTTAAATCCGTTCATGACAAACACTTCGCCTTTTACGCCGTTACGATGGGCACCTTACATAATATTTCATTAGAAAGAATCGCTTACGATCAAATCTTCTGTCGCATGCGAAAAGAGTCGCTGACATACAAAAGCCGACTCCGGTCTTAATCCGGAGTCGGCTTTTTCTTTAAACATCATTGATCATTCTATCGCTTTGCTGTCTTTTGGAAGAGACGCGCTCCTGTCCCGCGTCACTCCTTGCGAGTCGGCTGATCCATACCCGTCATTCTCTGTATCTCAAGGCCAATCCTTTAAGGAAATTCCTCGCATACCGGTCGCCACATTCCTGATAGTTGCGGTGGTCTTCTTTTCTTAAAACCGCACTCAGCTCACCTTTAGAAATAAAGACACCGGCATCTTCAAGGATATCCAGGACATCCTCATTCGTCAGCTTCAAAGCGACTTTCACTTTCTTCAGCAGGATATTGTTGACGTCTTTATCATGCTTCAAGGCATACGTCATTTTCACAGGTTCGCCTGTTTTGGACAGCTGACGACCTCGTTTATAAACGATCAGTCCATTCAGGAATGATTCAAACAGACGGTTGGTACATTCTTTTCGGTACACATTTTCCGTGAAGTCGTCCTCGTCGTCAGCTTGTTCATCCTGCTTGGAAAGCAGATACCTGACATCTCCCAGAGAAACATCCGCATCCCCCAACTTGAAGATCTCCACCATTTCTGAATCCTTTAAATCCAGCGCGTACCGCAGCCGCACTAATCGGTCATTGTTATTCATTCTTTCAGCACCTTCCTGATAGGCTCAAAGCATATGAGCACTTTTCTTCCTATAGTATACCGGGAATGTGGTTGAATAGAAAATAAAGTTATTACATGGCACATACCATCAGCACATTATTGCTGTGGATACGGCTTAGCTCCGATGACCTTATGGGGCACATACAGCTCTTCCAGATAATCGATTTCTTCTTTTGTTAAAGTTATGTCAAGCGCGGCGACTGCATCATCGATGTACTTCGCTTTTGTTGCCCCGATGATCGGAGAAACCACCTGCGGCTGATGGAGCAGCCAGGCTAAAGCGACTTGAGCACGGGGCACGCCTTTTTTCTCAGCTAACTCGCCGACGCGGTCCGCTATACTCTTGTCCTGTTCTTCGGTACTGCCGTATTTCATCTCTTGAATTTTATCTGTTTTAGAGCGCTCCGTTTCCACTGACCAGTCACGTGCCAGACGTCCTGATGCCAACGGACTGTATGGCGTCAACGCAATTTTCTGATCTTCACACAGCGGATTCATCTCACGTTCCTCTTCGCGGTACAATAGGTTATAGTGATTCTGCATGGAGACGAACTTCGTCCAGCCGTTCTTCTCAGCGACATGCTGGGCTTTCTGAAACTGCCAGGCGAACATCGCTGATGCACCAATGTAACGGACTTTTCCAGACTTGACCACATCATGAAGAGCTTCCATCGTTTCCTCGATCGGCGTATCGTAATCCCAGCGGTGGATGATATAGAGGTCCACATAATCCATGCCCAGGCGTTCAAGTGACTGGTCGATCTCATGCAGGATATTTTTCCGCGACAGCCCGCCGCCGTTCGGTTTGTCACGCATCGATCCGTGGACTTTGGTTGCCACAACGATTTCTTCACGGTCGGCAAAGTCGTTCAATGCCTTGCCTAAGATCCGTTCACTTTCGCCTCTGGAATAGACATTAGCTGTATCGAAAAAGTTGATGCCTAGATCCAGCGCATGCTTGATGATTTTGCGGCTGTCTTCTTCTTTCAGGACCCAGTCGTGGATCCAGTTCTCGGGGTCGCCAAAACTCATTGCACCCAGACAGATCGGTGTGACGTCCATTCCGGTGTTGCCGAATTTTACCGTTCTCATGTATCGCACTCTCCTTTGATTTAATATATTAACTTTACCACTTAAAGTCGAGTTTAAGTCAACTGAAACTCTGGCCTTTATTAAAGCAACTGGTTATTGCCCTGCCAAATGATTTGATCTTCAGAAGTTGAACCTTTTTTTGTCAAAACTTCTTAAAATCTTTCGTAAACTTAAGGAGTTTTACTTCATATTCTTCAGACTTCTGAAGATCGGCTTTAATCTTCAGAAGTGACAGACATTTTTGGTCTCACTTCTTACGTTTCGTCCTGCTGACACCGATCCTATAAAAATGGTCATACGCGCTGCAGAGCGCGTATGCTCTTTCTAAAAAAGCACTGACAAACCCGACCGTCAAGTCAGATCCATCAGCGCTGAGTTCATATCTGGTTACTTCAGATCTTCACCATTTGACTCGATGACCTTTTTGTACCAGTCAAAGGATTTTTTCTTCTTGCGTTCCATCGTTCCAGAGCCGTCGTCGTGCTTGTCGACGTAGATGAAACCGTAACGCTTGGAATATTCACCGGTCGAGGCACTGACCAGGTCGATACAGCCCCAGGACGTATAGCCGATCACATCGACACCGTCTTTAACTGCTTCTTTCATTTCTGCAATGTGCTCACGCAGGTAATCGATGCGGTAGTCATCCTGAATGGATCCGTCTTCTTCGACTTTGTCGTAAGCACCCAGACCGTTTTCGACGATCATCAGCGGTTTCTGATAACGTCCGTACAGTTCATTCAATGAGATGCGCAGACCGACCGGATCGATCTCCCAGCCCCAGTCACTGGCTTCAAGGAACGGATTCTTCACACCGCCGATCAGGTTGCCCTGACCCGTTTCTTCAGCTGACTTTTCTTTCTTGTCTGTGCGGGACATATAGTAGCTAAAGGAAATAAAATCAACGGTTCCGTTCTTGATCGTTTCCAAGTCGCCGTCTTCCATCTCTATCTGAATACTATTTTCTTCGAAGTAACGGTCGATAAAGTACGGATACGCACCGCGTACCTGAACATCTCCGCAGAAGAAGTTGAACAGATCCGCTTCTTTTCTTGCGTGCATCACATTCTCAGGATTTGAGTTGAAAGGATAGACCGGTGCATAAATCAGCATGCAACCGATTTGCGACTCGGGAATGATTTCATGTCCCTTTTGAACGGCACGGGCACTAGCCACAAACTGATGATGTAGTCCCTGGAAGCTTTCCTGCAGACGTGTTTCTTCACTTTCAGGTGAGAAACCCAGTCCAAATAATGGCATATGTGTTGCGCCATTGATCTCATTGAATGTCAGCCAGTATTTCACTTTATCCTGATAGCGCGTGAAGATCGCTTCAACGTAACGGTCGAAGAATTCCACTAACTTTCTGTTTTTCCAGCCGCCGTATTCTTTGATCAGATGCAGCGGTGTTTCATAGTGAGCAATCGTTACTAAAGGTTCGATATCGTATTTTGCCAATTCGTCAAAGACACGGTCATAAAAGGCCAGTCCTTCTTCATTCGGCTCCATTTCGTCCCCTTTTGGAAAGATACGGCTCCACGCAATACTCATGCGGAATACTTTGAATCCCATTTCTGCAAACAAAGCGATATCTTCTTTGTAGCGGTTGTAGAAATCAATACCTTCGTGATTTGGATATGAGTATTTCTCTGTATCCATTTCAAAATCAAAGCCGGAAGAAGCCAATAATTTCAGGCGTTCTTTTCCGCCAGGCAGGACATCGGCCAGGTTCAGCCCTCTGCCGCCTTCATCGAATCCACCTTCGAATTGATTGGCCGCTGTTGCGCCGCCCCATAAAAAGTCGTCTTTAAATACATATTCGCTCACAAATCATTTCCCCTTTTAAATTAAATTTTAAAGAGGCAGAGTTTGATCTGCCTCTTCTGTTTTTATATTACGACAGTCATCAGATGATCAGATGATTTGATTGCTTTTTCATCGGTTGTGATGACATCCAGGTACTCGTCTGAATTCGTCACGATAACCGGTGTCACTGTGCTGTAGCCGGCATCTCTAATGATATCCAGGTCGCATTCGATAAGCAGCTGACCGGGAGTTACTTTGTCGCCCACTTTAACATGGGGTGTGAAACCTTTACCGTCAAGTTGAACAGTATCCATACCGATATGGATCAGTACTTCGACACCTTCATCACTTTTCACACCAACGGCATGATGAGTTGGGAATAAGACAGTCACTTCACCCGATACTGGAGAGACAACTTTTCCGTTGATTGGTTCCACAGCCACACCTTTACCCATTGCTCCTGAAGAGAAGGCTTCATCTTGAACTTGGTTCAATGGAATAACGTGCCCTTCCATAACAGTCGCCAATACTTCTTTTTCGATATATGTTTCGCCGTTTGCCTGAATCACAGCACCTTCAGTGACTGGTTTTGATTCAACGCCTTGTGCTGTAGCGACTTCATTTTCTTCAAATAATGTACCGAAGCCAACGATATAAGTGACGACTGCACCAAAGATCAGACCAGCCACGCTTATAAGAATGATCCAAGGGACCAGTCCTAATCCTGACTCAGCAGGGTTCAGAAAGTTCGTGTAACCAAATATCCCTAATCCACCGATGACATATGTTCTCGTATTGATCAGTGCTAAAGCTGCACCGCCAAGCGAACCACCAATACAGCTGATGATGAATGGCTTTTTAAGAGGCAGTGAAATACCATAGATAGCCGGTTCAGTTACGCCGAAGAGTCCAGAAATAATTGCCGGGATA
>NZ_FOLT01000025.1 GCF_900112455.1 Alkalibacterium subtropicum | reverse complement strand
GCGGGTGCCAAATGTTTTCTGGATTTTTTTGGGTCGGTTTGTATCTAAAGGACCATCCAAAATACAACAGACGATGGTTTTCTGATGCACATCGATACCACAACATGTTTCAATCATTACTTCCATGACCATAACCTCCATCCATAAATTAGGAAACAGACCATCTTATAAAATGTTGTAATTTTATTTCCACATTCAATGATGTATTCGGCTTATCGCAAAAGATAAGACGGTCATCCAGTTTTTTGTACAGGTTCGGCAAAACCCATTAAGAGATCGGATTAGTGTTTCCTGATTCGATTATAGAACAAAACATTTTTTCTGTCGTGGTTTAGATTGTGAAGCAATCATAATGTTTTTTGTAAACAAACTAACCTAATTGACTGCGTTTTGTTACAAATGTATTACGATAAACAGGGTTACATATCAGTTTCATGTTAATTTGTTTTTTAAACAAATTAACTATTGTAAACGCTTCATTATAAAAGTAGTATATACGTAAGCGTTTTATTACATCGCTATAATGTGGACGAGGAGGAACAGAATTTTTCTGGTGTACGGATTCGCAGTCGATGATGATCAGGCTCTCATTACATAAAACGTTGATGACAGCTCGCTTACCTAATTACAAGGAGGAAATTGATGGAAAACAGTATGAAATTAAAGCTATTTAATGGTTTGGCAAGCGCCATGCTTCTGGCGCCCATTGTCGGAACAACAACTTCAGTCGTGGCTCAGGAAGCAGATAGCAGTGAAGTGACTACGCAAACGGACGTGATTTATTCCAATGATTTTGAAGAAGGTAATTACCCGGATAGTGTAGCGGTCCCAGCTGGGGATGCAGTGCTGAACCAGGCAGATGACATTACTACAGCCGGCGGAGACATTCACTCTGGTGTATGGGTGACCAATAGAGTCAATGCATACGACGGCATCGATCTTCCATTCATTGCAGCTGGAATTGAAGACGGTAAAACTTATTCAGTAACTGTCCAGGGATATATCTTAGCAGATGAAGAGATCCCTGAAGGGGCCCTGGTCACCCTGGAAACTGTAGATGGCTATACCTGGCTGAATAACGTGCCTGCTGTTGCAGGAGAAACGTTTGAACTAACAGCAGACTATGCAGCTATTGCGGAAAATGACAAAGCATTTAGAATCAAGACAAACGATAACGGTGTCGGGATGGAATTCGCAGTGACAGATATCTCCATCACAGCACAAGCAGCTGAAGACGAAACACCTGCTCCGGAAGAAGATGCTGAACTTGACACCTTGTACCGTGAAACGTTCAATGACGGTATTACTCAAGCGGCCGGGGCTTCAGTTGAACGCCAAGCAGATTTCAACAATGGCCAGGGGGCTCTCTATGTCTCTGGCCGTACAGCAAACTGGAATGGTGTTGATGTCCCGTTTGAAGCAGCCGGAATGGAGTTAGGCTACACTTATGAAGTAACTGTGACTGGTCACGTAGATGAAGACGTAGAAATTCCTGAAGGGGCACAAGCCTTCCTGCAGTCACCGGATGATGACTATCCTTTCTTTGCCGCTGCTGATTTTACAGCGGGAGAAGAATTTACCCTGGAACATTCCTTCACGTGGGACAATGAAGCATATGAAAACTTCAGAGTCCAGTCCAATGATGAGGGGGCAGAAGTGCCTTTCTACATTACAGAAATAGCAATCGAATGGAACCCGGATCAGACACCGGTCGAAGAAGAGCCTGATCCAACTCCGGATCCGGATTTGCCTGCAGCTGAAGAATTTGCATTTGTCGAGTTTGAAGACAACACGCTGAATGGGTTCGCAGCTCGTGGTGACAATGAAATCATAGAAGTAACAGATGCTGAGAATCATACGGACGCTGGACAGTACAGCTTATTCACATCTAATAGAGATATGGCATGGAACGGTCCTGCGCTGAGAGTAGAAAACTACATCAATTCCGGATCAGAATATCAGGTCTCGGCATGGGTCAAGACGGATTCTGAAACGTCAACGGAATTCCGTTTGTCTACCCAGGTAGCTGAAGGAGATGCCGCAAGTTACAACACCATCGACTCTGCATCCATCAGTGCAGCTGACGGCTGGGTTCAACTGGAAGGCACATACCGATACACCTCTTTAGGCGGAGGGTTCGTGACTATATATGTAGAAACAGCTAACGGACTTGTCGACTTCTATATCGATGATATCGATTTCCAGGAGCTTGACTCAGAAGAGATCGACGTTCAACTGGACTTAGCTCAAATTAAAGAAGTTTATGAAGATGATTTCCTTATCGGTAATGCTGTGTCGATGGGAGACTTGGAAGGTCCAAGACTTGATCTGTTGAACCATCACCATAACTTAGTCACTGCAGAAAATGCAATGAAACCGAGTTATGCTTATGGTGACGACGGCAGTTTTGATTTCACCGGATCCAATGAACTGGTTGAACGTGTAGCCGAAGAAGGTTTGCTGCTGCACGGCCACGTTCTTGTCTGGCACCAGCAGTCACCGGAATGGCTGCATTCCCGGGAAGACGGTACGCCGCTGTCCAGAGACGAAGCGCTGGACAACATGCAGGCGCATATCCGCAATGCGATGGAAAATTATGATGCTGTCTATGGAGACGGCGTGATCAGCTGGGATGTCGTGAATGAAGCTTTAGACGGTGACTGGAGCAACCCTGAGGACTGGCGTGGACAACTGCGTGATTCCGGCTGGCTGAGAGCTATCGGCGAAGACTACATTTATGAAGCCTTTAAATATGCCCGTGAAGTGGCGGATGAACTGGGCCGTGAAGATCTCGTCCTGTTCTACAATGACTACAACGATGATCAGCAGTCCAAAGCCATCGCCATGTATTCAATGATCAAAGAGATCAATGAACAGTATGCTGACGAAAACCCGGATGATACACGTAAACTGATTTCCGGTGTAGGCATGCAGGCACATTATAATGCCAATACCAATCCTGAAAATGTGCGTCTGTCTATTGAACGCTTTATCGAGCTTGATATCGAGATCGGTGTGACAGAGCTGGACGTCACAACGCTGACACCGAATGAAACGATCGAATCAGAACTTGAACGTCAAGCGTATCTGTACGCAAGTTTGTTCCAGATCTATGATGAGTATTCTGATCACATCTCCCGTGTCACGTTCTGGGGATTGAACGATACAAACAGCTGGCGTTCTGACCGTTCCCCACTGTTGTTCAACGACACTCTGACTGCCAAACAGGCCTACTATGCAGTAGTGGATCCAGAAGGCTTCCTTGAAGGATATGAGGAAGAGGAAGTTGTAGCTGACAGTGACTATGCTGTTTACGGCACGCCGGAAATCAATGCAGAAGCAGACGAAATCTGGGAAAGCGCACCTGAACTTGACGTCAGCCGCTACCAGAGTGCATGGCAGGGTGCCACAGGACATGGTCGCGTGCTATGGGATGAAAACAATCTTTACATCCTTGTAGAAGTTTCAGACGGCGATTTGGATATTAGTGCAGTAAATCCATGGGAACAGGATTCTGTGGAAGTCTTTGTTAATGAAACTGGAGAAGAAACGTCAACATATATCGATGGCGTAGGCCAGTACCGTGTCAACTATGAGAATGATGCCAGTTTCAATCCTGCAGCCTATAGTGAAGGGTTCGTTTCAGCAGCACGTGTGACGAACGGAGGCTATGTGGTGGAAATGGCTATTCCGTGGAAAGGTGTGACACCTGAATCTGGTCACACATTAGGCTTCGACATTCAAGTAAATGATGGTGAAGAAGGTTCAAGAGTTTCAGCAGCAACATGGAACGATATGACAGGACAAGGCTTCCAGGATCCTTCAGTATTCGGCTTCCTGACACTGGTCAAGGACCTGGATGAAATCGGAGAAGAACCTGTTGAACCGGGAGAAGACGAAACAGCAGAAACACCTGGTGATGAAGGAG
The DNA here is from genome assembly GCF_900112455.1 of Alkalibacterium subtropicum. Lineage (GTDB taxonomy): Bacteria > Bacillota > Bacilli > Lactobacillales > Carnobacteriaceae_A > Alkalibacterium > Alkalibacterium subtropicum. The sequence goes on along the minus strand of NZ_FOLT01000025.1, from coordinate 7,851 downwards.
ATGAAACAGATAAAGAGGACGAGACAGACGAAGATTCTGATAAAGATACAGATGATGAATCTGCTCAAGACGAAGAAGATGAAGAGGGAGAAAAGCTTCCTCAGACAGCTACTGCAACATGGGCCGTCGGTTTGCTGGGCCTTGCGGGCTTGCTGTCCGGATTAAGTCTTCGCTTTATCCGCAGGCAAAAATAAGGTATTATAGAAGAACAGAGAAAAGTGAAGAGTTCGTTCTCTTCACTTTTCAATTTTTCACGATGGGAGGGGTAAAATGAAAGCGCTAGCGAATGTTTTTATTATTGTCGGATTAGCTTTTCTCGGCTGGTTTGGCTATTCTTTGTATGAACAGGATCAGATGCAGTCTGTCACCATCGAAGAGGCGGAGACGGCGATCGAAGTTTTGCGTACCGAGAGTTCCGAGACTGACTCTCCCGATCGTGAAGAAGAGATCCTCAACTTTTCGCCAGAAATGTATGAAGCCTTTGGTATCCTGCATATCCCGAAACTCGACAGGAGTATCGGTGTCGTAGAAGGGACCGATCCGGATGCCTTGGATAAAGGCGTCGGACATATGTCCAGTACGGTCTTGCCGGGACAGGGAGATCAGATCGTCTTTTCCGGTCACCGCGATACCGTATTCAAAAACTTTGCAGAACTGGAGTTGGGTGACACGTTTGTGGTCGAAATGCCTTATGGCGACTACATCTACGAAATAAAAGATACAGAGGTAGTGGATGAAGACGATACATCGGTTGTCGGGAAAATGGGGGAAGAGGTCCTTGTGGTTTCTACCTGCTATCCTTTCGATTACTTAGGTAGTGCACCGGAACGTTTTGTCTTTTATGCCTATCCAGTAGTAGAATAAGTAACGAGCCCAATTCTATTGAAGAGTTGGGTTTTTTATTGCGACGGAAAAAGAAAGGCAGTCGCTTGCGGGGCGCTGTCTTCGGCCGAAAAGAAAAACATCCTGTTTATAGGCAAGGTTCAAGAAGACGAATATATTTATTATCTGGGAACGACATGATCGGCTGTGTAAAGTAAAGAAAAAGCAGAGTTTTTTCTCTGCTTTTTCTTTACAAAATCTTTAGTATTCTCTCCTGCCATACATGATAAAATGAAGAGGAAGAAACTAAGGAGGGACGCAGATATGCGTATATTAGTTGCGGATGATGATAAAGAGATTTGTGATCTGCTTGAGATTTATATAAAGAATGAAGGGTTTGACGTTGAAAAAGCCTATGATGGACAGGAAGTTATCGATAAAATACAGAAACTGGATATCGACTGTCTGATCCTGGATGTCATGATGCCTAAAAGAAGCGGTCTGGAAGTCGTTAAGGAAATCAGGAAAACATCATCGCTGCCGGTTTTGATGCTGAGTGCCAAAACGGCTGACATCGATAAAATCAGAGGGCTGACCAACGGGGCTGATGATTATGTCGTCAAACCGTTTAATCCGCTGGAAGTCCTGGCAAGGGTAAAGTCCCTGCTCAGAAGAAGTACCTATGGAGCCGGACCAAATAACTCGGGGGAACTTGAAATCGGTCCGCTGATCATCCGGAAAGACCAGCATCAGGTGGAAACAGTGGATGGCGTAGCTATTCAGCTGACCGCTTTGGAATTCGGCATACTCTATCTGCTGGCTACAAATCCCAACCGGGTATTCAGTGCAGATGATATCTTTGAAAAAGTCTGGAAACAGGAGAGTCTTGTCCCTGCCAAGACAGTCATGGTCCATGTGAGTCATCTGCGTGACAAAATCGAAAAAGCAACAGGCGGAGAAAGTATCGTTAAAACGGTCTGGGGCGTCGGGTATAAAATAGAAAGCTGACAAGGAGGGGTACGATGCAGCTGACGAGAAAAGAACGGTGGCGTCTCGCTTTTGAAGCGGTGGTGACAGCCGGAATCATTTTCCTTTGTTACTTTGCTGTCTATGAAATCTTCCGCTGGTTCGTCGTGACCTTTCAGGAAATTTTCGACGAGTTCTGGTTTTTCGGCAATGTTGCTGAAGATATCGGCAATCAGGAATTATGGGGACTGACACCTCTGGTCTTCCTGTTTCTGACGCTGATCGCAGGCGTGGCCATATACTGGCGGCTGAAAAGACGCTACCGTCAGTATGAGCTGAAACATATCATCAGAGAGCTTCATTATATCGCCCAGGGAAATTATGATCACCGTATCCGAGGGTCTTACAGCGGAGACATCGGCAAAGTCGTGGAGAGCATCCACGTTCTGGTGGACTCTACCGTCGAAGCGATGGAAGAAGAACGGCGTATCGAGCAAAGCAAGGATGAACTGATCACTAATGTCAGTCATGATATAAGAACGCCGTTGACGTCGATCATCGGATACCTCGGTTTAATAGAAGAAAACCGGTACGGTTCAGAAGAACAGGCGAAAAAATATGTCCACACTGCTTACGAGAAAGCCAAACAGATGAAAGTCCTTGTCGATGATCTGTTCGAATACACGACGGTCAGACAAACGGCCGCCCCACTGGAGTATGTAACGTTTGATATGGTGCAGCTGCTTGAACAAGTGGCGATCGATTTTGAACTGGAAGCTCAGAAAAAAGGGAGAGATATCCAGATCTCTTCTTCTGTAAAACAGATCATGATGCGGGCCGACACGGAGAAAATTGTTCGGGTCTTCCACAACCTGCTCTCGAATGCACTGAAATACGGCAAAGGCGGGACTTTGATCCTGATAGAAGTGCAAAAAGAAGGCGGCAATGTGAGTGTTTCCGTTAAAAATAATGGAGAGACATTGCCTAAGGAAGCCATTGAACAATTGTTTGAGCGTTTCTATCGGGCTGAAGCCTCCCGCTCCCAGGAAACTGCCGGGACAGGGCTGGGTCTGGCCATTGCCCAGAGTATCGTTGAACTTCATCATGGGTCGATCACGGCACGTGTTGAAGCGGGGTGGACGGTCTTTGATGTCGTCCTTCCGCTGGATAATGACTTCTGAAAAAAGCGGCGGAGCAGGTCAAAGCTGCTTCGCTTTTTTGTAAATACAGGTGGGAATGGATCCGGCCCTGACAACAAGCTGTATCAGTTGAAAAAAACGGGCTATTCTTTTAGGGTTAAAGTGTATCCGTACAGAATCTAAAGGAGGCTTTTTCAATGAGTGTTAAATTTGATGTTTTCAGAGACAGAATCATCAATGCAGATACAGAAGAAGTGAAGGATCTGATCAAACAGTTCAGACAATCGAGACAGAACGGCGATATCAGTGAAGAAGAAGAGGAAAATTTAAAGGATATCGCACACAGAAAACTTGAATCAGGCAATGAGGATCCATCCAGTTAAAGGTGTAAGTCAATAGAGAAAAGTGTGACGGAAGCTGCAGACATTCCTGTCGCGCTTTTTTTTGTTGTCAAAAGGTCTGAATTGACCGGGACAAGGCCAGGAACATCCTGCTGCTTATGACTTCTGTCGAATGATTTTTATAGACCGATAGTGTGCCGGTGTCGGAAATATGAAAACTCAGTGAAGAAGGTTGTGTTTTTTATAACGGTAGCGTACTATAAGACATGGTGAAATGAACGTGATCATTGCTGCCTGCAAGTGGAAACAGAATCGATGAATCTGATATAGGAGTTAATTATAATGATAAAATCTAAAACATCTCAATTACTTAAACTAGCCTTGAGTGCTTCTCTGGCTTTCCCTATCTTTATGACAGGGACAACGGCTTTTGCTGACGAACATGAAATAGAGATCGATGCAGATGCTTCTCTGCTGATCGACTTTGAAACAGGTCAGATCCTGCACGAACAAGATGCCGATGAAGCGAAAGGGATCGCTTCAATGACAAAAATGCTTGTTGAATATATCCTCTTTGAAGAAATCGAAGCCGGGAATCTCTCCTGGGACTCAGAAGTGACCATCAGCGATTATGCATACGCTGTAAGTCAGGATTATGCTTTATCTAATGTGCCGCTGCATTCAGGTGGGAATTATACAGTCAAAGAACTATACGAAGCTTTAGCTATCTACTCCGCCAATGGAGCAACGATCGCTTTAGCAGAAGCAATTGAAGGATCTGAATCGGCCTTTGTCGACCGCATGAGAGCTCTTGTAGAGTCGTGGGGGATCGAGGATTATGAACTTTATAATACGACAGGTCTGAACAACAGTTATCTGAACGGCAATCATTATCCGGGCAGTGACGAAGATGCAGAGAATGCCATGCCGGCTAAAGGCATAGCTAAAGTAGCGATGAAATTACTGGAAGATTATCCTGAAGTTCTTGAAACGTCAAGCATCCCCGTAAAAGTATTCAGAGAAGGCACGGAAGACGCTATCTCTATGAGAAACTGGAACTGGATGCTGGAAGGACTCGCCCACGAGCGCGCGGATGTAGACGGCCTGAAGACGGGAACAACGGCTTTCGCCGGGGCGACCTTTACCGGGACGGCTGAAAATGACGGACAGCGTCTGGTCTCTGTGGTCATGGGCGCGGGCGACGGCTTCACTAACCGCTCGCAGCGCTTTGAAGAAACAGCGAAACTGTTCGACTATGGTTTCAGTGAGTGGGAGTACACCACCCTTGTTGAAGGAGATGTCGTGCTGATGGATGTCACGCCTCTCCCTGTTAAAAACGGGTTGGAAGAAGAGGTTGCTCTAAAAACGACCGAAGCGCTGGAATATTATCTGCCGGACGTTAGAAACGAAGATGCGATCAGTTACACGTTCAAGCCAAATGAAGAACTGTTGAATCAGGATGGCGAGATAGAAGCTCCGGTAGAAGCCGGAACGGTCGTAGGAGAATTGGTCCTCGACGACCAGGAAGGCATCGATTTTCTGGAGTCAGAAGCACAAAATACCATACCCGTTGCTGCAGCTGATTCTGTTGAACGTGCAGGTTTCTTTACCGTGTTTTCGAACCTGGTCAAAGATTTCTTTGTCAGTCTGAGAGACCGTTTCTGATCCGTGACATAAGTGTTGACCTTTATGAGCGAAGTAGGTAAAATATAAGCACAGATAAATAAACAGAAGATGAACGAACCAGTAGAGGACGAAGCAAGCATAGAGAGTCAGTGGATGGTGTAAACTGACCTTGTTTATCCTGGAATCCGTCGTTCAGTATCAAATGATGAAGCAAAACTGCCTAAATCATTTCGGCTCGGACCGTTACCCCTGTGAGTGCAGAAAGGCAGTGATCGTCTTTCTGAATCAGGGTGGTACCGCGAGAAGCAGTCCTTTCGTCCCTAAATTTAGGGATGAAAGGACTGTTTTTTTAATACCCGCAAACATTAAAAAGGAAAGAAGGAGAATCCATGATAGATATTAAACGTATTCGAAACGATTTTGAAACTACAAAAGAACGACTGCAGACGAGAGGAGTAGCGGCTGAAGAGTTAGATGATCTGAAAGAGCTTGATGAAAAGAGAAGAGAGCTGATCCAGAAATCAGAAAAACTGAAAAAACACCGTAACGATGTTTCTGCCCAGATAGCAGAAAAGAAACGGAATAAAGAAGACGCCTCAGAGGCCATAGCGGCCATGCAGAAAGTCGGGGGAGATATCAAAACAATCGATGCCGATCTGGAGAAGCTGGAAGAACAAGTCAATGAGATAGCAGCCGGTCTGCCTAACATGCCTCATGACTCACTCCCCGTTGGTGAAGATGAAGAATCCAATGTGGAAGTGCGCAAATGGGGCGAGCCGGCGACCTTTGATTTTGAGCCGAAACCCCACTGGGATCTAGGGCCGGAACTGGGTATTCTGGACTTTGAACGCGGAGCGAAAGTGGCGCGCAGCCGTTTCCTGTATTACAAGGGATTAGGCGCCCGCTTAGAAAGGGCTTTGTACAACTTCATGCTGGATATGCACACGACGGAACATGGCTATGAAGAGATCATCCCGCCGTATCTGGCGAATGATAATGCCTTATATGGAACAGGTCAGTTCCCTAAATTCAAAGAAGATGTGTTCCAGATCAAGAACCATCCGCTGACGCTGATACCGACAGCTGAAGTGCCGTTGACGAACTACTATCAGAACGAAATTCTTGAAGAGACAGACCTGCCGAAATATTTCACAGCCCTGTCTCCTTCTTTCCGATCTGAAGCAGGCAGTGCCGGCAGGGACACGCGCGGGCTCATCCGTCTGCATCAGTTCAACAAAGTGGAGATGGTCAAGTTTGCCAAGCCGGAAGAGTCTTATGATGAACTGGAGAAAATGACGAACAATGCGGAAGCCATTTTACAGAAATTGGGTCTCCCGTATCGCGTCGTTCTGCTTGCTACAGGCGACACCGGCTTTGCGGCAGCGAAAACCTATGATCTGGAAGTCTGGATCCCGGCTCAGGACACCTATAGAGAAATCAGCTCATGTTCAAACACGGAAGATTTCCAGGCGCGAAGAGCTATGATTAGATATAGAAAAGAATCGGATGGTAAAATAGATTATGTACACACCTTGAACGGTTCAGGACTGGCTGTAGGCCGGACCGTGGCGGCCATCATGGAAAACTATCAGCAGGCTGACGGCAGCATCAAGGTACCTGAAGCTCTTGTACCGTATATGGGTGGCGTAACAGAGATCCGTTAAGTCAAGTCGAGGAACAGCAGTAAAGGAGAATGAACATGGCTAATGAACAAAGAGCAATATTCGCGGGCGGTTGTTTCTGGTGCATGGTTCAGCCTTTTGATTCATTACCAGGCATCATTTCGATCACGTCGGGTTATACAGGCGGACATGTCGAAAATCCTACCTATCGGCAAGTGACCAGAGGTCGAACCGGTCATACCGAAGCGGTAGAGATCGTTTATGATCCAGACAAGATCTCGTACCGCGAACTGGTAGAGATTTATTGGCGACAGACAGACCCTACCGATGCAGGCGGACAGTTTGCCGACCGCGGCGATTCATATCGACCGGTCATCTTCTATTTGAACGAACATCAGAAACAGGTGGCTGAAGAATCCAAGCGAGAGTTGGAACAAAGTGGCAGGTTTGACGAACCGGTCGTTACCCAGATAGAAGAAGCCAAACCGTTTTATCCGGCTGAAGAGTATCATCAGGATTACTACAAAAAAGAATCGGCACACTACAAAAGATATAGTGTAGGTTCCGGGAGAGCCGGTTTTATAAATAAACACTGGGGAAAATAAACAAGATAACTATAAGATGACGCCTTCTTTGTCGATTATTTTTAAAAACATTTAAAAAGTAGTTGACAAAGGAGGAATATCTTTGTATGATATAAGAGTTGCTGCAGTAATTGTTTCAGCAATCCCAAAAAATATATTGTATAGTGATAATGGCGAGAAGGAACCACCTGTTCCCATTTCGAACACAGCAGTTAAGCTTCTCAGCGCCGAGGATAGTGAAGGGGTTCCCTTTGTGAAAGCAGGACATTGCTATGCAATATATTCCGGAGGTTTAGCTCAGTTGGGAGAGCATCTGCCTTACAAGCAGAGGGTCAGCGGTTCGAGCCCGTTAACCTCCATTGCCTTTAGAGCCGTTAGCTCAGTTGGTAGAGCATCTGACTTTTAATCAGAGGGTCGCTGGTTCGAGCCCAGCACGGCTCATGTATATAAAGCTCAGCTTTATATATGCGGATGTGGCGGAATTGGCAGACGCACTAGATTTAGGATCTAGCGCTTCACGGCGTGGGGGTTCAAGTCCCTCCATCCGCATAAGTGTTTCTCTATAATATTAAGCCGGCTTAGCTCAGTTGGTAGAGCAACTGATTTGTAATCAGTGGGTCGAGGGTTCAACTCCTTTAGCCGGCACTTCTTTTGCGGAAGTAGTTCAGTGGTAGAACATCACCTTGCCAAGGTGGGGGTCGCGGGTTCGAATCCCGTCTTCCGCTTTAAATAAACATTGGTCTCAATGTTG
>NZ_FOLT01000024.1 GCF_900112455.1 Alkalibacterium subtropicum | reverse complement strand
TTCGGTATCTGCCGGGATGTAGCCAGCCTCTTCAACGATAGCCTGTCCTTCAGCGGAAAACATGTACGCCCAGAAATCTTCGGCCACTTCGTCCAGGTCATCTCCGATGATCAAGTTGAAGTTTCGTGCGATTTCGTAGTCACCTGCAAGGATATTTTCTTCTGTCGGATCGACACCGTCGATCTGGACAGGTTTGAGTGACTCGTTCAAGGCCCCGACAGACGTATAACCGATCGCATAGGTGTCATCGGCAACCGTGCTGTTCACCGCATTGGTCCCCTGCTGGGCAGTGGCTCCCGGAGAAATCTGATCGTTTTCGCCTTCGTAGAGGCCGACCATTTCAGCAAAGGCTGAACGTGTACCGGAACCCACTTCTCGGGTGACGAGGTGGATGTTGCTTGATGTGTCGAATCCAGCTGTTTCATCTGTTCCATCTGTTTCTTCGGCGCCGTTTCCACAAGCCGCCAGTGTTAGTGTCAAACCTGCTAGTGTTCCCCATTTAAGTAGTTTATTCATGTTTATATGTCCCCTTTTTCATTAATTTTAGACAACTCCTGCCTACACCCCTTACTTTATAGAACTTTTGTTTAGAACACTTCAATTTCATGTATACATTATGTAAGGAAGGGTAAATTTATTGTAAATAAAAAATCCCTGGAAGAACCGTTCAAGTTTCTGAACGGTTCTTCCAGGGAAAGCTGATACGGTTTACTGTTCAGCAGGTAGCCATACTGTGAAAAGAGACCCTTTTTCTTCTTCGCTCGCCAGTGTGATCCTCCCATCATTATTTTCTACTAACCACTTGACGATCGACAGACCGAGTCCTGTTCCTCCGGCATTTCGGCTTCGTGCTTTATCGACTCTGTAAAATCTTTCAAAAATCCTGTCTTGTTTATCTGGAGGGATACCTATGCCATTATCCTTGACGTGAATTGCTATTTCATTGTCGTGTGTCTCCGCCTTAACAGATACAGCCCCATTATCCGGGGTATAATTCACTGCATTGGCAACCAGATTCAGAATGATCTGTTTCAGATGATCTCTGTCCATTTTCAGGATCACCGGATCGCTTTCTTCATAGGTGAACTGGATATTCTTGGATTCGATTTTCTGATGAAGGATTTTATGGATCTCATCGGTGACCTCTTTGACCCGGACCTCATCCAGCGTTTTCAGGACATTTCTCTGCTCAAGTTTTGACAGATGCAGGATGTCCTCGACCATATTGCTCAAGCGGATGGACTCTTTATTGACGATCGTCAGAAACTCCGTCAGGACCTCTTCATCCTTCATTGCACCATCCAGCAGGGTCTCAGTAAATCCTCTGATGGCCGTGATCGGTGTCCTCAACTCGTGAGACACATTGGCCACAAAATCTGTCCGGATTTTTTCCAGTCGTCTGATTTCCGTGATGTCGTAAAGCAGGACGATATAATTGACAGGATTCCCCTCTGAATCAATTATAGGCACGACGTTTACATCCACTATTTTTTCTTCAGGATAATAGAGTACCAGTTCACTATTCTGAACCCGCTGCTTATGGTAGGCTTTTTCGATCAGTTCGATCAAACCGGCACTTTTTATATTCTCATGATATGTCTCACCTATTTCACCGGACAAACCTTTCCCCAGCATGTCATTCATTACAGGGTTGACCATAGTGATTTCTCTATCGGGATTAATAACAAAAACGCCGATGACGAGATGATTGATCAGTTCTCTTAACTGCGCATCATTTTGTCTGATTTCCTGCATCTGCAGGTTCAAATTCAAGGCAAGTCTGTTGATCGAGTAACCGAGATCGTCGATTTCTTTATACGACTGACCGGCATATCGACCGGTATAGTCATTGTCCGTCAGGTTTTCAGTTACCCGTTTCATCTCTTCTAGGGGATCGCTTATCCGTTTCGTCCAGTAAAAAGTGAAGAGTAAAGCGACGAGGATCGATACAGCCATAAAGATCAGCAGGATCTGAATGACTTCATCAGTCAAGGCGGCCATCTCTTCTACGTTTTTGGACAGACGCAAATAACCAAGCGGGGCCCCTTCTGTACTGTCTACTTCGACAGCGACATAATACAGATATTCCCCTGTACTGGCACTTTCTCTACTATAGGTCCCGATCCTTTCACCTTCGATAACCTGCTGGACTTCCGGTCGGTTCAGGTGGTTTTCCAGTGTGTCCTGATCCGCCCTTGAATCATAGACGACTTCCCCGGTCAGAGAGATGAACGTGATCCGTTCACTTACCGCCTCAGCAGTCTGCGAAAGATTCTCACTTAAATCCTGCCAGCTTGCATCTGAAAAAGAAGCATCTACTTGACTGGACAGCGTCAACAATTGGGCTTTCAGATCATTCCCTTGTTGCTCAATGGCCTGATTTTCAAGTATGTTCGAACTGAGATACATAAACAGCAGACTGAACAGAATGAGGACCAGTGTGAAAAAACCTAATATCCTGCTGCGGAGCTGTTTCATGGTCTCGCCTCGAATTTATAACCGAACCCGCGAGCCGTTTTGATATATTCCGGCTTTTTCGGATCGGCTTCGATTTTCTCTCTGAGATGACTGATATGCACATCCACGATGCGAGTCTCTCCGGCAAAATCATAGTCCCAGATAGCGAGCAGCAGCTGATCTCTGCTCAGTACGCGGTTGGCGTGTTTCGCTAAATACAAAAGCAGTTCGAATTCTTTGGGCGTAAAATCGACTTTTTCTCCTCTAACGATCACTTCGTAAGTATTCGGATAGATTGTAATCTCTCCAAAAGTCAGTTCCTCTTCTTGTTGGGCAGGTTCTGCCTGTTTCTCCCCATTGCGCTTTTCAACACGGCGCAGAATGGCTTTGATGCGTGCCGTCACTTCCCTCGGACTGAAGGGTTTTGTCATATAATCATCAGCACCGATCTCCAGTCCGACGATCTTGTCTATTTCTGAATCTTTTGCCGTAAGCATGATGATCGGTGTGTCGATCTTCTCCTGTCTTAATTCCCGGCACACATCCATGCCGTCTTTCGTCGGGAGCATCAGATCCAGCAGGATGATGGTGTAATCATCTTCCAGAGCCCGGTCCAGACCTTCCTTACCATCCATGGCGACATCCACTTCGTAGCCTTCTTTTTCCAGATTATACTGCAGCAGTTTTGCGATAGATTGTTCATCTTCGACGACTAATACTTTTTTCATATCATCCATCCTTTTAGTTTGATTATTATAAGACTGCGACTGACCGACTCATTTATCATTTGATATCAGATGAACGTCTCGTTGAGGAAAAGGTATTTCGATATCGTTCTCCGCAAACTTCCTGAATATTTTGAACCTTAAGTCACTTGGAATGGTAAATTCTCTCTCGTCGCTCTGCGAATCGATCCAGAACCAGACAGTGAAATCCAGGGCGGAATCGCCAAAACCTTCAAAAAAGACCCGGGGTTCTGGACGGTCCACGATGTTGGGCCAGGATTCTTCTCTCAGTTCATATACGGATTCAAACAACAGCTGTTTGACCAGCTCGACATCACTGCCATAAGAGACCCCGACTTCGACTGGTATGCGCAGACGCGTATCGGCATACGAGCGGTTGACGAACTTTTCTTCCAGGAAATAGGAATTGGGGATGATCATCCGCTCATTGACACGCGTGCGGACGACGGTCGCCCGAATCTTGATCTCCTCCACATCCGCGATCGTATCGTCGATAATGACCCGGTCCCCTACTCTGATCGGTCGCTCAAACAGAATGATCAAGCCTGAAATGAAATTGGACATCACATTCTGCAAACCAAACCCGATCCCGACACCCAGCACGCTGGCGAAGACTGTGAGGCTAGTCAGGTTAAACCCGATGGAAGACAGCGAAATCAAAATGGCCATCGTGATGATGAAATAATGGAAAAAGGTATTCATCGATGCTTGAAGTCCCCTGTCCAGGCCGTATTTGTCATAAACTGTCGGCAGAACATATTCCCGAACAGCTTTTGAGAACTTTACAGCCAGAACGATCGCAAAGAGGACCGTCAGAATCAGGAAGACAGTGATCTGCGTCTCCCCGAACACAAAGAGCGTCTGATAGATAAAGGAGGTTTCTGAAAAATACGTTAAAAAGTAGACGATCAGGACAAATAATGTCACCCAGTTGACAAGCGTCTCAAGAAACAGACGCGTACGTTCCTGACTGATGATTTTCTTTAGTCCGGTATGCAATCCGGCCCGTACAACAAAAATCAGGGCAAAGCCGATGATGGCACCCAGCCAGAAACTGATTTCATTGTTTTGTATGGCTTCGAAAAAACCAAGTATGCGTTCCGTTTGTATTTCTTCCATTTGTTAATCTTCCTCGCTAAGCTTAGATTTATTTAAGTGTACCAAATTTTGGGTGAATTAACGACTGTACTCGTCTTATTTTCGGTGATTCCGGTAGTTTGGTAGTTCCGCAGTTCGGTTGTTCGGTAGTTAGCTTCAACTTGATAAAGTCTAAGTGCTGAATATCGTTCTATTCGGTACTTAAACAGGGACTTTTCCAACCTAAGTGCTCAAGTTGGCATCTATTCGGTAGTTTCAACACCCACTTCTAGTTCTAACTGTCGAATAAGGCGGTTTTCGACAGTTACGTTCCCTTTACTTCAACCTACTTACCGAACACGAGGGAACTTCGACAGTTTGATATCAAAACACGCGAGCTACTTACCGAAGTTCTTATTCTTCGACAGGTACGTTATAAAAATGAATCCCTAACTGTCGAATGTATCAAAATTCAAGGCATTCACCTTTATATTCGTGCGCAATGTATGAAAAAGAGACTGGAATTTTCCAGTCTCTTCCCTTTTTATCTTTAAGCGTTTTTCACTTTCTGAACGTCGCCTTGTTCAACATAGACCATCAGGATCGAAATGTCTGACGGGTTGACGCCGCTGATACGGCTGGCTTGGGCGATCGTTTCAGGCTGGATCTTTGCCAGTTTTTCTCTGGCTTCTGTGGCGATGCCGTTGATCACGGAATAATCGATGCCTTCTGGAATACGTTTGTTTTCCATGCGCTTGATCTTCTCCGCTTTACGGATCGCTTTGTTGATGTAGCCTTCATACTGGATGTGGATCTCGACTTGTTCTTTCACGTCTTTTGGCAGTTCAGTTTCTGTCGGCGCAAAAGGAACAATGTCTTCATATTTTACATACGGCCGTCTCAGGAAATCATAGACTAAAATCCCGTCTTTCAACTGAGGTTCGTCTTTTTCTTCCAGATAGTCTTTCACGTCACTCGGTTTCAGACGGATCGTTTTCAGGCGTTCCAGTTCCTTCTCGACTAAATCTTTTTTAGTCAGGAACAGTTCGAAGCGCTCTTGAGAAACCAGTCCGAGGTCATAGCCTTTTTCAGTCAGACGGAAATCAGCATTGTCATGACGCAGAAGGAGACGGTATTCTGCGCGTGATGTAAGCAGACGATACGGCTCGTTCGTTCCTTTTGTGACCAGGTCGTCGATCATCACGCCGATATAGGCTTCGTTCCGCTTCAATACGACCGGTTCTTCCCCTTTGACCAGACGTGCCGCATTGATCCCGGCAACCAGTCCTTGTCCGCCGGCTTCTTCATAGCCTGACGTCCCGTTCATCTGACCGGCAGTGAACAGCCCATCAACCAATTTCGTTTCCAGTGACGGGCGAAGCTGGTAAGGTTTCACAACATCATATTCGATGGCATAACCAGTACGCATCATCTGCGCGTTTTCCAGGCCTTCTATGGAGCGCAGGACAGATAACTGGACATCTTCCGGCAATGAAGAAGAAAGGCCCTGAACGTATATTTCGTCAGTATTCGCGCCTTCCGGTTCAAGGAACAGCTGGTGTCTCGGCTTGTCAGAGAAACGCACGACTTTGTCTTCGATCGACGGGCAGTAGCGGGCCCCGACGCCTTCAACGATACCTGTAAACATCGGCGCACGATGCAGGTTCTCACGTATGATATCGTGCGAGATATTACTCGTATACGTCAGCCAGCAGGAAATCTGTTCTTCAAGATAATCTTCATCCGGTGTTTCAAAGCTGAAGTGATGCGGCTCGCTGTCACCTGGCTGTTCTTCCGTCACCGAGTAATCGATCGAACTCTTGTGAACACGCGGGGGTGTCCCGGTTTTGAAACGGTCCAGTTCAAAGCCATGCTCAAGCAGGCTTTCTGAGAGTTTAATGCTTGGCTGCGTGTTGTTCGGACCGGAAGAATATTTCAGTTCGCCGATGATGATCTCGCCGCGTGAAGAAGTCCCGGCAGTCAAAACAACAGCTTTCGCTCTATAAATCGCACCCGTATTCGTGATGACGCCCTGAATCTGACCGTCTTCAATGATCAGTTCATCGACGATCCCTTGTTTCAAGTCCAGGTGTTCCGTCTGTTCAATCGTTTTTTTCATTTCATCTGAATACATATGCTTATCTGCCTGTGCACGTAAAGCCCGTACAGCTGGGCCTTTGGCGGTATTCAGCATTCGCATTTGAATATAGGTCTTGTCGATGTTGCGCCCCATCTCTCCGCCTAAAGCATCGATCTCTCTGACAACGATCCCTTTTGCCGGTCCGCCGATGGACGGGTTACACGGCATATGGGCGATCATGTCAAGGTTGATGGTCATTAAAAGCGTCTCTGCCCCCATTCGTGCGGAAGCCAGTGCCGCTTCGGATCCGGCATGACCGGCTCCTACGACGACGACATCATAATAACCTGCTTCATATGTTTGCATAGATTTAGTCCTTTCTAATTGAGATTTCGTTTAAGTTTTAAGTTATTTTAAAGTGACCCGGGTCCTTCTGCCACCCCAGCACTTTTTCACTGGAGTCAGAACGGGGCTGTCTCGCTTTTCTTATTGTCTAGCGATTCACCCCCTGACTCCAAACGAAAAAAGATAAATTAGCTACCAGCTAACGCATACTGTACGACTAACCTGCTAAAGCAGGAAGTCTTTCAGCAATTGCGCAGTATGCTCATTCAGGGCATAATTTCCTTTTTTTCGCTGGAGTCAGAACGGGGCTGTCTCGCTTTTCTTATTTCCCGAGGCAGAACTGGCTGAAGAGCTGGGTGATGAGTTCATCCTGAACGCTGTCACCGGTGATTTCACCAAGCAAGTCCCAGGCTCTGGTCATATCGATCTGCACCAGATCGACTGGCATGCCCATTTTGATCCCTTCAATGACGTCATCGAAGGCACCGCTCGTTTCATTTAATAAGGCAATGTGGCGGATGTTGGACACGTAAGTCGCATCCTTTTCGCCCGTGTTGCCGGCAAAGAACAGCTCGGCGATTTTCGCTTCCAGTTCATTCAAGCCGGCTTCTGTAATGATCGATGTTTGGACGATACTGTCAGCATCGACATAAGTTTTCAGTTCATCAAAATCCAGTCTGTTTTCCAGATCCATCTTGTTCAATATAATGATGCGGTGATGTCCGTCAGTCGCTTCAAGCAGGAGCTTGTCTTCCTCTGTCAGCGGTTCGCTCTGGTTAAATACCAGAAGAACCAGATCGGCATCTGACAAGGCCTTTCGGCTGCGTTCCACCCCGATGCGTTCAACGATATCTTCGGTTTCACGGATACCCGCCGTGTCGATCAGTCGCAAAGGCACACCCTTGACGCTGACGTACTCTTCGATGACATCGCGTGTCGTTCCGGCAATCTCAGTCACGATCGCTTTTTCTTCTTTAAGAAGGACATTCAAAAGACTTGATTTCCCGACGTTGGGACGGCCAATGATGGCTGTGGCCAATCCTTCCCGAAGGATCTTACCCTGTCCGGCTGTCTCAAGCAGCGCTTCGACCTGGGCTTTGACTTCCTTGGCCTTTTCGACCAGCAGTTTGGAAGTCATTTCTTCAACGTCATCGTATTCAGGATAGTCGATATTCACTTCCACTTGAGCCAGTGTGCCCAGTATTTCCTGCCTTAAATTCTTGATCAGGTGGCTCAGGTTCCCATCCAATTGGGTTACAGCCATATGCATCGCTTTATCCGTTTTTGCACGAATGACATCCATGACCGCTTCAGCCTGAGACAAGTCGATGCGGCCGTTCAGGAAGGCGCGTTTGGTAAATTCTCCTGGTTCCGCCAGACGCGCACCGTTATGCAGGACCGTTTCCAGTACTTTATTGACTGCCACGATGCCGCCATGGGTATTGATTTCAACAACATCTTCTCGTGTATACGTTTTTGGTGCACGCATGACCGTGACCATCACTTCATCGATCTGCGTGTCTGTTTTCGGATTCACTATGTGGCCATAATGAATCGTGTGGGTTTTCTGTTTGCTTAGTTCTTTTTTCCCTGCCTGATAAACACGGTCAGCAATCTCCAGTGCTTCATCACCACTGATGCGGACGATGCCGATACCACCTTCACCCGGTGGCGTTGAGATCGCAGCGATCGTATCAAATTCTATAGCCATTCAAAGTTCCTCCTGTTATTTAGTAGATGCGTCTTGAGCCTGTCCTCTCTACTACAAAAACTGTTATAAAAAGCTCGTGTTTTGCGTGGATTCAGGCTTTTTTCGCTAAATCCATAATTTTTTTCACAAAAAAAAGCGCCTGGTCCCACTCCAATTTAGTATAGACTACTACCTTGAGCGGAAAAGCACTTTCACTACTTTACCTTATTTAAACGTAAATGAGATATTCTATTTGTTTCGACATGTTAAATAATATAAGTAATGAGTCGATTTGTCAACTTTTTAACTTATTTATTATAAGTCAGTTGTGAACATTTTTTTACAGCCGATTCAATGATTCATTATAAAAGATCGCTGAAGGGACGGGTCCCTTCAGCGATCTACATTTATACCTTATCCTACCAGTTTATCAGGTCTTGACGGCTCCTTTTGTCACCCCTTCGACGATATAGCGCTGAATGAAGATATACAGCACGATGATCGGTACGATCGCCAGCACGAGACCGGCCAGTGCCAGTTCCCACTGGACAGTATATTCTCCGAAGAAGTAATACATGCGAAGCGGGATGGTACGCATACCTTCCTGATTGATGACAAGTGAAGGCAGCAGGAAGTCATTCCATAAACGAATGGCATTTAGGATGACGACCGTAACGGTTGTCGGTCTCAGGATCGGGAAGATCACACGCCAGAAAATTTGAAATGGTGTTCCTCCGTCCAAGTAAGCTGCTTCGTCAAGCGATACTGAGATGGATCGCATCGCGCCATAATACAGAAAGATGGACATACTGGAAGCGAACCCCCAGTTCATGATGATCAGACCGAACCGGTTCAAGAAGTCGATCTGCCCGAAGATGGAAACCAGAGGGATCATGACCGACTGGAACGGGATCAGCATCGTCAACGCACAGAAGAAATAGATTGCTGTACTGATTTTTGACTTGTTCCTCGCCAAAGCATAAGCTGCCATCGAAGAAAAAATAACGATAATAATGATGCTTGATGTTGTGATAAACAATGAGTTTAAAAAACTTCTGCCATACTCCAAGCCCTCGTATGCTCTGGAATAATTTTCTGGAACAAAGGTTTCCGGGATCCAGATCGTATTCGTGAAAATTTCTGCCCGACTTTTCAAGGATCCGAAGAATATGATGAAAAACGGATAGATCCAGCTGACCGTTATCATTACACCCAGTATAATAACCAGCCATTTGTGAGTTTTTTCTCGTGTCATTATAAATCGACCTCTTTTCTACGCGTTATGAAGACTTGTGTCAAAGAGATCACCGCGACTATAAGAAAAAAGATGACGGCCTTGGATTGCGCATAACCCTGCTGGTATTGGAAGAACGCGGTATTATAGATGTTCATGGCGATCATTTCCGTAGATCCAAAAGGGGCCCCGTTTGTAAGCGCCAAGTTTAAATCGTAAATTTTAAACGCATTGGCCAAAGTCAGGAACAGACTGACCGTAAACGCCGGCGCAAGCATGGGAAATTTTATCTGCCAGAAAGCCTGCCACTTATTCGCCCCGTCTATCTTGCCGGCTTCGATCAATTCCCCCGGTATATTGGCAAGGAACGAAATATAGATGATCATGATATAACCGCTCATCTGCCATAGGAACACAATGACCAGTCCCCAGAAACCGGTGGTCGTATCAGCCAGCCAGGCATTGAAGAATGTCAGTCCAGTCGCCTCTGCAATCCCTGCAAAGGCCCGGACAAAGATAAACTGCCAGATAAAACCTAAGATGATCCCTCCAATTAAATTAGGCATAAAGAAAACCGTTCTGAAAAACAAACTGATCTTACCGATTTTCTGTGTCACGATAAGGGCGAGACCCAGACCGATGACATTGATCAGTATGACGGCCACAAAGGCAAAGCGAATAGTGAACCACAGACTATAAATGAACTGTTCATCTGATAAAAGTCTTCTATAATTATTCAATCCTATAAACACTGCAGTATGTCCATCTGAATTGGTCAATGACGTGCCTATGCCCAAAATCAGCGGCAGAACAATAACGAAAAATACGGCCAGCAGGGAGGGGATAACGAAAGCCCAGTAATACAGGTTTTTCTTTTTTCCCTTCATAATCGACTACCTCATTTCTGAAAAGGCTTGAGAGGTGTTCTCTTCAAACGCTTCCCATGATTGCTCTCCGTTTAAATAGCTCTGGAATTGCGGATACAATTCCTGCTGGAACCAGCCACTTGGATACTGATTATGAACAAACGCTGCAGATTCCCCTGCAAGCATCGCTTGATAAATCTGACGTGATACAGGATCTGAAATATCTTCGGGATCATAGCCTTCTTGAGCAGGAATGAAAGCCAGATCATTAAGGATCATTTCCTGCCCTTCCTCAGACAGATACATCCAGTCGATAAAGTTCTTCGCTTCTTCTACGACTGCCTCATCCATATTCCCATTGATCCCGATATACCAGGGAGAACCGGCTGGAATCCTTCCTTCTGTATCGCTTTCGCCATAGGTCGGTAAAATACCCAGTTTTTCCTGAGCAAAATCAGGATCGATGTCATTCAACGTCGGCACGATCCAGACCCCTTGATGCACTAAAGCCACCTGGTCGTTGACAAACAGTTCTTCAACGGAACGGCTGTAATCCACGGTCAGAATCGGCTGAACGTTATATTCATTGATCAGATCCGTATATTTCTGCATCTGGTCACCGTATTCCCATGTCAGTTCTTCGGCATTGTAGGCGTCTAAAATACTGTGATTGAACTCTGGACTGGTAAAGTTGGCTGAAAACTGATTCGCAATGTAGTTTTCTCCTCCACTGAAGCCAAATACTTCCTCGATCCCAAGTTCTTCTTTCTGGCTGTCCAGCGTCTCCACGGCGGCAACAAAATCATCATAAGATTCAATGGATTCCGGGTCGATGCCTGCCTGATCAAAAATATCTTTATTATACATCCAACCGAAGCCTTCGATATTTAAAGGGATCCCAAGTTGGGTATCATCGATCGTTCCACCTTCGAGCAGACCGTCGATGACCGTATCGGCTACCTCCATCTCTGAGACATCTACAAGTGAGTCACTGTACCGCTCGATTTCCGGAAGACCGTTCAGCATCATCAGTGCGGGTTCATCTCCAGAAGAAAACCGGGCCTGTAAGGCAGCCGATCCTTCACCACTCCCGACTGTTGTGATGGTGACGTTTGCATTACTTTCAGACTGTTCACTATACATGGCAGCAAGCTCTTCCAGTTGGGCAGTGATCTCCGGTTTCTGGTTGAAGAAGTTTACAGTCACAGTTTCCCCGCCGGCACCGTCTCCATTTTGTCCGTCTTCAGAGGGGGTCGAACCACCTTCATTTCCTCCCGTTCCGCATCCGGATAACACCAATGGGACGGCTAATAAAGAAAATAACAATGACTTTTTCATTCTGCATTCTCCTTTTTTTATGTAGTCGCTTTCTTAATAAAAATAATACCATACTAATTGTGTATGAATGAACTATAACGCTTTGTTTACAAAATTTCCGTCATTAAAGGCCATCTTGTTATACCTTTATATCCCGGATTATTTTGTAAGCGTTCTAAGGAGATCTGTGGTAAAATAAAAAAATAACACACGTATTTGCGAGTTAGTCATGGGGGGAATAAGGATGTTTAAAATAAAAAGTGCCGGTGACCATCATATTGAACAGATTTCAGAGTTGGCTCATTTACTGTGGCCGGATGAAAATCTCAGTCTCCTAAAAAAGGAAATGGATCATTTTCACAGGGATAGTACCTCGGAACTTTTCATTTGTGAAGAAAACGAAGATATCCTTGGATTTGCCCACGTTCAACTCCGTTATGATTATGTGGAAGGGACCCGCACATCCCCTGTCGGTTACTTAGAAGGCATTTATGTGCGAAAACCGTTCAGAAATCAGGGGATCGCCAGACAGCTGGTAGAGGTCTGTGAGGACTGGTCCCGCTTCATGAACGCTTCAGAATTTGCCAGCGATGTCGAACTGTTGAATGAGGCAAGTTCCCTCTTCCATAAAGCTGTCGGCTTCAAAGAAGTGAATCGCGTGATCTGTTACGCCAAAGCGTTATAACTCACTCTATTTCCCTTCTCTGTTGAGACCTTAAATGTGGTTCTCAACTTTCTTTATGTTATAATGTGTTTAAACAATAACAGAGGATTTCCATTCATTATTTGCTTATATCAACTTATTTTTTTCTGCTACATAGTCATGTTCCTCTTCTAGTGGCTTGAAAGGGGTGAGAAAAATGAACACACAAACTAGAGGAAAAATCATAACCAGAAGTGTCGGGGTCATGCTAACCTTTTTGATGGTGTTAGCCTCGATACTCTCGTTCTCGACAGTCCAGGCTGCACCCGCTCAATCCATCAGCCGAGGGAATACCACTGAAAAAGTCGTCGCCCTTACATTTGATGATGGAGCGGATGGGACCAATATCAATACGATTCTTCAGATACTTTCCACTCATAATGTGACGGCTACTTTCTTCCTGACGGGATCCGGAGCCAACCATCATCCGCAGGCTATCCGAAATATCTCCAACCAGGGTCATCAACTGGGCAACCATTCCTACTCTCATCCTTATTTCACACAAATCTCGGCCGCTGAAACAGTAAGCCAGCTTCAGCGTGCAGAAGACACGATCAGACAGATCACCGGCAGATCCACTAAACCTATTTTCAGACCGCCTTATGGTGCCTACAATTCGACCGTCCTGCAGCGTGTCGGTGACGCAGGGTACCCTTATTCCATCATGTGGACCATCGATACCATCGACTGGACAGGCAACTCCTCCAGTGACATCGTTTCCCGTGTCATGAATAGAATCGTTCCTGGCGCCATCGTACTGATGCATACCGGGGCAGGCGCTTCCGGCACACCAGGCGCCCTGCCGACCATGATCACGAGACTGAAAAATGCCGGTTACCGTTTTGTGACCATCAACCAGCTCCTTAACATCAACGCAGGTACGCAGACCTATACCGTTCAATCAGGAGACACCTTATACGCCATCGCTCTCCGCTACGATACCACCGTTCAACGCCTCGTGGAACTCAATAATATTGCTAACCCTAATCTGATCCGCGCCGGTCAGGTACTGATCATTTCGGGCAGCGGCGGGACGACACCACCTCCACCTACCGGATCGACAACCTATACTGTCAAAGCCGGTGATACCCTGTCAGCTATCGCGGCAAGATACAATACGACCGTTTCACGTATTGCGGCTGCGAATGATATCACGAACGTCAACCTTATCCGTGTCGGACAGGTCCTCACCATCCCTGGAACTGGTGGTACAACACCTCCTCCACCTCCTTCCAGCACGACCACCTATACCGTCAAAGCCGGTGATACCCTGTCAGCTATCGCGGCAAGATACAATACGACCGTTTCACGTATTGCGGCTGCGAATGATATCACGAACGTCAATCTTATCCGTGTCGGACAGGTCCTCACCATCCCTGGAAATGGTGGCACAACACCTCCTCCACCTCCTTCCAGCACGACCACCTATACTGTGAAGGCCGGTGACACCTTATCCGCCATCGCCGCCCGTTACGACACGACGGTACAGCAGATCGCT
>NZ_FOLT01000033.1 GCF_900112455.1 Alkalibacterium subtropicum | reverse complement strand
CTTGGTCAGCCGCAGTGAATAGGCCCAAGCGACTGTTTACCAAAAACACAGGTCTCTGCTAATTCGTAAGAAGATGTATAGGGGCTGACACCTGCCCGGTGCTGGAAGGTTAAGAGGAAGGGTTAGCTTCGGCGACGCTCTGAATTGAAGCCCCAGTAAACGGCGGCCGTAACTATAACGGTCCTAAGGTAGCGAAATTCCTTGTCGGGTAAGTTCCGACCCGCACGAAAGGTGTAACGATTTGGGCACTGTCTCAACGAGAGACTCGGTGAAATTATAGTACCTGTGAAAATGCAGGTTACCCGCGACAGGACGGAAAGACCCCATGGAGCTTTACTGTAGTTTGATATTGAGTGTCTGTACAGCTTGTACAGGATAGGTAGGAGCCAATGAAGCCAGGACGCCAGTCTTGGTGGAGGCGCTGGTGGGATACTACCCTCGCTGTATGGCCACTCTAACCCACGACCGTTAACCGGTCGGGAGACAGTGTCAGATGGGCAGTTTGACTGGGGCGGTCGCCTCCCAAAATGTAACGGAGGCGCCCAAAGGTTCCCTCAGAATGGTTGGAAATCATTCGTAGAGTGTAAAGGCAGAAGGGAGCTTGACTGCGAGACCTACAAGTCGAGCAGGGACGAAAGTCGGGCTTAGTGATCCGGTGGTACCATATGGAAGGGCCATCGCTCAACGGATAAAAGCTACCCTGGGGATAACAGGCTTATCTCCCCCAAGAGTTCACATCGACGGGGAGGTTTGGCACCTCGATGTCGGCTCATCGCATCCTGGGGCTGTAGTCGGTCCCAAGGGTTGGGCTGTTCGCCCATTAAAGCGGTACGCGAGCTGGGTTCAGAACGTCGTGAGACAGTTCGGTCCCTATCCGTCGCGGGCGTTGGAGATTTGAGAAGAGCTATCCTTAGTACGAGAGGACCGGGATGGACACACCGCTGGTGTACCAGTTGTCAAGCCATTGGCATCGCTGGGTAGCTATGTGTGGACGGGATAAACGCTGAAAGCATCTAAGCGTGAAGCCCCCTTCAAGATGAGATCTCCCATTCCTTTAAGGAAGTAAGACCCCTGAAAGATGATCAGGTAGATAGGCTGGAAGTGGAAGCATAG
>NZ_FOLT01000028.1 GCF_900112455.1 Alkalibacterium subtropicum | reverse complement strand
CAATACTACTCTCATGACTGCGACATTTTGATTCCAAAAGTGTTCACTCGAGTGAACTTTCTTATGTGAGTGCGACATCCTGGCACCAAAAGTGTCCACTCACCCGATACTTCGCTCGCGACTGCGACATTCCTCATGCAACTATCCAAAAATACATCCGCCAGCACCGATTCATTTCACATCAGGTGATGGCGGATGTATTCTTTTACTAATTCACATTCACAAGTTCTTTTTCAATACGGTCGATCGTCAGCTGCATGGAGACAGAAAATTTCTCATTCTGCTGGATATCAAAAATCATCAAGGCTTTTTTATAGGCCTCAAGCGCATCCTCTTTCTGATCCAGATTTTCCAGACAGTAACCTTTGTAGTATAAAAAATCGCCTAACAGAAATAACGTATTTTCTGACACCACTAGATCCAGCCCCTGAAACACTTTACTCAGACAGTCACTGTATTTTTTCTGAAGTGCCAGGCAAACAGAATAGTTCAGCAGCAGTTTTGCTTTCTTTTCGTGGTTCATCCACTCTGAAAACATATCGAACCCTTTTTGATAATACTTTTCAGCGGTATCGTACTCCTCTTTCCTCAAGTACTGATTCCCGATACTGTCAATGATCTCGATCCTGAGCTCCCCGTTTTTCGTCATTTTCTCCAATGCTATCAGATGGTCCAGCGCTTTATCATGGTCCCCGTCACGATAATCGTACAGCAGGGCTGTGACCCATTCGAAAAACAGTTTATCCTCTCCGATCGTCTGATCGATCAGTTCTTCATTCGAACTGATCAGGTAAGAGACCGAATCATATTCTCTCCGTTCCAGATGCTGTCTGATCAGTTTACATAGTTGAGTCGTTTTTGAATAGCGACTTTCCACTGAATCTTCCCCGTAAAAATAATGCAGTGAAACGTTCAGCCGTTCAGCCAGCTTCTCCATCAGTTCCCGGCTGGGTCTCACTTTCTTCTTTTCGATTCGACTGATCATCGCTTGTGTGCAGATGCCTTCAGAAAGGTCTGCCTGTGTCATCTTTATTTCTTTTCTCCTTTGCTTGATCTTCTCCCCAATTTTCATTCACTTATCCCTCTCATTATATTACAATTATAATATCAGTTATATTACATTATTATACATAAGTACCGAGTGATTTTCTACACTTTTTGTACAAAAAAAGACTAAAGAAATGAATCTTTAGTCTTTAATGAATGTTCTCACGCTATTCTAATGAACTTAAATCATGATGCGTATTGAGTTCCTGGATTTCTCCTGTCTCAAAATAAAGGATCCATTCAGAAATATTGGTGATGTAATCCCCCATCCGCTCAAGGTAGGTACTGACCAGCACATAATCCGTCGCTCCAAGTACTAGGTCAGGACTGGTCCGCATTTCCTCGATACTCATCCGTCTGATCTGATCAGAAAGTTCATCAATCTCATCGTCATTTTTTGCGATCGCAATGGCACTGGAACTGTCATACTTCACATAGGCGGTAATGATTTCCTGTCCCATTTTCTCTATTTTTTCACCGGCTTCAAAGATAAGATCTTCGATTTCTTTAACACGCTTGTTTCCTTTCACACGGATCGTCGATTTTGCAATACTTACTGCATGGTCGCCCATTCTTTCCAGATCCGCCGAAGCTTTCATCACGGTGATGATTTTTCTTAAATCACTGGTCACGGGCTGCTGAAGCGCGATCAGTTCAATGCACTCCTGCTCCAGTGAATGTTCCAGGTCATTGATTTTTATATCATCTTCAATAACTTTCTTTGCCAGTTCTTTGTCATGATTGACAAACGCTTTGATGGATTTGTATATGGCTTCATTCACCATATTCCCCATCTGTGAAAACTTGAAATGCATTTTTTTCAATTCATCATCGTATGCACGTCTCATGTTAGTCCCTCCAAAATAATATTATCCAAAACGTCCAGATATATAGTTTTCTGTCTCCTTCTCAGAAGGATTTGTAAAGATTTTACGTGTCGTGTCTGTCTCGATAATATGTCCGTTCAGGAAAAAGGCCGTGCGATCCGACACACGCGAAGCCTGCTGCATATTATGAGTGACCATAACAATAGTATAGTCGTTCTTAAGCTGAGCAACAAGTTCTTCGATTTTAGCTGTAGAAATCGGATCAAGCGCACTGGTCGGTTCATCCATCAGCAAAACTTCCGGTTCGACGGCCAAAGCACGGGCGATACAGATACGCTGCTGCTGTCCACCGGAAATGGACAGGGCGTTCCTGTCCAGATGGTCTTTCACTTCATCCCAGATCGCCGCTTGTCTCAAACTCTTTTCAACGATTTCATCCAGTTCACTTTTCTTTTTGATGCCATGCGTGCGCGGACCATAGGCGACATTATCATAAATACTCTTGGGAAACGGGTTCGGCTGCTGGAATACCATACCGACTTTTTTACGCAGGAGATTCAAGTCTGTTTTTTTCTTGTAAATGTCTTTGCCGTCCAGCTCGACCGTGCCTTCTATTTTTACATTTTCCACTAAATCGTTCATTCTGTTCAATGTTTTGATGAACGTGGACTTTCCGCAGCCGGAAGGTCCAATAAATGCCGTCACTTCTTTTTCATAGATATCCAGATCCACACCGTGAAGAGCTTCAAAGTCTCCATACCACAGTTTCAGGTTTTCCACTTTTATTTTAGGTTGGGTGCTCATTATTTTCCTCCTCGAGATAAACGTTTACTGATCAGAGTAGACAGTCCGTTGATCAGAATAACAAATACCAGCAGCACGACTGCTGTTGCATAGGCTTCATTTACGTGCAGTCCTTCATTGGACAAGATATACATATGAAGCGACAAGGTACGACCCGAAGCAAACAGTGACTGTGGCAGTTGCGTGGCTGTTCCCAGTGTAAAGATCAAAGCGGCTGTCTCGCCGATGATTTTCCCTGTGGCCAGTATGACACCGGAAAGGATACCGGGCATGGCGACAGGCAGAACAACATTGAAAAGGGTCCGCAGTTTACCTGCGCCCAGGGCATAACTTGCCTGTCTGATAGACATCCCCGACGCGATCAGTGCCTCTTCCGTTGCCCGGATAATAACAGGCAGAGACATGATGGTCACGGTAAAAATACCGGCTGCCAGAGAAAACTGCCATTCCAGATAAACAACGAAAAAAAGGAAGCCGAACAAGCCGTATATGATCGACGGGATACCGGCCAGAGTGTCTGTCGCGATGCTTATCGCCTTGACGACGGGGTTGTTTCTGTTGGCATAGTCAACCAGGTAAAAGCCTGTGAATACACCAATCGGCGTAGCGATCAAAAGGGTGCCCAGTACCACATACAAAGTCGTGATCAAGGCCGGCATAAGTGATACGTTGTCTGTTGAATATTCCCATTCAAACAGGGAAGGGGTGAGATAAGCGACACCGTTGAACAGGATATAAAAAATCAGATACCCTAAGATCCCGAAGGTAAAGAGTGTCGAGGCATAGACTAAGCCTTTTAAAAGTTTACTGCTCATCAGCTCTCTCCTCCTCTGCTTTTAACAATTAAAAAGGTCGTATTGATGATCATGATGAAGACAAACAGCACTACACCTGTAGCGATAAGTGCCTCTCTGTGCTGACCGGATGCATAAGCCATTTCCAGTACGATATTCGTCGTCAGCGTACGGACACCTTGGGTCAGTCCGCGTGGCATGATCGGCTGATTACCGGCTACCATGACGACTGCCATTGTTTCACCGATCGCCCGGCCGACACCCAGAACGACGCTTGAGAATATACCTGACTTCGCTGCCGGAACCAAGACGTTGAAAATGCTTCTTTCCTGTGTTGCCCCTAAAGCGATACTTCCAGAGTAGTAGGAACGTGGAACAGAACGAATAGCCGATTCAGATAAAGCGATGATCGTTGGCAGGATCATGACGCCAAGCAGCAGAATCGCTGCCAGCATACTGTTCCCCGGACCGCCAAAACTGTTTCTGATCCACGGCACAATGATCCTCAGAGCAAAAAAACCATAAACTATCGAAGGAATACCGGCCATCAAATTGACAGCGGGTTTTAAAAAACTGTATAACTTAGGCGGGCAGAACTCGGCCATGAAAATAGCTGTGGATACGCCGATCGGCACACCAAGCACTATCGCCCCGATCGTAACCAGGATCGATCCCACGATCATCGGTAGAATACCAAAGGTCGTCTGATTCCATGTTGTTCCGAATATAAAATCGAATACGCCATAATCGAGCATCATAGGCAAGCCACCGGTGAAAATGAAGACAACGATCAATATCAGAGAAATGATCGATGTGACCGCCGCCAGAAGAAATACACCATGCATGATTTTTTCTTTTGTTTCATTCATTTTTTTTCCTTTCCACTGAATACACACACAGAAGCAGGGCAAAGAATCGACTCCTAAGCCCTTGCTTCTATGTTATTCAGCTGCTGTTAGTGTCTTTTTCAAGATTACTCTACGATCTCACTCCATGTGCTGACCTCGCCACTGAAGATTGAAGAAACTTCATCGACAGACAGTGTTTCAACCGGATTGTCCGGGTGGACGATCACAGCTATACCATCCAGGGCAACAGCCTGTACGTCACTGACTTGAGCCGCTTCCTCCTCAGTCAAGTCACGGGAAGCCATGCCGATATCTGTGGTCCCGTCGATGGCAGACGTCACACCTGCACTTGAACCGGTCGAATGTACAGCGATCTGCACTTCAGGATGGATCTCTTCATACGCTTCTGCCGCTGCTTCCACTACCGGGTAAACCGATGTCGATCCGTTCACGTCGATGGATCCGGACAGTTCAAGATCTGCTCCTTCATAAGCAGGAGCTTCGGTATCCGCCGGGATGTATCCGGCCTCTTCAACGATAGCCTGTCCTTCAGCGGAAAACATATAGGCCCAGAAATCTTCGGCCACTTCGTCCAGGTCA
>NZ_FOLT01000031.1 GCF_900112455.1 Alkalibacterium subtropicum | reverse complement strand
ACAAAAAACATTATGATTGCTTCACAATCTAAACCACGACAGAAAAAATGTTTTGTTCTATAATCGAATCAGGAAACACTAATCCGATCTCTTAATGGGTTTTGCCGAACCTGTACAAAAAACTGGATGACCGTCTTATCTTTTGCGATAAGCCGAATACATCATTGAATGTGGAAATAAAATTACAACATTTTATAAGATGGTCTGTTTCCTAATTTATGGATGGAGGTTATGGTCATGGAAGTAATGATTGAAACATGTTGTGGTATCGATGTGCATCAGAAAACCATCGTCTGTTGTATTTTGGATGGTCCTTTAGATACAAACCGACCCAAAAAAATCCAGAAAACATTTGGCACCCGCACGGGTGAACTGCGACAGGCCCTTCAGTGGCTGGAAGAGCATCACGTCACTGATATCTTTATGGAAAGTACGGGGCAATACTGGGTGCCCGTGTTTAATATTTTTTCCGAAGGAACAGGCCAGTTGGTTTTAGCTAATCCCCAGCACATTAAGAATGTGCCCGGGCGTAAAACAGATATGAAAGACGCCGAATGGATCGCGCAACTCGGTCGTTGCGGCTTGATTCAATCGTCTTACATTCCTGCACCTGAAGTCATGGAACTGCGTCTGATGACACGCCGTCGGCTGTCTTATACCCAGAAACGAACACAGGCCAAGAATGAATTGCATAATATCCTCCAACGTTCCAATATCAAACTGACAGGTTACTTGTCTGACATTTTTTCCAAAACAGGACAAGCCTTGCTTCAGCTCTTTATTAACGGTGAAGTGTTGAGCTTGGACTCTGTCAGTGCCTGTATGCACGGGAAAGTTAAAGCCTCTCCCGAAGATATCCTTCGCGCAATGGACGGAAAACTGTCCGTTACTGATCGGCAGTTACTCGAGGATTCGCTAGATGAATACCGTTTCTACAATGACAAGATCCGCCAGATCGAAGGCCATATCCGTAAGTATATCCTGGTTCATTTTCCGGAGGAATATGGCTTGCTTTTAACGATTCCTGGGGTAAAAGAACAGGGTGCCGCTGTTATCTTAGCTGAAATTGGTCCAAATACAGAGGCCTTCAAAACAGTCGGTCACCTTGCTTCATGGGCAGGACTATCTCCGGGATCGAATGAAAGTGCGGGAAAAAATAAATCGTCGCGAACAACCCCGGGAAACAAATATTTAAAGACCACACTTGTTTCCAGTGGCGGCATCGCCGGTCGATCGAAAGATTTTGCTTTTCGATCAGTGTACTACCGTATCTCTAGTAGAGGATCTAAAATGAAGGCTGTGATGGCCTGTGGTCACAAGTTACTTCGAATCATTTATAAAATCTTAACCGATAAAGTTCCGTATAACGAAAAAAGAGCACTAGGTCTGCGGCAACAGCATCTAGCACTCAATTAAAAAAATAAATTTTATCTGTATTTATTATAACATGGAGCGTGTTTTTTTGCGCTTTTTTGCACTATTATTTTCAAATAAAA
>NZ_FOLT01000032.1 GCF_900112455.1 Alkalibacterium subtropicum | reverse complement strand
GTTAGTGTAAAATAGTTCTCGGTTAGTGATATCATTTCGTTTTCTAGACAAAAAGAAACGAGACCTTTAATCTAGTAGTTACCACACCAGTAGAAAAGAGGCCTCGTTATGAATCATATAATATCACAAATAGTTGAACTCTGGAAGAACGAAGAATCAGTTATTGATATAGAAAACAATTTAAACCTTTGGTTTCAAGGTTGGAATGAATGGTTAATGCAACATGCCATAGAGAGAATAGATAAAGAACTTTACCAGCAGTATAAACATAAAGGCTGGCATGTAGACAATATTGAACCTCGAACTGTTCAATTTATATTTGGTAAGATCACTTACTATCGGAGACGACTAAAAAAGGAAGGGCAACCATCATTTATTGCTTTGGATGAAGCCTTAGGCTTACAAAAGTATAAGCGCTACTCTCCTAACACTCAAAAGGTTATGGCTCAATTGGGGGCTAATATGCCTTATAGACAAGCCAAAAAGTCTCTTCTGATAAGTAGTTCTGTGACAGCTAGCCATTCTACCATTCACCGTGTAACGCAAGAGGTTGGAGAAAAGGTTCAACACTATCTGTCTAAATATAACTATAAATCAAATCTTCCTAAGACTAAGCGAAAGAAGGTAAAAGCATTATATATTGAAGGTGATGGTTTGCTTGTCAAAGGAAGGCAAGGCGACTCTCCGACCATTCATCGCGTCATCGTACATGAAGGTATTGATAAAAAGAAGCAGAGACATACGCTTATAAACAAGATGGCATTTTCAAGTTTAGATTCTAGTAAAGATGCTTTTAAGCAAGCTGCTCATTACTTAAATCAAGTCTATGACTTGAAAGAGACACTTGTCATCACAAACAGTGATGGAGGAAGTGGATATGAAAAAGATAAATTTGACACTATCGTTGGCTATTGTCATCGGCATGAACATTTTAGAGATACCTACCACGTCTATCGAAAATTAAAAGAACGTTTATCTTTCGATAAAAAAACGGAAGGATTAATGATAAAGGCTGTAAAAAAACATGACTGGTCATTAGTGGAATCCGTTTGTGCAACAGCTGAAAGCAGATTGATAGACATACCAGAAGAAAGCAAAGCAATACGTGAAGATCAAATTGAAAAACTGAAAAAATATTTGTATAGAAATTGGGAATACATCAAAAGCTTTAAACAACGTGATCTCCCCCTGTCCGATGGGACAGGCGTTTGTGAAACTGGACATCGTGTGTATAGTTACCGGACGAAAAGACAGGGACGTAGTTGGACAAAATCAGGTGTAGCTAATGTCGTAGCATTACTAACAGCAGAGCAAAACAGTCTTCTGGAAAAAGCTTTGACCACAAAAGTTGATTCTATCGTTGAACCGTTAGGTGAAGATCTTAAGGGAGCAGTCCGTCAGGCTTTGAAAAAGCCTCGTTCAACCACACACACTGTTCAAACTGGGAAAATATCCAACTTTG